>NZ_QPMJ01000002.1:600000-1200000 GCF_003369835.1 Halorussus rarus | reverse complement strand
ACCAGCTCGCGCACCGCGGTCGCCGCGACGGGCGCGGTCATCACCCCGCGGCCGTGGAACCCCGTGGCGACGACCAGTCCGTCGGGGGCCTCGGCGGGCGCGTCGACGACGGGGCGGGTGTCCGGGGTCGCGCCGTCCACGCCGGCCCAGCCGTTGACGAACCGGGCGCGGTCGAACGCCCGGAGGAAGCCCGGGACCAGGTCGGCGACGTGGTCGCGGAACGCCTCGTCCTCCCGGTCGCTCGCGCCCTCGGGGTCGTCCTCGGCGAACGACCAGCCCCCGACCAGCAGGTCGCCGTTGCGCTCGGGCCGGAAGTAGACGTGCTCGCCGGGCACCCAGCCCATCGGGAAGTCCTCGTCGAGCGCCTCGTCGGGGTCCAGCACCACGCACTGGGTCCGGTACGGCCGGACCGGGAGCTCGAGCCGGTCGCGGAGGAACGGCTCGGTCCGCCACCCCGCGGCGACGACCACTTGTGGCGCCTCGAACGCGCCGGCGTCGGTCTCGACGCCCGCGATACCGGTTCCATCGGTCACCAGTCCCGCGACCTCGGTGTCGGTCAGAATCGTCGCGCCGCGGGCCTCGGCGTCCTCCTTGAGCGTGACCGCGAAGGTGTAGGGGTCGACGAACCCGGTGTCCTCGTGGCGGACCGCCCCGGCGAACCTCGACAGGTCGAACCGCGAGTGCCGGCGCTCGACCGCCCCGGGTTCGAGGAACTCGACGGCGACGCCCCGGTCGGCGAGCCGCTCGACGCGCCTGCGGGCCTCGCCCTCCCGGTCGGGCGGGACGAGTTCGACGCTGTGTCGCTCGGCGAACGAGAACTCGCCGGTGCCGTCGTAGGCCCGGAAGAACTCGTTGGCGTGGTCGGCGATGCCGGGCTCGTCGGTGTACGACGGCGACATGGTGATCTCGCCGGCCGCGAGCGCGGTGGCTTCGCCGGCGATCTGGCCGCGCTCGACGACCAGCACCTCGCGGTCGGCCGCGAGTTCGCGGGCGACGGCGCAGCCGACGACCCCGCCGCCGACGACGATGACGTCGTAGCTCCCGCGAGGGCGGTCCTTCGCCCCGCGTCGGCCCTCGGTCGAACTCTCTCCGGAACGCGATTCCTGTTCGTTCATCATCTCTCGGTCGAGCTCACTCGTACTCGTGGTCGACCGCGCGGAAGGCGTCCTCGGCGGTCTCCAGCGCCCGGTCTATCTCCTCGTCGGTGTGGGTGTAGGTGGTGAAGAACCGCTCGCCCTGCATCGGGTTGCCGAACAGCACGCCGTCGCCGGCGGCCTCGAGCCACCAGTCGGCGAACTGCTCCTCGTTGGCGTGCCAGGTGTCCCGGTAGCTGTGGATGTCGTGGTCGGTCATGTACACCTGGCCCATCGACCCGATGTGCTGGACGTTCGCGGCGATGCCCACGTCGTCGGCGACCTCCTGGAGGCCCGTGAACAGCCGGTCGCCCATCTCCTCGATGTGCTCGTACACGTCGCGCTCGTCGAGGATCTCCAGGGTCTTGAGGCCCGCGGCGGCCGAGACCGGGTGGCCGTTGTAAGTACCGCCGTGGAAGGCCGAGGCGTGCCACTTCTCGTCTTCCTTCTTCTCGGGCGGCGCGATCTCGTCCATGATCTCGGCCTTCCCGCCGAAGCCGGCCATCTGGTAGCCGCCGCCCGCGGCCTTCGCGAAGGTGGTCATGTCGGGCGTGACGCCGAACCGGCCCTGCGCGCTCTGCGGGCCGAGCCGGAACCCCGTCATCACCTCGTCCCAGATGAGGACGATGCCCAGTTCCTCCGTCAGGTCACGGAGGAACTCGTGGTAGCCGTCCCGGGGCTTGAGACAGCCGCAGGAGAACATCACCGGCTCGATGATGACCGCCGCGACGTCGTCGGCCTGCTCGCGGAGGATCTCCTCGGTCGCTTCCTTGTCGTTGTACGGGAACGGAACCACGGTGTCCGAGACCGCCTCGGGGATGCCCGTCCCGTACGAGACCGTGTTGGGCGCGTCGGCCGGTCCCAGGGCGTCCTCGCTGGCGTAGACGCTCTGGAGGGCGTAGTCGTGCGCGCCGGCGTAGCCGCCCTCGGGCTTGGCGATCTTGTCCCGGCCGGTGTACGACCGGGCGACCCGCATCGCGTGCATGGTCGCCTCGCTCCCGGAGTTGGCCAGTCGGACCTTCTCGATGCTGGGGGTCATCTCCGCGACCTTCTCCATGAACTCGATCGCGATCGGCTGTGGCGTGGCTGTCAGGTCGCACTTGTCGACCTGCGCCTTTACCGCCTCCCGGACCTCCGGGTGGCCGTGCCCGAGGATGATCGGGCCGAGTGCCAGCAGGAAGTCCAGGTACTCGTTGCCGTCCACGTCGTACAGGTACGAGCCGTCCGCCTCTTCCACGTAGAAGGGGTAGGGGTCGAACGCGCGGACGTTCGACTCGACGCCGAGGGGCGTGGTCCGCTTGGCCCGCTCGAAGAACTGCTCGCTCTTGCCCGTCCGCTCGCGGAGTCGCTCTGCGTGGTCCCGCTCTTGCTCTTTGTCACCGAGACTCATCGTCACACACGACGGAACCGCTCTCAATAAATCTTTGGCAAAAACGTGAAAAACACGAAAATGATACGGCTTCTATCCGGATGCGGGGAAAAGCGCCCGGTCAGCTCCGCTCCAGGGGGAGGACCAGCCCTTTCAGCCCGCCGCCCGTCTTCCGGATCTCTCTGAGGTCGAGTTCGACCACGTCGATGCCCCGCTCGGCGAGCGACTCCCGCACGCGGGGGTTGCCGGAGGGGAGCAGCACCCGACCGGGTTCGACGACGACCGTGCTGGTCGCGCGGTTCCGCTGCTCGCGCATCGGGACCTTCACCGTCTCGATCCCGCGGTCGTGCAGGAGTTCGAGGAACTCCGGGGGGACCGCCTGGGGGTAGACCAGTGCGAGGTCCTCGGCCACCATCCCGAACACCAGCGCGAGGTGGGTCTGGCCGGTGCTCTCGGTGCTCCCGAAGATGGGTACCTCCACGACGTCGATGTCGTAGGTCTCGAGCACGGTCCGGACCTGCCGGATGCCCTCGGCGTTGGTGGTCTGGGACCGGCCGACGGCGACGGTCTCCTCGTCGATCCACACCACGTTGCCGGCCTCGAACCCGCCGGGGCCGTGGACCGTGTGGTAGATCGGAATTCCCAGGTCGAGCGCCCGCTCGGCGACCCGGCGCTCCTCGCCGTGGCGCGTCTCCTCGACCATCTTCCCGACGACGAGGCCGCCCTCGACCGCGAGGCCCACGTCCCGGACGAACAGCGACTCGGCCAGCCCCTCGCGCGCGCCGTCGAGGCGGTGGACCGTCACGCCGCTGTCCTCCAGTTGCTCGACCAGCGCCCGGTGTTCCTCGGCCGCGGTCTCCTGGCGGGGGAGCCCGTCCCAGCTCCACGCGTCCGGGTCGACCACGGTCGAGAACTCCGGGCCGGGCTCGTGGACCAGCGCGCGCTCAAGCCGGCCGACCTCGCTCCGGACCGACGGCGAGAGGTCCCATCCGGTCATCAGTCGGGGATGTTCAGCCGGTTCTCTTCCTTGACGCTCCGGAGGGCCACGTCGGTCGTGGTCGAGACGACGCCCTCGTACTTGCCGATGCGGCTCAGGAAGTCGGTCAGGTCCTCCCGGTCGCCGACCCGGACCTTCAACAGCAGGTCGGCCTCGCCGGTGAGCTCGTGGATCTCCTGGATGGCGCCCTCCTCGGCGAGCCGCTCGGCCACCTCCGAGAACCGCCCGGCCCGGGTCTCGACCCGGATGAACGCCACCTTGTCGAGGCCGAGCAGTTCGGCGTCGAGCACCGCCCGGTAGTCCTGGATGTACCCCTCCTCCTCCAGGGTGTTGACCCGCTCGTGGATCGTGGCGCTCCCCATGTCGAGCCGCCGGGCGATCTCCGACAGGGCGGTCCGGCCGTCCGCCTGTAAAATTTTCAGTATCTTCGCGTCAATCTCGTCGATGCTCATATCCGTGGGTTCTCTCCGCGTTCCCGTATTCGTTCTGCTTCTGTCCATATTTCACTCCTCGCGTCCCGCGGCGTCGGTGTAGGGTCGCACCGACGCGTCCGACCGCGATCGTCGAAGTGCACGCACGTCCACCGAGCACGTTCCGGCCGCCGCCTCGTCGCGCGGCAGCGAGAGCCGGGTGCCCCGCGGGCCGACGACGTCGTCGCACGGTGCGAACACCGCCGACCGGCCAGTGCCGCGCAGGTCCGCCGACCGCTCGCCGACGACGCTGACCTGCGCGACGTAGCACTGGTTCTCGACCGCTCTGGCGGCCGCGCACCGCCGGACCCGTTGGAATCCGGCCTCCTCGCCCGTCCACGACGGGACCGCGACGACCTCGGCGCCGCGGTCGGCGAGCCCCCGGACCAGTTCGGGAAACTCCACGTCGTAGCAGACCGCGACGCCCACGCCGACCCCGCGATGCTCGATCACCGGCGGGTCGGTCTCGCCCGCGCGCTTGCCCGCCGCTCGCTCCTCGGGGATGAGGTGGCGCTTGTCGTAGGTCTCGACGCCCCCGTCCGGCGTCGCGACGGGACACCGATTGTACACCGCCCCGTCCTCGGCGACGTTGTACGACCCGCCGACGACGACGGCCTCTCGGTCGGCGGCCGCGTCGGCGAGCGCGTCGTGGAGCGCGGCCCGCCGGGCCGAGTCGAGGGTCGCGAGTTCGCCGCCGGCGGGGAGACAGTCGCTGGCGAACAGCTCCGGCAGGACGTAGCAGTCGGCCGCGCCCGCCCGGTCGAACAGCCGCTCGACGCGCCGACGGAGGGCGTCGACCGACTCGACGTCGGCGAACTCGTACTGGCACAGTGCCACCTCGAACGTCCCGGGGTCCGCGCTCATCCTGCTGGACCTACTGGCCTCGGCAACAAAAACTTTGTCTGGATTCCGGCTATCGAGGGTAAGATCATCGGACAATCTCCGAATAGGGCAAAACTTATTTCGGGACGCGCCGACGATGCGTGACAGGAACGCATGGCAAGCGAACACACTACCCGCGAGCGGGAGGGAGAGTCCGGGTCGTCGCTCCTCCGGCGGTTACGACGGAATCGCTGGACCGGACTGGTCCTGAACGCCGGTCCGAGCGCGCTCTGGCTGCTCGTCTTCTTCCTCGTGCCCCTGGCCGTGATGTTCTACTACAGCTTCGGCCAGCGCGGCGCGTTCGGAGAAGTCCTCATCGCGCCCGAGTACCTCGGGCTCCAACAGTACCGGCTCTTCTTCGTCCCGGACGACGCCTCGGTGCTCCAGGCGGCCTGGTGGACGGTCGCGTGGGCGATCGAAGCCTTCGTCCCCGGGTCGTTCCAGCTGGCCGCGGGCGAGCCGACGCCGTACGTCCAGCTCACCATAAAGAGCATCGGCTTCGGGGCGCTGGCGACCGTGATCTCGTTCGTCGTCGGCTACCCGGTCGCGTACTTCGTGGGCCGGGTCGCGCCCGACGAGTACCAGGACCTGCTGCTGGTGCTCATCATCCTTCCGTTCTGGGCCTCCTTCCTTGTGCGCATCTACGCCATCCAGATCCTGCTGTCGGGCAACAGCATCCTCACCAACATGCTCGGATTCCTGCCGTGGTTCGCGGCGGGCGACTCGCTGATGAACTCCCGGTTCGCGGTGATGGTCGGGCTGGTGTACATCTGGATCCCGTTCATGATACTGCCCGTGTACGCGAGCATCGAGGAGATCGACTTCACGCTCCGGGAGGCCGCGATGGACCTCGGCGCGACCCAGTTCCAGGCGTTCCGGCGGGTGGTGTTCCCGCTGTCGATGCCCGGCGTGATCGCCGGGAGCCTGCTGGTGTTCATCCCCAGCACGGGCGCCTACGTCATCCCGGGCCTGCTCGGCGGACCGAACAGCCAGATGATCGGCAACTTCATCGCCAACCAGTTCGGCGCCGCGGGCAACTGGCCGCTGGGCGCGGCCGGGTCGTTCACGCTGATGGGCATCATGCTGCTGGCCATCGCGGTCTACCAGCGCTACGGGAGCGCTGATATCGCGTGAGCGTCGGAACCGACAACCGGGGCCTGCTCGCCCGGCTCCGGTCGCGGGTGTTCGACTGGAGCGGACCGCTGCTCGCGCTGGAGGCGGCGCTGGTCTACCTGTTCCTCTACGTCCCCATCGCGGTCCTCATCGCGCTGTCGTTCAACGACTCGCGGTACGCGCTGGTCTGGCAGGGGTTCACGACCGAGTGGTACGCCGACCTGCTCGCCGGCAACACGGTCGCGCGGGTCAACCCCGACGCCGCGTTCTCGGCGCTTGTCCACTCGGTCGAGATCGCGGTGGTCACCGTCGTCGTGAGCGTCGTCTTCGGGACGATGCTGGCGTTCGCGCTGAACCGCTACGAGTTCCCGGGCAAGGGGCTGTTCACGGGCGTCGTCTACATGCCCATCATCATCCCCAGCATCGTGATGGGCATCTCGCTGCTGCTGTTCTTCAACATCGTCGGGATGTCGCTCGGGCTCCACACCGCGGCCATCGGTCACATCGCGTTCGACATCAGCTTCGTGACCATCGTGGTGCTCGCGCGGCTCCAGAGCTTCGACGAGACCCTCGAGGAGGCCGCCAAGGACCTCGGGGCGAACGAGCTCGAGACGTTCCGGTACGTCACCCTTCCGCTGCTCAAGCCCGGCATCATGGCCGGCGCGCTGCTGGCGTTCGCGATGAGCTTCGACGACTTCGTGGTGACGTTCTTCATCATCGGCAACCAGAACACCCTGCCGATCTTCTTCTTCTCGATGGTCCGGCAGGGCATCACGCCCGGCGTGAACGTCGTCGCCGCGCTCATCATCGTGGTCACAATGGGTATCGTGGCGGTCGCCCAATGGTTCGAGGGCCCCATCT
This sequence comes from Halorussus rarus, assembly GCF_003369835.1. Lineage (NCBI taxonomy): Archaea > Methanobacteriati > Methanobacteriota > Halobacteria > Halobacteriales > Haladaptataceae > Halorussus > Halorussus rarus. Next base: position 1,193,175 of record NZ_QPMJ01000002.1, on the reverse strand, counting down.
GGTAGAAAAATTTCGGATTCGGTCGTATTTCTCCACAATCTTTATGTCAAAGACCCGCCTTTGACCGAAAGAGATGGTGTGATACAGATGGGCAAGCAAAATTCCAACCAAGGCGACAGACGGCGGTTCCTCAAGACGACCGGCTCGCTGGCCGCGGTCGGACTGACCGGGCTCGCGGGCTGCACGGGCGGCGACGGCGAGGGGCAGTCGACGACCACGACCGAGGCCGACACCACGACTGCCGGGTCGGACACCACGACGGCGGGGTCGTCGAACCCGCGCGAGAAGTACGGCCTGCAGGAGCTCGACTACGAGCTCGAGAACCAGCTCAACATCTTCCAGTGGGGCGACTACTGGCCCGACGGCACGGTCCAGGACTTCGAGCAGGCCTACGGCGTGAAGGTCAACGTCTCGAACTACGCCTCCAACGAGGAGATGTTCAACAAGCTGAAGGCGGGCGGGACGAGCCAGTACGACCTGATCTTCCCGAGCGACTACATGATAAACGTCCTGGTGAGCCAGGATATGGTCCAGCAGATCGACGAGGCGAAGATTCCGAACCTCGGCAACCTCTCGGACCAGTTTACGGGGACGCCGTACGACCCGGACCCCGGCCTGTACTCGGTCCCCTACCAGTGGGGGACCAGCGGCATCGCGTACAACGCCAACATGCTGGGCGGGGACGTCTCCATCAACTCGTGGGAGGCGATGTGGAACAGCGAGTGGAAGGGCCAGATGACGATGCTCAACGACATGCGCGAGACCATCGGCGCGACCCTCAAGCGGCTCGGCTACTCGCTCAACACCAAAGACGAGGCCAAGATCGAGGAGGCCAAGGAGCTGCTCATCGAGCAGAAGGACCTGCTGAAGACCTACGACTCCTCGAACACCACCGTCAACCTCATCAACGAGCAGGCCAGCCCGGTCCACGCCTGGTCCGGCGCCGCGTTCCAGGCGTACTGGGAGACGTACAGCGACGGCTCCTCGCCCATCAACTACGTCGTCCCCGACGAGGGCGGCGTCATCTGGGTGGACAACGGGGCGCTCACCAAGCAGGCGAAGAACCCGAACGCGGCCCACGCGTTCATGAACTACTACCTCAACGCCCAGGTCGGCGCGGCCATCACCAACTGGACGTACTACGGCAGCCCCAACCAGGCGGCCGAGCAGCACATCAGCGGGGACATCCTCGACAACGAGAGCATCTACCCCGACGACCAGACGATGGACCAGCTCGAGTACATCCAGAACATCGGACAGGCCACCCAGATATACAGTCGGGCGTGGACCGAGATCCAGAACGCCTGACCGATGACTGACTACGACGTTCGGCTCGACGGCGTCACCAAGCGGTTCGGCGACGTGGTCGCCGTGGACGACGTGAGCATCGACATCGAGGAGGGGAAGTTCCTCACCCTGCTCGGCCCCTCGGGCTGCGGCAAGACGACGCTGCTCCGGTGCATCGACGGGTTCGAGACCCCCACCGAGGGCGAGGTGTCCATCCGCGGCGAGCGGGTCAACGACGTCCCGCCGTTCGAGCGCGACACCAGCATGGTGTTCCAGTCGTACGCGCTGTTCCCCCACATGACCGTGGGCGAGAACGTCGCGTTCGGCCTCCAGATGCAGGGGCTCCCCGAGGAGCGCAACGCGACGCGGGCCGGCGCGGACGCGGACGGCGACGCCCGGGCGACGGCGCCCGACGGCGGGACCGCGACCGCGAGCCGGAGCGGCGTGCGCGGCGCGCTCGGCCGGCTGGTCAGCCGGACCGGCGGCGAGGAGATCGAGGCCCGGGTGGCCGAGGTGCTCGAACTCGTCGAGCTCCCCGGCTTCCAGGACCGGGACATCTCGGAGCTGTCGGGCGGCCAGCAGCAGCGGGTCGCGCTCGCGCGGGCGCTGGTCACCGAACCGACCGTACTGCTGCTCGACGAGCCGCTCGGTGCGCTCGACCTCAAGCTCCGGAAGAACATGCAGGTCGAGCTGAAGAACCTCCAGGAGGAGCTGGGGACGACCTTCGTCTACGTCACCCACGACCAGGAGGAGGCGCTGACGATGAGCGACGAGATCGCCGTGATGAACGACGGCCAGCTCGAACAGCTCGGGTCGGCGACCGAGATCTACGAGGAGCCCGAGACCGAGTTCGTCGCCGACTTCATCGGCGAGACCAACCTGGTCCGGGGCGACTACGCCGAGACGAACGACGGGGCGGTCGTCGAGCGCGACGGCCTCGAGTTCCGGGTCCCGTCCGAGCCCGAGGCGTCGGGCGAGGTCTCGTTCGCGGTCAGACCCGAGAAGATCCGGCTCGGCCCCGAGGCCGGCGGCCTGGCCAACGAGTTCGAGGCCGAGGTCGTCGACGAGATCTACAAGGGCAACTTCGGGAAGTTCGAGGTGCGGCTCGACAACGGCCAGATGCTCACAGTCGACATGCAGATAACCGACCGCGGCGACTACCTCTCGACCGGCCGGACCGTGACGGTCGGCTGGACGACCGACAACGTGGTCGTGCTGACGAAGTGAGACCGACGCGCAGCGCTCGAACCACCCCGACCGCACACCGATCGAAGCACCCCCAACCAACCGCACAGCACTCGAAGCACCCCGACCGCACGAAACTTTTCCCGACGACAGCATTCCCATGACAGCGTACGACGACTCACTCCAGGCGAATCACGAATCGGCAATCGAAGCAGCGACCGACGGCGTCGAGTTCGGCCTCGTCGTCGACGGCGAGACCGCCGCGGCGGCCGGCGGCGAGACGTTCGCGCCCGAGGACCCGGCGGTCGGCGCCCCCATCGCCGAGGTGGCCCGCGGGCGCGGGGCCGACGTCGACGCCGCGGTGGCGGCAGCCGAGGCCGCCGCCGACGGCGAGTGGGCCGAGTTGACCGCGACGGAGCGGGGCGACCGCATCCGGGAGTGGGCGAGCGTCCTCCGGGACCACCTCGACGAGCTCGCGCTCCTCGAGACGCTGGAGGTCGGCAAGCCCCTCTACGCCGCGAAGGCCGACGCGGAGACCGGCATCGACTTCTTCGAGTACTACGCCGCGGCGGCGGTCGGCGAGGAGGGGTCGGTGCCCGACGTCGGCGACGACTCGTTCGCGTACGTCCGGCGCGAACCGTACGGCGCGACCGGCCAGATCCTCCCGTGGAACTACCCCGTCCTCCTGATGGGGTGGAAGGTCGGCGCGGCGCTCGCGACCGGCAACACCTCCGTCACCAAGCCCGCCGAGCAGGCCCCGCTCGCGGTGGTCCGGGCGGCCCAGCTGGCCGAGGGCATCCTGCCCGACGGCGTGCTGAACGTCGTTCCCGGCTTCGGCGACGAGGCCGGTGCGGCCGTCGCGGGCCACGACCGCATCCGCAAGGTGTCGTTCACGGGGTCGGTCCCGGTCGGCCGGGAGGTCATGCGGGCGGCCGCGGCCGACGTGACGCCGGTCACGCTCGAACTCGGCGGGAAGAACCCGTTCGTGGTGTTCCCGGACGCCGACCTCGAGTCGGCGGCCGAGACCGCGGCGGTCGCGGGCCTCTACAACAACGGCCAGTCGTGCGACTCTGGGACCCGTATCCTCGTCCACGAGGACATCGAGGACGAGTTCCTCGACCGCTACCTCGACGCGGTCGAGTCCCGGTCGGTGGGCGACCCGCTGCAGGACGCCAACCAGGGGCCGCTCTGCTACGCGGCCCACCGCGAGAAGGTCGAGGAGTACCTCGACCTCGGCAGGGAGGAGGGCGCGACGGTCCTGACCGGCGGCGGCCGACCGGACGACGACGAACTCGCCGACGGCTACTACGTCGAACCCACTGTCTTCGGCGACGTCGACCCCGAGATGCGCATCGCCCGGGAGGAGGTGTTCGGGCCGGTCCAGTTCGTCACGACCTACTCGACGTACGAGGAGGCCATCGAGATCGCCAACGACGTGACCTACGGGCTGACCGCCGGCGTCTTCACGAGCGACGCCTCCCGGGCCCACCGGGCCGCCGCCGACGTCGAGGCCGGGAGCATCTGGGTGAACCAGTACTTCGGCACCGTCCCCGGCACCCCGTTCGGCGGGTTCAAGCAGTCGGGCATCGGCCGGGAGTGCGGGAAGGAGGCGCTCTCGGAGTACACGCAGAGCAAGTCGGTCAACCTGGCGCTCGACGACCCGTCGCTCTGACGGGCGCCGAAGGTTCTTCCACTCGCTTCTCGCTCCGCAGTGGTTTTATCGAACGCCGGCCTCGGCACACGGCCACCGCAGCGTCCGACGCGATCGGCCGAGCGCGGCGAGTCCCCGACGCGGTGCACCGTCACCTCGACGCTGCTGAAACCGAGCCGACGCGACCGCCGCCGAAATCTTTGCGGATAACACCCGGTTTTTCAGAAAGATTTTTGGCCCGCGTCGCCATTCGATAGAGTGACTCACGCATGAGACAGCTCTACATAGACGGCGAGTGGGTCGACGCCGAGGCCAGCGAGGGCATCGAGGTCGACTCGCCCGTCGACGGGGAGGTCATCGACACCGTCCCGGCCGGCTCCGGACAGGACGTCCGGAAGGCGGTCGAGGCGGCCCGCCGCGCCCAACGCGATCTCGAGGCGATGACCGCCTTCGAGCGGGCGGCGGTGCTCGACGAGGTGACCGACTACTTCGAGGCCAACGAGGACGAGATCGCGGAGGGCATCACCCGCGAGGAGGGCAAGCCGCTCCACGAGTCCTACGACGAGACCGAGTACGTCATCGAGTCCAGCGACGACTACGCCCACGACGCCATCCGGCTGTTCGGCGACGTGGTGCCCTCGGAGTTCCGCGGCCGGTTCGCCTACACCCAGCGCGAGCCCTACGGCCCCTGTGCGGTCATCAGCCCGTGGAACTTCCCGCTGGAGGTGCCGGGCGGCTCCATCTACTCGGCCATCGCCACCGCGAACCCCGTGGTGTTCAAGCCCGCCGAGGAGACGCCGCTGACCGCCTACCACATCGCGGAGGCGTTCGACCAGTCGAGCCTCCCGGACGGCGCGTTCAACCTCGTCACGGGCGCGGGCGAGACCGGGCAGGCGCTGGTCGAACACCGGGACGTCCGGCTCATCGCGTTCACCGGTAGCACCGAGGTCGGCCAGCAGATCGCGAAGACCGCGGCCGAGCGCAACGCCCAGTGCCTGCTGGAGATGGGCGGGAAGGACCCCATCCTCGTGCTCGACGACGCCGACGTCGACCACGCCGCCGAGAGCATCGTGACGGGCAGCAACTGGAACGCCGGCCAGGTCTGCTGCGGCACCGAGCGGGTCATCGCGACCGAGGGGGTCCACGACGACCTGGTCGACGCGGTGGTCGAGAAGACCGAGGGCCTCGAACTCGGCGACCCCTTCGAGGAGGGGACCGACGTCGGGCCGATGGTGAGCGAGCGCATCCAGCGGAAGGTCGTCGACCACGTCGACGGCGCGGTCGAGCGGGGCGCGGAGCTGTTGACCGGCGGTGACACCGACGGCCTGTTCTACGACCCCGCGGTGCTCGACGGCGTGACCGAGGAGATGGACGTCGCCCGCGAGGAGACGTTCGGACCGGTGACGCCGGTCATCACCGCGCGAGACTACGACGAGGCCATCGACATCGCGAACCGGTCGCAGTACGGCCTCCAGGCGGCCATCTTCACCGACTCGCTCGAACGCGCCCACGACGCGGCCGACCGGCTCAAGGCCGGCGGCGTGTTCGTCAACGAGACCAACAACTACTGGGAGCGACTGCTCCCGTTCGGCGGCTACGGCGAGAGCGGCTCGGGCGGCCGGTACGGCAGCAAGTGGCACCTCGAAGCGATGACCCAGACGAAGGCGGTCATGATGAACTACAAGGACTACTGATGCACGTAATCGCACTCGGCGGATGCGGCGCGATGGGTCGCGCCACGTCCCACGAACTCGCGGAGAACAGCGACGCCGACCTGACCATCGCCGACGCCGACGTCGAGTCGGCCGAGGAACTCGCGGCCGACCTCCCCGGCGACGTCGAGGTCGCCGACGTGGACGTCACCGACGACGAGGCGCTCGTCGACCTCCTCTCGGACGCGGACGTGGTGGCGAACGCGCTCCCCTACGCGTTCAACGTCGACGTGATGGAGGCCTGCCTCGAGGCCGACGCCCACTACCTCGACCTGGGCGGGCTCTACCACACGACCCAGGACCAGCTCGAGCTCGACGAGCGGTTCGACGAGGCGGGGCTGACCGCCGTCCTGGGAATCGGCGCGAGCCCGGGCCTCACGAACGTCGCGACCGCCCGGAGCGCGGCCCACCTCGACCGGGTCGACGAGATCCACATCCGGACCGGCGCGAAGGGCGGCGGCGAGGGGTTCGCCTACTCGGCGAAGACCATCCTCGACGAGCTCACGATGAACCCCATCGTCTGGGAGGACGGCGAGTACCGCGAACTCGACCCGCTCTCGGGCCGCGAGACGTACACGATGCCCGACCCCGTGGGCGAGGTCGAGGGGTTCCACAGCATCCACTCCGAGCTCGCGACGATGCCCTACACCTTCGAGGGCGTCGAGACGGTCGACTTCCGCGTCGCGTTCTCGCCGGACCTCGTGAACATCTGCGACGTGCTCATCGGCCTGAACCTCACCAGCGAGGAGGGGGTCGAGTTCAAGGGTGCGGAGTTCAGCCCCCGGGAGTTCCTCGACTGGCACCTCGACCGCCAGCCCAAGCCCGGCGCGGTCGAGGAATGGAAGTCGTTCAAGGTCGACGTGACCGGCGAGGAGGACGGCGAACCGGCTCACTATCGGTCGAGCGTGGTCGTCGAGTCGCGGCTCGACGACTGGGGGCTGAAGGCCACCGCGGTCTGGACCGGCGTCCCGATGGGCGTCGCGGCCCAGGTCGTCGGCGCGGGCGAGGCCCTCGACACCGGCGCCAAGCCGCCCGAGCAACTGCTCGACCCCGAGCAGTTCGCGGCCGAGCTCGCCGACCGCGGCATCGAACTCACCGAGACGAGGGTGGCGTGAGATGAGCGAGACGCCGCTGTCGACCGGTGAGGCGACCGAGGTAGAGCGGGCCCGGAACTACGTCGCGGGCGAGTGGCGCGACCCCGCCGGCGACGGCGAGCAGGCCGTGGTGAACTCCGCGACCGGCGAGCGGGTCGGCGTCACGCCGTTCAGCGACGAGGGCGACGTGGACGAGGCGGTCGCCGAAGCGAACGAGGCGTTCGAGGACTGGTCGGCCCGCCCGGTCGAGGAGCGCATCCAGCCGCTGTTCGAGCTCAAGCAGCTCCTCGAAGACCAGCAGGACGAGCTCGCCGAAGTGCTCGTGGAGGAGCACGGCAAGACGTTCGGGGAGGCGAAGGGCGAGCTCCGCCGCGGCATCGAGAACGTCGAGGTCGCCTGCGGGATGCCGTCGATGCTCCAGGCCGGCCACCTCCCGAACGCCGCGCCGGACATCGACGAGACCGCGGTCCGCCAGCCCCTCGGCGTGTTCACCGCCGTCACGCCGTTCAACTTCCCCGGCATGATCCCGCTGTGGTTCCTGCCCTACGCGGTGGCGTCGGGCAACGCCTTCGTCCTCAAGCCGAGCGAGCGCACGCCGTTCACGGCCCGGAAGCTGTTCGAACTCATCGACGAGGCGGGCTTCCCGGACGGCGTGGTCAACCTGGTCCACGGCGGGCCCGACACCGTGAACGCGCTGCTGGCCCACGACGACGTGGTCGGCGCGTCGTTCGTCGGCTCGACGCCGGTCGCCGAGCACGTCTACGAGACCGCGGCGAAGCACGGCAAGCGCGTCCAGGCCCAGGGCGGCGCGAAGAACCACATCCTGGTCTCGGACTCGGCGGACCTCGACTTCGCGGCCGAGCAGACGGTCTCCTCGGCGTTCGCCAACTCCGGCCAGCGCTGCCTCGCCAACCCGGTCGCGGTCGTCCACGACGACGTCTACGACGAGTTCGCCGACCGCGTGGTCGACGAGGCCGCGAGCCTGACTGTGGGTGCGGGCCTCGATGAGGACACGGAGATGGGGCCACTGATTACGGACGACCACGAGGCGACCGTCCGGGAGTACGTCGAGACCGGCGTCGAGGAGGGCGCGACGCTCCTGCTCGACGGCCGGGAGCGCGACGCCGACCTCTCCGACGAGGGGTTCTACCTCGCGCCGACCGTGTTCGGCGACGTCGACCCCGAGATGACCGTCGCGCGCGACGAGATCTTCGGCCCGGTGCTCTCGCTGATTCGGACCGACGACTTCGACGACGCGCTCGCGACGCTCAACCGGAGCGAGTACGGCAACGCCGCCAGCCTGTTCACCGAGCGCGGCGCCGAGGCCAAGCGGTTCCGCCACGAGGCCGAGGCGGGCAACCTCGGCGTGAACATCGGGACGGCCGCGCCGATGGCGTTCTTCCACTTCGGCGGGCGCAAGGCGTCGTTCTTCGGGGACCTCCACGCCCAGGGCGACGACATGATCCGGTTCTACACCGACGAGACGGTGTACATCGAGCGCTGGCCCGAGGAGTGAGTCGGGCGACGGCGACGACACCCCGAGCAGTCGGGTGACACATCTTTATTACTCAGAAATCGAAACCTGTGACCATGAACCACGCGAAAGGTCCGCTCCTGACCGTCGACGTCGGCGAGCGCGAGACCCGCACCGAGGACGTCGACGACGTGCTGGCATCGTTCATCGGCGGCCGCGGCGTCGGCACGAAACTGGCCCACGACCGCGTCCCGTTCGACGCCGACCCGTTCGGCCCCGACAACAGCCTGTTCTTCACGACCGGCCCGATGCAGATGTCCCAGATGAGCTTCACCGGTCGGATGAACGTCACGGGCGTCTCGCCGCTGACCGGCGGCCTGCTCTCGTCGAACGCGGGCGGCTTCATGTCCCGGCACTTCGCCGACACCGGCTACAGCGCGGTCGAGATCGCCGGCGAGAGCGACGACCTGGTCGTCGTTCACGTCACCGACGAGGGAATCGAGTTCGAGGAGGTGCCGGACCTCGAAGGCGCGACGGTGCCCAAGACCTGCGCGTACCTCGACGAGGAGCACGGTCTGGAGTCCGAGCACGTCGCCTGCATCGGCCCCGCGGGCGAGAACCGCGTCCGGTTCGCCTCCATCATGACGACCGAGGAGCGCGCGTTCGGCCGGGGCGGCCTCGGCGCGGTGCTCGGCGCCAAGAACGTCAAGGCCGTCACCTTCGACGGCGACTCCCCGCCGGACATCGACATCCCCGCGGGCCAGATGGACATCCACCGCGAGGCCGCCACGACCGACCACATCATGAAGGAGCAGGGGACCGTCTCGGTGATGGACCTCGCCAACGAGATGGACGGCCTGCCCTCCTACTACTTCTCCGAGCAGTCGTTCGAGGGCGCCGACGGCATCAACGGCGACTCGGTCGCCGAGAAGAAGTACAAGAAAGGCACCTGCTCGGCCTGCGCGTTCGCCTGCAAGCTCCCGACCAGAGACGAGGAGGCCGGCGTCGAGACCGAGGGACCGGAGTTCGAGACCGCGATGGCGTTCGGGTCGAACGCCGGCATCGACGACATCGTCGACGTGATGAAGTCCAACGAGCTCTGCGACCGGTACGGCATCGACACCATCTCGACCGGGAACACGGTGTCGGCGTACCTCGCCAGCGAGGACCGCTTCGGCGACGAGGACCTCATCCTCGACCTCGTGGAGAAGATCGCCCACCGAGAGGGCGTCGGCGACCTGCTCGCGGAGGGCATCGACCGCGCCCACGACGACCTGGGCGTCGAGAACTGGACCGTGAAGGGGATGGACTTCGCCGCCCACGAGGGCCGCATCCTCCACGGCCAGGGTCTGAGCTACGCGGTCGCCAACCGCGGGGCCGACCACATGTACGCCACCTTCTACTCGGTCGAGTACCCCCTCGTCGGCAAGGACGAGGCGATGGAGCCCACCGGCCTCGACGGGAAACCAGAGCGGCTGGTCGAGCGCGAGAACCTGATGGCGCTCAACGACGCGGGCGTCGTCTGCAAGTTCTCGCGGGACTTCATGAGCCCCGAGCGCTACGAGATGCTGTTCGACGCCGACTTCGAGGACCTGCTCGAAATCGGCAACCGAATTGTGGAACTCGAACGCCACTTCAACAACCGCCGGGGAATCGCCCGGGACGCCGACCGCCTGCCCTACGACATCCCCGGCATCGAGGAGGCGCTCGACGAGTACTACGCGGTCCGGGGCTGGAACGAGGACGGGACGGTGCCCGACGCGAACGTCTCGGGCGACTCCGGCGCGGTCAGCGCCGACGACTGAATTTATCGCTGCGGTCTCCGGCCGACCGCCGGCCCCCGGACGACGATTCTCTCCCGAGGCGATCTCGGCCTCCGAGATTAAAGGTCGTCGCGCCCAACTGGATGCTATGACTCGGGACCCAGACACCGAGCCCGGCGAGGATCCGATCGTCGGCGACCCGGACGGCATCCGCATCGACGAGGGCGAGGAGTTCGACTACGCGCTGACCCGGCCGGACGGCGCGGCGTTCGGCTTCGACGCGGTCGAGATACCCGACCTCCGCGAACTCCTGGAGGACATGCAGGGCGACGGCTGAGGCGGCGCTCGGTCGCTCGCGTCGGCTATCCCTCGCTTGCAAAACGCCGATGAAAAGAACGGCCGCCGACCCTACTTCCGCTCGAACGTGATGGCCGCGCCCTGCCCGAAGCCGACGCAGAGGGTCGCCAGGCCCTTCTCGGCGTCGCGCTTCTCCATCTCGTGGACGAGCGTCACCGGCAGCCGGGCGCCGGAGGCGCCCAGCGGGTGGCCCAGCGCGATGGCGCCGCCGTTGACGTTGAACTTCTCGGGGTCGACGCCGAGTTCGTCGCGGGAGTACACCGTCTGGCTGGCGAACGCCTCGTTGAGCTCCACCAGGTCGAACTCGTCGATGGACTCGCCGGTGCGCTCGAGCAGGCCCCGGGTCGCCGGGACCGGGCCGATGCCCATCACGGTCGGGTCGACGCCGGCGACGTTGTTGTCGCCGACGTAGGCCAGGACGTCGAGGCCGTGGTCCTCGGCGAACGACTCGCTGGTGACCAGCGTCGCCGCCGCGCCGTCGGAGATCTGGGAGGCGTTGCCCGGCGTGACCGTGCCGTCGCCCTTGAAGACGGTCGGGAGCTGCGAGAGCGCCTCCAGGCTGGTGTCGGGCCGGATGCCCTCGTCGGTCTCGACCAGGCCCTCGTCGGTCTCGATGGGGACGATCTCGTCGTCGAACCGGCCGGACTCGGCGGCCTCGGCCGCGCGCTGCTGGCTCCGGAGCGCGTACTCGTCCTGCTGCTCGCGGCTGATGCCGTACTCCTCGGCGACCTTCTCGGCGGTCATCCCCATCTGGAGCTCGCCGACGTTGTACATCTCCGCGAGCCGCGGGTGGACGCTGTCGTAGCCGCCCTCCATCGGCACGCGGCTCATGTTCTCGACGCCGCCCGCGATGATGGCCTCGCGCTGGCCGGCACGGACGGCGTCGCTCGCGCTGATGACCGCCTGCATCGACGAGGCGCACCAGCGGTTGATCGAGGCGGCGGGTACGCCCTCGCCGAGCTCCGAGAGGAGCGCGATGACCCGGGCGACGTTGTTGTCCTGCTCGTCGCGCTGCTGGGCGACGCCCCACATCAGGTCGTCGATGTGGTCGCTGTCGAGGCCGGTCTCCTCGAGGATGGTGTCGATCAGCGGCACCGAGAGGTCCTCGCTCCGGACGTCGGCGTAGACGCCGTCTTCCTTGCCCTGCGGCGTTCGGACGGCCTTCGCGATGACTGGTGTCGTGTCGTCTCCCATGCTCCGGTAATCGTTCTCTATGGTCTTAAATGACAGTAGAACTCCCGGCTCGTCGCTCGGAGTTTCCGGACGGCGGGAGGTGGGTGGCGGTCGGGTCGTGTGGACTCCCTATCTGACCTTCTACCCGGCGCGTGCTGGCGCGGCCTCCGTGCCGCGCCAAGCGTGCGAGGGACGAAGCGAGCGGAGTCCTGCTGAGTGAAGCGAAGTCGTTCGAAAGGCTTCGCCTTTCGTGATCCCGAAAATCTTCGATTTTCGGACGACAGGGCTCGGGAGACGCGGTTTGTCTCCCGGTGCGAGCGAGGAGGCTGGGGAGGTGCGAGGCCCGCGGTCGCGGTGCGGTGCTGTGCGGTCGCGGTAACTCATTTGTGACGGCAGTAGTCAGCTGTCTGGTCTTCTACCGTCTCTCACGCTGCGACCGAGTTAACAGCTGACGTCCATACTCTCGTGATTCCGGGGATTCCTCGACTACCCACACGTAAGCGCCCGCTTCGACGCGTCGGTCCAGAAACTATTTGTCCGAACCCGCAGCTATAACTGTGCAATGACCCGTTCGGCTCGCGTCGCCCGCACACGGACTCTCCCTCCCTCCCCTCCGAAACACGCCGTAGAACCCACTCATGGCATCGAAAACTGAGACCTCCCGGTCGACCGCGGACGTCGGCGAGACGCTGACCGGCTTCGCCTCCCGGACCCAACTCGTCGTGGTCGGCATCACCGCGGTCGCCCTGCTCGCCCGGTTCGTGAGCCTCGGCGCCCGCGTCGCCCACCAGGACGAGGCCCGGGTCGCCTACTGGGCCTACCGGTTCATGGAGAACGGCGCCTACGAGTACCGTCCCATCGTCCACGGCCCGTTCCTGACCATCGTGAACGGCCACCTGTTCGACCTGTTCGGCGCGTCGGACTTCACGATGCGGTTCGTGGTCGCGCTGCTTGGCGGGCTGTTCCCGCTGTCGGCGCTGCTGTTCCGCCAGCGGCTGCGCGACTCCGAGACCGTGGCGATGGCGCTGCTGCTGGCGTTCAACCCGCTCCTGCTGTACTACTCGCGGTTCTACCGCAACGACCTGCTGCTGGCGGGGTTCATGCTGGTGGCGTTCGGCTTCCTCGTCCGGGCGTACGACCACCGGCGGCCCGCGTTCCTCTACGCCGGGGTCGCGTCGTTCGCGCTCGCGTTCACCACCAAGGAGAACGCGCTGGTCTACCCGGTCTGCTGGCTCGGCGCGCTCGTCCTGCTCTGGGACCACCGGCTGTTCGTCGAACGGGCGGGCGAGCGCGGCCTGTTCGCGACGGTCTGGGACCGCGTCAAGCTGACCGCCCGCGGCCTCGCCGACTGGTGGCCCCACGTCACGCTGGCGGTGTTCGAGTTCTTCGCCATCTTCGTGTTCTTCTACGCGCCCCGCAACCCCGACCGGCTCGGCACCGACGCGCCCGGCCTCTACGAGGCGCTCGGGAACCCGACGCTGCTGCCGGCCGTCGTCGACGAGGCCATCTTCGGGTCGTGGAACGCGTTCGTCGGCCAGTGGGGCGCCGGCAACGAGGGGTCGTACCTCTCGGCGTTCAAACCGCTGATGGTGATCCTGGGGGCGGGCGCCATCGCGCTGGTCGCGCTCGCCGTCATCGGCTTCGTGGTCGACCGGTACGCCGACGACCTGCCCCGGGACGTCGTGTCGTTCGGCGCCTACTGGGGCTTCGCCAGCGTGCTCGGCTACCCGGTCATCGTGGACAACCCCTTCCCGTGGGAGACCATCCACATGATCGTCCCGCTGGTCGTCCCGGCCGCGGTCGGCCTCGCGCTCATCGCCCGCCTCGGCCTCGAGAGCGTGGCGGACGGCGACGCTGTCGCGGCGACCGCGGCCGCGCTGGTCCTGCTGCTCGTCGCCGGACAGGTCGGCGCCACCGCGGTCAGCACGTCGTACCTCGACTCCCAGAGCCCGGACAACGAACTGGTCCAGTACGCCCAGTCCTCCAGCGAGATGAAGCCCGTCCTCGACCAGATCCGGGATGTCGCGCAGTCGAACGAGGGCATCGACGTGATGTACTACGGCGACGACCCGGGCTTCGACGGCGACAACCTCCACGCGCCGAACCCCGACTCGCACGCCGCACCGCCGGCGGGCGACGGCTGGTTCGCCCGGCTACCGTTCGCGTGGTACATGGAGCTGTACGGCGCCGAGACCGACAGCGTGAAGCGGGCCTCACTGCTCGAGGGCGACAAGCCCCCGGTCGTCATCGCGCTCGGCGACGCCGACTCCTGCGCGAAGGAGTACGACAGCGCCGCCGACATCGACCAGTACATGTCGGGCTACCACCGCTACGAGGTCCAGCGGTACCTCCACGACAGCGGCTGCGTCATCAGCAGCACGGTCATCTACGTCGACGAGACCGCGGTGGACGGCAACGCGACCGCGACGTGATCGACTGCTCTCCCGCCCGGACCGGGGCGGCTTCGACGCGCTTAAGCACCTTTGGCGTCAAAACTCCCGGGAATGAGCGACGCGGCACTGGACGTCGTCGAATTTCTGCTCACCGCGAGCCGCTACAACGACAACCGAGCGCTTGACGAGAACGACCTTCCCCCGCGCTACCGGCAGGTGTTCTGGCCCGACGGCGCGACCGATGCGACCGACCGGTCCGGCGGCGACGACTCGCCGCTGGGCATCGAGCGCCCCATCCGCCCGACGATCGAGAACGCGCGCCGGGCGACCGGGGTCGAGAACCCCTGGAGCGCCATCTCCGAGCTGATGTTCACCGACCGCGACGAGTTCTCGGGGTCGCTCGAGCTCACCCAGCCCGACATGGCCGAGGAGTGGTTCCTCCAGCGCGGCGAGGACCGGGTGCTCCACAACCCGGTGCTGGCCGACGCCTTCGAGGACGAGGTCGAGGGCGCCGACTACGAGGCGGCCCGCGACGCCAACCGACCGGTGCAGGCCGACCGGGCGTGGATCGACGGGCTGCTCGCCCAGTACTTCGCCGACGAGGAGGAGGAGGAGATGCTCGACCTCGTGGACATCCGGGCGCCCGAGGAGATCGAGACCACGCTCGACGACCTGGTACTGACCCAGGACCAGGAGGCCGAGATACACAAGATCGTCAAGGCGATCGAGCACCGCGAGTACCTCGCGGAGATCGGCCTGCGGGAGATCGGCAAGCTGCTGTTCGTCGGCCCGCCGGGCACCGGGAAGACCTCGACCGCCCGGGCGCTGGCCTACGATCTCGACCTCCCGTTCGTGGAGGTCAAGCTGTCGATGATCACCAGCCAGTACCTCGGCGAGACCGCCAAGAACGTCGAGAAGGTGTTCGAGGTGGCCAAGCGGCTCTCGCCGTGCATCCTGTTCATGGACGAGTTCGACTTCGTGGCCAAGACCCGCGCGAGCGACGAGCACGCCGCCATCAAGCGCGCGGTCAACACCCTGCTCAAGTCCATCGACAACATCAGCCTCATCCAGGACGACGTGCTGCTCATCGGCGCGACCAACCACCCCGACCAGCTCGACGCCGCGGCCTGGCGGCGCTTCGACGAGATCGTCAACTTCCCGAAGCCCGACCGCCAGATGCGCTCGGACATCCTCCGGCTCATCACCCGGCCGATGGAGATCGTCGACTTCGACCCCGACGAGCTCGCCGAGGAGACCGAGGGGCTGACCGGCAGCGACCTCCGGATGGTGCTGCGCGAGGCGGTGCTCGACGCGCTGACCGAGGAGCGGACCGCGCTGACCCAGGAGGACTTCGTCGACGCCGTCCAGGACTTCGAGGAGCGGGACAACCTCAAGGACCTCGACATGATCGAGGGCGACCACGACGCGCTGGTCGCCGGCGGCGACATCTCGGGCTCGGGCGGCGCGAGCGCCGACGGCGGGCACAGCCACGACCACGACCACTGACCGCGGTCCGACCGCGCCTGCGTCCGCCTCTCCGCTCGCGCTCTACGGACCCGCCCCGGCGTCCTCGGGCGTCTCTTCGAGCAGCGACTCGGCGCGCTCGCGCAGCGACCCCGGCAGCTCCCCGCCGTCGACGAGTTCCGCCAGCTTCGAATCGCACTGCGGGGTCGCCAGCTTTTCCAGCGCCCGCTCGCGATACCGCTCGGCCAGGTCGGCCGACCGGGCCAGGTCCGCGAGCGCGTCGCACTCGTTGGCGGTCTCGAGTTCGTCTATCGCTCGCTCGCGGGCCTCGTCGTCGCTGGACCCGTCCATCGCGGTCTCGAGGTTCTGCTCAGGCGTGCTCATGGAACCATCGGTGGTTCGCGCTCCATCCAAATGTGACTGCGGGCCGACGCGAGCGTCACAGTGGCGACGCCTGACCCGCGTCGGCCGCCCGTTCGCGGGCGCGTCCCGGAAAGCTTTGTACCCGAAGCGACTACCCGGAACCAGATGCAGGTCACCCTCCTCGGCACCGGCGACACGACCGGGACGCCCACGCCGGACTGCGACTGCGACACCTGCGAAGAAGCCAGGGAACGGGGCGTCGAGCGCTCGCGGTTCTCGGTCCACGTCCGGAACGAGCGCACCGGCGGGTCGCTCCTGATCGACGCCAGCCCCGACTTCCGCCACCAGTTTCTGACCCGGCACGTGGGCCTCCCCGACGAGGCGATAATCACCCATATACATTTCGACCACCTCGACGGCCTAGGAAATGCGTACCGGCTGTTCGACGACCTGCCGGTCCACGCCGCCGACGAGGTCGACCCGATCACCGACGAGAGCGTCGCGGGCACGATCCGCTCGAAGTACGACTACCTCGACCGGGTGACCGTCAGCGACCACCCGCCGCTCGAACCCTTCTCGGTCTGCGGGCTCGACGTGACGCTGGTGCCGGTCGAGCACCCGCCGCTGGTCTGCTACGGCGTCGTCGTCGAGGACCCCGAGACCGGCGCGAAGCTCTCTCTGACCGGCGACACCAGCTACGCGATTCCCGAGGCGAGCCGCGAGGCGCTTTCCGACCCCGACCTGCTGCTGGCCGACGGCATCGTCCCCGCCCACCTCTGCGAGCACCACCCCGTCGGGGGCGACCACCACGGTCCGGACGGCGTCGCCCGGACGTTCGGCACCAAGCACATGACCCGCGAGGGAGCGCTGGCGCTGGCCGACGACCTCGACGCCGACGAGACCCGGCTCGTCCACGTCTCGCACTTCTATCCCGCCGAAGAGGCGTTCGAGGAACCGCTGGCGCTCGACGGCGAACAGTACCGGCTCTGAAGAAGGAGTCCGTCGAGCGGGCTATCGACGCCGCGAGACTCCGATTCCGACGAACAGCAGCGCGAGGGATCCGAGCAGTCCCGCGACGCCCTCGAGGGGACCGAAGCCGGGCACTTCGGTGTGGGCGCCCGCCGGCTCGGCCTGCTCGTCGTCCGTCTCGCCGGCATCGCTCTCGGTGGTCCCGTCCTCCATCGCGCGCTCTGTCGTCTCCCCGGCGCTCGCTCCGTCGGTCGTCTCGCCGGCCGTCGCTCCGCCGTCGGCCAGTCCGCTCACGTTCGCCAGCAGCTCGTGGCACGCCTCCAGCCGCGTCGCGTTCTGGTGGATGTCGGCGTCACCGTGGACCTCGTGGGTCCCGGTGGCGTTCAGGTCGGTCATGGTCGGGCCGCCGTGTTCGCCCGCCGGGAGCCGGGCCGCGTCGTACACCAGCCACGGCGCGTAGAACTCCCAGACGACCTCGCCCTCGGGCGTGACCTCCAGCACGCGGTGGTTGCTGGAGTCGGAGACCAGGGTGTTGCCGCTCGGGAGGCGGTCTGCGTCCCGCGGCCACGCGAGGTCGCCGGTCAGCGTCCAGGTCCGGTTCCAGCCAGTGCCGTCCGTGAGGTCGCCGTCGGGGTTCGCGTACTCGACGATGCGGTCGTTCTCGCTGTCGCCGACCAGCAGGGTGGGCGTGCCGTTCTCGCTCTCGAGGTAGTCGGGGTTGTGCTGCTCGTTGAGGATGTCCGTCTTCCCGTCCTCGCCGAGCTTCATGACGATCTCGTTCGTCGAGCGGTTCACCACGACGGCCTGGTCGAAGTTGCGAGGCGACGCCAGGTAGAGCCCCTCGCCGATCTTGTCGACGTCGTTGACGTGGGTCCAGTCGTCGGTGTAGTTCTCCTCGAGGTTCCCGGGGTCGTAGTGGTCGGCGAACCGCCACTCCCACGTGATTTCGTCGGTCGTCCGGTTGTAGACGAAGAGGCGGTCGTCGTTGCGGTCGGCCGACTCGTTGTAGTTGCGCATGTTCGCGACCAGAATCTCCGTGCCGTTGTTGATGAGGTCGGCGTCGTGGGTGTCGGCCTCGTCGAAGGTCTTCGACCAGACGCGCTCCTGGGTCTCGGGGTCGAACTCGTAGACGAGCGTCTGGTGGCCCTTCACCGTGGCGGTGATGAAGAGGTTCCCGTTGTCCATCGGGTCGACGTCGTAGCCCCACACCACGTCGTACCGCTCGCCGTTCTGGTGGACCCACTCGACCTGGCCGCGCGGGCCGACCCCGACGAGTTTCGCGGGGCGCTTGCCGCCCTGCTCGCCGAACCGGAACCCCTGGACGCTGATGACCGTCGTCCCGTTCGCGGGTGCGGTTATCGTCCCCGCGCAGGGGTTCGGAGTCGCGTTCTGGGCGGCTCCTGCGTCGGTCGCGTTCTGTGCGGTTCCACTCGCGTTCGTCCCGTTCGACGCGGCGACCAGCGGCGTCGCCATCGAGAGGCAACACGCCAGCGCCAGCGCGGCGGCCAGCCACCGCCGGGAGGTGTCGTGCATGGAGCCAGGTATCACCGGCGTCCGGTTTTTAGCTACTGGTTAGCGTGTGCCTACCCGGTCGACAACGGCCCGGTTCCGACGTGAAGATTTTGTGTGCGCCCCGCGTACGCCCCGGGAGTATGGCCGCGACGCTTCGCCGCCGGCTCGCCGAGGCCGACTTCTGGGACCGCCACGAGAACCCCGCGAGCGGATGGACTCGGGTTCCGACCGGCCCGCTGCTGGTGTACGCGCTCTACGCCCGCAACTGGAAGCTGCTCGCCGCGACGGTCGCGTTCGTCGTCGTCAACCCAGTCCTCTTCCCGGAACCCGACCCCGAGTCCGACGAGGGCTGGATGACCCGCGGCGTCCGCGGCGAGCGATTGTGGGTCGAGGGCGCCGACGCCGGTCGGGCCAACCTCCTGAACGTGGTCAACGCCCCGGTCTTCCTGTACGCGCTCTACTCGGCCGTCCGCCGAAAGCCCGGCCGGACCGCGGTCTTCACCGCACTGACGATGTCGCTGAAG
Organism: Halorussus rarus; assembly: GCF_003369835.1. NCBI lineage: Archaea > Methanobacteriati > Methanobacteriota > Halobacteria > Halobacteriales > Haladaptataceae > Halorussus > Halorussus rarus. Next base: position 1,174,254 of record NZ_QPMJ01000002.1, on the reverse strand, counting down.
CTGGCGTTCGTCAACGAGATGGCGAGGCTCTACGACCGGGAGACCGGCCGACCGGCGGCGGAGGAGGCGGCATGAACCTCCCCGACGCGCTCGACGCCGCGACCGGGCTGACCTGCGTCGTCGGCGCCGGCGGGAAGAAGACCACCCTCTACGCGCTGGCCGGTCGCCTCGACCGCGCGGTCGTCACCGCGACGGTCCGCATCCCCATCTTCGACGAGGAGGTCGCGGCGGTGGTCGTCACCGACGACCCTATCGGGTCCGCCGCCGCGGCCGACCGCTTCCCGCTGGGACTCGTCCCCGAGCGCGAGCGCGAGGACCGCTACCGCGGCTACGACCCCGAGACGGTGGCCGACCTCGCGGCGGCTCACGACGGGCCGGTGCTCGTCAAGGCCGACGGCGCGCGCACCCGGTGGCTGAAGGCCCCGAACGAGCGCGAACCCCGGATTCCCGCTGCGGCCGACACCGTGATTCCCCTCGCCAGCGCCCGGATCGTCGGAAAGCCGCTCACCGACGAGCGGATCCACCGGCCCGAGCGCGTGGCCGCGGTCACTGGCCGGAAGGTCGGCGAGGAGGTTCGCACCGAGGACGTGGGCGCGGTGCTCGCCAGCGAGGAGGCGGGCCTGAAGGGCGTCCCCGAGGGCGCGACCGCGATTCCGGTCGTCAACATGGTCGATGATTCGCAGCTGGAGGCTGTCGGTCGAGAAATCGCGGAGGGGGTGCTGGCTCGCGCGCCCGACTCGGTGCCCCGCGTGGTGCTGACCCGGATGGTCGCCGACGACCCGGTGGTCGCGGTGGTCGAGCGGTCTTAGAGAATCGGTCTCGCGTGAAGCGCCGCGGTGGACCGAACTCAGCGATAGCGCTCTTCGGCGGCCTCGAACTCCTCGCGGGTGTTGACGTTCTCGAAGCTGTCGGGGTCGAAGTCGGCGAGTTCGTCGCCCTCGACCACGACGTAGTCGAGCTCGAACAGGGGTTCGATTATCTTGTGGTCGCCCCGCGCCAGCGCGCGGTCGCAGGCGTCGGCCATCGGCGCCGCCCGGTAGACGGCGTGGGTGGTCTCGAACCACTCGGTCGGTCGCGGGACCGCGGCGTCGTGGGACTCCGCCGCTCCATCTCCCGACTCATCACCTCTTTCTGCACGACCCCGGGCGCGCTCGAACAGGTACTCCACGAGGTTCGCGTCGAGGAAGGGCATGTCGCAGGCCGCGACGAAGGCGTACGCCGAGTCGGTCGACTCGACCTCCCGGAGGCCGGTCCGGATGCCGGCCATCGGTCCCCGGTCGGGGTCGGGGTCGACCGCGAACCGGACCGGCCGGTCGTAGCCGGTCAGCGCGTCGGTTATCGGCTCGCGCTGGTCGGCCCGGCAGTTGACGACGAGGACGTCCACCGCGGGCGCGAGCCGGTCGGCGACCCGGCGTATCATCGGCGCGCCGGCGAGGTCGGCGACCGCCTTGTCCGCGTCGCCGAACCGGGTCGAGCGACCCCCCGCGATGACGACTCCGGCGGGCATGCTCCGGAGTTGGGCGGCCAGCGGGAAATAGCTCGCGGGGGTCGGCGTTCCGGGCCCGAACGGCGATCAAACCTCGCCGTCGCGCGTCGTCACTCGCTCCGGATGCGGGCGACCCGCGACTCGCCGGAGGCGGCGTCGAGGTGGACGTTGAAGGTGTCACCGTCCGCGGTGACCGCCCGGACGATCCAGGTGTTGCTCTCGCGGTAGGGCTGCTCGGGCACCTCCGCGACCTCGTGGCCCTCGTCGGCGAGCACCTCCTTCGCGCGCTCGACGGCGGTCTCGTCGTCGCGGACCGCCCGGCGCTGGCGCTCGAGGTTGACCGTCAGCACCGGCACCTCGCTGCTGCGGACCACCTGCTCGGTGACGCTCCCGAGGACGTAGCGGTCGACGCCCGACCGGCCGCGGGTGCCCATCACGACCATCTCCGCGTCGACCTCGTCGGCGTAGTCGACGACGGTCTCGGCGGGCGACCCCTCCTCGATGGCGGTGACCGCGTCGAGGCCCCGCTCCTCGGCGGCCTCGGAGATGTCCGCGACGGCCGCCTCGCCCTCCTCGCGGCGGGCCTCGCGGGTCTCCTTCCGGCCCGACTCGGAGGGCTGGTAGTCCAGCGCCTTCTCGTCGACCACGTAGAGGGCGTGGACGGTCGCGCCGGCGAGCTCGGCGACGTTCAGCGCGTGGCGGACCACGGACGGCTGGTCGCTGCCGTCTGTCGGAACCAGGATGCGGTCGTACATACTCGACGTTTCGGCGGTGAGACCCAAAAGTGTCCCCGTCGCGCTCCGACCCTCGCGCCGCTCACCCGACCCATCCCGGCACCCGAACCGTTACCAACGTGCGAGCCGTACCTGAGTCCAGATGGATGGGGGTTACGAACCGCCGGACCGGCTCCTCCGGGTGGACCTGAGCGACGGCAGCGTCGAGCGCGAACCCGTCCCCGGGGCGTGGCGTCGCCGCTACCTCGGCGGCAAGGGCCTGGCGGCCCGCTACCTCTACGAGGAACTCGACCCGGGCACCGATTCGCTCGGACCCGAGAACGTCCTGTTGTTCGCGCTCGGCCCCCTGTCGGGACTCACGCCGGGCGAGCAGCGCTACGCCGCGGTCACGAAGTCACCGCTGACCGGTGCCTTCCTCGACTCGTACGCCGGCGGCGACTTCGCCGGCGCACTCGCCGGCGCGCTGGACGACGTCGTCGCGGTGCTGGTCGAGGGCGCGGCCGACGAGCCGACGATGCTCCGCATCCGGGACGGCGGCGCCGCCCTCGAACCCGCGGAGAACCTCTGGGGTGCCGACGCCGCGGCGACCGACGCGGCGCTCGACGCGCCCGCCGCGTGCATCGGGCCCGCCGGCGAGCGCCGGGTCCGGTACGCGACCATCGCCTCGGACGGCGGCGACCACCAGGCGGGCCGGGGCGGCGCCGGCGCGGTCTTGGGCGCCAAGCGCCTGAAGGCGGTCGTCGCCGAGGGCGACCCGCCCGACCCGCCGGCCGACCTCGCCGACCGACGGGCCGACGCCGAGGCCCGGTTCGCGGCGGGCGACACCGGCCGGTGGCAGGCCGCCAGCGAGACCGTCGAGACCGTCGACTTCGCCGACGCGGTGGGCGTGCTCCCGACCCGGGGCTGGCAGGCCGGCGCGTTCGACGGCGCGGGCGCGGTCGGCATCGAGGCGGTCCGCCGGGCCGCGGTCGCCCGCGAGCGCGAGGGCGAGATTCCGGGCGGCTTCCGGGTCGAGACGGCGAGGGACGGGAGTGTCGGAGGTGACGACATCGGACCAGAACGAGACGATTCCGACGCCGACGGGCCCCGCGAGAGCGTCCCGCGGGGCGCGACCGCCATCTCGCTCGGGTCGGGGCTGGGCATCGCCGACTTCGACGCGGTCGCCGCGCTCGGCGAGACCTGCGACCGCCTGGGCGTCGACGTCATCAGCGCGGGCAACGCCGTGGCGTGGGCCATCCGGGCGAGCGAGGAGGGCGTCCTCGACCGCGACCTCTCGTTCGGCGACGAGAACGCGGCCCGCGAACTCCTCGGCGAAATCGCTCGCCGCGACACCGAACTCGGCGACTTGCTGGCCCGGGGCGTCGACGCCGCGGCCGACCGCTACGGCGGCGCCGACCTGGTGCCGACCGTGAAGGCGATGGAGCTGCCGACCTACGACCCGCGGGGCGCGGCGTCGATGGCGCTGGCCTACGCCACCAGCGACCGGGGCGCTTGCCACCGCCGGGCCCGACCGGTGGTCGAGGAGGTGTTCGCCGCCGAGTCGTGGGGCCGCGAACGCCGGGCCGAGGCGGTGATCGCCGAGCAGGACGCCCGGTCGCTGCTCTGGAGCCTGGTCGCCGACGACTTCGCGGGCGAGGCGTTCGAGGACCTCGGCGCGGCGTGGCTCGCGGCGGTCGGTCTCGACTACACCCGGGCGGAGCTCCGGACCGCGGGCGAGCGCATCTGGACGCTGACCCGGCTGTTCAACGTCCGAGAGGGGTTCGACCGGAGCGACGACGAGCTTCCGGCGAAGCTGACCGACCCCCTCGAAAGCGGCCCGCGAGAGGGCGAGGCCATCGACCCCGAGGAGTTCGACGCGCTGCTCTCGGCCTACTACGACCGCCGGGAGTGGGACGAGCGCGGTCGACCCACGCGGGACCTGCTGGCCCGCCTCGACCTGCTGGACGCGGTGGACGACGAGACGCCGGTCGGGTGAGCGCGCGTGAACCGGTCGACGGGCCGCATCCTTACCCGAACCGGTCGAGGCCGGCCTGGCGCCTGGCCTCGCCCTCCGGCTCGGCGACCCACGGCGTCCGGCCGTCCCGCGCCTCCGGTACGTCGAACTCGGGCGGGTCGGCGGGGTCGTGGCCCGGACAGTCCGGCCCGCAGTTCGCGGGGTCGACGACGCGGTCCTTCCAGGAGCAGTACGGGAGTCCGAGGCTCCCTTCGCGCTCGGCGACCTCGATTTCGCCGCAGGCCGGGAACGCGTCGGACCGCCATCCCTTCCCGTAGGCGCGCTCGGCGATCTTCCGGCGCCGGCGGGCCTTCTCTTCGGGCGTGACCGTCGCCACGTCCGTCCGGAGCGGATGCTCGTCGAGGAGTTCGACGCCCCAGCCGTCGCTCGGCAGGCGGTCGGCCGCCCGGACCACCTCGCGGTCGCCGGTCTCGGGGTCGAACCGCCAGACGCCGACCGCGTCGGGGATGCGGTTGAGGTGGGCGCCGGTCACGTAGCTCTCGGTCGCCAGCACCACCTCGTCGGCCAGCGCGAGCGCGGCGTCCTTCCGGAGCTGGAGCTGCAGGTCGCCGGGCTCGCCGAGGTCGGGCTTGTTCTCGATGGCGACCAGCCGGCCGAACCAGTCGTCGGGGTAGCGAGCGACCCGGCGGACGCCCCCGCCGACCGCGCGCTCGAAGAAGCCGATCTCGACCGCCGCCTCGGCGACGCGGCGGGCGCGCTCGGGCGGCGCGTCGACGGCCTCTCGGGGGTCGCTCGCCCGCCCGACGCCGACGTCGCTCTCGATGGCGGCGTCGGGGATCGTCGCGGGCGTCAGGTTCGCCCGGGCGTCGAACTCCGGGCCGGGCTCGACGCAGACCACGTCGAGGACGCGGTTGGCGGGCGCGCGGACGCCGCCGCCCAGCTGGCGGGCGACGACGACCTCCTCGGCGGCTTCGAGGTGCGCGCACAGCGCCAACTCGAAGGGGTACTCGCGCACGCCTCCCCCTCGGTGGCCCGGCACGAAAAATCCCTCTGGTCGCCCCCGTCGGAATGCCAGCCCTGACGTCGGCTGACGAATCCACCAGTGAACGCCTGGTGACACAGTTCGCCGGGAAGCAGCCGGTGGATCAGCCGACTGTCCGGGTGGACTGAAAGGGGCCGGTCGCTGCATTCCGCCCGGACGACGCAAGCACCGCAGGAGCGGAGTGACGAGGAGCGTGGTTCGAGAGAGCTTCGCTCTCTCGTCATCACGAAAGGCGCGAAGCGCCTTTCGAACGACAGCGAGACCCGGCGGATGCAGCGACCGGGGGCTTTCGGAAAAGAAACTGCCCTACCGCTATCGGCCAGTCTGGCGAGCTTGGGTCAGTAGGCGAGCTTGCCTTCCTGGCCCTCTAAAAAGAAGCGTCGCTAGTCGTCCGCCGGAATCGGCTCCTCCTCGCGCTCGCCGTCCTCGGTCCCGTCGCTCTCGGCCGGCTCCGTCTCGACCTCACTCTCGGTCGCAGTCTCGGGCACCGACGTCGATTCGGCCTCCGTCGCCGGCCGCTCGGGCGTCTCGCGGTTCGGCTCGGTCTCGTCGCGGGAGACCAGCTCCACGAGCCGGTCCTTGGTGCGTACCCAACCGGGCCTCCGCTCGCGCTCGTCCTCCTCGTCCGATTCGCTGGCTCTGCTGGACGTTCGTGACCAGTCGCCGCGCCTGTGACACATGCTATCTCCCCACGTGGCCATGCATCCCGCGTTCTGTTAACGATTTTCGACGTACGGCGATAGGTCGTCCGCGGAAAAGAAAACTACCTACTGGGTCCGTTCGATCACCGCGACCGCCGCGCGGACGACGGCCAGCGGGAGCGCGACGACCAGGGCGACGCCGACGGCCCAGCTCGCCAGCAGGACCGGAATCGTGACGGGGACGAAGGCCGCCGCGGCGGCGAACGCGCCGACCGCCAGCAGCGCCGAGGCCGCGAGCGCCAGCAGGGTGGCGACGGGGACCGCGGTGCGAGTGAATCCCGAGGCGATGCGCCCGCGCCGAGTCCGGACCGACGGAGCGGCCCGGCGGAGTCTCGTGTTCAGCTTCATCGGTCTGTCCTCGTCTGAACGTAGGGACCCCGACCCCTAAAGTGTAATCTGAACAATATTTCTGTAGCCGACGTTACTGGAATCCGATTCTGTGATTCAGATGTCACGTCCGGCCGGGGCTGTACGTTTCCCCGTCGTCCGAGATCACAATTCTCGCAGTCACCTACTGTCGTGCATGGCACCCAGTGACGGGGGCGAGCCGACGCCGGTGCGCTGCGAGGACCGCTGCGCGGGGTTCCTGGGGTGAATCCGAGTGGCCGCCACGCGACGCGGGCGAGAGCGAAAGAGTGACGCCCGAGGCCCGAACAGGCCTCGGCATGAACGACGCGAACACCGCGACCCGCGGACTCGGTCCGGCGGTCGGCTCGCTCGCGTTCGTCGCCGGCGCGGCCGTCGCCTTCGGCGCGTCGGCAGGAGTGCTCCTGCGCGCGCTGGAGGCCTAGGTCCGGGGGTCGCGGTCCGGCCCCGGGTAGTCGCCGCCCTCGACCGCCTCGTACAGGGACGCCGCGTCGAACAGCGCCGCGAACCCCTCGGGCGTCTTGACGCTCACGTTCAGCCGCGAGCCGAACGTTGCGCCCGCCTCCGCGCCGGTGAGGCCCTCGTCGTAGCTCAGGACGTGGGCGGCCCCTCCGCGGTACGCGCTCGCCAGCGCCGGGTGGTCGCCCTCGGGCTGGTCGACCGGAACACGCAGGTCCTCGATGCGCTCGCGCCAGGCCGCCGCGAGGTCGGCGTCCGCGAGGTCTCGGACCACGGCCTCGGCGTCGTCGAGCAGGGCGTCGCTGGCGACCAGTTCGACCCACGAGTGACGCCGGATCTCGTCCATCGCCTCGCGGGCCGCGTTCCCCGCATCGGCCGCGCCCGCGAGCAGGTCGGCGGCCAGCACGTCGGCGTCCGCGACGACCCGCTCCGGGTTCGTCTCGGGCGCCTCAGGCATCCTCGCCCTCCCGGTCGGCGTCGCCGTCGTTGCTGCCCGCTCGCCGTTCGGCGAGCGCGGCGCGTATCGTCTCCACGTCGGTCTCGTCCGTCTCGGCCCGCTCGAAGAGGTCGCCCCAGTCCATGTCGGAAGGTGGGCGTCGGGCGGTGAAAAGTCTGCTCGACTCTCTCCGGTCGTCGCCGAGCGCCGGACCGCAGTCCGCGGGTCGTCTCTCCTCCCACAAGCCTATGCCGGATCGGTGGCACGTACTCGGTACGAACACCGGAGCGATTCACTCGTGACCGACTCACCGGACGACGAGACCGCGAAGGACCTGGTCCGCCGGCACTGGAACGACCGCGCTGAGACGTTCGACGACGCGAGCCACCACGGCGTCCACACCGACGCCCAGCGCGAGCGCTGGCTGCGCGCGCTACGCGAGCATACCGGTGACGATTCCAGTCGGGTGCTCGACGTCGGGTGCGGGACCGGCGTCGTCTCGCTGCTGCTCGCCCGACTCGGCCACGACGTCGTCGGCGTCGATTTGGCGCCGGCGATGCTCGACCGCGCCCGGGCGAAGGCCCGGCGGGCCGACCGCGAAATCGCCTTCCTGCGCGGCGACGCGGAGGCGCTCGCGGTGCCGGACGACGCGTTCGGACTGGTCGCGGCCCGGCACCTCGTCTGGACGCTCCCGAACCCCGCGAAGGCGCTTCGCGAGTGGCGACGGATCGTCGAACCCGGCGGTCGCGTCCTCCTCGTCGAGGGGTACTGGGACCACGACGAGCCCTGGGACGAGTACGAGGAGATGCACGACGACCTGCCGCTGTACGACGGGCGACCGCCCGACGGACTGCGCGAGTTCCTCGTCCGGGAGGGGCTGCGGGAGGTGGAACACGAACCGCTGGCGGACCCGGTGCTGTGGGTGCGCGAACCCCGCCACGACTACTACCTCGTGACCGGAACCGTCCCGGAGTGACCCGTGGCCCGACCGCGGCGGAGCGGCCGACGCACCGCGGTCGATGCCCCGCGTCACGTCTCGCTACCTCGTATCTCGACCCGTTACCCACTCTTCCGACGACTCGACCGACCAGCCGAGGCTACTCCGACACCTCGACCGTCTCGCCGGTCTCGGCCGCCTCGTGGATCGCCCGGATGGTCCGCATGTCGACCAGCCCGTGCTCGCCGTCGGCGTACACGTCCGTCCCGCTCAGCACGCGGTCGGCGAAGTAGTCGAACTCCACCTCCATCTGGTCGACCTGCTCGGCGTCGACCTCGACGGTCGTCCCGTCAGTCTCGACAGTCAGCCCGGTCTCCATGTGGAACGCGGGTTCGAGCTCGATCCGGCCCTCGGTCCCGACGATCTCGAGGCGGGTGTGGTCGTGGGCGTTCTGGCTCGACGTGCACGAGGCGAACGTTCCGTCGTCGAACTCGACGGTGAACGACGCGAGTTCGTCGGGCACCTCGTCGAACGCCTCGTGGTCCGACCGCATCATCGACTGGACCGCCACCGGGTCGGCGTCGATGACGAACCGGGCCGTGTTCAGCGGGTAGATGCCCAGGTCCATCACGGACGCGCCGTAGCCGGCCAGGTCGGGGTTCAGCCGCCACTGGTCGGGGTCCTCGATCATCTCGAGCAGCGGCTGGGAGTTCTCGCCGTGGACGAGCCGGGGCTCGCCGACGACTCCGTCCCGGACGAGTTGGCGCGCCCGCCGCACCGTCGGCTCGATGTGCATCCGGTAGGCGACCATCAGCGTCACGCCGGCCTCGTCGCAGGCCGCGACCAGGTCCTCGGCGCGCTCGACCGTCGCCTCCATCGGCTTCTCGCAGAGCACGTCCTTGCCGTGGTCGGCGGCGGCCTCGGCGTACTCGAGGTGGGTCGCGTTCGGCGTGCAGACGTACGCAGCGTCGTAGGCGTCGGTCGCCTCGCCGTCGACGAACTCCTCGTAGGTCAGTCCGCGCTCGACCGTGTCGTACTCCTCGCGGACGCGCTCGACCTTCTCGCTCGAACTGCTCACGACCGCGGTGGTCTCGCACAGGTCGCTCGACTCGACGGCCGGCAGCACGAACTCCCGAGTCCACCAGCCCACGCCGACGAGTGCGAACCGGAGCGTGCCGTCCGTGGTGGTCTGCCAATCCCGCGGATTCCAGTCGAGCAACGACTGCGTCATTCTGTTCCTTTGGTCCCCGACCGACGGCTTAAAGCCGTCGTCACGCCGTGTCGGGGTCGAACGTCAGTCGCACTGGCAGCCGCCGTCGTCGACGAGTTCGCCGATCGTGTACTGCGTGTGGCAGTCGGTGCACGTGATCCGGACGTCGACGAAGACGTTGAAGTCGCCGATGGACAGCGCGCCCGCGTTCCGGAGCGACTCGACGGACGTCCGCGTGACGGCCTGGACGCGGTTGCGCAGCTGCTCGACGGTCCGGCGGGCCTTCTCGGTCTTGCTCTCGGGCTCGTCGGGCTCGCGCTCGACCTCCCGGTACTTGGTGAGGTAGGTGTGGATTGCCTGGTGGGAGACGAAGTCCCGCGTGAGCCCGTCCGGGTCGATGCCCCCGCGCTCGAGTCGGCGCTCGGTCTGGACGCGCATCCCGCCGGTGACGTCGTCGTCGGTCAGCAGCTCGTAGAAGTTCTCGACCTCGCCGTCGAGGACCTCCATGTCGGCCTCGGCCATCGCCGACTGGAGGACCCGCTCGTTGAAGTAGTCGGCCAGCTCCCGGAGGCTCCGGCGCTCGTCGCACTCGCCGGTCCAGTACCGCTCGAGCTCCTCGCCCAGCCCGTCGAGCTCCCGGTCGGCGATCACCCGCCCGACCTTGCTCCGCCGGTGCGAGCCCGCCGACTCCGATTCGTCGGTCATCCTGGTGATTCGTAGTCGTAAGCCGTTGAAAACAGTTTTGTCTGGGGGGATTCCGCCGCCAGACGCCACGCTCCAATGTGGTCGCCCGACCGCCGCGGGCTACGAATCGTCGTCGCGGGCGTCGGTCATGTCGCGGCCGTGTGCCGGCCGGCTGAAAGCGGTACCGGTGGTGTGTCACCAGATAACGAGAGGCGGAGAGAAGAGTCGCCTACTGGCCGCCGAAGGCGTTCGTCTCGATGGTGTCGGTGTAGCTCATCGAGTCGAGCGCGATCCGCTTCTGCTGGCCGCGGTACTCGACGACGGCGTAGTAGGAGACGTCGAGTTCGGACTGTTCACCGCGCTCGAGGTGGCTGACCCACCACTCGGGAATCCGGTCGTTGTCCAGGTAGCCCGTGGTCTCGATGTCCTGGGTCGTCCCGCCGGGGATCGTCGTGCCGACCCGGCTCTCGTTGTCCGCCAGCACCACGTCGTTGGCCGTGATCTCGTAGCCGAACTTCACGACGGTCAGCGGCCGGGACCGCTCGTTGGTGACCTTACCGGCGATGACCATCGGCGACCGGGCCAGCGTGGCGTCTCCCCAGGTGGCGTTCACGTCGTGGAGCCTGGCGACCGTCCGGCCCCGGACCGTGACCGCCTCGTCGCCCGACGCGAACCCGCCGAGCATGTCGGTCTCGAACGTCCGGTTCTCCGCGGGGAGCCCGACCGGCAGTCGGGCGAAGCCCAGGTCGGCGACCGCCCGGCTCTCGGTGGTCAGCGCGGTGCGCTCGCCGTTCTCGACGTGGCTCACCCACCACCGCTTGATGGTCCGGTCGCCGACGTTCCCGCCGAACTCCAGTTCGGTCCGGCCGGGCGCGAGCGTCGCCTCGGTGCCGTCCTCGACCAGCGTCACGTCGTTGAGCGCCACCCGGTACTCGGCGTCGAGCGCGACGTCCGACAGCGTCGAGTTCGCGCCGTTGGGGTTGTCCACGACCACGGTGTTCGAGAACCGGGTGCCCGCGTCGGTCGCCGACCAGTCGCGCTCGACCGACGCGACGGTCGGGGGCGCGAAGTCGAAGCCCTCGCCGGCGTCGACCGCGCGCGTGCTCGGCTTTCCGCCGCCGAGCACGTCGGTCTCGAAGACGACCTGCTTGCTCATGAACGACAGCGGAACGCGCCGGGTCTCCTCGCCGGTCTCGTCGACCGCGTACACCGACACGTCGAGCGTCGTCGTCTCGTCGTTCCGGAGGTGGCTGACCCACCACTCGTCGAGCTTCCGGTTGTCGAGCGTCGCGTTCACGTCGATGGTGTCGGTCGCGTTCGCCGGGATCTCGACGCCGCCTTCGGCTGTTCCCTCGGCGACGGTCACGTCGTTCATCGACACCTCGTAGCCGAGCTTCGAGAACGTGACCGGCGCGCCGTTGGGGTTCCGGACGGTGGCGGCGAACCGGAGCGGGGTCCGGTTCTCGGTCGCCGTCCCCCAGGAGGCGTCGGTGCCCGCGACCGTCAGCAGCGTCCGGCCGCCCACCTCGACCGACTGGGCGGCGTCGCTGTCGAACGACGAGAGCATGTCTGTCTCGAACGTCCGGTCGTAGGCGGGCAGGTCCCGCGAGAGGAACGCCGCCGACACCGACGGCCGGACCGAGAGCGTCGTCTCCTCGCCGTTGTTGATGTGGCTGGCCCACCACGCCGGTATCTTCCCGTTGTCGATGTGGGTCCGGAGCGCCAGTTCGTTCCGGCCGGGCGACAGCGAGAGGCCGCTCGAGCCCTTGGCGACCGTCACGTCGTTCATCGCCACGTCGTACTTCACCTTCGCCACGCCCGGGACGCCGACGCCGTTGGGGTTGTTCACGACGAGGCGGGTCTCGATACCCGTCCGCTCGGCCGTGACCTCGCCCCACTCGTTGTCGACCGATTCGACCGTCGGCGACTCGAGGCTCACGACCCCCGTCGAGAGGGCCGCGCCGACCCCGACCGCCGAGACGACCAGTCCGACCGCCAGGACGGCCGCCACCTTCCCGAGCGTCCCGCCGACGATGCTCACCGTACCACCCCGTTCCGCTGTTCGCGTGCCATGGGAGGTGGTTTCGAACCTGTCCCTAAGTAATTTTCTCGCCGACGGGACGACAGAATGATCAATGCTACTGACCTTTCAGTTATCTCGCACGGAGCGTCGGCGGGGACGGCTCGACAGTCGGATCACTCCGAGAGCACGGTCAGTCGGTTTCGGGGGAGCGCGACCCCGACCTGCGAGCCCTCGGCGATCCGGGAGTCCTCCGCGGCCGAGGGGTCGGCGGTCGGCGCCGCGTTCGCGGGCGGCGCGTCGGCGTAGGCGTCGAGTCGCTGGCCCGCCACGTCGAGCGCGACCCGGCTCCGGCCGTCCTCGCGGACGACCCGGGTCACCGGCGCCGCGAAGTCCGGATCCGCGGGGTCGAGCGCCACGTGCTCGGGCCGGACGGCGAGGTGGGTGGCCGGCCCGCCCGGGGTCCCGCCATCGTCGGCCGTGGCCGTTTCGTCCCCGGTCCCACCGGGCTCGTCTCGGGGGTCTGCCTCGCGAGTCCCGTCGAGTTCGAGGCGACCGCCGGGCACCGCGAGCGCGCCGTCGTCGAGTTCGAGGCAGTTCGCGCCCGTGAACCGGGCGACGAACGGCGAGTCGGGGCGCTCGAAGACGGCCTCGGGCGTGCCGGTCTGCACGATCTCGCCGCCGCGGATGACCGCCACCCGGTCGGCGACGGCCCGGGCGGTCGTCCGGTTGTGGGTGACGTACACCGCGGTCTGGTCGGCCAGCACGTCGGCCAGCACCTCCCGCAGCGTCTGGCGGGTCGGCACGTCGAGCGCCGAGAGGGGTTCGTCGAGCAGGAAGGCGTCGGGCCGGACCGCGAGCGCGCGGGCGAGCGCGACCCGCTGGGACTCCCCGCCAGAGAGGGTCGGCGGGTAGCGGTCGGCGAGGTCGGCCACGCCGAACTCCGCCAGCAGGTCGTCGGGGTCGCGCGCGTCGTGGTACTTCCGGCCGAAGGCGACGTTCCGCCGGACCGTCATGTGGGGGAACAGCGCGTAGTCCTGGAAGACGAAGCCGAGTCCTCGGTCCTCGGGCGGCGCGTCGGTCAGGTCCCGGCCGTCGAGCGCGATCCGGCCCTCGTGGTCGTGGAAGCCCGCGACGGTCTCCAGCAGCAGGCTCTTGCCCGACCCGCTGGGGCCGAGCACGACCAGGGTCTCGCCGTCGTCGACCGAGAGGTCCGCGGTCACCTCGAACCGGTCGGCGCCCGCGGCGGTGAAGGCGGCGCTGACGGAAACGTCCAGAGTCACGGCCAGCCCCCCTCGTCGTACGCGACGGTCCGGACCAGCAGGAAGATGAGCGCCGACAGCGCCAGCAGCAGGACGGCGACCGCGCCCGACCGGTCCAGCCCCGACGACAGGTACGTGTTGTAGATGAAGACGGGGGCGTGCTGGGCCGTGATCTCCCCTTTCGGAGGGTAGAAGAACTCGACGCTGTAGGCCACGATGGCGACCGCGCCGAACTCCGAGACCGCCCGGGCCCACGCCAGCACGCCGCCGGTCAGCACGCCCCGCCAGGCCAGCGGCGCGGTCACCCGCCGGAACGTCTCGAACCGGTTCGCGCCCAGTGTGCGGGCGGCCCACTCGACCCGGGTCGGCACCGACTCGAACGCCTCCCGGGCCGCGTTGACGGCGAACGGCGCCGAGACGAACGTCATCGCCAGCACCATCCCGAGCATGGTCTGGAGGACCGCGAACTCGAACGTGAAGTCGATGATCGGAATCGTGAACTCCACGCCCCCGAACGCGCCGCCCTCCCCGAAGCCGAAGAGGATGGCGAGGCCGGCGACGCTGTGGGGGACCACCAGCGGGAGGTCGACGAGGCTCTCGACAAGCTGCTGCCCCGGGAAGCCGCGGGCGAGGACGAGCGCCAGCGGGACGCCGAGCGCGACGCTTGCGCCGGCGGCCAGCAGGGGCGCGTACACCGAGAGGTACAGCGCCTGCTGGACTCCGGGATCGGCGGCCATCTCGGCGACGAGCGCGGGGTCCTGCCGGGCGACCAGCATCAGCAGCGGCAGGCCGAGCGCCACGAGCAGTGTGGTGCCGAGCGTCGCCGCGAGGACGCCGAAGGCGCCCCGCCGGCGGTAGGCCGCGACGGCGCCCGCCGAGAAGACCGCGAAGCCGGCGTACGCACCCGGATAGCCGGCGCGGAACGCGACCGCGAACGCGACCAGTTGGACGACGAGGACCGCGAGGACGGCGGTGCCGGTGCCGACCCGTGACGCGAGGCGGCGCTCGTCGGCCGGGGTCCGGGCCGAGGCGGTCGAGCCGTCCGCCTGTCGGCCGGCGGCGTCGCCCCGCCGGCCGGTCTCGCCCCGTGCGGTCTCGCGTCCCGACTCGGTGTCAGTGCTCACGGGCTCAGAGTTGGAGGGGACCCACTGAAGTCTTTGCCTCCGCGTGCTCGGCCACCCGGTCGGGCACGTCGCCGTCCTCCGTGACGACCGCGGGCGTCTTCGGGATGAGCCCCTTGCTCTTCAGGATCTTCCGACCCGGCTCGGTGATCATGTACTGGACCCACTGGGCGCCCCGGACCGGGGCCTCGGCCACGCTCGGCACCGTGATGCCGTAGGCGATGGGCGCGCCGACGTAGGTGTTGCCGCCCGCCTCCACCTCGGCCTTCGCGTAGTGCTGGGCGTACGTCTCGTTCAGCTTCGAGAGGTCGACGTGGGGCTGGAGGTCGACGTACGGCAGCCCCGACTGGGAGGCGATCGACCGGTAGTAGAGCGCGTAGTCGAGCTTGCCGGACTTGAGCTGGCCCTCCAGTTTGGTCTCGGTCCCGGTCGGCACGGTCATGTTGTCCCGGATCTTCTCGAACGTCTGCTCGTCGTAGAGCCGCTCGCCCTCGAACTGCTCCTTGCCGAGCTGCATCGCCATCACGGCGCGGTAGCCGCCGGGGTCGATGGCGGGGTCGCTGTGGCCGACCGTCACGTCGTCGCGGGAGAGCACCTCCCACCAGTTGTCCGGGCCGATCTCGTCGGCGCCGGGCGAGTCATCGCGGTACTGCAGCGACATCGCGTTGGTCGCGAAGACGGCGTACCAGCTGCCGTAGTCGGGTACGACCATGTCTCTGATGAGCCGGAAGTCCGAGACGCCCAGCACGTCGGCGCTCCGGCCCTGGGCGGTGATCTTCTTGGTGGAGCCCACCGACCCCTTGGCCTCGCGATTGACCGTCACGCCGTACTTCTCCTCGACCTTCGGCTCGGCCGCACTGAACGGCGGCGCGAGGCTGCCGGCGTGGAAGACGGTCATCGAGTCCGACGAGGGAGTCGGCGTGTCGTCGGCTCCCTCGGTGGTCGTGGTTCCGTCGCCCCCGGTCGTCGTCTCCCCGTCGTCGGTCGTGGTTCCCTGGCCGTCGGTCGACTGCCCGCCGACACACCCCGCGAGTCCCGCCACTCCGAGCCCGCCTGTCACCTTCAGCAGGTCCCTGCGCGAGCGTTGTTCCCTCATGGATACAACCACCGTTCTACCCCGTAGGACATAACGGTTTTGCTCGTCCGAACAGTCCCCGGCCGCCGCGAGGACGCGGCCGTAAACTGCCCTTACGACCCGAAGGAACGTCCTACGCGCACCTCCGCCGACGTTTGCCGGTCAATACTAAACACCGTCAGTGGCCAACGTCCGGACATGTCTCCGGCTGACGACGATTCCCCGTCGGTCCTCGTACCCACAGGCGTCGCGCCCTACAGCTACCCCTGCCTGCGGTCGCTGGGCCGGCGCGGAGTCCGCACCGTCGCGGCCTCCGAGCGCGACCACGTCCCGGTGTTCGCCTCGCGGTTCTGCGACGAGACCGCCGCGCTGCCGGCGCCGGACGAGAACCTGGTGGCGTACAAGGACGCGCTGCTCGACCTCGCCGCCCGCGAGGACGTGAAGACCGTGATACCGATTCGGGAGTACGACGTCTACGTGCTCTCGAAGTACCGCGAGGAGTTCACGGAGCACGTCGCCGTGGAGGTCCCCCCTATCGACGCGCTGGAGCGGGTCCACGACCGGGTGAAACTCGCCGAAGCGGCCGAGGCGGCAGGGGTGCCGGTCCCCGACACCCGCCGGTTCGACGCGGTCGACGACTGGGACGGCGAGCACGTCGTCAAGTCCCGGTACAATCTGCTGGCCGACGCGTACGTCGACACCCACGGGCCGACCGAGGCCGAGGAGGTCAACAGCGTCACCCACGTCCGGCCCGGCGAGGTCCCGGACCGCGAGGAGGTGTTAGACGAGATGCGCCACGCGCCCATCGTCCAGGAGTACGTCCCGTCGAGCGACGAGTACATGTTCGCGGGGCTGTACGACGAGGGCGAACCGGTCGCCACCTTCCAGCACCGCCAGATCCGGGGCAACTCCTACACCGGCGGCGGCGGGGTCTACCGCGAGTCGACGTACGACCCGGAACTCGAACGAGTGGCCCGCGACCTGCTCGCAGAACTCGACTGGCACGGGCTGGCCTGCATCGAGTACATGGAGCACGCCGAGACCGGCGAGTACTACCTGACCGAGATCAACCCCCGGATGTGGCAGTCGCTGCCCTCGACGGTCCGGGCGGGCGCGGACTTCCCCCACTACTACTGGCTCCAGTCGCGGGGCCGGGCCGACCAGGTCGACCCCGACTTCGACCTCGGGGTCGGGAGCCACCTGCTGTACGGCGAACTCGGCTACGTCGCCAGCGTGCTCCGCGACGAGTCGCCGTTCGTCGAGCGCCCGACGCTCCGGGAGACCGCCTGGGAGATCGGCGAGTCGATGGCCCGCCAGCCCCGGTTCGACTTCCTCCGGCTCGACGACCCCCGGCCGTTCGTCCACGGGGTGCTCCAGACGCTGTCGAAGAGCGATTGAGTGGGTGGCGGAGGGAAGGCGCCCGAAAACTCGGAATTGTTCGATTCTGAAAGCCGTCGCGCGTTCTTCTCTGCGGTCGACAGAACGGGACGTTCGCGGTCTCGAAAGCCCCCGCCCGGTCGCCACCGGAAGACGTTCCTGCTCGCCTTCGGCTGCGCGGGCATGCGACTTCCGAGGTCTCGTTTGCTTCGCTCACGAGACGGTCGCTCTGGGGATATCCTCGGCTCGCTTCGCTCGCCTCGGATAGTGGCCCCCAGAGGCGACTAAAATGGACGCGACCGGGCGGCCCCTTTCAGTCCACCCGGACCGGTGGTCGTGTCGCCGGTCGAACTCCGGTGGTCTGGGTTACCAAGATATCGCTATCCTTCCTGCAAACATCCCCAAGAAGTCGGCTATCGGCCTACGGCGTCGCGTCCTCGACCAGGTCAGCGACCTTCGCGCGCACGTCCTCGGAGACCTCCCGGTGCGGGCTGCGGGGGTATCCCGCGGGGGCGTCGCGCTCGGCCATCGCGGCCTTCAGCCCCGGCACGCCGTGCTCGGCGGTCACCGCGTGGTTGAGCTCGACCAGCTCGGCGTTGAGCTGGCGGGCCGCGGCGTCGTCGCCGCCCTGGTGGAGCTTGTAGATCTCGCTGGCGCGCTCGGGGGCGACGTTCGCCAGCGCCAGGACGCCGCCGTCGGCGCCCGCGGCCAGCGCGTGGGCGTAGACGCCGCCGCTGCCCACGAACAGGTCGAACTCCTCGTCGGCGGTCCGGCGGCGCTCGCGCTGGAAGGTACTGATGTCGCCGCTCGAGTCCTTCATCCCCGCGACGTTGTCGTGGGCGGCGAGCCGGCCGACCAGGTCGGGCGAGAGCTTGACGTCGGTGTAGGCCGGCACGCTGTAGAGGTAGATCGGGATTTGGCTCTCGTCGGCCACCTCCAGGTAGTACTCCTCTATGGCCTCCTCGCCGTGGCCGTAGTAGAACGGCGTCACCACCAGCGCGGCGTCTGCGCCCGCCTCCGCGGCGAGTTCGGTCTGGCGGAGCGTCTCGGACAGCCCGGGGTGACCCGTCCCCGCGAGCACCGGGAGGTCGGTCTCGTCGGCGACGACGTCGACGACGCGGGCGCGCTCCTCGACGCCCATCAGTTCGGCCTCGCTGTTCGACCCGCAGGGCACCACGAAGTCCACGCCGCGGTCCTCGACCCACGCGACCAGGTCGCGGAGGCGGTCGGCGTCGAGCGTCCCGTCCTCGTCGAATGGCGTCACGAGCGGCACGCCGGTTCCGTTCATACCAGACGAATCGGCCCGCCCGCCCTTGAAGGTAGGCGAGTCGGCAAGTGCGACGGGGCTGGCCAGCGACCGGCTTCCCGGCCTCGAGTCGCAAGCGGGCGTCGCGGTCGCGCCCCGTGGCCGACGCCGTCCGTCTGACGCACCTTTAAGTAAATGCCGTTCAGACCCCCGACTGGGCGCGCATCGACGGCCTCTCTCCCCCATCCTCCCCATCGCGCGCCCGGCACACCACCACACCCTCTCCCACTCCCCCTTTCGGTGTGCTCCGCCGCGTCCGATCCGTCCCGTAATTCTCGCTACTCGTCGATACTGTCCGGTAACCACCGCTTACGCCCGGCGTAGGCGCCGTTTGACGGCGGCTGCCGGCGCGCAGCCCTCCCGTACGGCCGGGACAGACGCCACATAACAAAGTCCGAATCGGCCCAACCAACGAGTGCGCCCGACGGCTCGGGCGCGAAGCGTGCAGCAGTCTCCCGGTCGGCATCCCGACGACGCCGGAGGCTCTGGCGGCGAGTTGGCTTCTCGCCACAGTGTCACCAATCCTCCCACGAAAGTTCTCGTCTCGGGGTGCCCACCACTGACCCCGCGCTACCCGCTGCCCTCCTCGGTCGATTTCTTCGCGTAGCCCGCCGACCCGGCTCGGTACGTTCTGCTGTCAGTCAGTCAGTCAGTCCCCGACAGTCCACGCCGTGTCGGTCGCTCGGCCGGGCCGGCCGACCGCCCTCAGTCGGCGGGCTCGGCCGCCTCGCCCTGGAGCCGCCGGCGCACCTCCGCCAGCGCCGACTGGTCGGCGATGACCGCGACCTGGTCGTCGCCCTCGATGGTCGCGTTCGGGAGCGGGATGGTCATGTGCTCGCGCGCCCGGCCGTGGGCGTAGATGCGGGCGTCCTCGGGGAGTTCGACCGAGCTGACCTGCTGGCCCACGACCGGCGAGTCGTCGGGCACGACCACGGTGGTCAGCTGGAGCTGCTCGGTCAGGTCGGCGATGACGTTGAAGTCGCCGCCGAGCAGCGCGGTCTTCGCGCCCGCCGCGCCGAGCCGCTCCGGGTAGACCACCTCGTCGACGTCGTCGGCGAACTTGTGGTAGATGTCCTCGCGGTAGTCCTCGTCGATGCGCAGCACGGTCCGACAGCCGAAGTGCTTGCCGATCATGCACGCCGCGAAGTTGACGTTGAGGTCGCCGGTCAGCCCGCCGACGGCGTCGGCGGTCTCGGGGTCGGTCTGTTCGAGCACCTCCTCGCTGGCGCCGTCGCCCTCCACGACCATGAACTCCTCTTCCCGGGCGCGGTCGGCCTTGTCGGGGTCGTCGTCGACCACGGTCACCTCGTGGCCCTCCTCCTGGAGGATGCGGGCGGTGCGGAGCCCGACGCGGCCCGCACCCACGATAACGAGTCTCATGGTGGGACGTACTGCGACCGGGACCAAAAGGCTTCGCGTCGTTCCGGTCGCTCCCGGCGGGCGCTCCGAGGGGAAGTCGCGGTTCACGGAAGCGCCGACTCGCCGAGGCGGAGCCCCTGAGGGGTCCCGCGGTCGCGGTGCCGTCGCCGCCCCGCCCGACGCCGCGGTCAGATCGAGGCGTTCAGGTCGAGCAGGTCGGCCACCGTCTCGCGGATGACGTCCGTCCCGGCGAGCGGCTTGGTGAGGTAGGTGTCGCACTCGAAGTCCGGGGGTCGTTCGTCCGCCGAGACGACCGCGACCCGACAGTCGCAGTCGCTCGCCCGGATCTCGTCGAGGATGTCGTCGCCCGAGGCGTCCGGCAGGCGTCGGTCCAGCAGCACCGCGTCGACCCCCTCGTGGAACGACTCACGGGCCTCCTCGCCGGTGTAAGCGGTGACGACGTCGTACTCGTCGGGGAGGGCGCGGGCGAAGCCGTCCGCCAGCGGGCGGTTGTCGTCGACGATCAGTACGGTCGGCGTCTCGGTCATGGGGAGTTCGATAGGCACCAACGTCTCCTCGTCTTGGAGAACGCAGCGAAGCTATATCCGTGGGGAGGTTCGTTGCAGACCGTTGCAGTCAGTTTCGCGGGCCCGCGGCGGTCCCGGCGCGGAAGTCGAACCGCTTATGTCCGTCTCGGGAGGAGTCAAATTAGATGGTCCGCGACCCGTTCGCGGCGGAGGACGCTCCCGACCTCCAACCCGTCCTCGACGCCCTGGACGACCCCGACTGCCGGCGCATCGTCCGCCAACTCGACGAACCCATGACAGCAAGCGAGATTTCCACCCAGTGTGACATCCCGACCTCGACGACGTACCGGAAGCTCGAGCGACTCACCGACGCTTCGATTCTCTCGGAGAAGACCGCCATCCGGACCGACGGGCACCACACCTCCGAGTACACGGTGGCGTTCGAGGAGGTGTCGGTGTTCCTGGACGAGGGCCGGCAGTTCGAGGTGTCGATATCCCGACCGACCCGGTCGGCCGACGAGCAGCTCGCGGGCCTCTGGGCCGAGGTCCGCAAGGAGACCTGACCGATGGTGCACGTCACCTCGACCGTCGTCGCGCTCAAGACGGTGACGCTGGTGCTGGGCGGGCTCATCACCTACTTCGCGTTCAAGGCCTATCGCCGGACCGGGGCCAGAGCGCTCCGGGCGCTGGCGCTGGGCTTCGGCACCGTCACGCTCGGGTCGCTGCTCGCTGGCCTCGTCGACCGGCTGCTCGTCACCGCCGGCGAGGTCGCGCTCGTCGTCGAGAGCGCGCTGACCGCGGTCGGGTTCGCCATCATCCTCTACTCGCTGTACGCCGAGTGAGGACGCGGACGCGCTCCGACCGGGGCTCAGACCACGTCGCGGGCCGCCTCGATGCGTTCGACGTACGCGTCGGTTATCTTCTCCAAGATGGTCTCGCCGGCTTCCGCGGTCGCCTCTCGCGGGTCGCCGAGGACGCCGTTCTCCGTGATAGCCGCGAATCCCTCGCTGAGCAGCCGTGCGGTCGACACCTCGCCCTCCTGGCCGACCTCGAGGCGGTCGGTCCGGACCAGTCCCTCGGCGACCGCGAGCACTACGGCGGTCTCGACCGCGCCGGCGTGGACCACCGGCTCCTCGTACTCGACGCCCGCCTCCCGCAACCCCTCGTTCTGCAGTTCCATCAGCTCCTCCAGGTCGGTCAGTGCGACGACGTTCGCGTCGATCTCGCGGGCGATCTCGGGGACGACGGTGTCGACCGGCGCGAAGTTCCCGCCGTGGGTCGGCACGAGCACGAGGTGCTGGAAGCCGTGGTCGCCCAGCGACCGGCAGTACGACCGGACCAGGTCCATCAGTGTCTCGGGCGGCACCGTGATGGTTCCCGGGAATTCCATGTGGTGGCCCGAACAGCCCGGCCGAATCGTCGGCGCGGCCAGCGCGTCTCCGAGCTTCTCGGCGATGCGGCGCGCGAGCTCGTCGCCTGCGAGCGCGTCCATGACGAGCGGGAGATGGGGACCGTGCTGTTCGACCGAGCCGACGGCGACGACCGCCGTCTCGGTGCCGGCGTCCAGCGCCGCCTCGACCTCTTCCCACGTGCACTCGGCCAACTCGACCGGGGCCTCGCGGCTCACTACCGGTTCCGTCATACGTTATCCGACCGGCGCGGTCCGAATAAACCTGTTCCCGATACGACTCGTTCGGCGGTCGAGCCGGCTCGGTTCGTGGCGCGTTCGGTCGAGCAGAAGAGCCGTCCGTCGGGCGAAAAAGCGGCTCACCCGAGGACGTACCGGAGCCGCGGGTAGCGCTCGACCAGCGCCTCGCCGTCGAGCCGGTACCGCTCGATGAGGGCGTCGAGGCCGAGGATGCGGCCCGCGCCGAACGCCGCGACCGCGAGGAACACCAGCATGTACGCGAAGTCGCCGTTGACCAGGCCGTGCTCGACGCTCCAGTTCCCGAAGTAGAACAGGAGCATCATGAGCGCGCCGAAGAACGCCGCCAGGCGGGTCACCGCGCCCACGAGCAGCCCCAGCCCGATGAGGAACTCGCCCCACGGGACCGCGACGTTGACGAACTCCACGAACCACGGGGTCGTCCCCATCCAGTGGAACAGCCCGGACAGCGGGCTGGCGGCGGTCACGTTGGTGAGGTAGCCCGCTGCCCCGAACGGCTCGGCGGCCGTGAGCTTGCTCCACCCGGAGTGGAGGAACGCGTAGCCCATCATGAGCCGGAGCGCGACCACGAACCACGCGCTGAGGCTGTGGGCCTTCCCCCGGACGGTGATTCCGGCGACGTCGCTCTCGAAGACGTTCGCCTCGGTGCCGAAGTCGGATGATCTGGTGGCCATCGGATGTCCCTCCTACAGGAGAACCTTGGGCACCCGAGCCGGTATAAGGGGACACCGATTCCCACGGGCTGAAAATCGGCGTCGGTCGCGCTACCGGCTCCGGGCGTCGTCCCCGACCGCGTCGGTCGGGACGGCCCGGCGGACGATGAGCACGTCGAACGCCTCGTCGGCGGCGACCGAACTGCCGACGCTGCGGATCGACGCGACCAGGTGGCCGGCGTTGTCGCTCCCGACCACGACCAGCGAGGCGTCCTCGGCCCGCGCGAGCCGACGCAGTTCGGCGGCGATGGTGCCCGAGGGGGCGTACCGGCCGACGGTCTCGTGCCGGAAGTCCGCCTGCGGCGCGAGGTCGGCGACTCGCTCGCGGATCCGCCCCACGACCGTCGGCGCGTGGAACTCCCCGTCGGGTCCCAGCCAGTCGCGCTCGCGGGCGTACTCCGCGTTGTTCTCCGGCACGACGGTGACCGCGAGGACGCCCTCGCCGAACGCCTCCCCGAGGTCGGTCGCCCGGACGAGCGCGACCGCCGAGAGCTCGGACCCGTCGAACGGAACGACGATTGTCATGTCCGTTAATTGGTAACGGGCGTATTTAGTAATGATTTATACCATCGTACACGGGCGAGCAGTTTATTCTGCGCCGGAGGCTCCTGGCGGCCGGGCCTCCTCGACCGGACCGTCTCGCGCGGCCGCGTCGCCCGGAATCGGTCGACGACGGGGCCGGTTTTCAGCGGATGGGAACCACGGGTACATATATAGCTCCCCGGCGCCGACTACCGGACGTAATGTACGATACGGTGCTGCTTCCGACCGACGGGAGCGACGCGATGCAGACTGTGGTCGAACACGCCCGCGACGTGGCCGAGCGCCGCGGCGCCGACGTCCACGTCCTCTACGTCGTGGACGACCGGGCGTTCCTGACGCTCGACGACGACCGCGTCCCGAACGTGACCGACCGCCTCCGCGAGCAGGGCGAGCGCGCGACCGACGAGACCGCGAGCGCGTTCGACGCCGGCCTCGACGTCACCACCGAGATCCGGGAGGGCAACCCCGCCGACGAGATCCTGGCGGTCGCCGACGAGCGCGACGTCGACCTCGTCGTGATGGGGACCCACGGTTCGGACCCGACCCGCAACCTGCTCGGCAGCGTCTCCCAGAAGGTCGTCACCCTCTCGTCGGCGCCCGTGCTGACGGTGAACATCGCCGACGCGGACGACTGATCCGGCGGCCGCCGCGAGCACCGCACCCGCGACCGCCCACGTACGGCACCGGAGTGACTGCCCGGAACTGACCCGGACGACCGCGCCGCGAACCGCCCCGGACGACTCCCCGACGACCGGCGTCGAACCCCTTCACCATGACGAACACCGCGCCCACCGACACCGACGACGAATCGCCGCCGACCGCCCCGACGCTGCCCGACCGCGCCGGCGAACTAATCGCAATCGTGGTCGAGCGCGAGGCCGGGCCCGACGAGTGCACGCTCTATCCTCGCGGCGCGTCGGACGAGGCGCTCGTCACCGAGTGGATCACCGCCGAGACGGAGTCGTACGTCGCCCTCCGCGAGATGCGGTGACCGGTCCCGAGAGCTGCGTGACCGCGCCAGGCTCTCGCCCCGGGCCGACCCGCCGACTCCCCGTTCACCTCACCCCTCCGTCCAGATGGCCGTCAGCGTGACGTCCCCGTCCGTCACGGTCTCGAACGCGTACCCCCTGTCGGAGAGCTTCGGGTAGAGGTGCTGGGGCGCCCGGTCGTTGACCTGCACCAGGACCGCCTCGTCGGCGAGGTCCGGCAGCGTCTCGAGGGTCTCGGTCAGCGGCTTCGGCGGGCCGAGCTCCCGCACGTCCAGCACCTCGGTCGTCCGGTCGCCCGGGGCGTCGGTGCGCTCGACCGCGCGCTCCGCGTAGTCGGTCTGCATGGTCGGAACGAGGAGGGCAGCCGCCACGGAGGTTGTCCCGAACAGGTTCGCCCGTCGTCCGAGCGTCGTGCGAGCACTCACCGAACATGTTCGGGAAGACTTATGGGTTGGTGCGACCAGACGATTCACCTAGAGATGCCCACCGCGAAGCTCCACATCACGCTCCCCGAGGGAATCTGGATATCCGAGGTGTCGACCGCACACCCCGACGCCGAGTTCCGGGTGCTGGCGGCGTTCCCGGCCGAGGAGACCGGCGTCGGCCTGCTGGAAGTCACGTCGTCGGACCTGCCGGCGGTCGTCGGCGCGATGGACGACCGCGAGGACATCGTGCGGCTCGACCTCCAGCAGGCCTCCGAGGAGAGCGCGCTGGTCGAGTTCGAGACCACCGCGCCGCTGCTGCTGTTCTCGGTTCAGGAGTCGGGACTGCCGCTCGAACTCCCGTTCACCATCGTCGACGGCGTCGCGGAGGTCGAACTCACCGCCTCGCGCGACCGGCTCTCGGCGTTCACCGCCCAGCTGGAGGCGTTCGGCATGTCGTTCGACGTCGAGTACGTCCGGGAGCTGGTCAACTCCGAGAGCCTGCTGACCGACCGCCAGCGCGAACTGCTCAACGCCGCGGTCGATGAGGGGTACTACGACACCCCGCGGGAGTGCTCGCTGACCGAACTCGCCGAGGAGGCCGGCGTGGCGAAGTCGACCGCGAGCGAGACGCTCCACCGCGTCGAGGAGAAGATCGTCAAGGAGTACGTCGAGGGGTAGGTCCGGCCGACGGCTCGGCCTCTCACATTTATTACGGACGGTCGAGACTCCCAACTACACCGCGATGAACGTGCTGCCCTGGCTTCTCGACTGGCCGCCGCGCCCCGCCACCGTCGTCGCCTTCCTCCTCCTGACGGCGTTCAGCGCCGGGACCCTGGCGCTGTTCGGCGGCGTCACGGACGAGATGACCGGGGAGAACGTCACGGTCGAGGCGGTCGACCTCACCGTTCGGCTCAACGACGACGGGACCATTCCGGACGTCGGCAACGGCACCGTGCAGACCTGTCTCGCGAGCGGGACGCCCGGCGACCGCATCAGCGTGCTCGGCGACGTCACGGTCGCGGTCCCGGTCGAGGGGTACGAGGACGCCGTCGACGACCGGCGTCTGCGGGTCGTCGTCCGTCTCGCGCCCACCGGGGAGACCGTCGTGAAATCCGTCGAGCACACGGGACGAACGACCCACGACGTGTTTCGAGTGCTCGAGGACGACGAGACGCTCTCGGTCGGCGACGCCGCGAGGGTCGACGTCCGGGTTCGCACCGACGAGTCGGTACTCGCCGACGCGACCCGGGAAGTCACCGTCGAGAACGGCTCGCGGTCGTACGACTGCTGATCGCCCCGCGTCCGGGACCGGGTTCGGATTGCGACTCAAACCGCCGCTCTCGACGCCGCGGCGCGCTCGTCTCCGCGTTCGGCCAGCTCCTCGGCCATCCGCTTCGCCTCCCGAACTCTGCCCGGAATCCCGGCCCGCGCGGTGTAGTTCGTGGCGAGCCGAATCCCCTCGGGCGTCGACACCCGGTCGAGCGCCGCCCAACTGCGGTCGTAGGCCGGCATCCCCCGCCGGAGCCGGTGGACGGACAACGGACGTGCGGACGCTCCCGTAATCTCCTCGAACTCCGCCGCTGCCACCGATGCCAGTCGGTCGTCGCTCCGCTCGACCAGGCCGGGGTTCCGCGACCCGCCGAGGTAGCAGGTGTAGACGCCGTCGCGGTCGAGCATGCTGGCGTTCCACGTCGCGCCGAGCGTGTAGAAGTCCTCGTCGTACTGGACCTGGTAGCCCGCGCCGGTCAGGTCGGCGTCCGAGTGGAGGTGGACGACCGCCTGCGGGTTGTAGTTGAGCTCCCGGAGCGCGTCGGCCGACTCGGGCGCGAGGCCGGCGAGCAGGTCGGCGGTCACGTCCGCCGGCGTGGTCACGACGAGGTCGTCGACGGCGGTCTCCCCGTCCGGCGTTTCGAGGACGAATTGCGAATCCTCTCCCGGACGGTCACCGCCTGTTTCGTCGCGCCGGATCTCCCGGATCGGCGTTCCGAGCCGGACCGTCTCCGCGTGGGCCGCGGCCAGCGCCTCGGGGAGCCGCTGGAGCCCATCGTCGAACGAGACGATGGGCGGGGCCTCCCGGCCGGCCAGCACCTTCCGGGCGACCGACGTCAGCACGCTCCCTTCGATGCCCGCCCCGTCGAGCGCCTTCGCCAGCGAGCGTTCGACCGGCATCTCGTCGGGATGCGAGCCGTAGATGCCGCCGTACAGCGGGCCGAAGTAGTAGCGCGCCACCTCCGACCCGAACTTCCGGGTCAGGAACGCCTCGACGGTCTCCCCGTGGCGGGCCGGCCCGGTCAGGGGTTCGGCCAGCGCCCGGAGCTTCCCCCGCCACGAGAGCAGGTCGGTCGTCACCGCCTCGCGCGGGGTCTGTGGCACCCGCCGGAGCTTCCCGTGGTGGTAGACGTACAGCGGCGGGTCCGCCGCCTCCCGGAGCTCCGAGCCGAGCCCGACCGCCTCGACCAGCTTCCGGATGGACGGCGTCAGGCGAGTGCGCTGCGGGCCGAAGTCCAGCACCCGGCCCTCGACCGTCCGGCTCCGGATCACGCCGCCGGGCTCGTCGCCGGCCTCGAAGACGACGCTCTCGACGCCCGCCTCGCGGAGGTAGTGGTGTGTCGACAGTCCCGTGATGCCGCCGCCGACGATGCCGACGCTCATGGTTCGACCTTCGAAGCCCGCATCGTTACCCCTCCTCCCGAACGCGTTCGGCTCGCCGGCGAGGCGCCAACCCCCTCACTCCGACAGCAGCGCGAGCACCGCTTCGGCGTCCACCTCGTCGCCGGTCAGCCGGGACGCCCACTGCTCGACCAGCGCGTCGGTGATGTTTGCCGCGAGGGCGGCGAGAGCCTGGCGCTCGGCGGCCGTCACCTCGCCGTCGGCCGCCAGCCGGTTCACGGCGGTGTCGAGTTCTCGGCGGCGGACGCGCTCGGCACGGTCGCGGAGGCGGTCGGCCGCCGCCGCTTCGGAGTCGGAATCGGGGTCGGCGGCGCCTCGCTGCAGTGGCCGGGTCGCCTCGTCGTCACCTGGGCCGCCGCCATCGCCCGCGTCGACCGCTTCGGCGTTCGCGGCGTTCATGGTCGGGACACGGGGCTCACGGCGATTCGGCGACCCGGTTCGGGTCGGCGTCGTTCGGTCCCGCGTCGCCGCCTCGCCCGGCGTCGTCCCACGGGAGCGGACCGTCGTAGCCCTCGGGGACGAACGAGCAGAGCGGGTCGGCTTCGAGCGGGTCGCCGGTCGTGGCGTAGGCCCGCGACCGGCTGCCGCCGCAGACGTTCCGGTAGGGGCAGGCCCCGCACTTCCCGCGGAGCGCGTCCCCGTCTCGCAGCTTCTCGAAGAGCTCCGCGTTCCGGTAGATGTCGACGACGCTCCGGTCCCGGACGTTGCCCGCCGACTCGGGCAGGAACCCCGATGGGTACACCTCGCCGACGTGGCTCACGAAGGCGAAGCCGTCGCCCGCGGTGATGCCCATCTGGCGGTCGGGCGGGGCCTCGGTCCGCTGGACCGCGACCCGGCGGTAGTGGGGCGCCTCGGTCGTCTTGACGCCGAAGGGCCACTCGCCGCGTCGGTCGACCAGCCACTCCATCACGCGCTCGGCCCGGTCGGGCGAAATCGGGTCGAGCGCCGCGCCCCGGCCGACCGGCACGAGGAAGAAGACGCTCCACAGCACCGCGCCGATGTCGGCCACCAGGTCGGCGATGTCGGGCAGGTCCGCGATGGTCTGGCGGCAGACGGTGGTGTTGACCTGCAGTGGCAGCCCGGCGTCGGCGGCCTGCGCGGCCGACACCGTCTCCCGGAAGCTCCCCTCCTCGCCCCGGAAGGCGTCGTGGCGCTCCGGGGTCGCGCCGTCGATGCTGACCGCCATCCGGCGCAGGCCCGCGTCCGCCAGGTCGCCGACCGCCTCCCGGGTGAGCGAGGCGGTCCCGCTGGGGGTCATCGTGACGTGGAGGCCGACGTCGGTGCCGTACTCCACCAGCTCGACCGCGTCGCCGCGCTTGAGGGGGTCGCCGCCCGAGAACACCACCAGCTGGTTCTCGCCGAACTCGGCGGTCCGGTCGAGCAGCGTCTTCGCTTCGGCGGTGGTGAGCTCGTCGGGGTGGCGGTCGGGCTGGGCGTCGGCCCGGCAGTGCTCGCAGGTCAGCTCGCAGGCCCGCGTCAGCTCCCAGATGAGCACGAAGGGCCGCTCGTCGGTGTCGACCCGGCGGGGCGGGCCACCCGAGCGACTCGCTGGCTTGGACATCGGCTCACTCCACGACGATTGCGCCCTTCATCCCCATCGTCTTGTGGGGCGTGCAGTAGTACTTGTACGTGCCCGCGCTGTCGAACGTGTGCGAGAAGGTGAAGCCCTCCTTCATCTTCTGTTCGCTCTCGAAGTCGCCGTTGTCCGCGACGACGTTGTGGAGGCTCCCCTTCCCGGTCCACTCCCAGACGACCTTCGTGCCGGTCGAGACCTTCACCGCGGCGGGGCCGAACGCGTAGTTGCCGTTGTTGCCCTTCGAGCCGACCTTCACCGTGACCTCGGATTTGCCGGTCTCGTCGACCACGCCGTCGAAGTTCGAGACGCCGTCGAACCAGCCGTCGAAGCTGACGGAGTCACTGCTCCCGCCGGAGTCGCCACCGTCGGCCGTCGTGTCCGACCCGCCCGAACCGTCGTCTCCCGAGCCGCCGCCGCTCGAACAGCCCGCGATCGTCGCCGCGGCCGCGCCGGCGGCCATCGTCTTCAGCACCGTCCGTCGGTCGAGGGTATCTCGGTCCATCACGTTCTCGGCTTCGTGGGCTTCATAAATGGGGGTAGCCATGATTCCCGCGAGCTGAAAACGCGCCGCGAACGTGTTCGGGGTCACGGCTTCCCGGCGCACGCCGGTACCTACTCGCATGTCCGGATTTCCCCGCCCCTTCGCCACCGAAGACGGCGACGACGAGACGTTCGACGCGTACGACGCGTTCCGACCCGACCACCTGCCCGAGCCCGGTCCGTTCCTCGCCGGCGCGGACGTGCTGACCGGCGACGACCACTGCGCGTTCCACCGGCTCACTCGCGACGTCTTCGAGGAACGGGGCGTCTACGACGCCACCTTCGGCTACAACCTCGCGCGGCTCAACCTCGACGCGCGCCACCCCGACGCCGGATTCCGGTACGCCCGGGCGCCCGACGACCCCGGCGCGCTGCTCGCGGAGTTCACCCCGACGACGAAGTTCTGCCCGCAGAGCGAGAGCCTCACCATCGGGGCGCTCCGGGCGTGGAACGGCCTGGCCGACCGCCACGACTACGAGCGGGTGCGGGTCGCCGTCGCGCCGATGCACCACCAGAGCGCCGCCATCAACGAGAAGCTGCGGGACCTGGAGGGCCGGCTCGACGACGGCGCCACCGTCGAGGAGCTGGCAGCCGACGACCGACCGGCGACGAACTCCGACCCGGACGACGCCGGCCTCCCGTTCTAGCGGCCTCGGCTCGGGTCGGACCACACGGTCGCCGTCAGTCGTAGACGGTTTCGTGGACGGTACCGTTGTGGACGACCCGGCCCGGACCGACGAAGCGGAACTCCGTGATGTCCCCCGCGTACTCGAAGACGTCGGTCCCCCGCTCGGCTCCGACGTGGCCGACCGCGCGGCCGTCCCGAGCGAAGTCGCCGGCGTCGCGCTGCTCGACCGCTCCGCTCGCGCGGAACTCGTAGACGCTCGGCCGGCCGCCGCCGCCCTCGATTCGGACGACGTTGCCGGTCGGCGGGGTGTCGGCGAACTGCAGCTGGATCGACCCGGACGTCTGGTCGACCGCGTCGCGGTCCAGCAGCTCGCCGTCCCGGTACGCCGCGACGGGGCCGGCGACGGTGAGCCCGGTCAGCTCCCCCGAGTACCGGAACGTGTCGACGCCCCGCACCGGCCCGACGTACCCCCGCGCCCAGTCGCGGTCGACCGTGTCGCCGCGGTCGGTCTGCTCGATTCGACCGCTCGCCGTGAACTTGTAGCCGGCGAGGCCGCCGCCCTCGCTCTCGAACGTAGGGACGTGCTCCGGTTCGCGTGCCCCCGCACGGCCGACCGCGACGGCGCCGACCCCCGCCGCGAGGCCGCTCCGAAGGAGCGCGCGTCTGGTGTGCTCTCGCCTCGACATCGTGCCGGTTCGACCACCCGGACCGCCTTTGTAGTAAAGTGGCTAACCCGACGTAACCCGGGACTATCTCGACGGGGTGCCTCGTCCGGTCGGCGCTTTAAGTGCTTCTGGCGACAAGGGATAGATACGAAGGACTTCTCGCAGTGCGTCAGTGCTCCCGTAGCGACGAGTACGGGCGGATACCGTCTTCGCACGCGGCGGGCCATCGGTCGAGGCGACCGTCGAACATGGTCGGGACAACCGATAGGCGGCGCACGGTCGCAGATTTAATCATGACCGCGCGCGACTACACTCACGACGACGCCGCGACCGACGACACTCACAACGACACCGCGACCGACGACACTCACAACGACACCGCGACCGACGACACTGACCGAACCGCCCGCGAACTCGACGCCCGCGAGATCGACGGCGAGCCGTTCGGGGCCATCATGTCGGCGCTCGACGACCTGGGGACCGACGAGACGCTGGTGCTCTACAACGGCTTCGAGCCCGAACCGCTCTACGGGGTGCTCGACCGGCGCGGCTTCGACCACGAGGCCGAGCGGGTCGCCCCCGACGAGTGGCGGGTGGAGATCGCACCGCGATGAGCGTTCCCGCCGGCGTCGACGCCGACCGCGGCCCGCCGATGGTCGTCCCGC
This sequence comes from Halorussus rarus, assembly GCF_003369835.1. Taxonomy (NCBI): domain Archaea; kingdom Methanobacteriati; phylum Methanobacteriota; class Halobacteria; order Halobacteriales; family Haladaptataceae; genus Halorussus; species Halorussus rarus. The sequence goes on along the minus strand of NZ_QPMJ01000002.1, from coordinate 1,143,118 downwards.
TCGCGCACTTCCTCGCGGGGTTCGGCTTCCTGCTGGCGGGCGCCGCGCTCGGCGTCCTGGACGCGCTCGGCCGCGCGCCCGGCATGGCCCGACTCGCCCACCTCCACCTCCTGCTGGTCGGGTGGGTCTGTCTCACCATCCTGGGCGCGATGACCCAGTTCGTCCCGGTCTGGTCGGGCGTCGACCTCCACTCCCGGCGGCTCGCGGCGGCCCAGCTGGCGCTGGTGGCCGGCGGGGTCGCGGGGTTCGCGGGCCTGCTCCTCGCGGGTCGGCTCGACTGGCTGCCGGTCGCCGGCGCCGCGATGCTCGCGGGGTTCTGGGCGTTCGTCTACAACGTCGGCCGGACGCTCTGGAGCGCGGCGCTCCCGGACGATACGGACGAGACCGACGGGGCTCCCCGTCTCGCCGGCATCGCGCTCGACCCGACCGAGCGCCACTTCGCGCTCGCGCTCGGGTTCGTCGTGCCGGTCACCGCGCTCGGCTTGCTGCTCGCGCTCGACTTCGTCCGGCCGACGCTGGCCCCGGCGGGGCTCGCCCGGCCGCGGGTCGTCGCGGCCCACGCCACGCTCGCGGTGTTCGGTATCGTCCTCACGACGGTGCTCGGGGCGCTCTACCAGCTGGCGACGATGTTCACCCAGACCGAGCTCGGCGACCGCGACGCGACGCTTCAGCGCGTCGAGGAGTTGGCCTACCCCGCGGGCGTGCTCGCGCTCGCCGCCGGCCGGCTGGTCGGCGGCGAGTGGCTGGCCCGCCTGGGCGCGGCCGGGGTGCTTGTCGGCCTGCTCGCGTTCGCCGCGGTCCTCGCCCGGAAGCTCGCCGAGACCCGGGTCGAGCGGACCCCGATGCTCTCGCGGTACTGGGTGGTCGCGCTGGCGCTCCCGGCGTGGGCTCTCGCGGCGGCCCCGGCGTGGGTCGCCGACCCGACCGACCCCGCGGCCACCTTCGGCCACCCCGCCGCGGGCCACCTGCTCGCGGCCGGGGTGGTGGGGTTCGTCCTGCTGGGGACGCTCTACCACGTCGTCCCGTTCATCGTCTGGGTCAGGCAGTACAGCGACCGCGTGGGTCTCGAACCGGTGCCGATGATCGACGACCTCTACGACGACCGGCTGGCCGCGGTCGACTTCCGGCTCGCGCTCGGGGGAATCGGACTCTTGGTCGCCGGCGAGGTCTGGGGTTCCGGGTTCGCCCGCCTCGTCGGCGGCGTCGCCGCGACCCTCGGCTTCGGCGTCTTCGCCGTCAACCTCGCGGGCGTCGTGGTCCGTCACGGCCCCGAGTCGCTCCGCGTCGACGCGCTGAGCGCCGCGCCGCCGGCGTCGGGCGACGGCGACCCCGACGACCGGGTCCCGTGAGCGCCCCGCCGGCGCGGGGTCGCCCCTGACGGCCCGCCTCCGGGCCTACCGCTGGGAGTCCCGGAGGATGAGCGGTCCGATGGCGAGCGTCCGCTTGGCGACCGTCACGATGCGCAGAACGTAGGAGGTGAACAGCAGGAACGGCACCAGCGTCACCGTGAACGCCGCGCCGACCACCCAGGTCACGTTCGGCACAGCGAGCGTGGTGCCGGGGAACGCGCCCGGTTCGCCGACCGTGAGCATGACGCCGGCGACGACGAGCGCGGGAATCGCGGCGTAGAGGATCATCTGCGAGAGGCTGACCAGTTCCCACTCGAAGTACAGCGTCTTGACGTGCTCGCGGGCCGGGCCGAACATGCTGAGCGCGCTCTTCAGGTCCTCCAGCATGCCGACCTCCTCGTCGCCGAGGCTGTCCTCGTACTCGCTGGCGATGCGCTCGACCTGGAATATCTTCCAGCCGTAGTTGAAGTCGAGCGCGGCGAACACCACGTCGAAGGTGCCGAACTTCGCGCCGTCGAGCTGGTCGCGGACCGTCTCGGCGTTGCCGATCAGGCTGTCGGTGAACTCCCCGATCTCGTCGCGGAGTTCGGGGTCGTCGTTGTCCGACAGCCCGTCGCGGAGGTCCTCGGCCCGCCGCTGGGCCACGCCGACGAGCTCCCCGAGGAACGCCGACGGGTCGGCCGGGCTCGGCGACCCGATGAGCTCCTCGCTGTACTCCCGGAAGTCCATCGCTCCCTCCATCCGGTCGCGCTGGTCGCCCAGCGGACCGTTCTCCTGGGAGATCACCAACTGACCGATGGTGACGACCAGCGTCGTGCCGGTGATGATGGCGCCGGTCATCGTCGAGAACATCGTCTCGATGGTGTCGCCCGACCGGAGCTGGGGCACCACGGGCTGGGGCAGGAGGGTGACCCCGACGACGAACGCGACGAACACGGCCAACGCGAGCACGCCGGTCACCTGGAGCCGGTTCGCCGCGAGCAGCAGCCAGATCTTGACCCGGCTCTCGCCCGCGCGCTCGCGCATCGTGTTCGCGGTGCTGATGTCCTGCCCCTCGGCGTTCTCGCTCACGGGGAGTCACCGTCGTTCTCGCCGGCCGGCTCGGCGGGGCGCTTGAACACGAGGTACTTGGTCCCGCCGCCGGTGTAGTCGACGGACGCGACCAGCTCCCAGCCGTCGGCGCCGTAGTCGTTCAGTTCCGCCTCCGGGTCCTCGGCCTCCTTCCTGGTCTCGCCCCGCGGCGGCCTGAGCGTCTTGTACTCCCAGCGACGCGCTTGCGTTCGGCCCATTCTCGTTCTCCTGACGTGACCGACGCCACTAAGCGTGGCGGTGGGGACGTCCCGGACCCGCCCGCTCCGGTCCCGCTCCCGGCGCTCGCCCGGCCCGCCGAACACGTTCGCCGAAGCCACCACGACCGCCTCGCCCCTCGGTTCCGACATGGTCGCGACCGACTTCGACGCCGAGCGCGCGTACGACGACGAGCGGTTCTCCGCGCAATCCGTCTTCCGGAGCGACCGGATGAAGGTAGTCTTGGGCTACTTCGAGCCCGGCCAGTTCATCCCGGTCCACGCCCCGGACAGCGACGTGGCGATCACTGTCCGGGAGGGACGGGGCGTCGTCCGGGACGGCGACGACGAGCACGCGGTCGGGCCGGGCGACGTGGTGGTCGTGCCCGCCGGCGAGGACCGCGGCGTGAAGGCCGGCGACCGGCGTCTGGAGGCGACGCTGGTGACCGCGCCGCCGCCGACCGACGCCGAGCACGGTCCAGTGCGGGAGGGCCTGAAGAAGGGGGAGTTCGAGCCTCGCGGGGACGGGTGAGCCCCCCGATCCCGAACACGTTCGGGGCAACCCCGAAGCGTCGCGTCCGCGAATCTCCATCCGCATGTCCCGATTAGACGTCCGCGAGATTCCGCCGCCGGAGCGACACCCCAAGATACACGAGGAGTTCGAGAACCTAGACAGCGGCGAGGTGCTCGAAATCGTCAACGACCACGAGCCCAAGCCGCTGTTCTACGAGATGCAGGCCGAGGTCGAGTCGTTCGACGCCGACGCGTACGAGGTCGAGCGCGAGGGCAGCGAGAAGTTCGTCGCCCGATTCCCCAAGCAGTAGCACTCGGAGACCGTCACTGCCATGACCGACACTGTCGCACTCGACGACCTGACCGAGCGCCCCCGCGAGGTTGCGTTCCCGGGGTCGGAACCCAAGACGGTCCGGCTCTCGCTCGACGCGGGCGAGTCGGTGCCGGCCCACCGCCACCCCGAGCGCCAGATCGTGGTCCACCTCGTCTCGGGTCGCCTCGACGTCCGCGTCGACGGCGAGTCGAACGTGCTCGAACCCGGCGACCTCCTGCGGTTCGACGGCCGGCAGGAGGTGTCTCCGAGGGCCGAGGCCGACAGCACCGCGCTGCTCGTGCTCGCGCCGCGGGCCGACGAGGACTGACTCGCCGCACCGACCCGGACGTCCCGGTAGGGCCGAACGCCAGATGGCTCTCGAATCGCGCGCAGACGCCTCGAGACCGGGATTGTGCCGTCCGTTAGTATCGCACGTACTCCCCTCTTTTTTCGACGGACGCCCAGTTGGCCGACGACCTCAACTGATTCCGTCTCCATGGCCGTGGTACGTTGCTTCATAACGGGGAATCGCAATCCGGTATCGGTGTCCCCTGCTGTCCGAACGTGTTCGGGCGCCTTCCCGGCGAGCAGGAACCGGTCTCCCAATAAAAGCCCCACGACGGTCAACCCCGACCTGTATGAGAGTCAAACGTAGCACGCTCGGCAAGATACTCGCGGTCGTCTTCGTCCTCAATCTGGCCGTGATGGGCGTCGGCGCGTGGTACTCCTACCAGGAGGCCCCGCCCATCCCCAAGCAGGTCGAGGGGCCCGACGGCCGGGTTATCGTGACCGCCGAGCAAGTCCGAGACGGCAAGACGGTGTTCCAGTCGGACGGCATGATGAACCACGGGTCGATACTCGGGAACGGCGCGTACTACGGCGAGGACTACACCGCCGACGCGCTCGACCTGAAGGTGCAGTTCATGCGCCAGTTCTACGCCGGCGAACAGTACGGCGCCGACTCGTACGACGGCCTCTCGGCCGGCGAGCGGGCCACCGTGGACGTGGCGGTGAAGTCGGACCTGACCGACGGCGACCCCGCGTCCGACATCGAGTACTCCGCCGCGGAGGCGTACGCCCACGAGCAGGTGACGCAGGTGTACGTCGAGCGCTACCACGAGGGGAGCCACGAGCGCGGCGTCCCCGCGAACATGATCGACAGCGAGGAGGAGGCCGAGCGGTTCGCCGACTTCGCGCTCTGGACGGCGTGGGTCTCCCACACCGACCGACCGGGGTCGGACCACAGTTACACCAACGAGTGGCCGTACAACCCGGCGGCCGGTAACGACGCGACCGGCGCGTCGATGACCTGGAGCGTCGTCGCCATGATCCTGCTCGTCGCTGGGGCCGGGTTCGGCGTCTGGCTCTACAAGTCCATCGAACTCCCCGAACCCGAGACGGAGGGCGTCACGGTGCCCCGGCCCGACGAGGTGGACCTGTTCCCCGGACAGGCCGCGGCGCTCCGGTTCGCCGTCGTCGGCGCCGGACTCTTCCTCGCGCAGGTCCTGCTCGGCGGCCTGCTCGCGCACTTCTACATCGAGCGCGACGCCTTCTTCGGTCTCGGCGAGATGCTGGGCTTCGACATCCTCCAGCTGCTGCCGTTCGCCATCGCCAAGACGTGGCACATCGACCTCGGCATCCTCTGGATCGCGACGCTGTGGCTCGGGGCGGGCCTGTTCCTCCCGCCGCTGTTGACCGGCCACGAACCCCGCAAGCAGGGCAAGTGGATAAACCGCCTGCTCGGCGTCCTCGTCGTGGTCGTGGTCGGCGCCATGGCCGGCATCTGGCTCGGCGCGAAGGGGTACTTCGGCGACGCGCTCTGGTGGATCGTCGGCAACGAGGGCCTGGAGTACCTCGAAGTCGGTCGGCTCTGGCAGGTCGGCATCCTCGTCGGCTTCCTCGCGTGGGCCGCGCTGGTCGCGCGGGGACTCAAGCCGCTGCTCGACCGCGAGCCAAAGTGGGGTCTCGCGCACATGATCCTGTACGCGGGCGGCTCAATCGCCCTGCTGTTCTGCGCGGGCTTCCTCTACACCCCGCAGACCAACATCGTCGTCACGGAGTTCTGGCGCTGGTGGGTCGTCCACATGTGGGTCGAGGGCGCCTTCGAGTTCTTCATCGTCGCGCTGGTCGGCGTCACGCTGGTCAGCATGAACCTCCTCTCGAAGCGCTCGGCCGAGAAGGCCGTGATGGTCCAGGCCCTGCTCGTGATGGGGACCGGCGTCATCGGCGTCTCGCACCACTACTGGTGGGTCGGCCAGCCCGACTTCTGGGTGCCCATCGGGAGCGCGTTCTCGACGCTCGAGCTCATCCCCCTCGTGTTCATCCTCTACGAGGCGCTCGGCCAGTACCGCGCGATGTCCGGCAGCGGGGAGTCGTTCCCCTACACCCTGCCGTTCATGTTCATCATCGCCAGCGGCGTCTGGAACTTCGTCGGCGCGGGCGTCCTCGGGTTCTTCATCAATCTACCGTTCATCAACTACTTCGAGCACGGCACCTACCTCACGGTGGCCCACGCCCACGCCGCGATGTTCGGCGCGTTCGGCTTCCTCGCGCTGGGCATGGTGACCTACATGCTCCGCATCGCGGTGCCAGAGCGCCGGTGGGACGACACCAACCTCCGGCGGGCGTTCTGGGCGTGGAACCTCGGCCTCGCGCTGATGGTCGGCATCAGCCTGCTGCCGGTCGGGTTCCTCCAGCTCGAGGTCGCGTTCACGCAGAGCTACGACGCCGCCCGGAGCCTGGCGTTCTACGAGGGCGACCTGGTCCAGCTGCTGTTCTGGCTCAGGATGCCCGGCGACACCCTGGTCATCCTCGGCACCGTCATCTTCGGGTACGACGCGACGAAGAAGGTGCTGAACCGCGGCGAGACCGCGTCCGTCGACGACCCGACGGACTCCCCGGTCGCGGCCGGCTCGGTCGTCGAATCCGACGACGACTGAACCCCGGTCGGGCCGTCGGCTCGCGTCCACTGTCGCGTTTCGCGGGCCGACCGAGACGGCTCCGTCGACCGGCCACAACGAGGATTCAGTTTCCGACAGTTCCATCCGATTTTTGTTGATGTTTCGCGACTGTAGTCGGTGAATCGTGGTATCATCGATGATAACCGCGACCGAACAGTTATCAACCGGCCATCTGGAGTTACGGTACATGTCGACAGAAGTGATGGAGCAGACGAGCGAGTACACGATCGAGAAGGACACCGAGCACGGCATCCCGATCTTCGTCTACGACGAGTTCGCCTCGGGCGAGAACCTCCGGGAGATCGCCAACCGATGGGCCGAGGTCATCGAGGAGGAGGGCGCCAAGCAGTACCTCGTGAACACCGAGGAGATCGCCGCCCACGACGACGCGGACAAGAAGTGGCTCGCCGACACGTGGGTTCCGGGCCTCATCGACCGGGGCGTCCGGGCCGGCGCCGGCGTGTACGCCGACTCCACCATCGCGGACATGGAGATGCAGCGCGTCGAGGAGATGCTGAGCTCGATCGACCCGGGATTCGAGTACCGCGTGTTCGGGACCCAGGAGGAGGCACTGGACTGGCTGTCGGACCAGTAACGACGCCAGTTCCCCCTCGCGCCGCCGCAGAACGAACGCAGTGGGAGCGACTGAACGTCTTCGACACGAACCGAAGTTCGATCAGTACTGTGATTCTCCCCGAGCGTGGAATGCCGAGCGAGAAGGTCCGAGCGTGGAGTGCGGTCAGGGGTGGACCCGAATGGCCGAAAGGACAGCCGAGAAGAATTAGAAGACTTATATTTCCGGGGTCGATTCACCGGACTGTATGAACGACGCTGACCCTCCGACGGAGTGCGGAGTCGGTATCCGCGGCGTAGCGATGGCGATCGACTCGGCGGTCTGGTTCGCGCTCCTCTTCGTCGCGATCTTTCCGATCGCGGCAGTTACCGGTGACGTTCAGACCACCGGCGGAACGACGAACGCCGACCTGACGGGTACCCCCGCGACGGTGGCGTTGCTACTCTGGCTCGGGCTCGCCCTCGGCTACCACACGCTCCTGGAGTGGCGCTTCGGGAGAACCATCGGCAAGCACCTCGTGAGCATCCGGGCGACTGATGGCGACGGCTCCCCGCTGACGCTACGGTCGTCACTGGTGCGTAACGTCTCGCGCCTCGTCGACTTCCTGCCGTTCTTCTACCTCGTCGGCATCGTCCTGGTGTCGACCTCGGACCGACGCAAGCGGTTGGGCGACAGACTCGGTGATACGGTCGTCGTTCGGTCGTGACGGGGAAGGACGGGGACTCCTCGTCGGTGGGCTCGTTGGCCTGTCAGGCGCCCTTGTCTACGATATGCTCGACATCGGGCACGCGCTAGGAATCCGATTTCGGAGTGCCGGAGGCGCTGATACGCGACTCCCAAGACGGTCGGACGGGCGCCGCGAGCCGGACGTCCGCGGCTCCCCTCGTCGGACTGACCTTTCCAGATCCGTCGAGAGGGTGGTTTCGCCATCGTTTAGCGCGGTTGCTCGGTGCTAATCTCCGGCCGAGCCCCGGGAACTTCCGATCGGGCGTCGGTCCGAACGACGGCCGATTCCCGGACCCTGAGAACGCCGCGAACACGTTCGATAGCCTTCCTGCGGCCTGAGAATCGTATTCCCGATTGAAGGTGGGTAGGGCACTATCTGTAACTGTAAGGTGACTCCCAATGCCTCGAACCAACCGACGAACGGTGCTCCAAGGTATCGGCCTCGGCGGCGCTGCCACGCTCGCCGGATGCGCGACCGAATCGGCCCCCCAGGCCACCCGGACCCAGACCCAGAAAGCCATGAACCAGCAGAAACAGCAGATCGTCGACCGCGTCGCCGCCGACCCGGCGGACGTCCCGGACCCGATTGACCGCAGCGAGCCGAAGACGGTCGAGTTCACGCTGCGGCCCGAGGAGGTCACCGCCGAGATCGAGGACGGGGTCACGTTCAACTACATGACGTACAACGGCCAGGTTCCCGGCCCGATGATCCGGGTCCGGAAGGGCGACACCGTCGACCTCACCTTCGAGAACCCGGCCGAGAACGACATGCCCCACAACGTCGACTTCCACGCGGCCGCGGGGCCGGGCGGCGGCGCCGAGGCCACGATGACCGCGCCCGGCGAGACGGCCCACCTCCGGTTCCAGGCGACCTACCCCGGCGCGTACATCTACCACTGCGCGGTCCCGAACATGGACATGCACATCTCGGCAGGCATGTTCGGCATCATCCTCGTCGAGCCCGAGGACGGGCTCCCCGAAGTGGACCACGAATTTTACTTCGGCCAGCACGAGCTCTACACCGACAAGCGCCCGGGCGAGAAGGGCCAGCACAACTTCGACGTCGAGTCGATGAAGCGCGAGGAGCCGACCTACGTCGTGATGAACGGCGAGAAGTACGCCGCCACGCCGAACAAGTACGGCCCGGCCAAGGTCGAGACCGGCGAGACCGCCCGGGTGTTCTTCGTCACCGGCGGGCCCAACCTCACCAGCAGCTTCCACCCCATCGGCAACGTCTTCGAGCAGCTCTGGCCCGAGGGGTCGCTGACGACCCGCCCCCAGACCCACATCCAGACCAAGCAGGTCGCGCCGGGCAGCACTACCATCGCGACGATGGGCTTCCCGGTGCCCGGACCGTTCAAGCTGGTCGACCACTCGCTCACCCGGGTCGCCCGCAAGGGCTGCATGGCCATCGTGCAGGCCGACGGCCAGGAGAAGCCCGAGATATTCGACCCCGAGCCGACGCAGTGAGGCCGCCCCACACCGGCCGTGACCGGGCTACACGGTATTTCGGGGGAGTTGGCTGGCTTCGGCGGTCAGGTCGCCCTTCCGACTTCGTGTCGAGCGACACGACGGTTCCGTTCTTGACGGGACATCCGGCGTCGGCGACTGACCGACGGAACCGGCACGGCAATCATTATATATGGCGTTCAGCCGGAGTAGGCGTATGAGCAAGTCCGACGACGAGGTCTCCCAGCGCGAGACGCGCGAGGTCATCATGGAGGCGACGTTCCGCGCGCTGAGCAAGCACGGGTACAAGGACCTCCGGATGCGCGACATCGGCGAGGAGATGGAGCTGACTCGCCAGGTCATCCACTACCACTTCGACGGGAAGTACGACCTGATGTCGTCGTTCCTCGAGTACATCATCGACCAGTACGAGGGGAGCGTCGAGCTCGACGCGGACGCCGACCCGGCGACGGAGCTCGACGCCCGCATCGACCAGTGCCTGTTCGGCCCGGAGTTCGAGAAGTTCACCCACTGGGACCGGATGAAGGTGTACCACGAGCTGTTCGCCCAGGCCCAGCGCGACGAGCGCCACCGCGAGATGTTCAACGACCACTACGAGAAGATCCGCGGGAGCATCGTCGAGGTCGTGGAGGACGGCATCGAGCGGGGCGTCTTCCGCGACGTCGACGCCGAGCGGATGGGCCAGCTCGTCACCGACGTCATCCACGTCGCGCGGTCCCGGAAGATCTCGCTCGGCCACGACGACGCCCCCGAGGAGGCCCGGCGGGCCATCGACGAGTTCATCCTCGACTCGCTGTATCTCGACGGCGAGCGCGAAACTTCGACCTGAACGGGTAGCTTCCGCCGCGTCGTGGCCGCGGTCACCCGATCCTGCGCTACGAGTCGGACTGCCGGACGGTCATCACGGGGACTGGCGACGTACGCACCGTCTTTTCGGCGACGCTACCGAGGAGATACCGCTCGATCCCGCTGCGTCCCCGGGTTCCCATCACGACGAGGTCGATCTCGTGTGCGTCCACGTAGGACCGGATCTCTCGATACGGAGTGCCGTACTCGACGCTCGTTTCGACCGCGGAGGCGGAGGCCGCTGTAGCGCGCTCTTCGACGCTACTCACCGCTGCTCGCGCCGCTTCTTCGAGCGCATCGAGGATCGCGTCGGAGCCAACGTCGACTCCCGTCGCCATCGTATCGACGACGGAGAGCGCGTGTACGCGGGCATCGTAAGTGCCGGCAATATCGACGGCGGGGCCGACAGCGGCCGCAGCCCCCTCGCTTCCGTCGGTCGGCACCAGGATGTCGGTGTAGGGGTACGTGGCGCCGGCGTCATCGTCCGCTTTGACTGTCAACACCGGCACGTCCGAGCGCCGAACGACCTTCTCGGTGACACTCCCGAGCAGGTATCGCTCGACGCCGGTCCGCCCGTGAGTCCCCATTACGACGAGGTCGATCCCGTTGTCCGCTGCGTACCGTAGAATCGCGGTATGGGGGACGTCGGTGCGGACGGCCTGTTCGGTCTCGATCCCCGTTACGGAGAGGTTCGCGCATGTCCGTTCCGCGATCTCGGTCCGCTCCGCTTTGAGCCGGTCGTACTCCGGTGCGTTCTCGAGCGCGCGAGAATCGACGACGCAGAGTGCGTGAACGGTCGCATCGTACCGCGTCGCCAGGTCCTCGGCGTACTCGGCGGCCACTTCTGCACAGGGGCTGCCGTCGGTGGGGACGAGGATGTCGTCGAACATCGTTGGACAGTACCCCGTTCGGTCGCCGACCTCATCAACGATTGGTGGCTGTCTCCCGGAAGTGGAGAGCACGCCGACTCCGCGAGGTGAAAACTGGATTCTCTTCGGGTCCCGGTATCGGCGCGGATGACGATCTCTTACGGGACTGTAGGTGCAGCGAGAGAAGCCTAGGCCGGGATTTGAACCCGGGCTCTCGTCCTTACCAAGGACGCGCTTTACCGCTAAGCTACCCAGGCGCAGTACGTCGCTGGGACGCGTTTCATGGTATGCCCGGAAACCTCTTTAGGCGTTTCGATTCGCGCCAGGGAGGCCGGGTCGTGCCGCGGTAGGGCCCACCACGCGGAGCCGGGTCACGGGTCGGTCGCCGACGACCGGGGGTCCTCGGCCGGCCCGAGCTGCCGGGGGTTCGGCACGTCGGCCACCGCCTGTTCGACCGCCTCGGCCACCGGCTCGGGCGGTTCGGGGTGGTCGCCGTCGACCGAGGCCGCCAGGTCCGCGGCGTACGAACGCAGCGCCTCCGAGGGGTCGGCGCCGAACGCGGTCGTGCCCGCGACCACCGCGAGCTCGAACACGTCGGTCTCAAGCGCGTGCGGGGCGGCCGGACGGCCCTGCTGGCCGTCGGTCTCGTCGCGGCCGAACGACTGGACGGTCTCGACCGCCTTGTCGGCGGCTTCAGTCCGGGCGAGCAGCGAGAACCCGCGGGCGACCATCACGTCCGCCGCGAGGATGTCGATGTTGCTGTCGGTGTGGGGCGGGTCGCGCTCCCACGGCGGGTCGTCGGCCAGAGCCCGGGTGAGTCGGAGCCCCTCGTAGATGAGCTGGACGCCGGCGGCCCGCTCCTCGACGCCGACCGGGCCGCGGCCGGCGCCGGCGGTCCCGCCGCCGACATCGTCGCTGTCGGGCGTACCGGTCGTCGCGCCGCCGGTCGCGTCGTCCTCGACGGCGGTCGCGGACGTCAGCGCCAGCACGCCCGGCACCATCGCGGACTCCTCGAGGAGGGCGCGGATGCGTTCGCGGAGTGGGTCGGGCGCGACGTCTCGCACCGCCTGTCGTCCTGCCTCTCGTGCCCGGACGGCCGCTTCCATTGGCCGACCCTTACGACGGAATCGCCAAAGACCTTTGGAAACCGACTCCGAGGGGCGAACGTGATGCGACCGTGATCCGAACCGAGGACGAGGAGTGCGTCCGGGTCGTGACGCTCGACCGGCCCGACCGACGCAACGCGCTCACGCCCGACGGCCTCGACGCGCTCGAAGCAGCCGTGACCGGCGCCGAGCAGTCGGTCGTCTACCTCCGGGGCGCCGGCCCGGCGTTCTGCGCCGGGGCCGACCTCGACGTGGTGGCGGGGCTCGACCGCGAGGGCGCCGAGGCCTTCGCCGAACAGGGCCAGCGCGTCGCGAACGCCGTCGAGAACGCGGACAGCATCGTCGTCACGGGCGTCGACGGCCCGGCTCGGGGCGGCGGCGTCGAGCTGGCGCTCGCGGCGGACGTCCGGGTCGCCACGCCCGACGCCACCTTCGCGGAGCCCGGCGTGACGCTCGGACTGTTCGGCGCCTGGGGCGGGACGGTCCGACTCCCCCGCGTCGTCGGCGAGGGGGAGGCGCTGGACCTCGCGCTCTCGGGGCGGACCGTCGACGCCGAGGCCGCGCTCCGGATGGGACTCGTCTCGCGGGTGACCGACGACCCGCGGGCGGTCGCCGACGAACTCGCCGCCAACGACCCCGAGACCCTCCGCGCCGTCAAGGGGCGACTGCGCGACGACTCGCCGCGCGAGGTCCAGGAGCGCCGCGAGGCGGACGTGTTCGGCGACCTGGTGGCGCGCCACGCCGGCGCCATCGCCGACGAGCGCGACTCCTGACACTGCTGGCCCGCCGGCCTCAGATGACCATTCCGGCCTGCAAGAGCGCGATGAGACCGGTCAGCGTGACCACGCTCCCGAGGGTGCTCGCGAAGATGGCCGTGCTGACGTACTCCGGGCCGGTGAGGCCCCCGACCTCCTCGCCCGACCGGTACTCGATGGAGAGGATGAGCGGCGTGACCGCGGCGGGCATCCCGCACTCCAGCACGAACACCCGCGCCACCGCCGGGTTCGCGCCGAGCCCGAGCGCCAGCGCCACCCCGACGCCGACCAGCGGCGCGACGACCAGCTTCAGCCCGTTCGAGACGCCGACCCTCGAGAGCGCCGCGCCGTGCTGGGTGTTGGCGAGCTGGATGCCCAGCATCAGCAGCATGACGGGGATCGACGCGTCGCCGACCAGCCGGAGCGTCTCCATCGCCGGGGTACCGGCGGCCGGGACGACCCCGAGCCAGCGCGCGACCCACGCCGCGACCACGGCGTACACCAGCGGCAGCCGGAACACCTCGGCGAACGACGACCGGAGGTCGGTCTCGCCGCCGCGGGAGGCCAGGTAGACGCCGACGGTGTACATCAGGACCGACTGGCCCGCGATGAACAGCACCGCGGTCGACTCCCCGACCGCGCCGAACGCGAACGCCGACAGCGGGATACCGTAGTTGCCCGCGTTGGGGAACGCCGAGGTGAGGACCAGCGCGCTCAGCGCGGGCTCGGTCTCGCCGAGCAGCCGACCCACCGCCTCGGCCAGGACGACCATCGCCACCGTGAACACCGCGACGCCCGCCAGCAGCTTCGCGGCTACCTCGCCCGATATCTCGGACGTGGCGAGGCTGTGGAAGATGAGCGCCGGCGTGAGGACGTAGATGGTGATCGTCCCGAGCGCGTCGACGTCGATCTCCCGGAGCTTCCCGAGCAGGAAGCCGACCGCCGACACCGACAGCACCGGCAGTATCGCCGACCCGAGCGCGGAGACGAGTGACACGTCTCGGACGGTGGCGGTTCGGCGTTACAAAGGTGTCGGACCCGGCTACTTGCGAGGGATTTCGGGCGCGTATCGTCCACGAACGATCGTGCGCTTCCCGGCGTGAACGAGAGTGGAGTTCTCGGCGCGACCGAGACGGCCGACCGGACCGACCTTACTCCTCGCCCGGCGGGGTCAGGTCCCGCTGGAACTCGTCGAAGTCGTCGAGGTCCTCGGGCAGGTCGTACTCGATGCGCCGTGCCTCCTTGTCGGTCTCGACGTCGGCGTCGACCGGTTGTGCGACGTCCTCCCATCCGGGTTTTATCTTCACGCTCCGGGCGGGCTGGCCCACCGCGATGTGGTGGGCGGGCACGTCGCTCTGGACCACCGACTTCGCGCCGACGATGGCGTTCTCGCCCACGCGGACGCCCGCTCGGACCATCGAGTCGTAGGTGACGCGGGCGTCGTCCTCGATGACGGTCCGGTAGTTCGACACCTCGGTCTGGTCGACCACGTCGTGGTCGTGGCTGTAGACGTGCGCCGAGTCCGAGATGGACACCCGGTCGCCGACGACCAGTTCGCCGCGGTCGTCGAGGTGGACGTCGTCGTGGACCACCACGTTGTCCCCCACCGAGATGTTGTGACCGTAGGTGAACGAGATGCCCTTGAAGAACCGGCAGCCCTCGCCGCAGTCGGCGAACAGGTGGTCGGCGAGCATCCGGCGGAACCGGAGCGCGAACTCGACGTTGTCGGCCATCGGCGTGGCGTCGAACTGCCGCCAGAGCCACTGGAGGTGCTTCGACCGCCGGAACTTCTCCTCGTCCTTCTCGGCGTAGTACTCGCTCTCGAGGGTGGCGTTGCACGGGTCGTAGCTCTGCAGGCGCACCGTCTCGGCGGGCGAGACCCGCTCGCCGCTCTGCCACCGCTCGTAGGCGTCCCGGTCGCCGTGGAGGTCGACCAGCACCTCCTCGACCACCTCGCAGGTCCGCTCGGGCTCGTCGGGCCCCGCGTTCGAGAGCCGCTCGTCTACCTCCGCGAGGAACGCCTCCAGCGACTCGTCCATCTCGTCGGGGAGGGTCACGTGTCGTTTGGTCATACTGGGTCCTCTGTGGTCAGTTATCGATAGTTGTCAGCCCGTCTTGATGGGGGTTTTGGTTGTGGTGGGAACCGCCGGGACCCCGCTACGGCCCGGCAGGAAGCGCTGCGACCCGACTTCAGGCCAGGAAGACGTGGCGCGGCCGGTCGGCCAGCACGTCGCGGCCCCAGTCGACGGTGTCCGAGAAGGCGTCGCTCCGGAAGAAGCCCATGGCGTCCTCCTTCGACTCCCACTGGCTGGCGATGAACATGTCGTTCTCGTCCTCGCGGTTCGCCAGCAGGTCGGTCTCGAGGTGGCCCTCGGTCTCCGCGAGCACGTCGCCGACCGTCTCGAACTTCTCGACGAAGTCCTCGCGGTGCTCGGGCTTGACGGTGTAGAACATCCCCATCGTGCCGAACCCGCTGCGTTCGCCCGCGCGAGCGACGATGCCCGGCAGGTCCGCGAGGAACCCGCCTGCGGTGTCGGCCGCGCTCTGGGTCTCCCAGACGCTCACGACCGCCGACCGGCCGCCGTGCGGGTTCTCGTAGACCGCCGTCTTCACGTGGGTGTCGTAGTGCTCGAAGTTGCTCCGGAGGCCGTCGACCTCCTCGAACAGCGCCTCGGGGTCGGCCTCCGAGTAGAGCACCATCGCGTACACGTCCTCGCCGTGGGGCTGGCCCGCGTAGATGTCGAGGTCCTCGAGTTCGCCGCGGATGCCATCGGACTCGTCGCCGTCGTCCGCGGTGCCGTCCGGGCCGTGCTGGCCGCTCTCTCCGTGCTGCTCGCCTTTACCGTGGGCGTGTCCGCCCTCGCCCGAGCCGTGACCGTGGTGGCTCTCGGCCTCGCCGTGAGGGTGACCTGAATCTGTCTCGTCGTCAGCCGCCTCGTCGGCGGGCACGGCCTCGCCCGCCATGAACGCCGGCAGGTCCTCGGGCGGGAACTGCCGGCCGAAGTAGAACGAGCCGAAGTCGGCGTACTTCGAGCTGCTCTCGTCGAACCGGAGCTCGTACAGCAGGTCCTTGATGGCGGTCGGGTCGTTGCCGAACAGGTCGACGCCCCACTCGAAGTCGTCCATCCCGATGGAGCCCGTGATGATCTGCTTGACCTGCCCGGCGTAGGTCTTGCCGATCTCGCCGTGGGTGTCCATCATCTCGGCCCGCTCGTCGAACGGGAGGTCGTACCAGTTCTGGCCGGGGGCGCGGCGCTTGTCCATCGGGTAGAAGCAGGCGAACTCGCTGTCGGGGATCTCGGGGTAGAGCTTGCTCTCGGCGTAGCGCGCCAGGCCCGTGTCCTCGATCTCCTCGGGCTCCTTGGTCATCTCCTCGGAGGTGTAGCCGCCGACCTCCGTGACCGAGACGTACGAGGCCGACCGCTCGGTGTACTCGGCGAACGCGGTGCCCTCGAACGCCCGCTCGGCGGTGTCGAGGGCGGCCACCGTCGGCCGGAAGTGGAGGACCAGCAGGTCGGCCTTGTGGCCCAGCATCGAGAACACGGCCGTGGAGCCGTCCTCGGCGTCTGTCACGTCGACGCGCTCGCGCAGGAACGAGACGCCCTCCTCGAGGGCGGCCTCGCGCTCGCGCTCGGGCGCGGCCCGCCACGCGTCCCAGTCGACCGTCCGGAAGTCGTGCAGCGCGTACCATCCCTCGTTCGTCGCCGGAGGCTCTCTCGTCATATCGGGAAGTGGGGACCGAGGCGACAATAGGTTTTTGAGTCGCACCCGCGACCCGGAGCTATCGGCCCTCGTCCGGACTGCTCTCGCGTCTCGCGGAGCGTCTCCGTTCGTTTCCCCGACCGAAAGCCTTTCAAAATCACGGTCTGAATTTTCGGCTAATGCGGAAAAGCGGCCCGCCGAAAGGCCTCATCGCGTATCTCGTGCTCGAACTGCTCGACGAGAAGCCTCGCTACGGGTACGAGATTCTCAAGGAAATACGGTCCATCAGCGGCGGGCACTGGGAGCCCTCCTACGGGTCGGTCTACCCCATCCTCTACAAGTTCGAGGAGGAGGGCTGGGCCGAGCGCATCGAGCGCGAGGACGAGCCCGACCGCAAGTACTTCGAGCTGACCGACTCGGGCCGCGAGGAACTCCAGAACAAGCGCGAGGAGACCGGCGGCAACGCCAAGGACTTCGCGGACGTCATCCTGGGCTTCTACCACGTGTTCGCGGCGTTCGCCACCGACGACCGCTTCGAGGTCGGAAGCCGCCCCGGCGAGTGGCGGTTCGACGAGGAGTTCAACGCCTGGATCATCGAGCAGCTCATCCGCCACTACGAGCGGGACTTCGGCGACTTCGAGCGCATCCCCGACACCCCCGAGGAGTTCGCCGAGCGGATGGGACTCGAGGACGACGGGAGCGAGTAACGTCGGCGTTCGGCCGACGCTTCGGTTTTACTGCGGGACTCGGTGGAACGCCCCTCGATTCGTGGTGCGAATTGGTCATTTGGGACTCTTTCACCGAAGAACTAAAGATTACTCACGTGACATTCACGGGTAACGATGACGGACGATGAAACCACGATAACAGACTATCTGGGGATGCTCGTGCTTTTCCTGTCGTCACTCGTCGCCATCTTTATCGGTCCCCTCGAAGCCGTTCTGGCAATCGGAGTATACTGGCTCTTCGAATCCGAGTCCGAGGACACGAAGGCACGGTAGACGGAGCCATTACTGCACGTCTCATCCACTGACAGGTTCACTCGGGGAATCCTCTATGATCTTGCAAGACTCACGCTCCGTATCCCGCACGAACCGTGCCGATTTGACCAGTCGCTGTCAGAGTCCGAGTCATGAATAGAGGGCGCGAGTTCGATACAAGACCCAGGAGGCCGAGACAACTGAACTCCGTACAGTTATCATCGAAACCTCCTAACGGGTGCCTGTGAATATTTCATCATCTGGGTTCGTCGCGCTCCTCGTTTGTACGAGCATTATGGTCCTCGGCGGGGGAGGATTTTTCGCCGTTGCCGACCAGGATTATCGACTCAGACACACCGACACGACGGTATCAATCGTGCAGGATGAACGCGCAAGGGATTTTGAACGTCTCACTCCGCGTCAGCGGCAGATTTTCGAAAAAGCGGGAGAGTCCGCGGCGTACGTCTCGGACGACCCCTTCGAGTTCCCCGACCGCGTCCAACGCAACGACACTTACTACGACTTCGAATACACGAGTGCCTACGACTGGACGAATCCAAGGACTGCCGTACCCGCTTTCACGTTCCTCGGCGGGTTCCTCGGAGTCGTCGCCTTGCTGGGCCGGAACGTTCGCTGAATCCCTCCTCTGGGTTGCTCACCGTTGGTGGATACGGTCCGACGTCGCTGTCTATCGCCTGACCAATCACGACCGCACCGCAGTCTCGTCCAACGCCTGAATTAGCGCTGTAAAACCGCATCGGCGGCGCGCTACCCCGACAGCAGCTGCGGGCCGAACACCATCACCAGCAGGCTCACCAGCATCACCAGCCCGATGGTGGTCGTCACCATCGTCGTGAGCTCGCGGCCCTGGCTGGTCGGCAGCCGCGAGATGACCGCCTCCGTGCTCGTCCGGAGGATGTGGCCGCCGTCGAGCGGGAACGCCGGGATGCAGTTGAAGAACCCGAGGTTGAGGTTGACCCAGCCGGTCCAGAACAGCGCGTTCGCCAGCAGGAACAGCCCCCACTCGCCGAGGAACGAGAAGGGACCGCCCGCGGCGGTGTAGAAGCCGGCGTTCCACTCGACGAACCCGGCGAAGTTGTACGTCGCGCCGAGCGAGACGCTGGCGAACGGCAGCATCAGGACGCCGAGCGCCCCCGAGAGGAACGAGACGATCGGGCCGCCCACGCCGCCGACGAACCGGCCGAACTCGCCGCCGAGCAGGTCGAGGAACTGGCCGGCGGGGTAGAGCTGGACCCCGAAGCCGTTGACCGAGATGCCGGTGGTCCCCTGCATGACGTAGACGCCCAGCATGGCGTCGCCGTCCTCGCCGCCGAGGGTCACGTCGTAGGGCTCGACGCTGCCGTTGACCCATGCCTCGATGGTGACGGTGTCGCCGGGCGCGTACCCGTCGAGCGCCGCGCTGAACTCCGAGGCGTTGCGGACGCGCTCGTCGCCGACCGACGTGACGACCACGGTCCCCTCTGTCGGCATGCCGGCCGCGGCCGCCGGCCTGTCGGGCCGGACCGTGGCCAGCGCGCCGATCGGGCCGGTGACCGTCTCGCCGCTCTCGGTCTCGACGGTCACCAGGACGCGGTCGCCGACCGCGCGGTGGAACTCCGCCTCGGTGCCGACCGGCGTCCCGTTGACCGCGGTGATGGTCTCGCCCTTCCCGAGCGAGGCGCGGTCCCCGCCGTCGCCCGCGGCGAACGGCGAGTCGGGGTAGATGGCCGTGACCAGCAGCGACCGGTCGATGGTGAGGGTGTCGCCGCCGGCCAGCGTGACCTCGACCGACCGGTCCTCGATGGTCGACAGCGTCGCGTCGAGGTCCTCGTTGCTCTCGACCGCGTTACCGTCGACGGCGACGATGCGGTCGCCGGCCGACAGTCCGGCGTCGCCGGCCGCCGACCCCGGCAGGACGCCGCCGACCGCCGCGCCGGGCGCGACCGCGATGGAGCCGACGACCGGTCCGAACAGCAGCAGGAAGGTGACGAGCGTCACGGCGAAGTTGTTGGTGACCCCCGCGGCGAACATCCGGCTCTGGCTGCCGCGGTCGGCCTTCGCCCGGCTCTCCTCGTCGGGTTCGACGAACGCGCCGATGGGGAGGACGGCGAGGGCCGCGATGCCCATCGACTGGATCTCGATGTCCTCGACCCGGCACATCAGGCCGTGGCCGCCCTCGTGGACGACCAGGCCGACGAGCAGGCCCAGCAGGATCTCGGGCGCGACCGACAGCGGGAGGAACTGGTTGACGCCCGGGATGACCAGCACGTTCCGGGGCTGGGTCGCCGCGGTGGCCTCGGGCGGATTCTGGACGACCGCGACCGCCTGCACCAGCAGGAGGAGGAACGAGCCGGCCATCACGACGAGGGCGACCCCGAGGCCGAAGTTGCCCCACGCCCGCCAGAACCGCTTGGGGCCGGAGAGCCAGTTCAGGAACTGCTTGCCGCGCTGTGTGTGAACCGTCAGGATCGGGCCCTGGGTGCCGACGTACGACGGCAGGAGCCCCTGGGAGTCGAGGACGAGCACCCCCAGCCAGTAGATCGCGATGCCGAGGAGGACCCACACGAGCGTGTTCATTGGGCGAAAGAAGGGACGCGCCGGTCAAAGGCGTTTGGGAACCGCCCGAACGTGCGGCGACTCGCGGGACCTGCCCCCGTCGGGGTTCCGGTCGGCGAGCCGCGGGCGCTCGGGCGACGGTCCGTCGCTCGCCAGTTTGTCGTTACGCTGCAGTCCGCCGGTGGTCTGCCGGAGGCCGACAGTCCGCCGTCACTCGGCGGTCTGCCAGTCCTCTTCGAGCTCCTGCTGCTGGCCCTTCGACTTGCGGCGCTGGCGGAGCTTCCGGACGGCGGCCGCGCCGGCCGCGGTCCCGCCGACGACGGCCAGCCGGCGGCCGTACTTGCGGATGCGGCTCTTGCCCTTGCCGGACGACTCGGCGGTGTCCTCTGTCTCGGTGGTCGACTCGACCAACTCGGCCGCCTCCTCGGCCTCGACGTCGGTCTCGATCTGCTCGTCTTCGACCTGCTTCTCCTCGACCGATTCGACTCGCTTCAGCGCGGGTTTCTCGAGGTTGAGTTCGATTATCGCCATAGTAATCTCTTGGGTCGGAGCGGACGTAACGTTGTCGCCCGACTCTCCGTTCGGAGTAAGCACGGCCGCCCACTTTGTTATGCTGGGCCTGATTCGAGATATCGAGGGCCTACGCCGGGGAGGGCGGCCGGCTGGCGTCGACCGTCCGACGGAGGGCGACAGCTCATCCCTCGCGCCGGAGCCGCGCCAGCACGAACTCCCGGTCGAGCTTCGCGAGGAACGGGCCGAGCTTCGGCCCCTCGTCGTCGTCGAAGAACAGCCGGTAGCCGACCGCGAAGAACTCCCCGATGTCGATGTCGTGGCGCTTGGCCGTCTCGTAGATTTCGCCCTGGACGACCTCGGGGTCGTCGTGCTCGGCCACGAAGTCGGCGAGCTCGTCGAGCGCCGCCTCGGTCCCGGGGTCGAGGTCCACGTCGGGCATCTCGGCCCGCTTGAGCTCGTAGTCGAACTCGTTCTCGGTCCGGCGGGCCCACTCGCGGGCGCGCGAAACGCGCGAGAGCGCGAACGCCGTGACCCAGTCGGGGGCGCCGTCGGGAACGTGACCCTCGCGGCGGGCGATCTCCTCGCGGAGGTCGGGGTCGTCGGTCATCCCGAGGACGGCCGCGAAGGTGTACGGGAGGCGGACGCGCTCGTGGAACGGCCCGTCGACGAGGTCGTCGGCCTGCGCGCGCCGGACGTCGCCGGTTATCGGGACGCTCGCGCGGTCGGGGGCCGGGACGGGGTCGCCGTCCTCGTCGAACCGGGCGGCCACCGTCGGCCGGATGGTCGGCGGGTACGCCGCCGCCGCGACCGCCTCGGCCTTCTCGTCGGCGTCGGACCGGTCGGCGTCGCTCTCGCCGTCGGTCTCGCGCTCCCCGTAATAGTCGCGCTCGAAGGCGTCGAACTCGTCGACGAGGTGGTCGAGGTGCTCGACGCTGAAGTCCCGGGCCTTGCTCGGGTCCTTGGTGAAGAAGTACCGGAGGACCTCGGGCTCGATCATCTCCAGGACGTCCTGGACCATGATGACGTGGCCCGACGACGACGAGAACGCCTCGCCGTCGAGGGTGAACCACTCGTAGGCCATCGGCACCGGCGGCTCGATCTCGAACACGTTCCGGGCGACGTCGCTCCCGCTGGGCCACGAGCCCTCGGCGTGGTCCTTGCCGAAGGGCTCGTGGTCGACGCCGAGCACCCGCCACTGGGCGGGCCACTCGAAGCGCCACGGGAGCTTGCCCTCCCGGAGGGTGGCGGTGCCCTCGTGGCCGCAGCCCTCGATGGTCCGGTCGCCGGCCTCCATGTCGGTGCAGACGTACTCGACCGTGGCGTCCGCGGGCTCGTCGCCGAGGTGAATCGCCGTCACGGTCTCGGTCAGCTTACCGCACTCCTCGCAGACGGGGTTGAAGGGGACGTACTCCTCGTCGACCTTGTCCTGGTAGTGGCCGAGCACCTCGCGGGCCTTCTCGCGGTGTTCGAGCACGTACCGGGTCGCGTCCTCGAACTCGCCGGACTCGTAGAGCTCGGTGTTCGAGACCATCTCGACCGGGATACCCAGCAGTTCGGCGCTGCGCTCGATGAGGTTCGAGAAGTGCTCGCCGTACGAGTCGCAGCAGCCGAACGGGTCCGGAATCGCGGTGTAGGGCTTGCCGAGGTTGCGCCCGAGCGCGCCGGCGTTCACGTCGCCCAACTCGACGATGTTCCCGTCGAGGTCCGCGAGCTTCCGGGGGAGCTTCCGCAGGGGGTCGCGGTCGTCGGCGGTGAACACCTGCCGGACCTCCCGGCCGCGGTCGCGAAGCGCCTCCGCGACGAAGTAGCCCCGGACGATCTCGTTCATGTTGCCGAGGTGCGGGACGCCCGACGGCGAGATACCGCCCTTGATGACGATGGGGTCGTCGGGGTCGCGGGCCAGGATCTTCTCGGCGACCGACTCGGCCCAGAACGCGCGGGGCTGTGGCCCCTGGAGGACGTACGGGTCGTCGTCGGGGTGCATCTCGCGGTCGGCGTCGGTCGCCTCCGCGTCCGAATCGTCGGTTTCGGGGTCGTCGCTCATCGCTCGTCGCCGACCCAGTAGGTCATCTGCTCGTCCGCGCCCTCGGGGACGATGTCGGTGCCGTCGTGGTCGCCGTACCGGACCGCGTCGGCGATGCGCTCGGGCTCGGTGCCGTCGAGGACGATGGTGCGCACGCCCGACCGCTGGATGAGCTTCGCCGCCAGCAGGTCCACCGGCGCCGAACTCCCGGCGTTCATCTCCAGCCCCGCGATGACGTCGACAAGCTCGCCGGCGGTGAGCTCGTCGTACTTCCGAGCGTCGTCGGTCTCGTTGGGGTCGTCGCTGAACACGCCGGGGACGCTGGTGGCGTACACCAGCAGGTCGGCGTTGACGTACTCCGCGAGCGCGGCGCTCACGGCGTCGGTGGTCTGGCCGGGCGTCACCCCGCCCATGACCGCGATGTCGCCGCGGTGCATCGCGGCGCCGGCCGACTCGTAGTCTTTCGGCGGGCTCGGGGCGGCCTGCTCGGACAGCGCCGCGATGAGCAGCCGGGCGTTGAGCCGGGTCACGTCGATGCCGATGTCGTCGAGTTCGATCTCGTTGGCGCCGAGCTCCCGGGCCGCGCCGATGTACTCGCGGGCGACGCCGCCGCCCCCGACGACGGTGCCGATGGTGCAGCCTTCCGCGGCGAGGTCCTCGATCACGTCGGCGTGGTCGCGGACGCGCTCGGAACCGAGGTCCGGCGCGAGGACGCTCCCGCCGATGGA
Source organism: Halorussus rarus (assembly GCF_003369835.1). Classification (NCBI taxonomy): domain Archaea; kingdom Methanobacteriati; phylum Methanobacteriota; class Halobacteria; order Halobacteriales; family Haladaptataceae; genus Halorussus; species Halorussus rarus. Next base: position 1,119,849 of record NZ_QPMJ01000002.1, on the reverse strand, counting down.
GACGACTACTTTCATTCTGTCGCCGAGTAGCCCCGACGCGGCCTTAAGGATTGCCAACCGTCGGGAGCGGGTCCCGGCCGCAGCGACCCGGCGTCCCGGGGGAAACGCGTCGGTCGCTCGGCTCCCCGGACGGCCCCGCTCCCGGCCCCACCGAAGCCTACAAACGCGCTCCGGTCCATCGTTCCACCATGCACGTACTGAGCGTCGTCGGCCCCGACGCGGCGGCGCGGGCGGTCGCCGACCGGCTGGCGAAGCGCTTCGGCGAGGACGGCCGGGTCGCCGAGGTTCACCGGACCGACGCCGACTTCGAACAGCACGGCGGCCCCGCGGCCGCGCAGTTCGAATTCACGCAGGAAGGCTGGTCGGCGACCGGGCGCAACCGGTCGCTGTCGGACCTGCTCGACGACCTCGCGCCCGACCACGACTACGCCCTCCTCGTGGGCTTCCCCGAGGCCGACGTCCCGCGGGTCGTCGTCGGCGACGATGCCGTCGACGCCGACGACGAGGCGGTGGCCGGTTCTGACGACGCGGACGCCGAGGGGGACAGTTCCGGTGAAACGCTGGTCGCCGTCGAGTCGCCCGCCGATGCCGACCCGGCCGAGATCCGTCGCCTGCTCGACGACACCGAGCCCTACGAGACGCTCGAATCGCTGGTCGCTCGGGTCAAGCGGTCCGACGACGCGCCCTACGCCGGGGCCATCGCCACCTTCACCGGCCGGGTGCGCGCGAAGGAGGACCCCGAGGACGACCCGACCGAGTTTCTCGAGTTCGAGAAGTACGAGGGCGTCGCCGAGGACCGACTGTCCGCCATCGAGTCCGAACTCGAGGAGCGAGACGGCGTCCACGAGGTGGCGATGCACCACCGGACCGGCGTCATCGAGTACGGCGAGGACATCGTGTTCGTCGTGGTGCTCGCGGGCCACCGCGAGGAGGCCTTCCGGACCGTCGAGGACGGCATCAACCGCCTCAAGGACGAGGTCCCCATCTTCAAGAAGGAGGTCACCACCGGCGAGCAGTTCTGGGTCCACGAGCGCCAGTGAGGCGTAGCCCTGCGAGATGATCGGATTCGGGCGTCTGTGAGCGCTCTCTACTACCCTCCCTTTGGCCATAGGCCATGCCACGCGCATCGACCGGTGGGTCGCCGCGACCCACCGGTCGAGCCGCGAAACTGATCCGGTTCCGCCGCCGACCGCCCCGGCGACGGGCTAGCTTTCGGCCCAGACGCGCCCGAATGTCAGTCGTTCGCACGACGTTTCAGGACCGATTTGCGGAACCGGAAACAAAGCCTTAGAAGTGGCTTTGAACGATAAAAAGGTCTCAGAAAACGTCGTAAAAAGTCTATTTTAGCCGATTTTCGCGGCTCGTGTCGCCTCCGTTACTCAAATCCGCGGAAAACGACCCTAACCGTCTCCCCTTTATATCATCCCCCGAGGTCTACGGGGAAACGACGATGAGCGCAACAACGCAGCCCTCCGACGCTCCCGAACCGCAGTCCAAGGAACAGCGGCTCAAGCAGTTCCTGCGGAGCAAAGCCGACGACGGCGAGATGTACTTCAAGAGCAAGTTCATCGCGGACGAGGTCGACCTCTCGGCCAAGGAGATCGGCGCGCTGATGGTGAAGCTCAAGGACTCGGCCGCCGACCTCGAGATCGAGAAGTGGTCGTACACGTCCGCGACGACCTGGCGCGTCAGCCCCGCGTAGTCGCCCGTTCCACTCCAGAATAATCGTTGCGTGCGCCGTCCGTCTGGTCCCCTTTCGGACGGCTCGCCTCCCCGTGTCGTCCTTTCTCGCCGTGCGGTCCCCGTCCGCACGGCGCGATTTCGGCTTCCCCCCACAGCGACCGCACCGCGGAACCACGCTACTTTTCTCCCGCGGTCCCGTTGCTCGACTCATGGAGCGGCGCGCGTACCTCCGGTCGGTGACGGCGGCTGTCGGCGCGGTCGGCGCGGCCGGCTGCCTGCGGACCGCCGGCGACCTGCCGACCACGACCACCGACCGGACCCGGTTCCGCACCGAGACGGTGACGATGGAGCTGGAGGTGCCGTGGGGTGCGGCGTTCGCGCCCGACGGGGACCTCTACCTCACCGAGCGGCCGGGCCGGGTCCAGCGGGTCGCCGCGAAGAACGGCCGCAAGGAGGAGGTGGCCGACCTCACCGACGTCGTGGCGGCCCGCGGCGAGGGCGGCCTGCTCGGGCTGGCCCTCCACCCCGCGGACCCCGACCTCGCGTACACCTACCAGACCTACGAGGGCGAGGACGGGCTCGCCAACCGCGTGGTGCGCCACCGCGTCTCCGAGGACTTCGCCCGGGAGTCGGTCCTCGTCGACGGGATTCCCGCCTCACCCATCCACGACGGCGGCCGCATCGCCTTCGGGCCGGCCGGCTCCTCGGCGTCCGACCGGGCGCTCTACGTGACGACCGGCGACGCGAGCCAGGGGTCGCTGGCCCAGGACCGCTCGTCGCCGGCCGGGAAGGTCCTCCGGCTGACCCCCGAGGGTGAGCCCCACCCGGACAATCCCTTCGGCGACGCCGTGTTCACCTACGGCCACCGGAACCCGCAGGGGCTCGCGTGGCGCGACGGGACGCTGTTCAGCACCGAGCACGGCCCCGACACCGGCGACGAGATCAACGTCCTCCGGGCCGGGAACAACTACGGCTGGCCGGCGGTGACCGGCCCGTCCGACGGGGACCGGTTCACCGACCCCGTCGCGGCGTACACGCCCACCATCGCGCCCGGGAGCGCGGCGTTCTACCACGGCCCCATCCGGGCCTGGCAGGGGGACTTCTTCTTCGGGACGCTCGCCGGCACGCACCTCCACCGGGTCCGGATCGACGACGACAACGAGGTGGTCGAGCAGCAGCGACTGCTCGACGGGAAGTACGGCCGGCTCCGGACCGTCTTCACCGGCCCCGACGACCACCTCTACGTCACGACCAGCAACCGGGACGGCAGGGGGACGCCCGCGCCCCAGGACGACCGCGTGCTCCGGATCCAGCCCGTCTGAACTGATTTCTCGCGAGTCGACTGGTCTGGCCCTACTCGCCGAACAGGACCGCGACTCCGCCCTCCGCCAGCAGCCACAGCGCGCCGAGCGCCATCCCGGCCAGCGTCAGGAGCTCCGGCAGCTTCACCCACGCCGGGAACACGAACGCGGCGTACGCCTCGGCCTGCTTGAGCGCGCTCCGGAGGGTGCCGGTGCCGACGTACCGGCTCCGAAGCTCGGTGCCGGGCACCGTCTCGTGGTCCTCCTCGGGCACCGAGAGCCGGTCGGTGGTGTAGGGCATCCGGACGCCCGAGTAGCGCCAGACCACCTCGCCCCGCTCGTTGACCTCGACGACCCGGTTGTTGAACGTGTCCACGATGAGGGTGTTGCCGTTGGGCAGCCGGTCGGCGTCCCGCGGCCAGTGGAGCAGCCCCCGGCCGCCGTACTGCCAGACGACCTCGTCGGTCGAGGCGTTGAGCTCGACCACCCGGTCGTTCTCGCTGTCGGCGACCAACACCGTCCCGTTCCGCAGCTCGTAGGGGTTGTGCTGGTGGTTGAGGACCGAGGTGTTGCCCGGCTCGCCCACGACGTTCACGATGTCCTTGGTCTCGGGGTCGACCTCCACGACGACGTCGAAATTCCGGACCGAGAGCTGGAAGTTGCCGTTGTCCAGTTTGTCGATGTCGTTCATGTGGGTCCAGTCGGCCTCGCCGCCGGGGTCCGGCGGTCCGCCGTACGTCTCGCGGAACTCGGTCCCCCGGCCGAGGTGGTTCTCGGCCTGCCACTCCCACGTGATCTCTCCGGACTCGTTGACGACGAACGCCCGGTCGTTGCCCATGTCGACGATGGCGGTGTTCCCGTTCTCGAGCCGGTCGACGTCGTGGACCTCGTGGTGGGTGATGTACTCGTCGTACCACGTGTACTTCCAGACGACCTCCCTGGTCTCGGCGTCGAGCTCGAGGACCCGCGACTCGATGCACTGGTCGGGGTCGACCCGCAGCTGGTCGGCCGGACACTCGGCGGGCGAGTGCTTGGTCGTGACCGCCACGAGGACGTTGCCGTTCGCCAGCTGCTCGGCGTCGAACACCCGGGAGTTCGGCGGGTCGAACTCCCAGACGACCTCGCCGTCCCCGTCGACCTCGAGCAGCTTCCCGTCGAGCCCGTAGCTCTGGGCGCTGATGAGGGTGTGGCCCTCGTACGCGCCGTCGGACGACGCGGCCGAGACGCCCTGGCTCGCGACCGCCCACTGCGCGCCCAGGACCGCACCCAGCAGCAGCACGACCCACGCGAGGTACCGCATCCGCCGTCGTCGCTCCATGGGTACCGCTGTCGCCTCCGTCGGCTAAGCCTTGGCGGTCCGACTTGACGGGTCGACCGTCCCGGGCACGCGATTCCCTTCCGCGTACCCTCCGGACGACAGAAGAGCAAAGTACCATGACACCGTATACCACGATATGGGCGTCTGGGGCTGGATCGTCCTCTACGTGCTCCTGTTCTCCCTGCTCCAGTTGCTGATATATCGGTACCTCAGGAGCGACGAGGACGCGCCGCTGTTCCGCTCGACGCCGCCGAACCGGGAGCGGGCGCCCGTCGAGGAGATCCGAGAGCTCGACGACCGCACGCGGAGCGACGACCCCGCCGTGGTGGTGTGTCCGCGGTGCGGGGCGGAGAACGACACCGGGTACACCTACTGCCGAAACTGCGTGAATCCGATGTCGGCCCGGTGAGCGGCCGCGGCCGAGAGACGGGCTTTTCCCGCCGGGACGCCGAGTCGTGCGTATGCCCCGCGCCGTCGCCATCAACGTCGGAGCCAACACCAACGCGCCCGGCGTTCGCGGTCCCGTCTTCCCCGACGGGAGCTTCGAGTTCGTCCCGATTCCCGAGGAGGCGCCGACCGGCGACCCTGTGCCGACCTATGCCGACCTCCCGCTCGACACCGACCTGCCCGCCGGGCGCGCCGACGCGCCGGTCCACCTCGACCCGGAGTTCGCCGAGTACCCCGAGTGCGAGCGCTACACCTACGGCGACCCCCACGGCGTGAAGGCCCGACCGCTGCTCGACCTGCAGGAGGGCGACTACGCCCTGTTCTACGCCACCCTGACGACCCGCGGGACGCCGGAGCGAGAGTGGATTCCGCCCGAGTGGGGCGCCTACCTCGTCGGCCAGTTCCGGCTCGCGCGCGACCCCGTGGCCGGCGACGAGTACCCCGACCTCCCCGCCGACGAGCGCGAGCGCTTCCGGAACAACGCCCACGTCAAGCGCGAGGAGTTCGACGCCGCGGTCCTGCTCGCGGGCGACCCGGCCGAGTCGGGTCTCTACGACACCGCGGTCCCGCTGAGTTCGCCCGAGCGGGGGTCCGAGGCGAACCGCGTCGTGACCGACCTCTCCAGCGATTCGGGGAAGGGCCCGTGGTGGCGCCGTCCGATGCGGTTCGACGAGTCCGCGACCGCCGAACTGCTCGAGCTGGTCGGCGACATCCGGACATAATCCGGTCGCGCTCCACAAGGCACTTGCCGGGATTGCCCGTACGGACCGTCGATGTCAAGGGGGATGGCGGTCGCGGCACTGGCGGTCTGCGTGCTCGTCGCGGGATGCGGCGGACTGTTCGCCGACGGGGAGCGAACCGAGGAACCGACCGACGGGACGACCCGCGACGCGACCGCGAACGGCGAGCGCGTGCTGGCCGCGCCGCCCGACTCCGCCGACAACGCGAGCGACGGAGCCGAGACGGGGACCGGAGGGACGGAAGGCGGCGGGACGTCGACGGCGGGGTCGACGGCAACCGCGACGAGTGGGTCGACCGGAAGCGCGACGAGCAACACGGCCGGAAGTACCACTGGTGCCGCGCTGTCCGGCCCCACGACCGCCGAACCGGCCGAACTGACGACCACCGGGCGGACGAACGGGACCGAGACCGCGACTCGGGCGACGTTCGACAGGGACGTCGGCTACGAGGTCCGGGTGTCGAACGCCGGCTCGACCCCGCGGAACGTCACGGTCCGCATCGTCGCCGCGAACGACTCCGCCGTGGCGTTCGCCGAGTCGATTCCGCTCGGACCGAACGAGTCGGTGACGTTCGACGTGGTCTTCCCCTATCCGGGCGCATTCGAGACGGAGGTGTCGGTCGGTGGCGAGACCGAGACCCGGCGGTGGGAGGTAGCCGAACGGAACCCCGACGAGGCGCTGTCGGTCCACGTCTCGGAGTCGGGCGAGGTGTATCTGGGATTCGTGGCTATTTGATGGAGTTGGCCCTCCACGTGTCTGGGGTCGAGGATAGAAGTGCTTGGAGTGCGTCGGCCGGGAATTGAACGGCGGACTTCGACCAACTCAAACGCCGACCGAAGCGGTGTGCTGCATCACGGATTGGTCGCCAGCTCCGCTCGCGAACCGCCCCGGACTCGAACGGGTCGGCCCTGAACCGCTCACGATAATCCGGACCGTTCCTGCTTGGTCGTCGACGTGACGGGCGGAGTCACCGGCGAGTTTCGTACGGGGCAATCAGCGCCAGCAGTTCCTGGCCCAGTTCGTCAGCGACGTTTCGGACCTGCTCGGTTTCGGCATCGTAGGCGATCATCCCGCACGCTTCCAGTTTTGGGAGGTGGGTATGATGGAGTGCAGCGCGGACGCGTTGTCGCTGGTCGCCGTCCGATGGTTCTCCATCTCGCACGCGTTCGGCAACATGATCTGTGACCGTACTCACCTCCATTACGTCCCCGTCAGTGCGGTTCAGGGCCTGAAGGACGGCCCGTCGGTGGTCGTTGGCGACGGCCGAGAGAACCGCATCGGGGGAGATGGTGTTTCTCGTCTCCGCGGAACTGTTCGTCATTTAGTTACTCCGAACGGGGAGCGCGCTGTGTTCAGCGGGCGGTGCATACGCATTAAATGACCTGCAAGCTCCGTGGGTCTTCGCCATGGTGCACAAGGGAGATCGGCGTTTCACTCCGCCGGTTCGGATGGAGCGAGCGTGTACGTGACCAGCGCTACGATAGCGCGACGGAGTCGTTCCGTCACGGCCTGATCGGAGATTCCGAGTTCGTCCGCGAGCTCCTTCGTGGTACACCCCCTCGGGATGTCGTAGTATCCCATCTCCACGGCGAGCGTGATCGCTTCGCGCTGGGGCTCGGTCAAGCCGTACCACGGGCCCGCGTCGGGTTTCGTCGGGTTGTACACCCGAGTCGCCTCTACGGAGACCTGCGCGTCCTCACAGTGTGCCGTGAACTCGCTGAGGGCGTCGTGGTCGGGAAACCGGAGCTCGAAGTCCCACGCTTCGGGAGTTCCGATGGCGCTCAAGAGCTGTCCGTCGCTCTCGTTGATTCCTCGGAAGACGTGGTCGTGGTTGGCATCCCAATCGAGCGTGAAGAGCGTCCGGTCCTCGAACACGTCCACCTCCGTCGCGTTGTTGACTGCCGGATGGCGTTGGACGGTTTCGAGAAACGACTGCCGCGTCGAGTTGTGGATCCAGAACAGTGGAACGGTGGCCTCCCCGATCGGGACGAGGGTTTCGAGTTCGATCGACGTGACGCCTTCGACGCGGAGAATCCGTCCGAGTTCGAAATCAGCAGATGGAATCCGAAATTCGACAATGACACTCATTACTCGCTCTTGGTACCTTGGTTGGTCATGCCCGTACAAAACGGGGCGGCATGGTACACCAAGTCCTCTCGAAACCAGTAGTGAACCATCCCCCAGTCTCGCTCACCACGTCGTCCCCCGTCGCGTGTGCGGCCAGCGCAATCCGGCTTGAACATTACCCGCGCGGGTTATCTGCCTTCGTGTCGTACCGTTCGGTATGGCGACCGTGATGGAATTCACGAGTCCGGCAGACGAGTTTCCACTGGGGACGATCTTCGAGAATCTGCCGTCGGTGACAGTCGAACTGGAGCGACTCATCCCGCACGAGACTCTGATCATCCCGTACTTCTGGGTTCGCGGCGCGGATGCCGAGGACATCGAAGCCGCGTTCGAAGCCCACGCTGGCGTGACCAACATCAACCTCATCGATAGCGTCGACAACGAGTATCTCATGCGCGCCGAGTGGGACCAGGAGTACGTCGGCGTCCTGAGCGCCCTTGCCGAAACGCATCTGGTCACGCTCTCGGGAGTCGGGACGAGCGATGGGTGGAAGTTCGAGGTGCGCGGCGAGAGTCAGGAGGATATCAGTGAATTTCGATCCTACTGCCAAGAGAACGACATTCCGATCGACATCACCGCCGTACACGCGCTGCTCCCGATACAGGGCGAGGGATACGAGTTGACGGACACCCAGCGAGAAGCGCTGGTGCTGGCCTACGAACGCGGGTACTTCGATTCACCGCGCGAGGCGTCGCTCGAAGACGTCGCCGAGGAACTCGGCATCACCCAGCAGTCGCTTTCCTCCCGACTGCGACGCGGACATCGACGGCTCATCGCCGCGACGCTTATCAGGCAGTAGGTCCGACCGCAGCGTAGCGCACTTATATACTCTCTGTATAATCAGTGGCCAAGATAACCCGACCGAGGCCGCTAGGATACGCGTAATGATTGCTACGCCGATCGGTGTCGAGTTGGACTCGGAAACGTATGATCAGGCGTCGGAGACGCATCGATTCGAGTACGACCAGGAGACGATTCTCCCCAGCATGGCCGTCGTGGCGGCGCTATCGGAGGTGGTAGACCGAGACCCGATGGAACTGGAACCGCTCCACGATTACCTCGATGCTGACGCGCTCGACGAACTCGTCCGCGTTCGGGCCACGACGGACGGAGATATCTCGGTCACGGTAGCCAGAGAGGAGTACGCGATCACCGTCCACAGCTACGGTACCGTCTCGATCGCTCCACTACGACACGACCGATCCGACACCTCGAACGAGGATGGAGCTCGCCAATGACTACCGAAGAGACCCCGCTCACGTCTGCTGACGCGCTGAACGCGGAACTGAGAGCACTTCTCCGGCAGGCGTACGCCAACGGTATCGACGTCGAAGGGGGCTGGGAGTGCCGGAACGGTACCGAACATCCGGACTGGGACGTAATCGTCACCGAAGTGGAGAAGAACGAGGAACCAGAGTAAACGTACTCGTCCCCGTCCCCCGATTGGACGGGTCTACTCGCCGTCGAAGTCCCTCCACACTTCTGGGTCCACCTTCACGAAACTCTCCTTCGCGTGCCGCTCCCGGGCCAGAACGCGACTGCGAGCGCCGCCGCGGCGAACGTCGCGACGGTCCCCGACGACGAGACCGGGAACGGCAGCGATTCCGGCAGCCTCGAGCCAATCCCGTCGAGGCGTAAATGCGGTGATCGGAAGGCCCACGCGACGAGGAGCACCCCGAGCGAGGCGGGGTAGATGCGTCGAAATCGGTTTGCGAGTGCCTCGCCGCACGTGACTTCAGCGTCGGCGTCCGGCAATCCTCGCTGAGCTCGGCTCGCCAGTTGGGATGCTCGACTCCCCGTCTCGCATCTCACCGAAGGGAGACAGGCATAACCGTCCAGCAGCCCACTCACTAGAGAGTGACCATGAACATCTCAGAGATCCTTTCGCCGAAGTTCACCGAGTTCGACGTCGGGACACCGCTCTCGAAGGTCGCCGGCGCGTTCGAGAACCAGGAACTCGATGCGGTCGTCGTGACGGACGGTGACGAGTACCGCGGCGTCGTCAGCCGCCGACAGCTGGCCTCCTCGTCCAACCAACCCTCGGCGAAGGTCGGTTCACAGGTACAACACGTTCCGACCGTCGACCGCACCGAGGACGTTCGCGAGGTCGCGCGCCTCATGATCGGCAGCGACGCCAAAACGCTCCCCGTGCTCGACGACGGCGAGGTCGCCGGTGTCGTCACGGCCGACGCCGTCCTCGAAGCCGTCCGTGAGTTTCTCGATGCCGCGACCGTCGAGGACGCGTACACGGAGGAGTTGATCAGCGCGACCCCGGAAACGACGATCGGAAAAGCCCTCAACACGCTACGCGAGGCCCACATCGCACACCTGCCGGTCGTCGACGAGGGCGACCTCGTGGGGATGTTGAGCCTGTACGACGTCGTCGAGTTCACGACGCGGGGCGGGACGAAGAGTCAGGGTGGATCGTCGGGGAGTTCCGGCGGCCGCGGCGGTCGGAGCCACGGCGGCGCCGGCGCGCGCGAGGGCGACTCCGACCGGATGCTCGACCTGCCGGTGCGGAACCTGATGTCCGATGCGGTCGCGACGGTCCGGCTAAACGCACCACTCGACGAGGTGGTCGCAACGATGTTCGAGCGGGAGATCTCCTCGCTCGTCGTCACGGCCGACGGGAGCGACGAACCGGTCGGCATCATCACGAAGACGGACGTCATCGAGGCGCTCACCTGGGAGCAGGACGACCAGCGCGCGGTGCAGGTGTTCGGACTCGACCTACTCGATGAGATGGACTACGACGACGTTTCGGCGCTCATCGAGAGCGTGACCTCGAAGTACGGGGACATGAACGTCATCAAGGCCAGTATCGAACTGAAAGAACACAAGGAGCGATCTCGGGGCGTGCCGCTGGTACTGGCGCGAATTCGACTGGTCACCGACCGCGGCTACTTCACCGCCGACGGTGAGGGCTACGGCGCCACCCACGCGCTCCGTCTCGCCGCGAACACGGTCGAGCGCCAACTGCTCAAAGGGAAGACCTACGGCCAATCGAAGAAACGGCCGGACACTCGCGAGCAGGAACAACTCTACGGCTGGTGGCTCGGCGGATAAGACGGACGGCGTCCCTCGATTGCGAATCTGGTTTCGCAGGACAATTCATGGCATCGTCCAAGGATCAGTAGTTTCTGTCCGAATGTGATCTGCGAGTCGAGTATCGGTGTCAATCGGTCGTTCCATCCTCGCTGCTCGGTGACCGGTGGACACAAATATACCCTCGTCCACCAGGCCATAGAAAAATGGGGTTCGCGTGCGTTATGTTACCGCATGCAACAGCAGGCATCCGTGGAGATCACACCGCGGGCCGACGAGGAGGACCACACACTACCGACCGACAGTCGAGTTCGGGAGCTGGCAAGCGGTCATCTCGAAGGAGCGCTGGACGCGGATGTACGCTCGGAGAAAGATTATCACATCCGGTCGGCGTTACAGGCGCTGGTGATTGCCGAACGAACCGTCTCGACCGACTGAACTGTCGGCTGACGCTATCCTCTATGACTTTCGCGCCGGATTTCGCGTATCGCTACTCTGCCCACCACTTCTGGCCGTACTGCGGACAGAGAGTGGGTTAAACACCTCGACAGCAGCAGCGGGAGTCCCTGTCTTCGGGGACTATCTCATCCGCTTCGGACGTCTTCGTCTCCTCTTCGTCGGTGCCCTACCGGTTGTCTTCCTGGACTCCTCTTGGGCTATGGTATAACGCGCGTATTGCGCACGGTTGACTATCGGCGCTCACGGCCTGCTGGTGATAATTCGTCTATATGCCGAGCCACTCGTCGTTCCGGACCTGGTACCCGTTCGACCGGCAGAACTTCGCTGCTTGCCGGCGGACCGCCCGGGACCCCGGAAGCTTCTCTTTGGCACGGACCTGCTCGACGATCCAGTCGCTGATAGCCCGCACCCCTTCGTCGTCGTCATCGGCGTCGATCGTTTTGAGTTCCTGGAACGTCTTCTCGTAGGCCTCGCGCTGTGACCCCCGGAAATCGGTGTTCGGAAGCGTCCGACTGGCTTCCACGACCCGTTTCATGGCGGCGGCGACTGTCGGCCGCTGGACCCGCATTCGGACGGCAGCAGGAGAATCGAACGTCTCTGCGTCCGTGTCCGGAATCAGTTCCTCGATGGCGTAGGTCCCGTCGACCGATTCGACCTCGCGGTCGCCGACCGCATCGACGACCTCGGTTCCCGTCACCGGGAACTCTAGCGATTCGAGGTCCGACCCCAGGTCGGCGAGCGCTCCCGCGTCGACCGGTGGCTCCGCTTCGTCCCCTCGCTCCAGTTCCTCGGCGATGCTACGCTCTCGCTGGCGTCTGTCGGCGTCGTCCGCTTGCTCGTCTCGCCCCGATTTGTTGTCTGCCATCTCGTAACATTGGTGCTCTATTCGGATAGTTCTGTGGTCGAGGACAGGTGTTCCGAATGCGACGGGCGGACATCGAGACCGGGGTTCGGCGACTTCGCCGCCGATTACCCGGTCCAGTCCGCGGTCGACGAACCACGAGACTGCGCGGCTACCCCTGCGTCCGGCGGGCGAACTCGTCGAGTTTCGCCTCGACGAGTGTCGCGACGCGCTCGCTGTACTGCCAGAGTGCCGCATTGAGTCGCTCCTCGGTCTCGTCATCGAGATCGTCGACCCCTCGAAGTACGGAATCCTTGGTAATCTGTGGGTGATACACGCAGACGACTCCGAGTGACGTGTCTGCACCTGTGGTCCCGGCGGTGTGGATGCCGTACTGGTCCGTCCCCCAGACACCATCGCCACCCTGTCGCTCCAGTTCGGAGTCGAGTGCATCGAGAAGTCGCACCTCCTCGGGCGAGAGGATCGGATCGTCACCTTCGAACAGTTCGGTGTACGCTTCTCTCCGGGCGCTCTTCGTCCACTCGTCCAACTGGGAACGGGCCCGCACGACGAGTTGGCGTTCGTCTGGAAACTCGACCATGCTCCGAGGGACGACTGCCAGGTCAATCAACGTTCGGACACCTCCGACGAACGGTGGACGTGTGACCGCGGCACGGGATAGCGAGCCAGACCGTGCGAATCACGCCTGGACGCCCCAGAAGAACGCGATTCCGAGGACGGTGACGATCGAGAGCATGAACTGCAACGGTGCACCGACGCGGAGGAAGTCCGAGAACGTGTAGCCACCGGGCCCGTAGACGAAGAGATTCGTCTGGTAGCCCACGGGCGTCATGAACGCCGTCGACGCCGCGAACGTCACGGCCAACACGAACGCAAACGGGTTCGCCCCGATTGCCTGCGCAGCGTTGGCAGCCACCGGGATCATCAACACGACGCTCGCGTTGTTGCTGATGACGCTCGTCAACAGGCCGGTCGCCAGATAGAACACCCAGAGGACGCCGATAGCCGGCAGGAACGTCGCCGTCGAGGCGACGGCGTCCCCGAGAAGTGCGGCTGCCCCCGTCTGCTGCAGGGCGATGCCGAGCGGAATCACACCGGCGAGCAGGAAGATCACGTTCCACTCGACGGAGGAGTAGAGTTCGGTCGGCTCGAGGACGCCGGTAAAGATCATCGCCACCACGCCTGCCAACGCCGAGACGACGATCGGGAGGATGTTCAGCGCCGGCAGCGCGACGACGCCGGCGATGATGGCGACCGCGAACGGGATCTTCTCGCTCCGATAGGTCGCCTCGTCGAACTCGTGGGCGACGATGAAGTCCTCGTTCTGAACGAGTCGCGTGAGACTATCTGGCGGGGCCTGCACCAAGAGGGTGTCGCCGACGCGGATGTGGATGTCCTCGAATCGGTCGCGGACGACGTCACCACGGGTCCGGAACGCGAGGACGTTCGCGTCGTAGCGCTGTCGGAAGGTCGAACTCGCCAGGGTTTCGCCGACGAGGAACGAACCGGACGGAATGACGACCTCGACGAGGACGGGCTCCTCCTCGTCGGGGTGGAGGTCGTCTTCGGTCTGGGGACCGCCCGAGAGGGCGAGTCCTTCCGCGTCGATGATGCGTTCGAGCGTCTCTCGGTTCGTCCTGAGTCGGAGCGTGTCGTTCGCCCGAACCTCCTTGCGCGCCAGCGGGTCGCCGAAGCGGTCCCCGTCCCGAAGCAGTTGTAACACGTCGATGTCGAGGTCGTCGTCTCCCAACGCCTCGTCGATAGTCTGCCCGATCAACGACGAGTTCGGAGGAACGACGACGTCTGCGAGGTACTCCTGGAGGGCGTACTCTTCGACGAGGTCCTCGTCGGCCGGGATGCGTTCGGGGAGCAACCAGACGCCGACCGTCATGAGATAGAGGGCGCCGACTGCGAAGACGACGACGCCGAGTTTGGTGAACTCGAACATCCCGAACGCGGATAAGTCGAGGGCGGGTGACTCTGCCCCGAGCTGGGCCGCGATGTCGCTCGCGAGGATGTTCGTCGAGGTGCCGATGAGCGTCAGCGTCCCCCCGAGCATCGAGGCGAACGATAACGGCATGAGCAACTTCGACGGTGAGGTCTTGCCCTCGTGTGCGAGATCGGCGATGACCGGAACCAGAATGGCGACGACCGGCGTGTTGTTGATGACCCCCGAGACCGGGCCGGTGACGCCGATGGTCGCGGCGAGTTGCTTGCGCCGGTCGGTCCCGGCGAACGTGGCCATCTTCCGGCCGAGAAACTGGACGATGCCGGTTCGATTGATTCCGGTACTCAGAATGAGCATGGCCAGTACGGTGATGGTCGCGGGGTTAGCGAAGCCCGAGATGCCCTCTCGGGGGGAGATCTGCGTCCACGGCTCGAGCACCATCAACAGCACCATTATCAGGATGGCGGTGACGTCGATCGGGAACCGCTCGGTCGCGAAGAGCACGAGCGCGAGGAGAATGAGGGCGAAAACGACGAGCATATCGCCCGTCACCGAGGCCGAGGCTGGGCCTTGGAAAGCCGGCGACGCTACGGAGGAAGACATATCGAAACGAGACGCTACCGAGGGAAAAGGACTGGTATCTACACCGCCCGCTCAACCGGGCGCGTCTCCCAGCAGGAACGTGACGGCGTGTTCGAACCGGCCGAGAGACGGCAGTACACCCCTGGTGACTGCCGGTGGCCGCGGCCGACTACGACGGACTCGGCTCCCCCCGGCTCGAGAGATACGCCGCCAGGTCCGTCGTCGTGACGACACCGATGACCTCTCCCTCGTCGACGACCGGGACGTGTTGGAAGCCGTGTTCGATCATTAGATCCGCGACGCGCTGAATAGGTTCGTCCGCAGTGGTCGTGGTGACCTCCGTACTCATGGACGTGTCGACGGTCGCGTTCGGGTCGGGGTTCCCTTCTGCGACCCGTCGGATGAAGTCAGTCGCAGTGAGTATTCCTTCGAGCCGTTCGGTGTCGTCGACGACGACGACCGAGCCGATACCGTTGTCGAGCATCGTCTGCCCGGCGTTCTGGAGTGACGTGTCGGTACCCACGGTGTGGACAGGCGACGACATGAGGCTTCCGACGAAAACATCGTCCATTCGCGAGTGGAGTGCGTGCACGCCAAAAAGGGTTGTTACGGAAGCACGAGCGTGGGAGGAGAAGCCCGTCGTCTCGCGAGTGGTCGATTCACGGACAGCACCACTCGACATCGCTCGTCGACGCCTCTCCGCATCGAAGGGCGTGCTCTCTCCTCGTCTTTCCGGACTCGTTTGTTCTCGGGTTTTCTCGCTTTCGGACGCCTCCGGAATTGTCATCCTCGGGAGTGAACACGGGGCAATCTTCGCAGGAGTCGATAATCGCCATGTAAGAGGGGTAGAGTGATGGCTTCTTTTCCCCAGTTTGGTATTTGAATACTCAGTGATAATATGTGTGATATTATGTGGGGAAATGATGTTGAGTTGCCGGAGTTGGAACGTCCGTCTGAAACCCCGTATCGTGGTGGACGGGAGGGACGGCTTGTAGGGTGCTACGATTCCGGGAGAGATATCGGTAGAAGGTATGTTCCGGATGTGTATGTTTCTGAGCCGGGTACTCACTTGGAGTTTCCGTTGCTTCCGCGGAGGGAGCTAAGTAATTCGGCTCCGCAGGCAAGCTTTGAATGGGGTTACTCGGATCACGGTCCGTACTTGTTGGCGGTTTCGCTTGTTGCGGATGCCTACGGTGATGGTGAACATGCTCTTACGTACCAGACTCAAGCTGAGGAGTTAATTGACGGGCTTGACGAGCATGACGACTGGGAACTACTTGCGAAGGAACTCGATGACTTCATCAGAGGATCTAGAGTTGACGGCTCGGGCTAACGCTTATAACTCTGTAAGTACAATGTGTGTACAAAGAGGGTTTTGTATATGGGAACAACCAGAGTCAACTTCCGACTGCCCGACGAACTCGTGGAGAAAGCAGACGTCGCCGCAGAAGTCACGCACAAAAACCGGACCGACATCATCGTCGAGGCGCTCCAAGACTACCTGGAAGAGGTCGAAGACGACGAGAAATTCAAAGAAGCGGTTATAGAGCTCTATCTTGACGACCAGATCGGCTTCGACGTACTAAAAGAGTTCATCGGACGGCAAGATGCCGAGTCCGTCCGGGCATCTAAAACCCTGCTCGATCAAGGTGACGAACTTGCCGACGAACTCGCCGAACTATAGGCCCCTATTTGAATGATTGTCGCCGATACCAGCGCGCTCATCTCGCTTGCTACAGCCGACACACTTCAACTCGTTCTCGAAGAGTTCGACGTCCACACTACTGAAACCGTTCTTGAAGAGCTGGAGAACACCGCAGAGTACGACGATAGCCATGGAAACGCGGCAGAGAATGTGCTCGACCAACGAGAACAGCTGACTGTTCACTCGACCGAAGATCCCGAAATCGAATCGTCACGGATCGACGATGGCGAAGCCACCTGTACCGTTTTAGTGCAGGAGTTGGAGGCTGAGTTCCTCATTACGGATGACCTCCGTGCACTTCCCGAAATTCAGGCCTTGACCGATGCCCGCGTAGCGATATCACCGATTGTCTCGAAGGCGCTCGTGAAACGCGACGTCCTCACCCATCGTGAAGCAGAAACCCGACTGGATTCGATAGCTGAAACGCGGGACTGGCTTGGAGCACCAATCTATCGACGGGCAAAGAACCTCTTCGACGGCGATAAGTAATCCAGGGCTGTAGCCCCGTATACATCATCCGCGAACTTGAAGCGGCCCACGACGGCGTAGCTCAGGGACGGGTACGGGGCCTTCCCAGCGTTCTGTTCGCTAGCATAAATCTTATCCTTCTCACAGCACTGCTTAAAACACATGAGCTCTCGAACAACTAAGTGTCCGGTCTGCGGGGGACGGGTTCACGAGTACGAGGAAATACGGACTGTCCACCACAACAATACGTACCGCTTCTGTTCTGACGAGCACAAGGAAGAGTTCGGCCGGGCCCCCGAGCGGTTTCTCTGACCGGCCGTTGGGGGATGGGCAATCGTCAGTCGAAAGCCGGCTGCGACCCCGACAGGAGCAAGGCCACCTCGAGATCCATATCGAGTCGCTCCTCTCTCCGGTGAACTCGACTATCGTCAACTCTACAGCCCTCGCGTCAACCGGCCTGTTAAGTGCCAGCCGGTTCGGAGTGATGGGTCCGAGGATCTCATAGACACCCAGCGTTCTCCTCGTCCACCCGCCCGTGGAAGGCCCCGATCTGGGTCAGGTCGAGCGATGTCAATTAGGTATCACTGACGAAGAGATCAGATAGGTCGAAACTAGGCTTGCCGTAGCTGTCCATATCAGTGCCGTCCGAAAGGGCCGCTTAGTCGGTATCCACTATCAGTACTAGACTCAAAGTGCCGTTTAGCGACCAGCACGAAGTCGCCTACATTCTGGTGGTCGATGCCATGAGCTGGGGTTTCACTCGTGATGTCTCCTCCAAGGCCTTTCTACGTCTGTCAGGCTAGCCGGAACTGTCGAAAGATTGCTGTCCATCCGGTGCACCGCTTTGCCGAGCTCCGGGTCCCCGAGCTTAAAAAGCAAATTGAGGACTATTAGATTCTCAACGTCTCCCTGTCCTTGTGAGACCCCAGCTAAGGCGTTCTGCGCCATCTTCACGTCCAACACAGAGGTAAGTACCTTGACGTATTCGTTTATTTTGGTGGTGTCACCCTCTAAATGGGGATTTGGTTGGCGTATTCAGCTCTCTTGCCGCGTGTTTTTGCATGTGTCAGTGAATCTCTGACCGGCACGCCCGTCAACAACTAGGGTAAAAGATATAAGGTGATTATATCTTGCTGGGGCGATTAAAGATTCGAACTGGAACTTTTTTATGCAGCGGGTTGTTAAGGCTTCACATGGATGTTAACGAGTTCTCCCTTGCAGCAACAACGAACGATCTTACACGAGAGCCAAAAGCACGGGGGGTAGCGGACATTCTTGAATTCCGGATGGATTGCGCAGAAAATCCGCTATCGCAACTTTCTGCATACGATGGTGAGCTTCCGATTATTGCTACTAACCGAGGTAAGTGGTTCGGTGGTAAAGCAGACGATTCTGGGCGACTTGATCACTTATTCGATGCAACACGGTTTGAGGCAGTTGAGATGGTGGATATCGAGCTAGAAACAGCGCGAGGAAAAAAGTGGATCATCAATGAATTTCGAGAAAATAATGTGGAATTGATAATATCGTTTCACGAATTTGAAGAGACTCCTAAACAAACGGTTCTTAATGCTATTATTGAGGATTGCGCGAAATACGGTGATATAGCTAAAGTTGCCGCATTTGCTGAGAATCAGACTGATACTCTTCAAATGTTAGGAGCAATTAACCAAGCGACAAGAAAAGGAATCAACGTCGCAGGTATTTCAATGGGAGAAATCGGAAGTCACACTCGAGTGATCGGTCCACTTTACGGCTCCAAACTTGGATACGCGCCATTGAAATCAGACACAAGTGAGTACGCACCGGGCCAGATATCTCTCCATGAGCTCAAATCTCTAATCGAAAAGGTAGAAGAAGGTGGAAAAGATGTTAATGCAATAACTGAATTAGAAGGGAATTCTGCTATTCCACAGTTTAGTCAGACTGACTAAGAAATCCTGCGTAAACGAGTTCTATATCTGGATGGGGCCTAAATATTTTAACTTGATTATATTAAAATCAAGTAGTGTTTTTCTTTGAAAATAGAGCGCAAAGATGAATCTGTATGCTCACAACGGGAACGATGGGTATAAAGTTCACGATTTACATCGGAAATCCCTGTAGAGTGCGCAGAGAACCTCGTACTTCCGACTTCTCGAATCGTCTAAAGGAAAAAGACAGCATGAACTGGTTCCTGAACGTCGTCGCTGATCTACAACTGCTTGAAGACCCTGAGTAGGTGAATCTGACCAATTGCTGGGACGATACCTTAACAGATTATTACCAGCGCTCGTTAATTTGCTCTACAGTTCCCTGCACTAATTGCGGAAACAACGACGCTCATCATGTGCAAGGTATAGTTTCGATAATTTTGAAATCCAATTGGGATTCGGGGCCCTGAATAACAACATTAGTCTTGTTATTCAGATTTTGGTCGGTGGTGGGGAAGCATAGTGGATTCAATTATATTGGAAGAGATTTGGTGATCTCTCTTACCTCGGAGGGGAGGAAATAGTGACTGACGAGCTTGGTTGATAATGATTGAGAATGACGTATGGCATCAAGTGAGAAATTCATGCTGTGAGTGGCGCGAATCTCTTAATAGAAAGAGTCAGTTTATAAAGGAATCAAGACGAAGAAAACCGCACACCTTGGATTGCAATATTATTGAAAGAGTGCCGTGGCCGGTGCGAGTGAACCGCCTTCCATTTATTCACCTATAACTCAGAATTAGAATTCCCCCAATGGAGGCCCAATCTTGGTACTTTGCAGTATTGATAACCCGGTGAAATATCCTGTATTACTCGAGTTACCTATCTGCCTGCTCACCTCATCGCTAGTCTTAATTAGGATAATCTCCAAAAGGTGTGTATGGGCGCCGAAAATGTGGTCGAAGGAATCGACCAGATTCAATTTGAGCATGTGCGTGTGTTCGTACTGGAGGACATGCCCGAGAGCGGGCAAATTACCCTCATCGACACTGCGTTCGACGAGAACGGTCCAGAGTTGGTTGAGACTCTTCGATCGGAGTACGGAAACGTAGATCGCGTAATCCTCACCCACGGTGATCATGGACACCACGGAGGGCTATCCCACGTAGTGGAGGCATTCTCCCCCGAGCTTGTGATGCCAGCAGACGAAACGAAGCTTTATACTCACCTCGAAGAAGAAGGGATTGACATCGAACCCGACGTCGCTTACGAGGATGGCGACCTGCTCGACGGGAACATCAGGGTAATTCAGGTCCCAGGACACACGGAGGCAACGTCAGCTCTTCTTCTTGAGAACCGGGGAATCCTTATCTCCGGTGACGTACTAGATGGTTCTGACCGTGCCGGTCTGCCACCAGGTTATCTACTTCCGCCCCCGGCACTGTTCAACCAGAGTCATGAAGACGCTGAACTCAACCTCTACAACCTGCTGGAGTATGACTTCGATACCCTACTTGTCTTCCACGGGTCACACGTATTCGAGGACCCAAAGGCGAAACTTGACGACTTCCTCGTCGAGCGTGAGTGGAACGATTGGGATCCGCGGAATAATTGATCAAGTTCTCTGTAATCTCTGCTGACGAGCCAAGACTTGCCGAATAGTGCGGCAAATTGAGGGAAGAAACACTTGTTACTGCATTTGTCCCCCTCAACTTATATTTCCCGCTACCAGTTGCTGGGCGGACGAAGGCTAGGGTTGCGTTACGCTGCGAGTTCAATCGATTAGCGAATCGGAGGCTATCGAAGGACGGACACGTCGAAAACGGGCTTGCAGGTTTCGCCGGAAAGAAACGCCTCGAATGCTTCCTCGGCGTCAAGGAGACTGAATCGATCGTCAAGGAACGTTTCGTGGTCGATGTCGCCAGAGGCCATCAGCCTAAATGCGCGGTCGAAATCCTGGAACAGGGCACTGTAGGAGCATTGGAGGTCGATCTCTGCGCGGACAAATGGCGTCGAAGGGAGCGTCGTGTCTCCTGCTTGTCCAATTAGGACGATCTGTCCGCCTTTCCGGACCTCTTCAACTGCCATCGGGAGCCCCGAGGGGTGCCCAGTCGTATCGAAGACGACGTCGTAGCCGACGCCGTTGGTAAACTCCTCGCGGTACACCTCGAGGTCGGTCTTTTCGATATTGATCGTCCGAAAACCCAACTTCTCTGCAAGGGGCAGCCGATAGCTCGTATCTGGACCGACGCCGGCGACAGTGACTTCTGCGCCCTGGGCACGTGCGACCTGCGCGGTAAGAAGGCCGATTGGACCAGGACCAGCAACGAGGACGTGATCGCCTGCGCCGACGCGGGAGTTCTCGATGACTGCACGGGTACAGACCGCGGTCGGTTCCGCCAGCGCGGCGTGCCGCGAGTCGAGACCGTCGGGAACCGACTGGAGGGACGCCTCGGGTGCGACGATGTAGCCTGCGTAGGCGCCGTCACGATCGATGCCGGTGAGCTCGATGTTATCGCAGATGTTCTCCATTCCGATCTGACACTGATAGCACTCCCCGCAGCCCCGGATTGGCCGCTCGACAACGCGGTCACCCGGAGTAAAGCGAGCAACGTCGGTGCCGATTTTAACGACTCGCCCGGTATATTCGTGTCCGATGATTGTAGGCGGATTCATCCGCTCGAATGCCGATTTGAATTCGTAGATTCCGGCGTCGCTTCCGCAGAGTCCGGCGTAATCTACCTCGATCAGTACCTCGTCTGCCGCTGGTTTTGGTCGCTCTATGTCGATAATTTCCATACTTCCGGACTCGGAACGAGTCTTAGCTAGCCCGCGCATACGAAAAGGTAGGGGTTCTCGTATTTTTATCTTTCGAGGCGCAGAGCGGATTAGTCGTCGTCCTCTAACCCACACCCCGAAGCGTGCATCTGTTGGTGGCTGTGGGAGTATATTTCGATCATGTTACCGAATGGGTCCTTACAATAAGTGAGCAGGTATTTTTCGGAGTCCCCGTAGAGTCGCCACACCACTGCATAGTGATCACCTCCAGACTGAGCGATTCTGTCGGCAAGTGCTTCGACGTCCAGGGGCCTTTGAGTCGCCTCCAACCGAGGACCTCAGTGTACCATCGTATTGCATCCTCAATGTCAGGAACTGTTAGGCCGACATGAGCGAGACTTCGCGGATACTGGTTAGAATCCATGACGCTCTATTCTACATACTTGGTAAAAAGGGTGACCCGAACATGGAGAATCAGTCAGTTTCCGGGATTACAGCATTTTAGGGCGTATACCGAGCAACAAGGCCATTATACTATGCAAAGCTTTTATGATTCTTGCTGGAAATGCACCAGTATGGAATCGGATTGGTTCGACAGAATCACCGTGGCAATCGGTGTGATTATGTTGAACATTATGTTGGTTGTAGGTACCGTCCAGGTGATGAGTCGGTACGTAGAATTCCCAATCGCGCTCTATTGGACCTATGAAGTAGCTAGAACCATTCTTGCGATGATGTCAATTATCGCGATTCCGTACCTGTTTAAGAACAACGCAGACATCTCCTTCCTGCCCGTTCTCGAGAGAGTGACCTCGCGCACCGATCAGCTGCTACTCGTTAGAAATGCGCTAATGGGCATCCTGGCAGTTGTACTGGTTTGGTCGGCGTACGTCGCATACGGGACCGCAGGGGACACTAGTCTGGCGATGATTGACTGGTTCAAGGTCGGTTGGGGGTATCTTCTCTTCGGTGTAGCCTCCGGTCTGCTCTTTGTGATGGTCCTCAGCGATACGAAGCGGCGGATTAGTGAGATGTTTGGAGGGGCTTGATGTCTGAGATACTCCTTGCCGCGTTCATTGGATTGCTGATACTCCTGTACGCGATCGGCGTACCGGCTGCCTACTCGCTTGCACTGACTGTTCTGACCATTATGGTGCTTCCTATTGGACCAGAATTAAACTTCATCGTAATCACCCAGCGCTTCTGGGCGGGGATGACCTCCTGGGTGCTGCTAGCAGTGCCGTTTTTCCTCATGGCGGGGCGAATCATGAATATCACCGGGATCACCGACGATATGTTCAATTTCGCTACCGAACTGGTCGGCCCGATTCGAGGGGGACTCGCCCTCGTGAATGTCGTCGTAAGCCTGATATTCTCCGGAATGAGCGGTTCTGCCGTCGCCGACGCTGCAGGTATCGGTAGCGTTGAATACGAGGCAATGACGTCGAATGGATACGACGGAGAATCGGCTGTTGGAATCACTGGTGCCTCTGCGATTATCGGCCCGATTATCCCGCCAAGCATTCCAATCGTCGTGTATGCCGTGTTAGCCGAGGAATCCATCGGGACGTTGTTCATTGCTGGCGTCGTCCCAGGGCTGCTCATGGCCCTCGCAATGGCGGTCACGGCCTACTACTTGGCACGAAAGGAAGACTGGCCGAACGAGGGATCGTACGACCTCCGGCAGCTGCTGGAATCGTTTGTAAAGGCCATCCCAGGTCTAATCGCTCCGGTAATCATCATTGGCGGGATTCTCGCCGGTGTGTTCACCGCCACGGAAGCGGCGCTCGTGGCAGTACTGTATTCGATCTTCGTCGGATTCGTCTACTACCGGTCCATTACTCTGAACGATCTCTATGAGGTGAGCAAGAAGACGTTCGAAGATACCGCCAGCATCGTGGTCATCTTCGGCTTTGCGAACCTGTACGCTTACTGGCTAACACTCGCTGGGATTCCCGATTTCATCGGCGATATCATTACTGGTCTCGGCGCAGGACCCGTAATCACGATGCTAGCGCTGGCTGCCGTGCTACTGATGCTTGGGACGTTTATGGAGGGGATGGCGGTGCTTCTGATTATGGTCCCAATGCTGGTTCCGCTGTATCCTGAATTAGGTATTGATCCGATCCACTTCGGGATTGTGATGGTCGTGACGCTAATGTACGGTCTGATCACGCCGCCGTTCGGGCTGATTCTGTTCGTGCTTGAGCGAGTGACTAACGAATCGCTTGATCAGGTCATGCGGTCAATGATACCGTATTATCTCCCGCTCGCGCTAGTGCTGCTTGCGATTATTACGATGCCAGAGTTGGCGCTGGCACTCCCCAGGGCATTTGGCTTGATCTAGAAACCGCTCTTTTTCCGGCTATCTTCTTTCTTGGATAGAATTGATTTATTTCGATTGGGTTTTCTTTCGATAAACTCCGTTTCCATCTTTCAATGAGTATTTTCAATTCAAATGAGAACCCCCGACTTCAGCAGTGTAACTACCACCGTAAGGACCGGAACCGACGCCAGCGTCGTAACAAACACATTTGCGGAGATGAACTCCGGGAGAGTCACTCCTCCGACAGTCCGGTCACTTGCGAACTCAACGACAAAGATTACCGGAGCTACCGCGACCGGCATCCAAGTGAGGAGTACGAATACCTGCGCAACCGCGTTATTCTGGAACCCCAGTGCCATCGTGACAACAAACCCAACGAGTGGCGAAACGAGGAACCGGAACGCCGTTGGCGTGACTGTCATGGACAGCGCGCCGCCGTATTGCGTCTCTGAGAGCTGAATCCCGAGGATTATGAGCATCACTGGAATCGACGCTTCGCCGACGAGTCCCAGCGTCTCCATTACTGCCGACTCGGGGTCGGGGACGATACCAACAGCACGGATGAGCACGGCGAGCGCAACAGCATAGACGAGCGGGTATCGGAAAACTCGCTTGAGATTAGCGTATTCGGACTGATCTCCTGACGAGAGGGCGATGAATAATCCTAATGTGAACACAATTGTACCGTGGACGGCCGCGAACAGGACCGCCGTCTGGCGTCCGATGTCACCGTAGGCGAAGTCAGCAAGTGGAATGCCGAGTGCGCCCGTGTTGCCGAAGACGGTGACCAAGAGGAATGTACTCAACACCGGCCCATCCTTGGCGGTGAGTTTCGCATACATCCAACTCACCGCGACGAGAGCAGCTAAAAATACACACACACCAACGGATACCTTGAGGAGAGCGTCCGCACTGAGTTCTGTGAGTGCGATACTATGAACAGCTAGGGCTGGTGTCAATACGTAGAGCGATAGCGTGTTAAGGGGACCGGGGTCGATGTCTTGGAACTTGTTCAATAGGAATCCTGCCCCCAAAATCAGGAGTATTGGAAGGATGGAGGATACGATAACCTCCAGTGCAGATTGTACCATGTTGAGAAATCGACCAGGGTGCAGAAAAAATTTTCTTTGGGGTTAGTCCGGCCGACTCAATCGTTTTTGACGGAATACGTATAACCTGCCTTCAGATTGGAAGGCGCAATAGAAACGGAACTGGCTAATGCCGTGGACGAACCCGGCTAAGTTATAATACAGACGAGGAAATATATTGAAGTATGGTTATCGTTGCAGCGGTCGACCGTTCGGATCAAGCGCGAGGCGTCATCAGCGAGGCGGACACCCTTGCCAAGAAGTTCGACGATACTGTCCATGTCCTCCACGTGATGAAGCGGTCGGAGGCCATTCAGGCTGAGGACGACAGCGGCGGAGACGATGCTGTCTCCGTTGACGAACTTCGGGGCCAGGCGGCGAAAATAGCCTCCGAATTACTGGAGTCGCACTCGACAACCGCCAAGGCAGAAGCGGTTGGCCGCATCGGCGATCCGGCAGCAGAAATCGTCGCGTATGCGGACGAGCAGGACGCGCGATACATCGTTGTCAGTCCACAGCGGCGGAGTCAGACTGGAAAGCTCCTCTTCGGGAGCGTCGCACAGTCGGTACTTCTGAATGCAAGTTGTCCGGTCGTCTCGCTACGGGCAGAATTGTTCGACTGAGTGGGACGATTAAAATTGTTCGGTTGAGCGGGTCGACCAACTACGTCGTCGTGGTACTCTGGGTCGTGGAACTGGCGAGATCCTGTATCTCGCTGATGTTGACCGCCCACGTGTTCTGAGACAACTGCTCCAGCGCAGGCATTGCGGCCTCAACGAATGCGTCGCGGTTGACCTCTTCCGCCGGAACAACCGTGGTTCCCTGCTCCTCTGCTTGGTTGTACAGTTCTTCCTCTCGCGATTTGATGTCGTTCGTCATCTTATCAACCGCGTCGGCAGCGGTCGACGTGATGAGCTCCCGGTCCGCGTCGCTCAGGCCCTGGAAGAACTCCTCATTGTAGAGGAAGTGCTTCGTGTCCAACAGGTGGTTCGTGACGCTGAAGTGCGACTGGACCTCGTAGAGACTGACAGCCAGGAACTGCGAAATCGGACCCTCGGAGGCATCGACAACGCCCGTCTGTAGTGCCGAGTACAGCTCGTCGTAAGCGACTGGGGTGACGTTGGCACCGATTTCATCCCAGACCGTCGTCCACGTCTCGTACTGCGGAAGACGCAGCTTGAGGCCCTGCACGTCCTCGGGACTCGTGACAGCGGAGTTGCTCGTAAAGCATCGGTTGCCGACGTAGAAGGCGTCACCGAGTCTGATTCCGTTCTCGAGGAGGACTCCGTTTAGTCCGTCCTCGGGCTTCAGGAACTCCTCGGTGACCGCCCGATAGTGTTCCATATCCTCGATGACGAACGGGTCGCCTGCGAATGAGTATTCGGAGGCGAACCGCTGTGAGAGCGCCGTCGGACTCTCATGAAGAATATCAACCGTCCCCGCTTCAAGGGCGGAAAGGTTGTCTTCAGTACCACCTAGGGTGGCGGCCTCTATGTTGAAGGAGATGCGGCCATTGGTCTGTTCTTCGATTACACTTGTGAAGTGCTCCTGGGCCGCTTGGACCGAGATGTTCTCGGGTGGTTGGGTAAACGCGAACGTGATCTCCATTTCTTCGCCACCGCCGCCACCGCCTCCTCCAGACGTAGTGGTCTGGGTCGTGGTGTTCTGTGTCGTGGTACTATCGTTGTCTTGGTTGTTGCTACCGGCACACCCGGCGAGTCCCATCGTACCGACAAGGGCAACCCCGCCGCTTTTTAACACACTCCGCCGTGACGTTGGCTTTGGCTTGCGAGCCATACCCAAACGAAATTACCTAATGGCTAATAAGGATTGTGCAATATTTCATGAGTAACTACATCTTAGCTACTCTACGTCTCTCGAACGGCAGTTAAATAGTCGATACAATATATTTTCTGTATTCATGTATCCTGTTTAGAGGTCGGAGACAATTTGGCATTAGAATTCGTCCGGAACCGGCGAGGTGACTACAACGAACTAACTGTTCGCGCTGTGCGGCGACCGTGGTCGGAGATCTTAACGAAGACAGTGAAGAAGGGACTCGTATCATCCATAGTAAAACATGTAACTAAAGTATAGTGAGCAGTTTCTCAGAATAATATCCGGCCACTGACGATGTCCGAAAAGCGCCTCTGGCGTCGTACATATTTACGGCACTCCAAAGTTGCGACGAAAGTCTTGTTAACTGAACAGACGGACCGTCAACGGCCTCTACCCACTCATCCTGTGAGTGGCCACGAACAGGCGGTGATCACTGGCTCCGTAGCCTGCTCGCTTCTGACTAGAGAACCGCGTCGCTCAGTACCGAGTGAAGTACTGGGATGCCAATGATTCGCCTGACATCGTTCTCTACTTCCAAGCGAACTTCCCTCAGACTTCGGTTCTCCCGTGGTGCCGGTGTGCGGTGTCACGGTGAGCTACTCGGACGCAGGTTGTAGAGGCAGGTCATTCGCTACGAGCAAATACATCCCTTGGCAATAGGCCGGACTAGGTGGTCGTCACCTTGTGTGCGCGGTGTCGAACAACGCTTTTAGAGCCGGTTCTCCGTCTCGGTCGAGGGCGAGCGCCAGCGCCATATCATCCGTCACCGACAGGTTGAAGAATGCGGTCACCGTCGCCGGGAGTATGCACACTGTCAAGAACGATGTGCAGCGACCGGATCCGGAGATCGTTGAGGCATTCGAAGAGATTCCGAGCACAATCGTCTCGGACGTTACCGGCAACGTCGGCCTGACGATGGACGCTGGAATCAGGCCCGCTTATGACGAGATCGAGATGGCAGGTACGGCGATCACAGTCAAGGCTGCGCCCGGCGATAACCTGATTATCCACAAGGCTATCATGATGGCCGAGCCAGGTGACGTCCTGGTCATCGACTGCGACGGCTACACCGACACCGGACATATTGGGGAACTAATGTGCCGTTCTTGCGCCGCGAACGGACTCGCGGGGCTTGTGATTGACGGGGCTTACCGCGATAGCCGAGAAATTACAGAAATGGGATTCCCCGTTTACGGCCGTGGTGTGAACCCTCAAGGACCGCTTAAGCAGGATCCGGGATCGATCAACGTCACAATCTCATGTGGCGGTGTAAGCGTCGACCCTGGCGACATTGTTGTTGGCGACGACGACGGCCTGGCGGTCATCCCCGGTGACGGTGCTGAGAAGGTGCTGGAACTTGCCCGCGAAAAACTGGATGCCGAGAGTACTACCCGCAAGGAAGTGGAGGAGGGCGCGTACCTCTTCGAGATTAATGGCTACGACCAACTGTACGAAAATCTGGAGGTCGTTGGACCTGAGGATTCAATCCAATAGGAGGGACGTCGGTCTAGTAGGGTAGGTATCAAACACTCTCGAACTCGGCGGGGAATTCGAGTTGGACGTAGCGAGATAGTACGGAGAGATTCACCGGTTAGTCTAATTCAATACTATTGAAACACCTCGGAGGGCTTAAGAGGATGTAGAAGGAGGAGTTCGTATGGAGAATTCGGACGAATCGGGCGCACGCGGGCTAAAGAGCGTCGAGAGATCGTTCGATATCGTTGAATATCTGGAAGGGAAGAACGGCGTGACGCTCTCAGAGACGGCTGAGGACCTCGGGCTAGCAGTGAGTACGACCCACATCCACCTCAAGACGCTTGTCGAATCAGGGTACGTGGTCAAAGAAGAGGGTGAGTACCGTTGCAGCTTCGAGTTCCTGCGAACGGGTGGGCAACGCCGTGACTCGATGGCGTTGTACCGGGCTGCGAAACCTGAGCTTGACGAACTACAGGAAGACACAGGCGAGCACACCAACGTCACAGTGATGGAGCGTGGGTATGCGGTGCAACTGTACAAGTCTGAAAGTCCCGGGTCTATCGACGATGACGCGTCTCTCGGGGACCATTTTTATCTCCACCTCACAGCGACCGGGAAGGCGATGCTTGCGACGCTGTCGAATGAACGCGTTGCAGAGTTACTCGACAAGCAGGGGATGCCGGCGCTAACCGATGATACGATTACTGACGAAGATGTTCTCTATGAGGAGTTAGAGACGATTCGCGAGCGCGGCTATTCCATTAACCGTGGCGAACATTTCCCCGGTGTCTGTGCCATCGGGACGGCCATAACCTCTGAGCCAGACGGAATGCTCGGCGCAATCAGCATCAGCGGCCCCCAAAGCCGATTTACGGACAACCATATCGAGGAAGAACTTGCTCCAGCGCTGCTAAATAAACAAAATATCATAGAGCTGAAGGTACAAAAGTACAAATAGGACCATTTCGCTCGGTCTCGAACGTTACCAATTCGGATTTGCAGTCGTCCGTTTGTCGCCGACTCCACTTTCACATCTCTCGCGTTTACTCGGGCGGACTGTCCCAGTCTGCGCCATTGTCTTGTGGGTCGTATCCGAGGACAGCCTTCGCGTGCTCGGTGTCGAACCAACGTGCGTCGTTGTCGCTGACGGCGTAGAAGGTGTCATAGGTAACGTCCTCGTCCTCCAAGCAACATTCTAACAGATGCGCGAAGTCGCGCTGGGAGGTCCACGTCGCTTTGAGTCGCTTCACCATCCCCTCGTACTCCTCGCTGCCGCGCTCCCAAGAACCCTTCTGCGATTGATCCCAGACCTCGTCGTCGTCAACGCGAAATTCTTCGCCACGGTTGACGCCACGTTCCGCATCGCCGTATGGGTGATCGTACTCAGCAGTCCGGACACTCGAAATACGGAGGGCGTAGACTTGTTGTGGGTCTGCGTCACGGCGCGCATGAATTCGGCAGATATGCTCACCAAACATCTTCGTGGCACCGTAGTAGCCATCGGGCTTCGGCAGCGACTCGTGGGTTAGCCGGAAGTGGTCATACTCGCTCGGATAGTCCTCCTCGTATAGTTCAGGCGCATGGTCGTCCTCGTACATCCCCATCACGCGCTGGGATGACGCGAATATTAGCTTCGGGACGTTGGCGTCCTTCATCGCCTTGAGAACATTATACGTCCCGAAGATATTGGGATCGATGACGTCCTCAAAGTCCGCGCCGGCATCTGATTGCGCAGCTAGGTGGATTACAGCATCTTGGCCGTCGAAGGCAGGCCGGATTGCTTCATAGTCTGTAATGTCTGCGACGTGCGTTTCGTATTCCGGGTGGTCGTTCCGGTCGAGGTAGGTGAAGTTGTACGCTACCTCATCAGCTAAATAGTTGAAAATTGATTCTCCAGCCTCGCCGAACGGACCCGTCACTAGGACATTTTGGGCTGCCATCGTTGGAGCAGAATTGATGGTTCTGGTATATAATTGTTCCCCCGAGCTTATTAGAATACCAAATTCTAGATTCCACTGTATTAAATATTAATTCTCTGCCAATGAGACGGATAGTGATGACTCTTCCACAGGTGAATTTCCTTTAGAAGAACTAAACCTGCTAATTGAGAAGGCTCGCTACGAAGATACCGAAATTGAACTCCATGATAAGCTAAAAGACAACCCGAAATTCCAGGCTGGCGAGTGATCCTTTCACTACCAATCGCTAACTTATTAATTTTGCGACAACTATTTTACCATAGGGATTCGGTATGCGGTACTCACCTTTGTCGGAAGCAATACTGGGGATTTATATCCCTCTCCCTATAATCGTCCTGAAGAGATTCATCTGTACACTCAACCCATATATTATCTATCCATCGTCAGACCATTTTTATTATATTATTTATATAGTTATTTATTAGCCAAGTCAGTTAATATTTCCGCCACATCTTTTCGTAGTTCATTGTCAAGACCTTTGCTGGATCGTAAGAACTGTGCGAAGGACAGTTTCTTATAGACCGTAGTTCGTAACTCGATCAAGGATCGTATCCATTCTGAAGGAGGCAAGTAAGGAATGAAGGACTCAAAAGAAGGCGTGCAGACACATACTGTTCGACTCGAACTCGTTGATGAACCAGGAGAGCTCTTGAGAGCGCTTAAACCGATCGCCGACAACGGTGGGAATCTACTCTCTGTCTTTCATGAGCGTGGTAATGTTACTCCCCGTGGCTATATCCCCATTGAGGTAGACATAGAGGCAACACCCGAGCGTTTTGAAGCTATTATTGATTCGTTACATGATGCGGATATCAATATCGTCCAAGCAGGCGCAGAGCGTTACAGTAAGAATCTGACTGTCATCCTTTCCGGCCACTTGATTGACACCAATCTATCTGATACCATCAATCGTATCCAAACTGAAACCAACGCAACAGTGACCGATCTCACATTATCGGCACCGGAGGGAACAGGTGACATATCAAGTGCACGTCTGCAATTGGCGATTGCGGCCGGTCAGAAGGACGCTGCCATGGAATCCATCCGAAGCATTGCATCCGATAAGGATCTCCGCATTTTCGAACCACTAACAATGGAGGGAGAGCCATAATGCGTTTAGCAGTCTTTGGTATGGGAGCGGTAGGACGCTCTGTCGTTGAGCTTGCTGGCGAACGTGGGCATACTATTACAGCTGTAGCTGACTCCACCAGTGCGGCTATTGACCCTGACGGAATTGATACTAAAGCGGTTCTTGACAAAAAAGAGAGTGAGGGGAGTGTTGGTACTGCTAATCCGGATGATGCCTTGACAGCATCATACGATGTCCTCATTGAGGCAACTCCGACCACACTTGGTGACGCTGAACCTGGATTTACGCATACTCGAACAGCGCTTGAGCGCGGGCGACACGTCGTGTTGGCAAACAAGGGTCCTGTTGCTGAACGATATGGAGACCTTCGGGCTCTAGAACGCGAAAGCACAGGAAACGTGCTATTTGAGGCGACCGTCGGCGGTGCGATACCCGTTCTTTCGACCATTAACAACCTTGGTCCAGAAAACATCAATGCCGTTCAAGGAGTCCTCAATGGTACGACTAATTTCATCCTCTCACGGATGGCTGCAGAGGGGTTAGGATACGAACACGTTCTGGCAGAAGCACAGGACCTCGGTGTTGCAAAGGCCGATCCAACTTTTGAGGTAAGCGGGAATGATACTGCACTAAAACTCGTCATTATCGCCAATGTTCTCGCACAAGGAGAACGCCAGTTTTCACGTAATGATGTAGAGGTTGAGGGTATTGAAGATATACCGAGCAGTGTACTTGGACTCGCCCGTGAGGATGGTAACACCGTCCGACTCATAGGAGAGTTCACTGGTGACAGTATTCGTATCGGGCCACGACTTGTGCCAGAGAGTTCGGCACTTGCAGTCCCAGGAACACGCAATATTGTTCAACTAGAAACCGAACATGCGGGTAGCCTGAACATTTCTGGGCGTGGTACCGGAGGTTCAGAAACTGCCACGGCCATCTTTACCGACATTAATCGACTAGATTGATTAGGAACAGTAGGGATTTTATCTCTGATTTACTATCACCTATATGAGGGTGTCCGGCGGCTTCGGTTGCGAGCCGTGACGGTAGGATTCCGCGAGCCCGACGTCAGATCTCGGTGACGCGGTCGTACTCGTCGTCGAGCGCCTCGGCGTCGCCCTTCAGGGTCGTCTCGTCGCTACCCATCGCGGTCATGACCGCCTGCAGGAACGAGGTCCGGTTCGTTGCGTTCCGCCCCGCGAGGACGGTGACCCCTGGTGACAGCTCCACGTCGGTCTCGTCGATGCCGCCCACGTTCTCGGCGTGGAGAGAGACCCCCTGACTCTCTACGTCCATAGAGGATAGTGAGGTAGCGATAGTATAAGGGTTACCTTAAATAAAATCGAATATTATATTGCTTAGCTAAAGCACTACTGCATGGGCAGGTTGATTTATAGAATGGGGGTATAGTTCCAATTTTCATCCTAAAACTACAGCAAAAAGCCATCTACACTTGAAATCCGGATATAATCTCGTTCGTTACAGGATGGGTAGGTGACACAGCGTCTGCCAGTGTCTTGCGTTATTCTTCCATTATTATATTTCCAACAAACGCATTAGGTGCTCGATGGACGCACCAGCCGAGAAGGAAAACTAGACATTGACGCAGAGAAGAGTTTTAATCCCACTTGTTTACGTTTCTTGCCGGTCTTCGATCGGTGCCTGGTCATATCTGACCGCCATCTCTTTCGAGCGTTGGCGTAGTTGTTGTTGGACTGCGGCGGGTCCTTGGTCCCGGCTCATTTGTGTCCCGACGCTGTGCCGAATACTGTACCACGAGATATCCCCGTTTTTGGTTGGGATACCGGCTTTTTCGCAGAGCTTCTGGAGTAGGCGGTTGAGTGCTTCGGAGCCGTAGGGATTACTATACCGTGTGAGCCAGAGAGCGTCCGTATCTCGGTATTTCTGGTGGTTTTCGCGTTCGGACAGCCATTTCCGTAGTATATTGGCGGTTCGTTCGCTCATCGCGACGTGCCAGTTCTCATGGTTCTTGGTGGACTCCTCCTTCGGGATGCGGAAGAGATTGTTTTCGAGGTCAAGCCAGCTCACCTTCGCGCGTCCTACTTCCTTCGGTCGGAATCCAGCATCCATCGAGGCGTAGACAATCGAGGTGTACTTCCAGCCGTTCGCCTTCTTCCAATCATCCTTGGTCACCTTGTCCTTGGGTTTCTCGAAGCGTTGTGCGAGGTAGGCCTTCCACTGGTCGCGTTCACGGGGTTCGACGCTGTTATAGTGAGGTATCGAGCCGTGTTCGAGGACGGCCTATTTGATTTGCCGGCGTTCATCTTCGGTAAGGAAGTCTCTGACTTGGTGTGTCTGTGAACCGCCGTTGGTGAACTTAATCTCGGGTTCCCAGTCGATCTTTCGACCCTTTTCGTGGTTCAAATACTTGAACAGGGTTTTGATGGCCTTCTGGATGCCTGCTTTGTAGGTCTCCGAGTGATCCTCGTAGACCAGCTCTTTGGTGTAGGTGTCTGCGTGGTCGATGGTCGCGTGTAATGTGTACGTGGTCCCAGAGCCAGCGAAGGAACCGGTCGATCTTGTATGCGCGTTGCCGGGCCGTATCATAGGCATACCCCTCGGCTTTCTCCGGGTCTTTTCCCAGATGGCACAGCCACTTGATGAGCTGGACACGATGATCACGGTAGTCCTCCAACTGTCTCTGGTTTAAGTAGTGTTCCGTAGATTCAGGGATGACGACGATATCTTCGATTTGGTCACGACTATGCACCATGAGCTTTCACCTCCCGGGTCACGAAAAACGTGGTCGGGCTGTCTCTAGTGCTAGTAAGCCTGAAACGTTTTAAATCTCGGGGACGGCGTCGGGGTCCGATTTGGCCACCCGGATTGTAAGCTTCGATTCGGATCATGGACGATTTCCTGAGAACCCGGAAAACCAGCGGGAGAAGCCGTGTGGAGTGCGCCGGCCGGGAATTGAACCCGGGCTATGAGCTTGGGAAGCTCATGTCCTACCACTAGACCACCGGCGCTCACTCACTTCGCTCGTTCGTGCCGAGGCTCGCAAATCCTGCGGATTTGCTCACCACCGGCGCGCTACGTCCGAACCGTTCGCCCGCCCGCCACTTGAACGTAGCGCTTCCGCCCGCCGGTCTCCCCGCGGAAACCTGGCCAATCGTCCAGAAATTCCGGCTCACCAGCGTCTTTTAGTCGACGCCGGGTCTATCGTCGCCCATGCCAGACCTGCGATTCTCCGAGTCGGAGCTCGAAGCGCGCCGGGAACACATCGTCGAGTTCATCCGCGACACGGTCGACGCCGCAGGCGCGGATCGGGCGGTGCTGGGGCTCTCCGGCGGCATCGACAGCACGCTCACCGCCTACCTCGCGGTCGAGGCGATCGGCGAGGAGAACCTCCGCGGGCTGGTCATGCCCGGCGAGGTCAGCGACGAGGAGAACATGAGCGACGCCGAGTGGGTCGCCCAGGAGCTCGGCATCCCCTACGACGTCATCGAGATCAACCCCATCGTCGACACCTTCCTCGACGCCTTCCCCGAGGCCGAGGACACGCAGGTCGCGGTCGGCAACGCTCGAGCCAGGACACGGGCCGTCCTGAACTACCTCGTGGCCAACCACGAGGGTGCGGTGGTGCTGGGCACCGGCAACCGGACCGAGGCGCAGGTCGGCTACTTCACCAAGTACGGCGACGGCGCGGTCGACTGCCACCCCATCGGCAACCTCTACAAGCAGCAGGTCCGCCAGCTGGCCGCCCGCGTCGGCGTGCCCGACGAACTGGTCGAGAAGACCCCGACAGCGGGCCTCTGGGCGGGCCAGACCGACGAGGAGGAGCTGGGCATCGGCTACGACACCCTGGATTCGGTCCTCGCGCTCCACGTCGACGGCCCGCTCTCGGTCGCGGCGACCGCTCGCGAGGTCGAGGCGTCCGAGGAGGAGGTCCGGCGCGTCCGGGAGATGTACGAGCGCAGCCGGCACAAGCGCCGGGTGCCCCCGTCGCCCGCCCCGGTAGAGTAGCGCCGCCGCCCACCGCACGACTGCACCGCGGTCAGACTCGCTTCGCCGTTCCGGTCAGCCCGAGGCGTTCGCCGCGATGCGGACGCTGTCGCCCTGCTGGAGGACGTACTCCGCGGGCGTCACAGATTCGCCGTTCACCGTCACCGTCACCGACTCGCCGGGGTCGTCGCCGTAGGTCGTTCCGTCGTAGGCGACGGTGTCGTTCGTCACGTCGACGCCGAGCGTCTGCATCGCGTAGGCCAGCGTCACCCCCTTGGCGTGGACGTGCCACCGCTCGCCGTTCCCGTTCTCGAAGTGGAAGGCCCGGTCCTGGAGCTGGAACCGCTGCTGGCTGAAGTCGAGCCGCTGGCCGCCGACGGTCGCGTCGATGGTCCCGTGGTAGTGGACCGACCCCACGTCGGTGGGGCCGCCGCCTCCGTTCGAGCCGGTGGTGCCGGCGCCGCCCGAGAAGAACAGCAGGTACGCCAGCAGTCCGCCGAGCGCGAGCGCGCCCAGGCCGACGCCGTACACCACGGCGTCGCGGCCGCCGCCGTCGGACTCCAGCTCGGCGACCCGGCGGCTCTCTATCGGGCCGAGGTCGTCGGCGTGCTCGTCGCCGAGGTGTCTCACGTACGCGTCCTCGTCGTCGAACGAGGCGCCGCAGTAGTCACACTCCGCCATGCGCGCGCTCACCCGTACTCATACCAGACGGCTACGCGCCCGAACCTTTCAGTCTTTGCGCTGAACCGACCGTTCGGCGCGCCGAACCGGGGTCGCCGCCACCGCTCCGTCCGGGGGTTTATCAGCACCCGCACCGTATCGCGACGTGAATGGGTTCGACCGACCCGCCCGCCGACGGTCCATCGCTCGAACGCTTAAACGGCGTCTTCCGGGTGTACGAGGCCCGCCGCGACGGCGACCGGCTCGTCTACTACGGCGAACCCCGGGTGCCCCGCGAACGACTGCTCGAGGCCGCGTGGCCGCTGTTCCGCGAGCACGGCTACGAGGTGCAGCTGACGACCGAAACCGGCGAGTACGTCCTCGTGGCCGAACCCGCCGACAACAGCCTCGACGGCATCCCGTGGACCAACGTCGTCCTCTTCGTCCTGACGGTGATCTCGACGCTGTACGCCGGCGCCGCGTGGTACCACATCGACGCCATGGCCGACCCGCTGGCGGTCCTCCAGGCGTGGCCGTTCACCGCGGCGGTCCTGGGCGTGCTGCTCACCCACGAGCTCGGCCACTACGTGATGACCCGGTACCACGGCGTCGACGCCACGCTGCCGTACTTCATCCCGATGCCGTCGCTCATCGGGACCATGGGTGCGGTCATCCGGATGAAGGGCCAGATGCCCGACCGGGAGGCGCTGTTCGACATCGGCGTCGCGGGCCCGCTGGCGGGGCTTGTGGCGACGATCGTCGTCACCGCCATCGGCCTGTCGCTCCAGCCCGAACAGGTCCCGATGCGGATGATGAACAGCCCGAACACGATACAGGTCGAGTTCGGCTACCCGCCCCTGCTGCAGCTCATCGCGTGGGCCGTCGGCGAGCCGACCAGCTACGGCCCGGGGAAGGCAATCAACCCGGTCGTCATCGGCGGCTGGGTCGGGATGTTCATCACGTTCCTCAACCTCATCCCGGTCGGCCAACTCGACGGCGGCCACATCGTCCGGGCCATCCTGGGCGAGCAGCAGGAGCGGGTCGCCGCGCTGGTCCCGGTCGCGCTGTTCGGCCTGGCGGCCTACGTCTTCTACGTCGAGAACGTGAGCAACGCCTCGGTGCTGTGGGTGTTCTGGGGCCTGCTGGCGACGTACGTCGCCTACGTCGGCCCGGCCAACCCCATCGACGACGAGGGGCTCGACCCGGCCCGGAAGGCGGTCGGCATCCTGACCTTCGTGCTGGGCGTGCTCTGCTTCACGCCGGTCCCCATCGAGATAATCGCGTGATCGCTCTTTCTCTCGGGGCTCTCTGCGCTACGCCCCGCCGTGCGTGTACCCCTGGTCGGGCAGCGGCTCGCCGTCCATCTCGACGCCGGACTCGGTGACCTCGCCGATTTCGGAGATGGGCGTCGGCGACGCCTCCCGGACCGCGGTCAACTCGCTCTCCGGAACCGTGAACACGAGCTCGAAGTCCTCGCCGAAGAACAGCGCGTACTCCCGTAGCTCCGACTCGTCCGCTGCCAGCTCGCGGACCGCGTCGTCGACGGGGAGCGCGTCCCACGCCACCGAGAACCCGCAGTCGCCGGCCTCGGCGAGCTGGTGGAGCGACCGCGCGAGCCCGTCGCTGGAGTCCATCATCGCGGTGGCGCTGGGCGCTATCGCCCGGCCCGCCGCGACCCTGGGCTCGAACCGGAACAGGTCGTTGGCGCGCTCGACGTCGTCGCGTCCGGCGTCGTCTCGTTCTGCGTCGCCGCTCCCCGACTCCCTCCCGCCGCGCTCGAACAGCGCGAGCGCCGCGGCGGTCCGCCCGAGCGTTCCGGTCACGCAGACCCGCTCGCCCGGGCTCGCGCCCGACCGGCGCACGGGGTCGTCGGTCCGGCCGAGCGCGGTGGTCGCCGCGGTGAACTCCCGGCTCTCGTCGAGGTCGCCGCCGACGTACTCCGCGCCGACCGCCTCGCAGACGTCGCCGGCGCCCGCGACGAACGCTCCGAGGTCCGCCTCGTCGAACGCCGGCGCGGCGTAGACCGCGACAGCGGCGGTGGCCGCGGCGCCCATCGCGGCCACGTCCGACAGCGACGCGCCGACCGACCGCCAGCCGGCGGTGTACCTGGTGGTCCCCGCGGGGAAGTCGGTCGTCTCGTGGAGCATGTCGGTCGTCAGGACCTGCCCGTCCACGACCGCCGCGTCGTCGCCCGCGTGGGGGAGGCTGTCGGCGAGAAGCGTCAGTGCGGCCCGCTCGTCCATGCCCGGTGGTTGCGGGGCCGGGGTGAAAGAACTGCGGTATCGGTTCGGAGCGACAGTCCCTTCGAGCGGGAGCGTTACGCCTTCTCGATCCGCCAGTAGACGTACTGCCGGACGAACGCCGGGAAGTTGTCGTGGCCGCAGGCCGGGCAGTCGAAGTCGGTCACCTCGTCGAGGCGGTCGGGGAACGTGTAGCCGCAGTCGTTCCGGCACTGCCGTCCGCTGAACGCGACCGCGAACACGTCGGTCAGCGCGTCGCCGTGGTTGTCCTCGAGGTGGCTCCGCGCGCTGTCCTTTATGGTCTCGACGGCGGCCGCCTCGATCACCGCGTCGCAGAACGCGCAGTCGAACTCGAACGCCGTCTCGCCGGGTCGGGAGACGGTGACGCCCCCGTCGCCCGCGACTCGCACCCGGTAGCCGTCGTAGTCGAACTCGACGCGGTCGACGCCGTCGCTCCGGGCGGCGAACAGCGCGTCGAGCGCCTCGAGGTCGATGGCGTCGTAGAGCGGCGGGCGGAGGTCCACGGGGGTCGTGTTCTTCCGGTCAGCCAGCTTCGAGACGAGTCGTTCGCTGACCGGGCATGTCTCGTTCCCGACCATCAATCGTTCGGAGGATTCGGACAGAGCCGCATAAAATTGGGGGATACGAAACGACTCGTCTCCGAAACCGGTTCGAGATTGGCAAATTGACAACTAGAAGCGGTTCCAGCGGCGGGGCCGACGGGAAGCGGTCAGTTGCCCTCCTCGGCGTCGACGGCCGTCCCGAAGTGGGCGAACGGCTGGTGGAGCTGGGCCTTCAGCACGTCCGACCGGACGATGTCGAGCCCCAGCTCCCGGAGCGAGTCGGCGATGTCGGTCAGGTGGTCCGTGTCGGTGCCGACCGCCTCGACGTGGAGGTTCTCGGTGCCGGCCAGCAGCTCGCGGACCGCGACGACGCCCTCCTGTTCGAGCACGTCGCGACCGAAGTTCTCGGGCTCGTCGGGCGCGGTGCAGGTGAACAGCACCCGGAGCTGGAACCCCGCCTTCTCGTAGTCGAGCTGCGGGACGTACTGCTCGATGACGCCCTCGTCCTCCATTCGGGCGAGCCGGTTTCGCACGGTGCTGGCCGCGATGTCCAGCTCCTCGGCCATGTCCGTGCTGGTGCTGTTGCGGGCGTCCTGCTGGAGATAGTAGAGGATACTCTTGTCGACGTCGTCCAGTTCGTAGGCGTCCATGTTGGGGGCTCTATTCTCTCTGATTGAAATCGGTTTCTGTCGGTCGGTGCCGGGTCTGTCCCCACGCGGCCGTCGGGATCGAACCGCCCACGGCCCGCCGATACCGTGGGGTCGACGGCGGGCCGGTACGTGGTCCGCTCACGAACCGCCGGAACCGGTCCGGCCGCTGACGTGACCCGGCTTCGGTGCCTTGAAGCCCCGACCCGCCATCTGTGGAACGCAATGGACGTAGACTTCGGGGACGCGCGCTCGATACTCGTCGGGTTCGGGGCCGGCGCCGTCGTCCTGCTGGCGCTGTACTCGGTCGTCGGGCTGGAGGACGTCGCGTCCGCGCTCTCGCGGGCCGACCCGTGGCTGGTCGCGGCGGTGGGCGTCGTGGCGGTCTGCTGGCTGTTCATGTGGAGCATGGCGCTCCGCACCGTCCTCGCGGTCATCGCCGTCGAAGTGTCGGTCCCGCGGGCGTTCCTGCTGTTCGCGGGCGCCACCTTCGCCAACAACATCACCCCGTTCGGCCAGGCCGGCGGCGAGCCGTTCAGTGCGCTGCTGGTCTCGCGCACGACCGGCACCGAGTACGAGAACGGGCTGGCGGCGGTCGCCAGCGTCGACACGCTCAACTTCATCCCCTCCATCTCGTTCGCACTGCTCGGCGTGGGCTACTACGCGACCCGGTTCACCGTCGGCGACCGGGTGGAGCTGGCGGCGCTCGCGCTGGTCGCGCTGGCGCTCGCGGTCCCGCTGGTCGCGTATCTCGTCTGGCGGAACCGCCACCGCGTCTCGGACGCCGTCGTCGGGGTCGCCGTGCCGGTCGGCCGGGTCGTCGGCCGAGCCGTCCCGGGCGTCGACGCGCCGGACGAGGCGGGGGTCCGCCACCGCATCGGCGGGTTCTTCGAGGCGCTGGAGCGGGTCGCGGGCGACCACCACCAGCTCGCGCTCGCGCTGTCGTTCTCGGCGGTCGGGTGGCTCCTGCTGTCGGTGTCGCTGTGGCTCTCGCTGCTCGCGCTCGGCCACGCCGTCCCGTTCGCCGCCGCGCTGTTCATCGTCCCGCTCGGCAGCGTCGCGAGCGTCACGCCGCTGCCGGGCGGGCTCGGCGGGGTCGAGGCCGCGCTCATCCTGCTCATCGTCCCCATCACGGGCGTCGACGCCGGGACCGCGGCGGCCGCGGCGGTCCTCCACCGCGGGGCGACCTACCTCCTCCCGGTCCTGCTCGGCGGGAGCGCCACCGCGATGCTCGAGGCCGACAACGTCCACGGCTCCGCGAGCGATTGAGACGCCCGTCGACGACAGACGCCGGCAGTGACCGACTCCGTGCTCTCGCTACTTCCACTTGCTCCCTGGTAGCCCCTAACTCCCCGTAACCCCGGCCCGCCCACGCTCCGTAACGATGCCTTTAAACGCCGCGGAACGGAATTCGTGGGTATGACGACGCTCTACGACGTTCCCGCGGACGACCTCATCGACGCGGTCGCCGCAAAACTGGAGGACCGATTCGACGAACCCGACTGGGCGACGTACGTCAAGACCGGCGAGGGCCGCGAGCTCCCGCCAGAGCAGGAGGACTTCTGGCACCGCCGGGCCGCCAGCGTGCTCCGGAAGGTCGCCACCGACGGTCCCATCGGCGTCGAGCGGCTCTCGACCCAGTACGGCGACAAGAAGGACGGCTCGAACCGCTACCAGGTCGCCCCCGAGCACCGCTCGGACGGCAGCCGGAAGCTCATCCGGACCATGCTCCAGCAGCTCGAGGACGAGGACCTCGTGGACACCGAGGGCAGCGCGGGCCGCATCGTGACCGGCGACGGTCGCAGCCTGCTCGACGACACCGCGGGCGAGGTCATGGAGGACCTCGACCGGCCGGAGCTCGAACGCTACGCGTAACGACGCCGCCGGCACTTCTCCGCGTCCGTCTCGAACTCGTCGAGTAGCACCGCCGCTCCGTAATCATTTTTGGCCGCGGGCTGCAACTACGTGATAACGCATGAGCGACCAGCCCGACGACGAGCGACTCGAGGAACTCCGCAAGCAGAAGATGGAAGAGATGCAGGAGCAGGCCGACCAGGGCGAGGCCCAGGAGCAGGCCCAGCAGCAGGCCGACGCCCAGAAGCAGGCCATGCTCCGCAAGCACCTCACCGACGGGGCGCGCAAGCGGCTCAACTCCGTCCGGATGAGCAAGCCCGACTTCGCCGACAAGGTCGAGCGCCAGATCCTCGCGCTGGCCCAGAGCGGCCGCGTGAGCGGCAAGATAGACGAGGACAAGATGAAAGAGCTCCTCCGCGAACTCAAGCCCGACTCCAAGAGCTTCAACATCCGCCGCCGGTGAGGATGGAGCTCGGACTCCTCTACAGCGGCGGGAAGGACTCGACGCTGGCCGCGCTCTTGCTCGAGGACTTCTACGACGTGACGCTCGTCACCGCCACGTTCGGCGTCGACGACGCCTGGGAGCACGCGCGCAGGACCGCCGACCGGCTGGGATTCGCGTTCGAGACGGTCGACCTCGACCCCGACGTGGCCGTCCAGGCGGTCGGGCAGATGGTCGAGGACGGCTACCCCCGGAACGGCATCCAGCAGGTCCACCTCCACGCGCTCGAGGTCGTCGCGTCGATGGAGTTCGACGCGGTCGCCGACGGCAGCCGGCGCGACGACCGCGTCCCCTCGGTGTCGCGGGCCCAGGCCCAGAGCCTCGAGGACCGCCACGGCATCGACTACATCGTCCCGCTGTCCGGGTTCGGGCGCGGCGCGGTCGACTCGCTGGTCGACGAGACCCTCGACGTGACGGTCGGCCCGAGCGAGGAGATTGCGAAGGCCGACTACGAGGCCGAACTCCGGGCGGTGCTGGCCCGGGAACACGGCGACGACGCCGTCGTCGAGGTGTTCCCGGACCACACCCAGACCTACGTGAACGGACTGAGCTGAGTCCGGCTACTTCTCTCCGCTTCCGGTCGAACTACTGCGTGTGGGGTCGCTAGTCGGCCGATTTCAGAGCGACCCCGGTCCCGGAGTCGCCCGACCCGGCCACCGACCGGCAAGACGGACGCGAAGTAAAAGTTTCAAGCGCGCGCTCGCCCAACCCCTGGTCATGTACGACCGAATCAAGGGCTTTCGGGACTTCTACCCCGGCGAGATGGGCGCGCGCCGGGAGACGTTCGACGTCGTCGAATCGACCGCGCGCCGGTACGGCTTCCGGGAGATCGGCACGCCCGCCCTCGAGCGCACCCAGATGTACGTCGACAAGAGCGGCGAGGAGATCGTCGACGAGCTCTACAGCTTCGAGGACCAGGGCGGCCGCGACGTCGCCCTCGCGCCGGAGCTCACCCCGACCGTCGCCCGGATGGTCGTGGCCAAGCAGCAGGAGCTTTCCAAGCCCATCAAGTGGTTCTCGACCCGGCCGTTCTGGCGGTACGAGGAGCCCCAGAGCGGGCGCCGCCGGGAGTTCTACCAGACCAACGTCGACATCTTCGGCTCGTCGGCCCCCGAGTCGGACGCCGAACTCCTCGCGTGCGCGGCAGACGCGCTCACCGGCCTCGGGCTCACCGCCGATGACTTCGAGTTCCGGGTCAGCCACCGCGACATCCTCGGCGGCCTGCTCGAAGCGTTCGACGCCGACGTCGACGCCGAGGCCGCGATTCGCGCGGTGGACAAGAGCGAGAAGGTCGGCGACGACGAGTTCTACGGCCTGCTCAACGACGCCGGCCTCTCGTACGACCAGGCCCGGGAGTTCGGCGACCTGCTCGACACGCCCGAGGACGACCTCGACGACCTCGTGGCGTTCGCCGGCACCGACCGCGTCGAGGCGGCGGTCGACAACCTGACCGACGTGCTCGACGCCGCCGCGGACTTCGGCGCCCGCGAGTACTGCGCGCTCTCGCTCGACACGGCCCGGGGGCTCGACTACTACACCGGCGTCGTCTTCGAGTGCTTCGACTCGACCGGCGACGTGAACCGCTCGATCTTCGGCGGCGGGCGCTACGACGACCTCATCGAGGGGTTCGGCGGCCAGCCCACGCCCGCGGTCGGGTTCGCGGTCGGCGACGCGACCCTGACGCTGCTGCTCCAGCGCGCCGGCGTCTGGCCCGACGAGGAGCTCTCGACCGACTACTACGTCCTGCAGGTCGGGGACACCCGCGACGTGGCGGCCGAGGTCACCAGCGACCTCCGGGCCGAGGGTCACGTCGTCGAGACCGACGTCTCGGGCCGGAGCTTCGGCGCCCAGCTCGACTACGCCGACTCCATCGGCGCCGAGACGGTCGTCATCGTCGGTGAACAGGACCTGGCCGACGGGAACGTGACGGTCAAGGACATGGCGTCGGGCGACCAGACCCAGGTGCCCGTCGACGACTTCCCGCCGAGCGACGTGGCGCGCCCGACCTACGAGGACTTCGAGTAGGTCGTTCAACCTTTTTGGTACCCTCGCTCCTATCCCCGGACATGCGCGAGCGTTCCGTCCAGTTCGAGAAGAAGAGGCTCATCGCGACGCTGTCGGTGCTGACCTTCGGGCTGACAGCGTTCTTCGCGGTGGTCGGCCTGGAGTTTCTGGTCCCGACGATATTCGTCCTCGGGTTCTTCATCCTCGTCCCGCTGGTCGCGATACTCGGCGACTCGCTGCCCTGGGTCGAGAGCGAGGTCGACGGCGTGGAAGTCGAACGGTCGGTCGACGCCGGCGACGGCCCGATCGACGAACTCCGGGCGCGCTACGCCAGGGGCGAACTCACCGACGAGGAGTTCGAGCGCCGGCTCGAACGACTGCTGGAGACCGAGGACGCCGAGGTGGCCGGGACCCGGTCGCGCGAGGTCGCGTTCGACCGCGAGTGAGTCGGTAGCCGAGGCGGTGTCCGGCCGACGAACGGACGACAGTAGCGACTATCGGCGCGGAGTTGGCGAACAGGCGGCACCGGCACCGCTGCGCGCGAGGAGACGTGCCGCGCTCCCGCCGCCCTCCCCGCGGCGACGCTCAGGTCACGGCCGGGGTTGGCCGCGGCTTCGCACGTAAACCTTCGTCCGAGGACGCTCCCCAGTTCGCGACCTCGGTGCCGCCGATTTAACTTCCCGCGCCGCCGACGAGGAGGTGATGCGGGCCTTCCGAGTCGCGTACGACGGCCGACCGTTCCACGGCTTCCAGCGCCAACCCGACGTGCCGACCGTCGAGGGGGCGATCTTCGACGCGCTGGCCGACCTCGGCGTCGCCGAGGGCAAGCCGGCGGGCTACGCCGCGGCGGGCCGGACCGACGCCGGGGTCTCGGCGGCGGCCCAGACCGTCGCCTTCGAGTGTCCCGACTGGCTGAGTCCCGCGGCGCTGAACAGCGAACTCCCCGCGAGCGTCCGGGCGTGGGCGAGCGCCGACGCGCCCGCCGACTTCCACGCGACCCACGACGCCGCGTACCGGGAGTACGTCTACCACTGCTACGCGCCCGGGGCCGACCTCGCGCGGGCCGAGGCGGCGCTCGTCGAGCTCTGCGGCGAGAACGACTTCCACAACCTCACCCCCGACGACGAGAACACGGTGCGGAACCTTCGCGGCGAGGTCCGCCGGGAGGCGGAGTACCTGGTGTTCACCCTGCGAGCGGGCGGATTCGTCCGCGAGATGGTCCGGCGCGTCGTCTCGCTGGTCCGGGCGGTCGCGACCGGTGACGC
Source organism: Halorussus rarus (assembly GCF_003369835.1). Classification (NCBI taxonomy): domain Archaea; kingdom Methanobacteriati; phylum Methanobacteriota; class Halobacteria; order Halobacteriales; family Haladaptataceae; genus Halorussus; species Halorussus rarus. The sequence goes on along the minus strand of NZ_QPMJ01000002.1, from coordinate 1,074,971 downwards.
GGCGCCGGCGAAGGTCGAGCGCGTGCTGGGCCCCGAGCCGGTCGAGGGGCCGGCGGGCGTCGCGCCCGCGCCGGCGTACCCGCTCGTGCTGGCCGACGTGGGGTATCCGGACCTCGAGTTCGCGCCGGACGCCGACGCCGCGGCGAGCGCCCGGGCGACCTTCGAGGCCCTCCGCGCGGAGCGGGCGACCGGCGCGCGGGTGGCTGGCGAAGTCGCGACCCGGATGGAGCCGCGGTGAACTGCGTCCGGGGACGCCGTCACGGGGCGGCCGACGGGCAGCGGGCGGCGCTCACCCGCCGGAGTCGTTCGCGGCCGTCTCGTTCCCGTACGCGATCTCGATGCTCTGGCCCTCGGTCACCTCGACCGTGTTGACCACGTCGCCGTTCGCGTCCCTGATTGTGATGACGACGACGCTGCCGTCGTCGGTCGGCTCGCGGTCCTGGCGGTCGGACGCGAGATCGCCGCCGAGGAACGCCCGGACGTCCTCGTCGGTGTCGAACGTGTAGACGTCGCCGGAGTCGGCGTCGACGAACGCGGTGTAGGCGATGCCGCTCGAGTCCGAGGGGACGACCCGCACCTGCCAGTACAGCGTCTCGTCGATGACCGCCGGCACGGGCTCGGAGGGGGTGAACCGGTCCCAGTCGGTGCGGTCGTTGGCCTTCCGGACGTAGTTGGCCGCCTTGCGCGGCCCCATCAGCGACGAGTCCGACGGGAGCCGGTAGCGGCCGGCCTCGCCGGTCCGGCCGTCGAACGTCCAGAGCTGGAAGATGCCCTGGGCGTCGCCGTACGGCTCTGCCGCGACGAAGTACTGGATGCCCCGGTCCTCGGTGAGCACGAGGAACGGCTGGTCGTTGCCCTCGCCGGGGACCGGCGCCACTTCGAGCTCGTCCTCGTGGACGAACCACTTGTTGACGATGCCGTTCCGGTACCGCATCGACTCGACGTAGTACCTGGCGAGGTCGAAGGGGTAGAGCCGCTGGTCGGCCAGCACCGGGTCGTTCCGGGCCTCGTCGGGCGAGAGGTGCGAGATCTCGCCGTCGGGCGCGACCAGCGCGACGCCTCCCCACTCGGGCGTGGCGTAGACGACCGGCAGCGGCGTCAGCCGGACGTGGTGGTCGTACTCCTTGTACGGGACCGCGATGTAGACGTCGCCGTCGTGCTCGACCATCATGGGGTCGCCGTACTGCACCCAGAACTGTCCCTTGAGCAGCTTCCACCGGTACTGCGAGACCACGCCGCCGCCCCGACCCAGCCCGTAGCCGAAGCCGACGGTGGGCGTCTCCTCGACGACGTCGACCCGCTTGCGCTGGGTGGTCATGTCGACGAACGAGGCGCCCTGACCGGTCAACAGCAGCGAGTTGACGCCGCCGTCGGGCGCGAGCCCGAACGACCAGACCGGCGTCCCGTTCCGGATGGCGATGTCGCCCTCGGCGAGCCGGTACCTGGGGTACTGCAGCGAGTTCTCGGCGTACTGGCGGGCCACGCTCCGCGGCAGGACCCGCGGTCGGGTCGCGTCGACGCCCGGCAGCCCCTGGGTTTCCTCGACCGAGAGCGTCTGGGAGACGTGCTCCTGGGCGTACGCGCCGCCGAGCACGCCGACGCCGACCGCGAGCAGGACGGTCAGCACCCCGACCGCCACGCCGAGCAGCTGGCGCCGCGCCGGCACGCCAGAGAAGGTGAGTTCGGCCTGCCCCGACTCGCTCATCGCGGCGACGAACGCCTCCAGCGCGCTCCGGTCGGGTGCGAGCAGCCGCAGCGACAGGTAGCCCCCGACGGCGAGTATCGCCAGCGCTTCGATTATCGCGGGGTAGGTGTAGGCGGCCGCGAGCGGGCCGTGGAGCCACGGCCGGACCAGCCACGCGACGACGAACATCGCCGCGAGCACGGCGAGCGCGAGCGCCGCCCCGCGCCGAGAGGTCATCGCGCCCGCCTCCCCGCGGCGCGGTCGGACGGGCCGCGGAGCCCGGCGGAAGCCGGTCGGTGGCGCGCGGGCGATGCGATTCGGACGGAAGCGGTGTGGTGGCGCATTGGAGGACCCTCCGAGGTTTCGAGTGGAGAGTCGTTTCCACCAGATGATAAATGTCGGTGTGCTACTCCAAGACACCCCGCCCGCCGAGTTCGGACGCCCGGACGACGCCGGGTTCCGCGCTACTCCCAGCCCTCGGGCCAGATGCCCGCCGCCTTCATCCCCTCCTCGTAGTCGCCGGCCCGCAGACCCCCGGCGACCGACGCCGCGCTCTGCCGGGGAACGTCTTCGGTCCGGGTCAGCTCCCGGACCAGCAGCGCGGTCAGCATGGCGTGCTCCCGGAGGTTGCGGTCGTCGACCTTGTCTCGGGTGTCGGCGTGGGTGTGGCCCCACCCCCGGCCGCGCTCGCCGCTCTCGCTGTGGAGCTGGAGCGCCGGGACGCCGCGCTTGAGGAACGGCCAGTGGTCGCTGAACGGGTGGACCTGCTCGCGGACCGCGACCGGCTGGTTGGCCTCGTCGGCGACCGACTCCACCAGCCCCTCCATCGTCTCCGAGCCGTGGGTGTGGGCCCGCAGGTCGCGGAACCGGCCCGCGCCGTCGACGTTCACGACCGCCCGGACCGAGTCGAGGTCGAGCCGGTCGGCCAGCGCGTCGGCGCCGAGCAGGCCGACCTCCTCGCAGCCGACGCCGGCGACCCGGACCCGCGCGTCGAGGTCCAGCTCGGCGAGCAGGTGGGCCGCCGCCACGACCACGGTGATGCCGCAGCCGTTGTCGAGGGCCCCCTCGGCGATGTCGTGGGCGTCGTGGTGGCCGACGACCAGTATCTCCTCCTCCGTATCCGGTCCTAACTGCGCGTGGGCGTTGTGGCTCGTGCCGGGTTCGGTGCCGGCGTCGACCCGGAGCGCGGCGGTCGCGCCCCGGTCGGCGTAGTCGGTCAGCCAGTCGCCGGTCTCCTTGCTCACGCCGACGCCGGGAATCGCGGCCTCGCTGTCGAACCGGAGCGAGCCAGTCGGCGGCAGTTGTCCGGCCTTGTGGTTCCGGAAGACGAACCCCGCCGCCCCCGCGGCCGCGGCGTGGCCGAACTTCTCCATCCGGTGGACGAACCGCGACCCCGGCGGCGTGGTAGTGGAGGCGACCACTATCTTCCCCTCGACGTCCACCGCGTCGAGTTCGTCGGGGGTGGCGTGGCCCGCGTCGACGAGTTCGCCCCGGACCTCGCCGGCCGGCGAGTACGGGAGCGCGATGGTCTCGAACGACCGCTCGGCCGGCTCGGTGACCGCGAGGTCGGCGTCGCCCCGCGACCACCTGTTCATCTCGAACTCGTCGATTTCCACCTCGCGTGCGCCCGCGCGCTCGAACCCCTCGGCGACCAGTTCGGCGGCCCGGCGCTCGCCGGGCGACCCGCCCATCCGGTTGTCGATCTCGGTCAGTTCGGTGATGAACTCCCAGGGGTAGTCGTCGGTCCACGCCGCGCCCAGGACGCGGTCGAGTCGGCTCATACGTCCCGATGTGGCGAGCGCGCCAAAAAGGTACGCGGCCGGCGGGTCGCGGGGCGACGGAGATCCCCGCCGCGCGGTCGGAACCGTCCCGAATCCGGGTTCCGGAACCCGATTTCCGAATGACAAAAGCTTACGGTCGGGCTTTCCTTACGGGGTGGTATGAGTTCGGTTCCCGAACGGTCCGAGATCGACACCGAGTACAAGTGGGACCTCGAGAGCATCTACGCCACCGACGACGAGTGGGAGGCGGCCTACGAGGAGGTCGAGGGTCGCCTCGACGACCTCGAGGCCTACGAGGGCCGGGCCACCGAGGACGGCGAGACCCTGCGCGACGTCCTCGAGCTCCGCGACGAGATCCTCCGCCAGGTCCAGCAGGTCGTCGTCTACGCCCGGATGCGCCGGGACGAGAACACCGCCGACCAGCAGTACCAGGCGCTCTCGTCCCGCGGGATGGCGCTGGCGTCGCAGGCCGACAGCGCGAGCAGCTTCGTCGAGCCCGAGATCCAGGACCTCGACCGCGACGAGCTCGACCGGATGATCGAGGAGACCGACGGGCTCGAGACCTACGACCACTACCTCCACGACGTCCTCCGGCTGGCCGACCACACCCGGTCGGCCGAGGTCGAGAACGTGCTCGCCGAGCTCGGCGAGGTCACCTCCGCGTCGGGCGACATCTACAACATGCTGATGAACTCCGACATGGAGTTCCCGACCGTCGAGAAGCCCGACGGCGACGCGGTCGAGATCACCCAGAGCAACCTCACGAACCTGCTGAAGAACCCCGACCGGGAGTTCCGTCAGGAGGTCTACGAGAGCTTCTTCGACGAACTCGGCGAGTTCCACAACACCATCGGCACCGCCTACCAGCAGACCGTCAAGAAGGACGTCCGCCTCGCGCAGATTCACGACTACGACACCGCCCGCGAGGCCGCGCTAGACGGGCCCAACGTCCCGGTCGAGGTGTACGACAACCTGGTCGACACGGTCCGGGACAACCTCGACAAGCTCCACCGCCACGCCGAGCTCAAGCGCGAGAGCCTGGACGTCGACGAGCTCCGGATGTGGGACCTCTACATGCCGATGACCGACAGCGAGACGCCCGACGTCGAGTACGAGCGGGCCCGCGAGTACGTCGTCGAGGCGCTGGGCGCGCTCGGCGACGACTACCAGGACCGGGTGCGGGAGGGGCTCGACTCCCGGTGGGTCGACGTGTACGAGACCGAGAACAAGCGCTCGGGCGCGTACAGCAGCGGCACCTACGACACCCAGCCGTTCATCCTGATGAACTACCAGGACGACATCTCCTCGATGTTCACGCTGGCCCACGAGCTGGGCCACTCGCTCCACTCCCAGCTCTCCAGCGAGAGCCAGCCGTACGTCTACAGCGACTACGAGATCTTCGTGGCCGAGGTCGCCAGCACCGTCAACGAGGCGCTGTTGACCCGCCACCTGCTCGACGCCGTCGACGACCCCGAGTTCCGCCGCCACGTCCTCAACGAGTACCTCGAGCGGTTCCGCTCGACGCTCTACCGCCAGACGCTGTTCGCCGACTTCGAGCACCGGACGCACGAGCTCGTCGAGGACGGCGAGGCGCTGACCCCCGAGGCGGCCGACGAGATCTACGGCGACCTGAAGGCCGAGTTCTACGAGCCGGCGGTCCTCGACGACCGCATCGCCCGCGAATGGTCGCGCATCCCCCACTTCTTCAACTACACCTACTACGTCTACCAGTACAGCACCGGCATCAGCGCGGCGGTCGCGCTGGCCGACGAGATCCTGACGTCGGACGGCGACGTCGCCGAGGACTACCTCGAGTTCCTCCGGAGCGGGTCGACCGAGTACCCGCTCGAACTCCTCCGGACCGCCGGGGTGGACATGTCCTCGCCCGAACCCATCCAGCGCGCGCTCGACGTGTACGACGACCACCTCGACGAGATGGACGCGCTCATCTGAGCGCCGCTCCCTCATCTCCGTCCCCGGTCAGGTTACCTGTTTTCAATCGGTGGGAACGCGTGCGCTGGTTTAAATAACCCGAACGTGTACGCCGACCCATGCAAGGACGTCCGCTCGCCCGGTACGAGGACGCGCTGTGGTGGTCGATGGACCGCCTGGGCGTGAGCGAGTCGGTCGAACGCAAGGTGCTCGCCGCGGTCGGCATCCAGTTCACCATCTCCGCCGCCCAGGCGGTCCTGCCGTTCCTGGTCTCGGGGACGGCCCGGACCGCGCTGACGGTCGGCCTGCTGGCCGCGGCGGCGGTCGCGTTCGCCAACACCGTGCTGGTGGTCCGCCGGGACATCACCGAGCCAATCGGGGAGCTCGAGGACGCGGCCGACGCCATCGCCGGCGGGGACCTCGACGACTCGGTGCCCGAGGCCGAGCGCGACGACGAGGTCGGCCGCCTGGTGGGCTCGTTCGCCGACATGCGGGCGTACCTCGACACCGTGGCCGACCAGGCCGCCGCGCTCTCGCGCCAGGAGTTCGACGACCCGGCGCTCGACGAGGACGTGCCCGGCGAGTTCGGCGCGTCGCTCGACCGGATGGCCGAGAGCCTCGAGACGTACACCGCCGACCTCGAGGCGACGACCGACGAGCTCGAGCGCCGGTCGGCCGACCTGCGCCGACTGGTCGAGGCGTTCGGGGAGGCGGCCGAGCGCGCCCAAGCCGGGGACCTGACCGCGACCATCGACCCCGACGTGGCCGACGAGGAGCTCCACGAGCGGGTCGTCCGCAACTACAACGGCCTGCTGTCGACCCTCGCGGACGCGCTGGGCGAGCTCGCCGCCTTCGCCGACGAGGTGGCGACGTCGAGCCGGCGAGCCGACGCCGACCTCCGGGAGGTCAGCCAGGCCAGCGACGAGGTGGCCGGCGCAGTCGGCGAGATATCCGAGGGCGCGGCCCGCCAGACCGAGCAGCTCAACGAGGCGGCCGCCGAGATGAACACCCTGTCGGCGACCGTCGAGGAGATCGCGGCGTCGGCCGACGAGGTGGCCGCCACCGCCGGGACCGCGACCGAGCGCGCCCGGTCGGGCCGGGACGCCGCCCGCGAGGCCGCGGCCGAACTCGACCGGGTCGAGGACGGCATCGACCGGACCGCCGACGCGGTCGCGGAGCTGGTCGAGGACATCGCCGAGATCGACGAGGTGGTCTCGTTCATCGACGAGGTGGCCTCCGAGACCAACCTGCTCGCGCTGAACGCCTCCATCGAGGCCGCCCGCGCGGACGAGGCCGGCGAGGGGTTCGCGGTGGTCGCCGACGAGGTCAAGTCGCTCGCCGAGGAGACCGGCGAGGCCGCCGACGAGATCACCGAGCGAATCGAGGCCATCCAGGCCGACTCCGAGCGGACGCTGGCCGACGTGCGCGAGACCCGCGAGCAGGTCTCCCGGAGCGTCGAGACCGTCGAGGACGCGCTGGGCGACTTCGAGGACATCGCCGACGTGGTGGGCGAGGTCGACGCCAGCGTCCGGGAGATCAGCGACGCGACCGACCAGCAGGCCGAGTCGGCCGAGGACGTGGTGGCGATGGTCGAGGAGGTGGCCGCCATCGGCGAGGAGACCGCCGCCGAATCGCAGACCGCGGCCGCGGCGACCGACCAGCAGGCGACGTCGCTGTCGGGGGTCAGCGAGCAGCTGGCGTCGCTGTCGTCGAAGGCCGACGAGCTCGACGCGCTGCTCGGGGAGTTCCGGCTCCCCGACGCGTCGGCGGCCGCCGGGCCGGGCGACCGGCCGGCCAGCGCCGACTGACCGACCCCGGTCCCGACCGGTCGCGACGAGACCCGCTCGCGGCGGAAGGCTTTTTTGCCGAGAAACCACCGAGACCCAAAGGCACTTTTAAGCTGGTAGCCTTAGTGCAGGTAACACCGATGTCGCGTAGCCCATCTCTCCCCGACCAACCGACGCTCGAACTCGACCCCGAAATGACAGACCGGGAGCGGCTCGCGGCGCTCCGCGAGCACTTCGCCGAGATCGTCGACGTCAACGACACGCTCGAGGAGCGCCTCGACGACGCGCGCGACCGGCGGTCGGACCTGCGCGAGGAGGTCGACCAGCTCGAACGCGAGAACGAGACGCTCAAGACCACGTCGCTGTACGTCGCCACCGCCGAGGAGCTGACCGACGACGGCATCATCATCAAGCAGCACGGCAACAACCAGGAGGTGCTGACCGAGGTCTCGCCGAAGCTCCGCGACGAGATCGAGTCGGGCGACCGCGTGGCGGTCAACGACTCCTTTACGGTCCAGACCGTCCTCGAGGCCGAGAAGGACGCCCGGGCCCAGGCGATGGAGGTCGACGAGTCGCCCGAGGTGACCTACGACCAGATCGGCGGCCTCGAGGAGCAGACCCGCGAGGTCCGCGAGGCGGTCGAGCAGCCCCTCGAGAACCCCGAGCAGTTCGAGACGGTCGGCATCGAGCCCCCGAGCGGCGTCCTCCTCCACGGCCCGCCGGGCACCGGCAAGACGATGCTGGCGAAGGCGGTCGCCAACGAGACCGACGCCACCTTCATCAAGATGGCCGGCTCCGAGCTCGTCCAGAAGTTCATCGGCGAGGGCGCCAAGCTCGTCCGGGACCTCTTCGAGCTGGCGAGCCAGCGCGAGCCCGCCATCGTCTTCATCGACGAGATCGACGCGGTGGCCTCCAAGCGGACCGACTCGAAGACCTCGGGCGACGCCGAGGTCCAGCGCACGATGATGCAGTTGCTCTCGGAGATGGACGGCTTCGAGGACCGCGGCGAGATCCGCATCATGGCCGCCACCAACCGGTTCGACATGCTCGACCGCGCCATCCTCCGGCCCGGCCGGTTCGACCGACTCATCGAGGTGCCCCACCCCGACGAGGAGGCACGCCGGAAGATCCTCGACATCCACACCCGCGACATGAGCGTCGCCGACGACGTCGACTTCGAGACGCTCGCCAAGAAGACGGAGGGCAAGAGCGGCGCGGACATCGAGAGCCTCACCACCGAGGCGGGGATGTTCGCCATCCGCGACGGTCGGACCGAGGTCCGCCAGTCGGACTTCACCGAGGCGCTCGACAAGATGGACGCCGAGGACGACGACACCGCCATCGTGACCGAGGGCGGCCTCCCGAGCTACGCCTACTGACCTGCCGCGCGACATCCTCGTCCCTCTTCGTTTGCGGATTCCGCCCGTACCGGAGTCGACCGAGAGTCCCGGTGCTGGAGGGTCGTTCCACGCTCCTCCTGTCGAGACGTATAGAAAACGATTTAGTTTCGATTCGAAATAGGCTAGTCAACGTGGTACGCTTCCCGAATCCGGTCCGGCTGCTCATCCTCGGCGTCGGGTGGGCCCTGGCGCGCGCCGGCCTGATCTCGCCCGACCGGGCGCGCCGGACCGCGGACCTCGCGTGGCCCCGCATCGTGACGGGGCTCGCGCGCATGTCGAAGAACGCCGTCGACGTGGCGATGGTCGGCCTGGCGGTCGGCCCGGTCGCCATCGCCGGCATCGGCTTCGCCAGCCCCTACTGGGGCGTGGCGTTCTCGCTCGGCGGGGGCATCGCCGGCGGGACCATCGCGCTGGTCTCCCAGCGGTTCGGCGCCGACGCCCGCGACGAACTCGGCACGGCGGTCCGGGCCAGCGCGGCGCTGGTCGTCGCGGTCTCGCTGCCCGTCACGGCGGCGTTCTGGCTGTTCCCCGCCGACCTCATCTCGCTGATGACCGACGACGCCCGCGCGGTCGAACTCGGCGCGGCGTACCTCCGGATACTCGCGCTCGGCGTCCCGTTCGCCGGCCTCAACCTCGTGGGGAGTCGCATCTACATCGGCGCCGACGACTCGTGGACCCCGATGGTGGTTCGGGGCGGCGGCGCGCTCGCCAACATCGCGCTCAGCGGCGTCCTCATCTTCGGCCTCGGCATGGGCGTCACCGGGGCGGCGGTCGGGACCGTGCTGTCCAACGTCCTGGCGACCGGCGCCTTCGCGGTCGGCCTGGTCGCCGGCCGGCTCCCCGGCGTCGGCACGCTCCCGGTCCGGGTGAACCCGGTCGGAACCTACGTCCACCGCGAGACCGTCGTCGACCTCGTCCGAATCGGCCTGCCGGTGGTCGGACGCAACGGCGTCTGGACGGTCGCGAAGTTCCCGATGCTGGCCATCGTGGGGCTGTTCGGGCCGAGCGTCGTGGCGGCCTACGTCATCGCCCGGCGCATCTGGGGGCTGATGAACACGCCCGGCTGGGGCTTCGGCCTCGCCTCCAGCAGCCTGGTCGGCCAGGAGCTCGGCGCCGGTGACGAACTCGTCGCCGAGGCGTACGCCCGCGACATCGTCGTCTTCTCGGTCGCGACCTACGTGGTCGCGGCGGTGCTGGTCGCGGCGTTCGCCGAGCCCATCGTCGGCCTGTTCGTCGGCGAGTCGGGCGAGGCCACGGTGCCGGTCGCGGTGGCGCTGGTGTACGCGGCCTGCGTGGCGGTGGTCGCCGGCGGCGTCAAGGCCGCGACCGCCGGCCCGCTCGACGCCAGCGGCGACACCCGGTGGCCGTTCTACAGCCAGCTGGTCGGCATGTTCGGGGTCGCCATCCCAGTGGCGTACCTCGGCGCGACGACGTCGCTGGGAATGATGGGGCTGTACCTCTCGTTCGTCGCCGAGACGACCGTGCCCGCGGCCATCAACTACTACCGGTTCTCGACCGGCAAGTGGAAGGCCATCAGTCGGGAGTTCCGGCCGGGCGCGCCCGCCGACGACTGATTCGGGACCGCTGTCCCCGGGCGCGCCCCGGACTTGACGCGCCGCGGCGCCGCCTCACTCCCGCCACGGGTCGGTGCTCGCGCGCTCGTGGAACTCCCGCTGGCCCTGGCTCACGAGTCCGTACACCACCACGGCGGTCACCACCAGGTAGAACAGGCCGACGCCGGCGACCACGACCGCGCCCGGGACCCCGAAGATAGTCGCGGTCTGTCGCCACGTCTCCTTCGGCTGGAACACGGTGATGCGGACCAGCCACGACGCGAGCAGCACGAGCAGCAGCGGGAAGTAGATCCGCCGGAGGCGCCGGGCCAGCGCGACCGAGAGCGGGGTCTTGACCGCGGGGTCTCGGAGGTCGGCTGCGAGACGCCGGCGCCAGTCGGGGTGAGTGGGTTCGGAGTCGGGGTCGAACATCCCCGCGAACAGGTCCTGTTCGAGCAGCCGGACCCGTTCGCGCCACACGTCGTAGGCACGGTACCGCCGGGTCTCGACCACGAGAAACACTATCATCGCGCCCATCCCGATGAGCAGCAGGTAGTGGGGATTGCCCGGACTCGAGAACACCCAGGTCAGCAGCGCGGCCATGATGGTGACCGCCCAGTAGGAGGTCTGGTCGAGCCGGCCCCGCCAGGTCGTCGTGCGGTGGAGCTGTCCCCGATAGAAGTGACCGAGCATCCCGGTCATCGACGACGGGTCGCTGGCGAGCACCTCGCCGACGTCCTGGCCGAACTCCTCGCCCGGGTCCTCGTCCGGGACGTCGTCGCGGTCGCGGTCGGTGCGGTCGGTCTCGTCGTCGCCGGTCGACCGGTCGCTCGAATCCGTCATAGAGCCGGTACGACGCGGCTCTATCTACGGTTTGTGGCGCGGGGGCCGAGGCGGCCTCACGTCTCCGTCTCAGTTTTCAGGAACTCGGGGTCGGCGAACGGCTCGTCCTCGCCCTCCACGGCGACCACGTCGAGCGCGGTGACCGTCGCGCCGACGCCGAGCAGGCCCGCGAGGCTCGGCGTGGTCCGCCCCTCGTCGCTCGAGACCAGTTCCTTGACGTAGAGCCCGCCCTCGCCGTGGACCTCGAGTTCGGCGTGACGCGAGTCGTCGAGGTTCCCCTCGGCGTCGTAGACGGTCCGGGTCCGGGTCATGCTGGCCCGGCGGTGGTCGACGCGCTGGGGCGTGTCCTGCTCGACGGTCGTGCCCCGGAGCTCCTCGACGGCCTCCTCCAGGGCGTCCTCGGTCACGTCGGCGTCGAACTTGACGTCCATCCGGTAGGTCTTGCTGGCGTCGAGCTCCTTCACGCGCTCGACCATCGCGTGGGTCGCCGGCGCGAGGTCGGTGACCTCGACCTTCCCGCCGGCGAACTCGTTGATCTCGGCTTCGAGCGCGTCGGCGTCGACGTGCCGCTCGCGGGGCCGCTTGATTTCGATGACGAAGGGGCGGCCGGTACCCAGCATCAGGGCGTCGACGTCCTCGCGGCCCGCGCCGTGGAACAGCGCCTCGTCGCCGTCCAACGCCGTCAGCACCGGCGGGGTCGTCAGCTCCTCGACGCTCTCCTCGTAGAGGTAGCCCGACCCGCCGCAGTGGTCGCAGGGCTCCTCGCCGCCGCCCTCCGCGAGCTGCTTGCCCGAGCCGCCGCACTCCCGGCAGGGCCACTCGGTCTGGGGGATGTCCCGTTCGAGCTTGCGGTACCGGCCGTAGACGAACGCCGAGTTGATCTGGACTTCGACCGCGTGGTCGGAGATGGCGCCCTCGCCGACGCGGGGCGCGGCCTCGACGTTGAGCAGCGCCAGCACGTCGGGGCGGTCGAAGTCGACCTCCGCGCCCGTCAACTGTCCGACTCGTTTGCCGACCTCGCGGTTGAGCTCGGACTTGAACGACTCGCCCGCGTCCTCGGCCAGCCCCGCCGACTCCCGGAGCAGCGCCTCGTTCTCCTCGATCAGCGGCGGGGTCCGGGTCCCGACCTGATAGGTGTCGAACTCCCAGCCCTCCAGGGCCTCGGCGACCGTCTCGGCCCACTCGTCGAACCGCCGGCTCTCGCCCTCGCAGACCCAGCACTCCTCGTCTTCGGGCTCGTAGGGCTCGTCGTCCTCGATGGCGGCCGCGACGCGGAGCGACCGGCCGCGCTCGTCGTTCGTCAGCCCGAAGCTCCGGTCGGCGAAGCACCGGCCCAGGCAGGAATCGCAGACGGGGCCGTTCTCGGCCACTCGGCGGGCGTCGTCGAGGATGGTCATGTTCGGACCGTGGCGTCCGGGCGGTTTACGGGTTTCTCATTCGGTCGCGAGTTCGTTGAGTTTCCGGAGTAGCTTCGCGTAGAGGTTCGGCGAGCAGTGCCACCCGGCGTCAAGCATCGCGTCGATGGTATCGCGGGCTTCCTCGGCCGAGAGGTCGCCTCGTCTGACCAACGACAGGAGGAGATAGGCCGTTCCGCGGGTCTCGATATTCTCCACGTCTGCAATGTCACGGCCGTGCTTCTCGTCCACGACGGCGGTTCCATCGACCTCGTCAGCGAGTAACAGTACTGCCGCGTCCGCTTGACTGAGTGCGGTTTCCCCAACGAGGCGCTCGAACCGTTCGTCTTCCTCTAAAGTCCGCTTCTGGAACGGCCCTTCTTGAACGCAATTGTCGATTCGCTTCGCGTCAGTGTACCCTTGTTTCATCCCATCGGTGACGACCTCGTCGTAAACTCGCTCCGGCACAACGAACTCCCGTTCGATCTTGGTCAATATGCCGAGACTGTCGGTCTTCGCGAGGTAGATGAGTGGAGTCGCGTCGAAGACGAACGTCATAGGTCGTCGAGGTCAGATTCGAGGTGCTCGTCGGAAACCCACGTCACGTTCCGGTCCTTCGCCAGCGCCGCGAACTCCCAGACGTTCATCTCGGCCATCGACGCGGCGCCCGAGAGCGTAGTTTCACCCCCTTCGAGTTTCTCCAGCGCTCTTTCCTTCCGCCAGTCGCCGAGCCCCTCAGTAAGGAGCTTTCGTACCGCGGTACTCCTGTCGAGATTCTCCTCTTCGATGTATGACTCCAGTTCCGCCTCGAGGTCGTCGGGGATTCGAGCCGAGAGGGTGCCCATGACGTATGCAATGCATGCAATGCATACAAATGTTGCGACGGCCTAGACGGAATGGTGCGCTGACTACTCCGGAATCGCCGCGACCCCCACGAATTTGGGGCCGCCGCGCGTGGACCCGCGTATGGCCTACCGCGCCAACTACGCGCTGGTGAACGTGAGCGCCCACCTCGGACCTTCAAAGGACGCGCTGGACGTCCCGTGGGCGGAGTACGTCGGCGACGCCACCCCCGGGTTCGAGTTCTCGGTCCCGACCGACCGGGCCAGCGACCCGTACGTCGGCCTCCAGGCGTTCAGGGTCGACGAGTACGGTCACGAGCTCCGGCTCAACGGCGAGTCGCTCGGCGGGTTCGACGTCCCGCCGGCCGACGGCTGGCAGTACTGGGAGGACGCCATCACCGCCGCCGAACTCGACGAGGGCACGAACACGCTCCGCGTCCACCGCGACGAGTCGGGCGACGACAGCTTCGCGGTGAACAACGTCACCGTCCACTGGCGCGAGCCCGTGGAGTAGGTCGGCCGCGTCCCGGATACCCCGGAAAGCGAGCGGCGTCAGCCGTCGCGCTCGCCCCGGAGCGTCTCGACGATGGCCGCGGCGCGCTTCTCGCCGACGCCCTCCACCTCCCGCAGCTCGGCGGGCGTCGCCGCCAGCAGCGCCTCGACCGAGGGGAACGCCTCGTAGAGCGCGTCGGCGGTCGCGGGGCCGACCCCCTCGATGCAGCCGAACAGCCGTTTGGTTACGGGGATGGAGTACCCCGTCACGGTGCCGCCGGGCACCGGCCGGGCCGAAGGCGCTTCGCCGTGTTTGCGGAGCAGGCGGGTGGCCACGTCGACCAGTCGCTCGCGGTCCGAGCAGGGGACGACCGGCGTGTCGTGGCGGGCCGCGAACGACGCCATCGTGCCGTGGACCGCGGCGCTGTCCAGACCGGGCCGGTCGGCGCCCACCTCCGCGAGGTCGCCCTCCAGCAGGACGTAGGCGCGGTCGTACGCCCGGGCCATCTTCTCGACCTGCTCGCGGAGGTCTGTCCCGGTCGTCCCGAGCGCGGAGTTCACGTAGTCGTCGACGGTCTTGCGCTCGATGCCGACCGAGCCGACCACCCGACCCTCCGCGGCGTCGTCCACGCCTACAGCGTCGCTCGTCGAAGACTCACTACCCGCTCCGGACCCGTCCAGAACCGCGAAGTCGGCCGCCGGGAGCCGCCGCACGTCGACCGCGACCACGTCGCCGTGGGCCTCGACTGCCCGGCGGACCGCCGCGGGTTCCCTGTCGTCGACCGCGACCGAGAGCGTCATCGCCGGTGGATATGGGTTCGGTCCGTATCAACGCCTCGGCCTCTCCCGGACGAGTACCCTCGCGGGCGTCGCGTACTGCCGCCGAATCCGGAGTTCGTCGCTCCCGTATGACACGCCTGCGGTTCCGTAGGCCCGCCCTGAGCCGACGTCTCGGACTCGTTTACGTATCACATGTAATTCATAACAATATCGTTATCTATCCTCTGGGTGGCTGATGGCGTCGCGCTGGACGGTACGCACCGCGAAACGCGCCGAAATCGGCGCTTGAACGCGTTACGCTCCCCGAACCGAGGGTTACGTTGTTCCTGGACGGCGGCTCCGCCAGACACCGACGCCAGCACAGCACATGATCAGACAGAGGATGCGGCAGGAAGGGACAGGATGAACGGGACGCATCGAACGACGCGAGTACTGGCGGTCGTCTTTTCGGTACTGTTGGTAGCGTCGGCGGCGGGAGCCGGCGCGCTGTCGAGTGTCGGGGTAGCGCACGCCCAACAAGCGAGCGACGTGTTGTATCGAGTCAACGCGGGCGGAGGCGTCGCCGCCGCCGACGGGCCGGACTGGGAAGATGACTCCGGATACCTCGTCTCGGGAGACTCCGACACGTCGAGTAGTCCGGCGCCGGACTCGCTCGACGCGTCGGTGCCGGACGGCGCGCCCGCGGGAATCTGGACGAACGAACGGTACGACCCGCCCAGCGACGGGGAGATGGGGTACGAGTTCGACGTCCA
This sequence comes from Halorussus rarus, assembly GCF_003369835.1. Lineage (NCBI taxonomy): Archaea > Methanobacteriati > Methanobacteriota > Halobacteria > Halobacteriales > Haladaptataceae > Halorussus > Halorussus rarus. Next base: position 1,059,731 of record NZ_QPMJ01000002.1, on the reverse strand, counting down.
GTCGGGCCGGCAGGTCGAGGTCCGGCTCTACTTCTACGACGGCTACTCCGGGACCAGCGAGCCCGGCGACCGCGTCTTCGACGTGAGCGTCGAGGACCAGACCGTCGAGAACTTCGACCCCATCGCCGAGTACGGCGACCAGATTGGGGGTATGGAGTCGTTCACCGTCGTCAGCGACGGGACGATCGACGTCGACTTCGCCCACGTGACGGAGAACCCCCAGCTCAACGCCATCGAAATCGTGAGCGCCGAGCCACAGCCGAACACGCTCGGCGCCCCCTCGACGCTCGATATCGGCACGGTCGTCGCGGGCAGTAGCGCGACCGAGCAGATCACGCTCACCAATCTCGGCGGAGCCGGCGACGCCGACATCTCCATCACGGACGTGTCGGTCGCGGGCGCGGACGCCGACGAGTTCTCGACCGGCGCGGCGAGCGCGACGACGCTCGCGCCCGGCGAGACGGCGTCGGTCCCGGTGACGTTCGCGCCGTCTGACGCCCAGCCCAAGTCGGCGTCCCTCGAGGTCAGTCACAGCGGGAGCAACTCGCCGGTGACGGTCGACCTCTCGGGCGAGGGCGCGAGCGACGTGCCCGTCGGCTTCGGCGTCAGCGGGCTCGGCGCCGACCTCGGCAATCCGACGTCGCTCGACTTCGGTCCGGACGGCCGGCTCTACGTCGCCCAGCAGAGCGGCGAGATCAAGGCGTTCGAGATCGCCCGCAACGGCGAGAACGACTACGAGGTCGTCGGCACCGAGGTCATCACGGCGGTCCAGGACATCCCGAACCACGACGACGACGGCGCGTACAACCCGAGCGTCGGCAATCGCCAGGTGACAGGGCTCACGGTCGAGGGTACCGCCGAGACGCCGGTGCTGTACGTCACGTCGAGCGACCCGCGGATCGGCGCGGGCGGCGGCCACACCGACAGCGGGCTCGACACCAACTCCGGCGTCGTCTCGCGGCTCACCCAGACCGACTCCGGGTGGGACCACGACATGCTCGTGCGCGGGCTGCCCCGCTCCGAGGAGAACCACGCCACGAACGGCATCCAGTACGACGAGGCCGAGGACGTCCTCTATGTCGCGCAGGGCGGCCACACCAACAAGGGCGCCCCCTCGGACAACTTCGCGCTGACGCCCGAGTACGCGCTCTCGGCGGCCATCCTCTCGGTCGACTTGTCGCAGGTCGACGCGATGGCCGAGAAGGACGCCGCCCACACCGACTCGACGTACCTGTACGACCTGCCGACGCTCCAGGGCACCGAGACGCCCTTCGGCGGACAGGACGGCGCGAACATGGCCAACTGGACCGCCGACAGTCCGGTCGACGTCTACTCGCCGGGCTTCCGGAACCCCTACGACATCGCGCTCAGCGAGGACGGCGAGCTGTACGCGACCGACAACAGCGCCAACCCCGGCTGGGGCGGCATCGTCGTCGACGAGGGGCCCCAGGGCCAGTGCACCAACGCCCAGAACGAGCAGGACGAGTACTCGGCGACGGGCGTCTACCACGTCGAGGGCGAGGACTACTACGGGGGCCACCCGAACCCGACCCGCGGCAACGACACCAGCGAGTTCGCCGCCGCGGTCGACGACGGCCTCCACGACCCGGTGAACTGCGACTACATCTCGCCCACGAACTCCTCGACGCCGAGCGAGGCGCTCGAGACCTTCGGCGCGACGCCCCAGGGGATGGACGTCTACCCGGCGTCGAACTTCGGCGGCGCGCTGCAGGGCGACCTGCTGCTGGCGATGTGGAACTCCGGCGACGTCCAGCGCGTCGAACTGAACGCCCAGGGCACCGAGGCGACGGCCTCCGAACCCCTCTTCCAGAACATCGGGAGCAACCCGCTCGACGTCCACGCGCAGGGCGACGACGACGCGTTCCCGGGCACCGTGTGGGCGGCCACGTACGGCAGCAACAAGATCACCGTCTTCGAGCCCAACGACTACGGCGACTCGACGGGCGGCCAGTGCGTCGGGGCCGACCCGGACTCCCCGGAGTACGACCCGGACGGTGACGCCGACGGCGACGGCTACACCAACGCCGACGAGAACGCGGCGGGCACCGACCCCTGTTCGCAGGCCTCCCAGCCCGAGGACTGGGACCAGGACGGCGTCCCGGACTCTGTCGACGACGACGACGACGACGACGGGCTGACCGACGGCCAGGACCCGTTCGCGCTCGACCCCCAGAACGGGCTCGACAACGACCTGCCGGTCGACCGGCAGTTCGAGGCCGGCCAGCACCCCCGGTCGCTGTTCGGCCTCGGGTTCACCGGCCTGATGACCAACGGCACCGACTACGCCGACCTCTACAACGCCTCGCAGGTGCGGGCGGGCGGCGCGACCGAGCGGCTCTCGGTCGACGAGGTGCCGTTCGGCGACGCCTACGAGGGCAAGAACTCCCAGACGTACGGGTTCCAGTACGGCGTGAACGCGACGGGCGACGCGCCGTTCACCGTCCACACGACGGTCGAATCCCCGTTCTCGGACGACATGACGCCCGAGAACTGGCAGGCCGCCGGCGTGCAGTTCGGCCTCGGCGACCAGGACAACTACGTCAAGCTGGTCGCCGGAGCGCAGGACGCCGACGGCGACCCGAACGGCGGCGTCCAGTTCCTGAAGGAGGTCGACGGACAGGTCGGTAACGCCGACTCGGTCGTGGTCTCCGAACCCGACGTGTTCGGCAGCGGCCAGACCATCGATCTCTACCTCGACGTCTACCCGTCGAACGACACCGTCGTGGCGAGCTACGCCATCGACGACGGGAACCGGACGTTCTTCGACCAGACGTTCGCGATGCCCGAGAGCTGGTACGCCGACGACACCCGGGGGCTCGCGGTGGGCCTCATCAGCACGGCCAACGGCGCCAGCTCGACGTTCTCGGCCTCCTGGGACCGGCTGACCGTGACGGAGATCGGCGCGAACGCCGCGCCGACCGCGGACGCCGGCGCCGACCAGACGGTCGACGAGAACGAATCGGTCAGCCTCGACGCCTCTGGGTCGACCGACGCCGACGGCGACGAACTCGGCTACTCGTGGACCCAGACCGCCGGACCGGACGTCCAGCTCAGCGCCCAGGACGACGCGGTCCCGTCGTTCACCGCGCCGGACGTCGACGGTAACACGACGCTGACCTTCGAGGTCGCGGTGAGCGACGCCGAGGGCGCGACCGACACCGACGCGGTGAACGTCACCGTGATCGACGACGACCAGCAGGCCGGCGAGGTCGTCTTCGCGGTCAACGCCGGCGGCTCGACGTACACCGCGGCCGACGGGACGACGTACCAGGCCGACGACTACTTCGCCGGCGGCGAGACGACGAACGTCTCGGCGAACTACGGCGTCACCGACATCGGCGGTACCGACGACGACGCGCTGTACCTGACCGAGCGGTACGGCCAGAGCGGCGCGCCGGTGAACTACTCGTTCCCGGTCGAGGACGGCACCTACGAGGTGACCGTCCACCTCGCCGAGATCTGGTTCGGCACCGACCACGGCGACGCCGGCGGCGACGGCTCGCGCGTCATGAGCGCGAACGTCGAGGGCGGCGAACCCGAACTCGACGACTACGACATCCACGCCGACGTCGGCGCGCTCAACGCGACGACGAAGACGTACACCGTCGAGGTGACCGACGGCGACCTCGACGTCAACTTCACGTCCTCGGTCGAGAACCCGAAGGTCTCGGCCATCGAGGTCGCCGAGGTCGACGGGTCGGCGGACGGTCCGACCGACGGCGAGGCGACCATCGAGATCGACGACGGCGAGGGCATCGACGCCACGACGTGGGACGCCGAGTCGTTCGAGATCGAGAACACCGGCGACGAGCCCATCGAGACGGTCACGCTGAACCTGAGCTCGGCGGTGCTGCCCGACGCGGTGTTCGACCCCGACGGCACCGCCGGCGACCAGGGCGCGAAAGGCTTCATCCTCGACGACAACGGGACGAGCGGCACGGTCGACGCGACCGTGCTGGACCCGCACAACGGCGTCGACGGCTCCGACGGCTACGACGCGCTCCAGATCGAGTTCGGCGCGTTCGAGCCGGGCGAGTCGATCACCTTCGAGATGGACAACGACCCGACCAGCATCAAGGGCGGGTCGAGCGTCCAGAGCGGCGAGGCCGGTCCCATCTCCGGACTGGAGCTGTCCGGGTCGGAGATGACGGTCGAGTTCGCCGACGGCGCGACGGCCGTGACCAGCCTCTTCAGCGACGGCAGCGCCGGCGGCTCGCAGGCGACCGCCGACGCCGACGTCGCGGCCGCCCCGACCGTGGACGTGGCGAACGTCTCGCTCGGCGAGACCACGCTGTCGCCCGCCCACTCGGCCGCCACCGTGGCGTCCGCGAACCAGACGATCACGGTCGAGGCCGAACCCGGGTCGACGGTCACGCTGCTCCGCGTCGAGGGCGAACTGAACCTCGACGGCGTGCCGACGTACGACGGTACGCCGGGCTACGACGTCGAAGCCTACGAGGCGAACACGGTCATCCAGGTCGAGGAGTACGCCGCGACCGTCGGCGCCGACGGGACCGCCGAGATCCCCGTCGCGCTGACGAACAGCTCGGCCGCGGGCGGGCTGAACTACTTCGTCGCGACCGCCGACGACGGCGAGGGCGAGACCGGCCTGACGTCGAACGTCGCGATACTGAAGTACGATCAGAGCGCCGACGCCGGACCCGGACCGGTCGGCGACTTCGAGAACGCGCCGACCGACCCCGACGGCGACGGCGTCTACGAGGACGTCAACGGCGACGGGACGGTCACCGTCTCCGACGCCCAGGCGCTGTTCGCGAACCTGAACGACCCCGTCGTCCAGGGCGACGTCGACGCCTTCGACGTCAACGGCGACGGCGCGGTCACGGCGGGCGACGCCCAGGCGCTGTTCGCCGACCTCGTGGCCGGGAGCTGATCACTCCGTGTCACGGACTCCAGCGCGGACCGCGCGGCGACGTCCCGGGGCCACTCCAGAGGTTAGCCTCCCCCGCTCGGGCGCCGCGACCGCACGCACCTCGCGAGACGAACCGCACGAAACCGACCACGGAACCGACAGATGAACTCAGACACCACACCCCAGCGGTCCACCAGGACCCTCGCGGTCGTGCTCGCGGCGCTGACCGTCCTCTCGACGGTCGGCGGCGTCGCCAGCGCGGCCGGCGCCACGAGCCTCAGCGTATCGCCCGCCGAATCACAGATCGCGCCCGGAGAGACGACCACGGTCGAGGTCGTCCTCGACGACGCCGACGGCGGCGTCGGCGCCGGACAGATCGGCGTCGAGGTCGGCGACTCGAGCGTCGCGACCGTCGTCGACGTCAGCGCCGGGAACGACCCCGGCAGCGCGAGTCCGTCGATAGCCGACGACGGCTCGGCGGCGAGCGCGCTCTACGCGTTCGACGACACCGCCGACACCGGCGCGGTCACCGTGCTGACCGTCACCCTCCAGGGCCAGTCGGCCGGGTCGACCGACCTCTCGATCGTCTCGCCGGCCGAGGCAGGCGGGGTCGACCAGATCCTGGACTTCGCCGACGAGCAGGGCGGCACCTACGAACTCGGCGAGCTCGGCACCGCAACGGTGACCGTCCAGGCGGCCGAGGCGCCGGCCGACTTCCAGCTCTCGAATCTGGCCGTCGCCTCGCCGGCGACCCAGGGCGACTCGGTCGACGTCACCGCGACGGTCGACAACGCCGGCGACGCCGGAGGGACCCAGACGGTCTCGCTCTCGGTCGACGGGACGCAAGTCGACAGCCAGGACGTGACGCTGGCCGGCGGCGCGAGCCAGCAGGTCGGCTTCGCCGTGGAGACGAGCGACCTCTCGGTCGGCCAGCACGCCGTCGAGCTCTCGACCGAGAACGACACCGCGAGCGGGTCGCTGACCGTCGAGGCGTCGGACGACCAGCCCGCTCCGACTGGCGAACTCGACGTGACCCAGTCGGCCGACGGTCCGGTCGCGCCGGGCGGCACGGTCTCGATGACCGTCGAGGTCAACGCGACCGGCGTGAGCGCGCCCGTGCTCGACGTCGACCTGCCCGACGGCTGGACGGTCCAGGGCCAAACGGCCGAGGGCAACGCCAGCTTCGCCGACAACTCCACCGAGTGGATCTGGTTCGCCGACGACGTCGACCAGACGTACACCGTCGAGTACGCGGTGTCGGTCCCCGCCGACGCCGCGGAGGGCGAGTACACCGTCACCGCGTCGGCGTCCGGCATCGACGAGGCCGACCAGGAGGTGACCGACTCGACCCAGACGACGGTCACGGTCGCCCAGCAGCCCGTGAACCAGGCGCCGACCGCCGACGCCGGCGCCGACCAGACCGTCGAAGCGGGCGACTCGGTCTCCCTCGACGCGAGCGGGTCGAGCGACCCCGACGGCGACGACCTGACGTACGAGTGGACCCAGACCGCCGGTCCCGACGCGGCGCTGACCGGCGCCGACTCGGCGTCGCCCGGGTTCACCGCGCCCGACGTCGACGCCGCGACCGACCTGACGTTCGAGGTGACGGTGACCGACGCGACCGGCGCGACGGCCACCGACGCCGTCTCGGTGACGGTCCAGCCCGACCAGACCGCGCCCGCGGGGGCGACGGCGGTCGGCATCTCGCCGGCGGACGCCGACGTCATGGTCGGCGAGAGCGCCACGTTCGACGTGGTCGTCGAGAACGCCGACGCCGGCGTCGGCGCGTACTCGATCACCGTCTCGGTGGACGACCCCGAGACGGCGTCCATCGCGGGCGTCCAGCCCCTGAACGATCCGATGTTCCAGGAGACGACAGTCGCGGCCGACGGCTCCTCGGCCGAGGTCACGGTGGTCGGCGCAGACGCGAGCGCGACCGGCGCCGTGACCGTCGCGACCGTCGAACTCGACGGGGTCGACCCCGGCGAGACCGACGCGACGCTCTCGGTCGACGCGCTGGGCGACGGCGAGGGCTCGCCGTACGACGTGACCGCGACGAACGGCGCGTCGGTGACCGTCACCCAGGTCTCGGTCGGCAGCTTCGACCCCGTCACCGACCCCGACGGCGACGGCGTCTACGAGGACGTCAACGGCGACGGCGAGGTCGACATCAACGACGTCCAGGCCGCCTGGACCTACCGGAACAGCCAGGCGATGACGGACAACCCCGAACTGTTCGACTTCAACGGCGACGGGGCGTTCGACATCCTGGACATCCAGGCGCTGTTCGCCCAGATCGAGTGAATCTCAAGCGAGGAACAAAAACATGAAATCGCACTACGCGACGCTGGCGGTCTGCCTGGTCGCGCTCGCGGCGGCCTCGACCGGTTTCACCGCCGCGGCCGGTCAGGACGACGGCGCGACGGTGCGGCTCGTCGCGGCCGACGACAGCATCGATCCCGGCGACGCGGCCACCTACGACGTGGTGGTCGAGGGCGTCGACGGCACGGTGGGCGCCTACCAGCTGACGCTCGCGCTCGCCGATTCGGACGTCGGCACCATCGTGGACGTCCGGGCGGGCGGCGAGCCCCGGATGAGCGACGTCAGCATCGTGGCGAGCGGCACGGAGGCGACGGTCGCGGCCGTCGGTGCGACCGTCGAGCCCGACGACGGGGCCGTCATCGCGTCGGTGACCGTCAGCGCCGGCACCGTCGGCACCAGCGCGCTCGACCTCACCGTCGACGCGCTCGGCGACGCCGACGGAGCGGCGTACGACGTGGCGACGGCGACCGGCGCGAACGTCACGGTCCAGGCCGAGCGGGACGATAGCTCGGGCTGGAACGACGGCTGGAGCTCGGACGCCGGCGCCGACGACGGGTCGACCGACCGGGACCAGTCGACCGCGGACGAGTCGGCGGTCGACGACGCTCCGGCCGCGTCGACCGAGGACGGCGAAATTGCGTCGGCGGAGACGACCGACGGGTCGACGCCGGGCGGCGGCTCGACCGGCGGCTCTGCCGGGTCGCTCGACTCGACCGCCGAAACTACCGCCGCCGACGGCCGGGCGACGACCGCCGACGCGGTCGACCGGACGACGGGCGGCGCGAGCGGTGCCACCCCCGGTTTCGGCGCCGCCACCGCGGTCGCCGCGCTGGCGGCCGCGCTGGTCGCGCTCCGGCGGCTGCAGTAGTCCGACTCCCGTCTCTTTTCGCGGTTGGGTTCTCGCCGGTCGGCGGCGCTCGAGGTAGCAACCTACAACTACGGGGACTGCGTTTGCCGGACCGTGTTCGGAGTAGACGAGGCGGGGAAGGGTCCGGTGCTGGGGTCGATGTTCGCGGCGGCGGTCCGGGTGCCGAATCCCGACGCGCTCCCCGAGGGCATCGCCGACTCGAAGCGGCTCTCGCCCGAGCGCCGCGAGGAACTGGCGGCCGAGATCCGGGCGGACGACCGGGTCGCGGTCGGCGTGGCCGAGATCCCGGTCGCGCGCATCGACGGCGACGACGACATGAACACCCTGACCGTGGCGGCCCACGCCGAGGCCATCGCCGAAGTTGTTGACGAGAGCGCCGAGCCGCTGGCGGGCATCGCCGACGCGGGCGACACCAGCGAGGCGCGGTTCGCCCGCCGGGTCGCCGACCGGGTGTCCGCCGACCTCGACCTGACCGCCGAGCACGGCGCCGACGACGAGCACGCCGTGGTCGGCGCGGCCAGCGTCGTCGCCAAGGTCGAGCGCGACGCCCACGTCGCCGCGGTGGCCGACCGGTACGCCGCCGAGTACGGCGCCGCGCTCGGCGACCTCGGGTCGGGGTATCCGAGCGACCCGACGACGCGGGAGTTCCTCGAGTCGTTCGTGGCCGAGCACGGCCGGCTTCCGGACTGCGCCCGGCGGAGCTGGTCGACCTGCGAGGACGTGCTGGCCGAGGCGGCCCAGTCGGGGCTCGGCGACTTCTAGGCCGGGTGGGAGCTCGGGCTTGCGACTCCGGCAGAAGCGGACGGGGACCGGTTTCGACCGAACACTTTTGTCAGTTTACAGCTTTCCCACAGTATGGTCGACGCAGTGCCGCTCGCGGTCGCCGTCCCGAGTTTCGCGGCCGTCGGGGCGGCGGTCCTCGTCGGGGTGCTGGCGCTCCTCCGGTGGCTGTCGCTCTCCGGAGAGCTCTCGCCGAGCGCGCTCCGGGGCGCGTATCGCGACGGGAAGCGGACGGTCGAAGAAAAGGGCGAGTGACCGGCTCGCCTACCGGTCGGTCAGCAGGCTCCGCAGGATGTCGCCGTAGGCGGGGCGGGTGACGAGCACCCCGATGAGCACGCCGAGGATGGTGACGATGGCGAAGCCCTGGAGGTCGCCGAGGCTCAGCACCGCCAGCGGGCTCATCGCGATGATGGTGGTCGCGGCGGCCGCGCCGATGACCCAGAACGCCTTGCGGAACCGGTTCTGGAACACCCGCGAGGAGTTGACCTCGCCCTCGGACATCACCTCGTCGGCGATGATGATGAGGTCGTCGACCCCGGTCCCGATGACCGCGATGAACCCGGCGATGTGGCTCAGGTCGAGCGGGAGACTGACGGCCGCGGCGAACCCGAGCAGGATGACGACCTCCGACAGCGCCGTCACCAGCATCGGGGCGGCGACCTTCGGGTCACCGTACCGGAGGAAGACCACGGCGCTGACCGCCAGCACCGCGACCAGGCCGGTGATGAGCGAGTAGAGCTTGAACTCCTCGGCCAGGCTGGGCGCGAGGAAGTACGAGGTCCCTTGCTCCATGTTGAGCGAGGCGGGCAGCGACCCGGCGTTGAGGTGGATCTGGAGCTCGCTGGCCTCGGACATGTTCGTCGTGCTCATGACGAACCCGGGGTCCTGGACGAACTGTCCCTGCCGGAAGGTCCTCGCGAGGTCGGTCCCCATGCTGGCGGCGTAGACGACCTCGCCGTCCACGACGGTGTAGAGGCAGTAGCCGGGGTCCTCGGGGTTCGTCCGGTAGTTACACGCGCTGACGCCCTCGGTGGTGAAGCCCCACTGCTGCATCGCGTCCGAGTAGTTCCGGGCGGCCTCCTGGTTGAGCACCACCGGGACGTTCGGCCCGATGCCCCGGGACTCCTGTGCGGTCCCGATGTTGGTGAAGTCGCCCTGCGAGAGCAGCGGGACCTCCCGGTACTGGGTGCCGTTGCCGCTCTGGTTCTGCGCGGGGAACGTGGCGACGATCTGGACCTGCCCGCGCTGGGTCACCAGGTCCTCGACCTCGGTCTGGTTGGTGTTGGGCATCTCGATGACGACGAAGTTCTCGCCGTTGGCGGTCGTCACCTGCTGGACGCGACCGCCCGAGAGGCCGGCCTGCGAGATCTTGTCCCGGAGGATGCGAACGATGGTGTTCCGGGTCTCGTCGGTGACGCCCTGCCGGATGGTCTCGTAGTCGTAGCCGGCCTGCCCGAGCGCCGAGCCGAACTCGTCTTCGGTGAGGTTCTCGCTGAACACCTCGACGGTGGTGGTCTGGTTCCGGGCGGCAGCCAGCCGCACCGACACGTCGGCGGCGGTGACTCCCGAGAGGTTGCCGGCGACCTGTCGCTCGGCGGTCGCCGGGGTCGTGCCCTGCGGCACGTCGACGCTGTCGGCGGTCAGGCCGTTGACCGGCGCCCGGATGCGGGTCCCGCCGGAGAGTTCGAGGCCGAACTTGAGGTTCGTCGGGCCGTCGCTGGCCTCCTCGACGACGGCGCCGTCGCCGCCGCCACCGCTACCGCCGATGCCGGGGGCGAACAGCGCGACCGAACTGACCACGAGGAAGACCGCGAGCAGGATGACCCGCCAGTTGTCGCGGAGGTCCATCTATCGAGATACCCCCTCGTACTTGTACCAGCGGAGCAGGCTCAGGTTGAGCATGTAGGTGTTCATCAGGTCGGTCGCCAGCCCGAGCACCAGCACGATGCCGATGGAGGCCAGCAGGTCGATACCGAATATCCACGCGACGACGGACATCACGGCCATCGCAGACAGCGAGGTGACGGTCATCGTCACGCCGGTCCGCATCGCTCGGCGGGTCGACTCGTAGAAGTCGCCCGACCGGCGCAGGATGTGGTTGTTCAGCAGGATGTCGGAGTCGACCGAGTATCCGATAAGCATCAGGAGGGCCGCGACCGTCCCCAGCGAGAGGGGGATGCCGACGATGTTCATCACCGCGACCGGGATCGCGATGTCGCTGAACGCCGAGATTACCACCGCGATGGAGGGGACGAACGACCGGAACATCAGGAACACGAGGACGCTCATGCCGACGAACGCCAGGCCGATACCCATCAGCGCGAGGTCCTGGGTCTGCCGGCCGAAGCTGGCGGAGGTCCCCTGGACCGACTTCACCATGTCGGCCGCGGACTGGCCCCCGACCGGCTGCAAGTTGTTTCGCGCCTGTTGGGCGATGTTCTCCGCCGTGGGCGGGAACGTCACGATGTACGTGTCGTCGGCGGTCCGAACCGGCGTGACCGACACCTCGGAGTCGAACTGTGCGGGGATCTGGGACGCGGGCGTGGCGGTCTGGACGCGGAGTTCCGTGCCGCCGGTGAACTCCATGCCGAGCCGTACCGGCGCACCGGTGAAGACGTACCACCCGACGATGACCAGCAGTGCGACGGCGAGGACCGCGAGCGGAATCGCCGCCAACTGCCGGTTGGAGTACTGGGTGTAGTCCACCTCCGGCACTTCGAACGCTACCATATGGGGTGGCTTGAGGTACGACCGTGAATAAGTGTTCTTATCCAACCTCATTTCCGCCCGGCCGGAGCGACGCGAGCGGGCCGGTACCGCGCGAACGGTACGCACGGCGAGAAGCTTCAAGACAGCAGTCGACGGGCGGGAAGTGCGAAGGCGGCGCCGCCGCGGGAAGAAGGCTCATGCTCCTCGCGCGCTTACCCGGCACCATGAGCGAAACCGACGAGAACTTCCAGGACCGACACCGCGACCTCGCGCCCGCCGACCGGGTCGTCGTCTCCTACCCCGCGGACCTGAGCGACTGGGGGCGGTTCCAGGTCGAGAAGGACTCGTTCGTCGCGTACCTCCGGAAGACCAAGACCGACCGGGTCCGGCAGGGCGACGTCTGGGACGAGTTCGTCGGCGTCGGCTGCTGCGGCAGCACTCTCGACGTGCCCCTCCGGGTCGAGCGCATCGAGGGCGGCCAGACCCTCGGTCCCGACACGGAAGTGACCTACGAGGTCCGGGAGGCCTGCGGCATCCAGGGCGGCTGGCACGTCCAGAGCGAGGGCGGCCCCAACGAGGTATAGACCGCGGCGTCGTCGCACGGATCGCCGCGAGTCGATGGGGTTGCTGGCGAGTGGATGCGGTTACCGGCGAACGTTTTCTGCGCCGCTCGCGCGTCTATCGACGGGTGCGCCGTCCGAAAAAGCGTGCGGGAGGAACGTCGACGACGTTCGGCCGCGCGTCGACTGATTACGTTCGCTGTTCCGTTCCGAGGCCCGCGGTCGCCTCGCCGCTGGCGAACGCGGCGTAGCCCGCGACGACGGCGACGAGCGCGCCGACCGCGACGTCGTTCCAGAACAGCAGCTCGTCGACGCCCCAGACGAACGGCGCGACGACCATCCAGAGGCCCAGCAGCGCGTTCAGCGCACTCGCCCACGTGCCGCCGCCGAGGTCCTCGTCGGACGACTCGTAGTAGCTGTACGCCGCTAGCGCGACGATGGCCGCGCCGACGATGAGGTCGTTCCAGAAGTCCGCGCCGACCGCCTCCCAGAAGAACGTCGGCACGACGACCAGCCACAGTCCGAGCAGCGCGACTGCTGCCGACGACCACTTCGCGCTGCTGTTGTCATCGTTGTACGCCTCGTCGTCGTACGCCTCTTGTTCGTAAGTCTCGTCGTCGGTGTCGTACGCCTCGTCGTCGTACGCTGAATCGTCGTCAGTGCTCATTTGTTCGTCCCTCCGGCCCTCATATAAGAGGCTGGACACGTAACAACCCTGTGGCCAGCAGAAAGCCTGAGGCCGGCGGATACGGCGGAGTTGGTCTCGAAATCGAGGCTCGGCTACGGCATGTACCGAACGCTGACCACGCCCGACTCGGCCCGGACCTCGACCCGGGCGACGCCGAGCCTGGCCGCTCGCGAGAGGGTGGCCTCGTCGTCGAGCACGTCGGCGACCGCGTCCTCGGTGTCCTCCGGAGGGACGGTGAGGACGTGGATCTCGCCCTCGCCGGCCCGCTCCCGGCGGGCGACCTCGCCGACGTCCTGGTCGGCGGCGACCTCCCGCTCCTGGGCGGTCGGGGGCTCGTCGCTGCGCTCGGTCGAGAGGGACCGGCGCTCCTCGACCTCCACGACCGACCACGTGAGGTTCATCGGCGGGTCCGAGGCGACGGTCGCCTCCACGGCGTCGGTCTCCTCGACGCCGGGGTTCGACGAGAGGGTGTGGACCTGCCCGTCGCGGACGTCCTTCAGCACCGCCGAGTCGTCCTCGGCGTGCGTGACGAGGAACGTGCTCGTCTTCTCCTCGCCGGCGGAGTCTGAGTCGCTCATGGGCGACCGTAGGCGGTCGCGGCTTTTCCGGGTTGCGTTTGCCGGTGGTGCGATTCCCGGATTCCGTTCGCCGGAGCCACAGTGGGGTTACCGCGCGAACCGGTGGACGAGCAGGACGAGCGCCACCGCGAGCAGCGGGGGCGCGACCGCGTAGGTCGGCGGCAGCGAGTAGAGCAACTCCACGACCGGCGCGAGGACGGCGGGCGGGGCCTCGCGCTGGGCCGGCGGTGCCGAGATAAGCAGCGAGGCGTACAGCGACAGCACGAACAGGTAGCCCGCCAGCGCGAGCAGCGCGTCGGCCCGCGCGGTGGCGGTCCCCCGGGCGTGGCGCCGGCCCGCCGAGTAGACGGGCATGACGAGCGCGACCACCAGCAGGACCCCGCCGACCAGCAGGAACGCCCGCGAGAAGGTGGCGAGCTCCGACCCGCCCGCGGTGTTGAGCACCCAGACCGGGATCGCCAGCAGCAGCAGGATCGCGAACAGCGCCCCGAGGACCGCGCTCACGACGACGTAGGACTTGAGCAGTCGGGAGTCGGTCTCGGCGAACGACCGCCGGAAGGCGTCGGCGACGACGCTCCGGGACCCGCCGGTCTCGGTCCGTGCGTCCTCCGACTCGCCGGTCGGGGCGTCGACCATCTCGGTCCGAGGTTGGGAGAGCGGGGTGAAAAGGCGTGCGGTCCGCGCGATGCCCCCGTGCGGGCAATGGACCTGTCTTCCGGTCCTCGGGTCCTCCGGCGGTGGCGTCCGGTCCCTCGACCCTCCCGTTCGCCGGAACACCCCACTTTTTGTCCCGCGCCGCCGGTGGTACGACCAACATGCGCGTAGACCTCGGCAACGCACTCTCGGAGGTCGCCGACCCCGGCCTCTCCCGCGACGCCCTCGACGAACTGGACGAGCGAGTCGCCGACGCCCACGAGCGCATCGAGCGCGGCCGCAGGGACGCGGAACACGGCTACGCCGCGCTGAACCTGCCCGAAACCGCCGACCCCGACGAGATTCGAGCCGCGGTCGAGCCCTTCGCCGACGCCGAGGCGGTGCTGACCGTCGGCATCGGCGGGTCGGCGCTGGGCGCGGCCACTCTCGCCGACGCGCTGCCCTCCGAGACAGATGCCTACTTCCTCGACAACGTCGACCCCGAGCACGTCTCCCGGCTGCTCGACGCCCTCCCGCTCGATTCGACCGCGGTCAACGTCGTCTCGCGCTCCGGGACGACCGCCGAGACGCTCGCGAACTTCCTCGTCGTGCGCGAGGCGATGGCCGACGCGGGCGTCGACTGGACCGAGCGGACCTTCGTCACCACCGGCGAGGAGGGCAACCTCCGGCGACTCGCCGAGAAGGAGGACCTGCCCGCGCTCGACGTGCCCGAGGGCGTGCCGGGCCGGTTCTCGGTGCTCTCGACGGTGGGGCTGGCCTGCGCAGCCATCCAGGGCCACGACCTCGACGCGATTCTGGCGGGCGCGAGCGAAGAGGCAGACCGGCTCGCGGGGTCGCTGTACGACTCGCCGGCCTACGCCTACGGCGCGGCGGCCTACGCCCTCGAAGAGCGCGGCGCGGCCGTCAACGCGATGATGCCCTACGCCGAGTCGCTGGAGACGTTCGCCGAGTGGTTCGCCCAGCTCTGGGCCGAGAGCCTCGGCAAGGACGGCCGGGGCCAGACCCCCGCCAGGGCGCTGGGCGCGACCGACCAGCACTCCCAGCTCCAGCTCTACCGGGCCGGCCCGCGCGACAAGCTGGTCACGCTGGTCCGCCCGGAGTCGCGCGCCGACCGCGCGATCCCCGAGACCGACCTGGAGGGGCTGTCGTACCTCGGCGGCGCCTCGCTGGGCGAACTGCTCGACGCCGAGTTCGAGGCCACCGAAGCCAGCCTCGCGGCCGCGGGGCAGCCCAACGTCCGGGTCGAGATCGACCGCGTCGACGAGCGGAGCCTCGGCGGACTCCTCTACGGGATGGAGGCCGCCTGCGTGCTCTACGGCGAGCTCGCCGACGTGGAGACGTTCACCCAGCCCGCGGTCGAGTGGGGCAAGCGGGCCGCCCGGGGGCTGCTGGGAGGGGGTGATTTCGAGGAGGCCGACGCCGTCGCCGAGAAGACGACGTTGACGGTGGAGTAACGCCGACTCGCTCTGCGTCCAAGCACAGGGACTATAGCCCGCCCGACCTATTTTCGAGCCATGGAAGACCGCTCTGCAGCGAACGCGGGGGTCGTGCTGGCCGCGGTGGCCGTCGCGGCGGCCGCGCTGCCGTGGGGAACTCCCGGAATCGGTCCGGTCGAGAACGTCGTCCTCGCGGCGCTGGGCGCCGCCGCGTTCGGCGCGTTCGCGCTCCGGCGCCGCGACCTGATCGCGCGCCGGTCGGGGTCGCTCGCGGCGGGCGCGGCCAGCCTCGGCGTCGTCGGGTGTGCGGGCGTCGCGTCCGCAGGCACGCTTCGCGGCGGAACGCTCGCGGCCGAGGCGCCGGTCGTCTCGCCGTGGGGCGTCGCGCTCGCGCTGGTCGGCGGCGTCGGCGGGATCATCGCGGCCTACGGCGACGGCAGGGGGCTCCCCGAGTCGCTCGGCGCTGCGGTCAAGGCCACCGCCTGGAGTCTCGGCGTCGGCTTCGCCGGCCTGTTCGCCATCGCGGCGTGGGCCAGCGTCCTGGTGAGCGTGCTCGCGGAGCTGGTCCCCGGCGATCCCGGCACGACCGTCCAGCTCGCCATCAGCGCGGTCGCGCTCGGGCTGGGCACCGGCACCGTCGCGCTGATCTACTTCCGGTGGACCGACAAGACGCTCGGGTACCTCGACTTCCGGCTGCCGAGCCTGCGGGACCTCGGTTACACCGCCGCCGGCGTGGTCGCGCTGTTCGGCCTTCAGCTGGTCGTCGGCGTCGTCCTCACCCAGTTGGGACTGGAGACCGCCCAGCACAGCGTCCAGCAGACCGCGTCGGGCGGCAACGCTCAGATCCTCCTGCTGCTGATTCCGGCGTCGTGGCTCATCATCGGGCCGGGAGAGGAACTGCTCTACCGCAACATCATCCAGAAGTCGCTGTACGGAACCTTCGGCGAGTGGGGCGCGGTGCTGGTCGGGAGCGTCGCGTTCTCGCTGGCCCACATCCCGGCCTACGCGGCCGGCGCCGCACTGCCCGCGCTGCTGAGCACGCTCGCGGTCATCTTCATGCTCTCGCTCATCCTCGGCGGCGCGTACCTGTTGACCGAGAACACGACGGTTCCGGCGCTGATCCACGGCACGTTCGACGCGGTCGTCTTCGCGGCGATGTACCTCCAGATGACCGGCGGCCCGTAATCCGCGGCCCGGTAGCGCGTGATTCCGGCCGAGACGGCCCGCCACCGACCGAATCGTCCGAAGAACTGCTATCCGGTGGGCAGGGCGTGCGCCTCGCGTCCGTCCTGCGTCCGCTTGCCGTCTGACGTAGATTTAACAGCGACAGCGGCTTACGAAAGCGGCATGGAGCGTCGCTACTCGATCACCTGCGAACGCGAGCGCGCCAAGCGCATCGAGACGCTGGCGCGCGAGTACGACCTGACGACCCAGGAGGTCCTCGACCAGCTCATCGAAGTCGGACTCGAGGAGATCGAGCCCGACGAGTGAGCGCTCGGCGGTCGACGAGTGGCTACGCGAGCCGGCCGACGCCGTCAGGCGTTCGACGGGTTCTTGCGCGTCAGCTCGCTCCCGCAGATCGGACAGCGGTCCTTGTTCTCGTCGAACTCGCGGCCGCAGCCCTGGCACTGGAACTGCCAGTTGCGCTGTTCGGTGATGCCCTCGCGCGCGATGACCTCGACGTCGACGTTCATGCGCTCGGCGACGTTCTGCATGGCGTAGTCGTCGGTCACCAGCGTCGCGTCGAGCTCGAAGGCCGCCGCGACCAGGCGCACGTCGGTGGTCGACAGCTCCTCGAAGTCGCCGGTCTCCTGGGCGGCCCGGCCGACGCGCTCGACGGCGCCGTCCTGGGGGATGTGGATGTGCATCCCCGAGCCCTCCATCGCGTCGAACCGGTAGGCGCTCTCGTCCTCCAGCTCCTCGCGGACCAGCGGAATCGTCGCCGTGTCCGCGGTGGTGTGGTACTCGTTGATGAAAGCTGAGGCGTCTAGAACGTACATTTACCGCTGGACGACGATGTAGTCTTTCACCGCCTGCACTCGCTTCACGGGGACCTGGAATCGACCGCTCTCGTCCGATTCGAACTCCACCGCGTCGCGCCGCAGTTGTTCGTCCGGTTCTACGAGCAGGTTGGCCAGCTCGCCCGTCTTGAGGTCCATGGTGATGTTGTACAGCATTCCGAGCTCCGTCCCGTCTGACCCCATGACGGCCTTCCCCGAGAGGTTTTCGGCGAGGATCTCCGACATACGGGGGGTTACTGAGTGCTCCTACATAAAGTGTGCGGGGGAGCCGGCGGGAGAATCGGATGGACGGTCCCGGAACGGGCCAGCGGCGGGAAGCGGACCGCGCCCGCGGCCGAGCGGCGCGAAATCGGTCCCGCGGTCGGGCGGAGTGAAAGAGTTAAATGCCGCGCGCAGTACCTCTTCAGTAAGAAACCTTCTTTCCCGGGTGGTAGCCTTATGCCTGACACTGACGCACGCGACAACGAACGAGGTCTGCGCACCCCAATCGTGGCAGTACTGGGACACGTAGACCACGGGAAGACTAGCCTTCTGGACAAGATCCGCGGTTCGACGGTCATCGAGGGGGAGGCGGGCGCGATCACCCAGCACATCGGGGCCACCGCCATCCCGCTCGACGTGGTCTCGAAGGTCGCCGGGAGCCTCATCGACCCGAGCGACTTCGACCTGCCGGGCCTGCTGTTCATCGACACGCCGGGCCACCACTCGTTCACGACGCTCCGGTCCCGGGGCGGGGCGCTGGCCGACATCGCCATCCTCGTCGTGGACGTCAACGACGGCTTCCAGCCCCAGACGCTCGAGGCCATCAACATCCTCAAGCAGTCCCAGACGCCGTTCGTGGTCGCGGCCAACAAGATCGACACCGTCCCGGGCTGGAAGCCCAACGAGGACGCGCCCGTCCAGCAGACCATGGACGCCCAGAGCGACCGGGTGCGGTCGTCGCTCGACGAGCAGCTCTACGAGATCATCGGCGAGCTGAGCGACGAGGGGTTCTCGGCGGACATGTACTGGCGGGTCCAGGACTTCCGCGGGAACATCGGCGTGGTCCCCGTGAGCGCCGAGACCGGCGAGGGCATCCCCGACCTGCTGACCGTGCTGATGGGTCTGGCCCAGCGGTACATGAAGGAGGACATGGCCATCGACGTGACGGGGCCCGGCGCGGGCACCGTCCTCGAGGTCAAGGAGGAGAAGGGCTTCGGGACGACCGTCGACGTGGTGCTGTACGACGGCACCGTCCGGGAGGACGAGACCATCGTGGTCGGCGGGCTCGACGACCCCATCGTGACCGACGTCCGGGCGCTGCTGAAGCCCCGGCCGCTCGCCGAGATACGCACCGAAGACCGGTTCGAGAAGGTCGACCAGATCTCGGCCGCGTCCGGGCTGAAGATCGCCGCGCCCGACCTCGACGAGGCGATGGCGGGCGCGCCCGTCCGGGTGGTCCGGGACCGCGACATCGACGAGGTCATCGCGGAGGTCCGGGCCGAGCTCTCGGAGATCGAGGTCGAGACCGGCGAGCAGGGCGTCGTGGTGAAGGCCGACACACTCGGCAGCCTGGAGGCCATCGCCAACGCGCTGGACGAGGCCGAGATCCCCATCATGCGCGCGGAGGTCGGCGACATCGCGCCCCGGGACGTGAGCATCGCCTCGACCGCCGACGAGGACAAGCACAAGACCATCCTCGCGTTCAACGTCGACGTGCTGGCCGACGCCGAGCGACAGGCCGAGGAGAGCGACGTGAAGCTGTTCGAGAGCGGCGTCATCTACCGGCTCATCGAGGAGTACGAGGAGTACGTCGAGGAGCGCGAGCGCGCCCAGCAGGAGACGGTCCTCGACAACATCACCCGGCCCGCCCGGTTCCAGATCCTCCAGGACCACACGTTCCGCCAGAACGACCCCGCGGTGGTCGGCGTCGAGGTGCTGTCGGGCACCATCAAGAAGAACAGCAACGTCGCGAAGTTCGAGGGCAACCAGCCCACCCGGGTCGGCCAGCTCAAGGGCATCCAGGAACAGGGCGAGGACGTCGACGAGGCCCGAAGCGGCAACCGGGTCAGCGTCGCCATCGACGGCCCGACCGTGGGCCGCCAGATCGAGGAGGGCGACGAGCTCTGGATCGAGGTCCCCGAGAAGCACGCCAAGATCCTCGAACAGGAGCTCGCCGACGACATCCCAGTCGACGAGCTCGAGGCGCTCCAGATGTACCTCGACAAGCAGCGCAAGCGCGACCCCTTCTGGGGGAAGTGAGCGCTTCGGTTCGCACGCTGGCCGATTCGGTTTGCTCGCCGAGCCGACATCCTGAAGTGCCACCTGTTGTCTTTATTAGGTGATGGCTGACGACCTCGACGCGCTGCTCGACATGTACGATTTGAAGGACGAGCGACGAACGGGCTGGGTCCTGCGGAACGTCGAGTCCCCGGAGTCGGTCGCGGCCCACACGTGGGGCGCGGCGACGCTCTGTCTGCTGTTCGCCGACCGCGTCGGTGTCGACCGCGAGACGGCCGTGACGATGGCGCTCCTCCACGACCTCGGGGAGGCCGAGACCGGCGACGTGGCCACGCGGGCCGACCCTGACCGCCAGGCGGTGTCGTCAGCCGAGAAGGAGGCGGCCGAGCGGGCCGCGGTGACCGACCTGCTCGAACCGTTCGCGGACGGCGACCTGCTCGCGCGCTGGGAGGAGTACGAGGCCCGCGACACGCCCGTTGCGGAGTTCGTCAAGGACATGGACCTCGTCGACAGCTGCCTCCAGGCACTCAAGTACGAGCGGGAGAACCGGTACGACGAGACCGAGGACAACGAGCACTTCGCGGAGTTCGACAACCTCGACGAGTTCTTCGCGACCGCCGCGCCGCGGTTCCGGACGTCCTTCGGTGCGGACCTGTTCGAGCAAATCAAGGCGGCGTACGAGGCGGAAATCGGACGACCGTGTGAGCTCTGACCGCTCGTCAGCCGCGATTCGGGCCCTAGCCGAGCTGACGGTACGGTCGTCGAAAGTGAATCGCTTGGCCCCCGTCTACCGCTCAGACGGTAGAGGCTGGTCGTCCATCTCCTACTGACGGACTACCACCAACCAATAATTTTTAGTCGAAACGCACCGTAGTACCGTACTGGAAGGTGATTTCATGCTCGGGCAGAGCCAACTACTCAGTGGTAACGCCGGAGTACCGAACGTCTCTTACTACGACCTCGCGCTCGCGGTCCTGCCGGTCCCGCTGCTGGTCGGACTGCTCGTCGGAAAACTGCTGGCGGTGCCGACCCCGCTCGGCGTCGCGGCGGGAGCGACCTTCTCCGCGATGGCGCTGGGTCACCTGCTGTTCCGGGACCCGCCGACCCGGCGCGGCCCGCGCGGGCGAGTCGGCGGTCCCTCCGCGTGACGTCGTCCGTTTTCCCGTCCGATCGACTGTCCCGATACGTGCTGTCGCCGTCGACTATCGAGCGGTCGGCGTGATGTCGTCGCCCATCATCTGCTTGACCTGCATGGCGGCGCTGGCCGCGAGGCCGCGGGCGACCTCGGCCTCCTCGTGGGTGTCGAGGTCGTCGCCGTCGAAGTCCTCGACGCTCGGGCTGAAGCCGGCGCTGACCGGGTGGCCGACCGGCGGCTGGACCGACACCTGGGCCTGGGGACCGTTGCCGCCGTCGGCGACCTTCGAGCCGACGACGTACTCGTTGGGCAGGAACTCGCGGGTCCGGGCGGCGATGTCGGTGATGCTGTCGCGCAACGACTGCTTCTGCTCGGGGGAGAGGTCGGGCACGTCGGTGTTCGCGCGGTGACCGGCCTGCGTCTCGCCGGGGACGCCCGCGTAGGGGGTATTTCCGTTCATCGGTCTAACGGGAAGGCGTTAGGCCCCGACGTTATAAAAGCTCTCGGCTTCGGCAGGCTCTGACACGCGCCGATCCCCGTCGATTGACTCGACCGCCCGCCTCAGCAGATCGGCTCGCTCTCGCCGTAGGCGGCCACCACGACCGCGGTGGCGTAGGTCCCGGCTTCGGCGTCGGTGGTGGCGGTCTCGACGCGCTCGTCGGTGAACGTCCACTCGCGGAGCTCCCGGCCGGCCGCGAGGCCGGTCTCGACGCGCTCGGCGACGTCCCCGGGGTCGGCCTCGCCCGCCGCCTCGTAGAACAGGCCGGGACCGGGGCCCGTGGTCCACCCGAGCGCGGCCGAAACGCGACCGGGACCGGCGCGGGTCGCGCGGGCCTGGACGACCGTCAGGCGCTGGCCGGCCGGGCCGAGGTCCGGAGCGGTGCCGACCGCCTCGACCGCCGCGTCGGCCGGGACGACCGACGAGACGGTCACGAGGTTGTAGTTGTGGAGGTTGGCGTCCGCGAGGGCGGCGTCGTACGAGGACATCTCGGTGGGACCGGTCCCGGTGCCCCACGCGACCCGGATCGTGCTCATGTCCGATGGCAGTCGTCCCGGCGGGTAAGGGGTTGCGGTTTCGGGTCTCCGGTCGAGTGCGGGCCGGTTTCCGGCGACTCAGATCTCCGGCTGTTCGACGGTCTCGGTCCAGAACTCGTCCCGGAGGAACCGCTCCTCGACGGGACGGTAGCCGAGCGCCTTCGCGACGCGACCGAGCGTGGCCCAGAGGAGTCGCTGGACGACGACCGGCAGGGTGGTGACCCGGGTCCCATCGCTGATGTACTCGCTCATCACGAGGCCGTAGAGGGGACCGGGTTCGCCGTACTCGCCGGCCGAGCCGAACGCGCCCTCGTGGTCCAGCCCGGAGAAGGTGAGCTGGGTGTCCACGGTCTTCCGCCACGGGGGTTCCGCGTAGAACGCCACGAAGTCGTCGGTGTCGTTGCGGAAGTAGTGGCTCCGTCCGGGGCTGACCGTGTGCTCCTCGCCGGGGTCGAGCCGGCGGGGCTCGCCCTCCTCGACGAGCGTCAGTTCGCCCTCGACCGCGCGGAAGGTCTCCTCGTCGTTCGTGTGGACGTGCGCCGGGAGTTCGGTCGCGTCGGGCGACAGCCACACCAGGAGCGCGGGGCGGGCGTCCACCTCGTCGGGATACTCCAGGACGGCGGCCCACATGCCGGTGCCGGGGCTGGACGTGAGCGGGTGGGTCGAGTCCGTGAACAGGTCGGCGGCGGCACCGTCCGGGTCGAGTTCGAGCGCGGGCCCGTCGGTCGGTGCGCCGTCCTCGTCGAGCGGCCGGCCGGTCGTGATGGTTCCCATGCCGATACGTCTCAGACGAGCGTCATAATTGCCGGGGGAATCGACTCGTCGCGGTCGGACGAACCAACGGCTATAACCGCCGCCCGGCCCCATCGGGAACCAACCGGAGCAATTCGTCCATGACCATCAGATTCGTGACGAGCAACGAGGGCAAGGTCGAGGAAGCGCGCGAGTACCTCACCGACGACGTCGAGCAGGTCGACTACGACTACACCGAGATACAGAGCGACGACCTCGCCGAGATCGCGGTCGCCGGCGCGGAGGAGGCGTTCGCCGAGACCGGCGGCGAGGACCTCGTCGTCGTGGACGACGCCGGTCTGTTCGTGGACGCGCTCGGCGGGTTCCCCGGCCCGTACTCCTCGTACGTCGAGGACACCGTCGGCGTCGAGCGCGTCTGGAACCTGGTGGAGATGGAGGAGAACCGCCGGGCGCGCTTCCGCTGCGTCGTCGCCTACTACGACGGCGAGACCGCCGAGACGTTCGACGGCGCGGTGCCGGGCCGCATCGTCGCGCCCCGGGGCGACGGCGGCTTCGGCTACGACCCCATCTTCGAGCACGAGGGCGAGACCATGGCCGAGATGTCTACTGAGCGCAAGAACGCGATCTCGCATCGGGGACGCGCACTGGCGAAGTTCGCGGACTGGCTGGCCGAGCGGTAGGATACGGAGAGTGCACTGGTGGTGAAGATTCTTC
Organism: Halorussus rarus; assembly: GCF_003369835.1. Lineage (NCBI taxonomy): Archaea > Methanobacteriati > Methanobacteriota > Halobacteria > Halobacteriales > Haladaptataceae > Halorussus > Halorussus rarus. The sequence goes on along the minus strand of NZ_QPMJ01000002.1, from coordinate 1,036,364 downwards.
TGTGACGCGGTGATACGTTCCAGTATGGACTCGAGGACACAGCGTCTCCTCGCAATCGGTGTTCTCGTGGTCGGCGCCGTCCTCTGGCTGGCGCTGTCCGTCTACCCGTTCCAGTACGGTCGGGTCCAGAGCCTCGTGCTCGCCGGCCTGTTCGTCGCGTTCGGGTTCTTCGAGTTCGTGCTGGACGAGGCGGTCGTGAACGATTGACGGAGATATCGTAACGGTTCTGTCTTCGCTATTGTCGCATCGCAACGAGAGCTACTGCACCTCTGGAGCGATTGCGGTCTCGAAAGCCCCCGGCCGGTCGCCGCCGGAAGACGGTCCTGCTCGCTTCGCTGCGCGGGCTGCGTCTTCCGAGGTCTCGTTCGCTGCGCTCACGAGACGGTCGCTCACCGACATATCCTCGGCTCGCTGCGCTCGCCTCGGATAGGGGGTCGCTGAGACGACCACGTAAACGCGACCGGCCGCCCCCTCTCAGTCCACCCAGACGGATGGTCCGTTCCATCGAGCGATAGCAGAGACGGAACGGTCGAGAGAGCCAGTCGTGACCGGAAAATCAGGCTGCAGTGTGCACGGACTCAGTCCGACACAGCCTGCGCACCCTCCGAGGACGCCGATCCGCAACTGTGCTCGATCTCCAGCGGGGTCAGGTCGCCGTCGAGGGTGACCGCGAGCACCTCGTCGTCCAGCGGAATCTCCACCTGGATCTTCCAGGGGTCGTCCGAGAGCACGGTCGTGTGTTCGTCGCTGACGCACCACGCCAGTTTCCAGTAGGGCGTCGTGCAGAGGTCGATGCCGTGCTCGCGGTGGAACGTCACCACGTCCGACTGGTCGAGCAGCGACAACCCCACCGCCGAGTAGAGCTGGTGGCGGCACTGCTCGCACTCGTGGTCGACCCGCACCTCCAGTCCGAGGTAGTCCTCGGTGTCGCGGGTGATGGTCGTGGTCATCCGGCCGTTGCACTCGGGGCAGACGCCGTCGGCGGCGAGGCAGTGGAGGTGGCGCACGCGCTGGTTGAACGCGTCCATGATCTCCTCGCGGCTCCGGTCGTTGAGCCCGCCCGGCGGGAACGGGTACTCCCCGTGGTTCTTCCCGCAGTCGGTGCAGTCGATGGCCAGCATCTCGTCGTGGTAGTACGCCTGGAGGCTCGCGCCGCAGTCGGCGCAGGTGCCCTCGACCTCGAACGGACCTATCTCGGGGTGCTCGTTGAACGACCCGGCCAGGACGGCCCGCACGACCTTCTTGCCGGCCTGCCGGAAGTCGTAGCCGTCGTCGGTCTGGACAACGAAATGGTCGGTGAGCTGCTTGAGGTGGTAGTTGAACTGCGCGCTGTCGCGCATCCCGACCTCGCGCCGGAGCTCCGAGAAGCTCACCGGCCTGTCGCCGGCCTTCCAGAGCGCTTCGAGTATCGACAGCCGGGTCTCGTTGGCGATGACCGAGAACGCCTCGGCCGGGGCCACGCAGTCCTCGCAGTCCTGGATTCCGGACTCCTCGGCGTTCGGCCCTGTCGTTCCGCTCATACGGGACTCTGCGGTCCCGTCCGGCTAAAGTGTTGCCTTAACCACGTTTTTGTTTCGCGGTTGATATTACGGGGCGCGGCTCCGCGGGACCGTCGCGAGTCGGTGTCCGCCGCGGCGGACGGGCCGCGTCACGGTCGTCCCGAGACCGACGCGGCCACAATTGGTTTGGCGCTCCGGATGCTGGATTCCTGGATAGCGAAGACGCCGGACCGGCCATGGTCCGCCCGGCGCCGGAGACGGCTTCGTCGCCGAGCGAGCACCCCGTCCGCGCGGCGCGGGTCGGTCCCGAAACCCGGACGAGAACAGTAGGTTTATCAGTCGTTCGGGGCGAATCTTCCAGTAGAATTACTTCAGGAGGTCAACTTTGACAGGAAATTCCGCCCAACCGGAGGTGAACATCGGACTGGTCGGCCACGTAGACCACGGAAAGACGACGCTCGTGCAGGCGCTTTCCGGCGAATGGACCGACCAGCACTCCGAGGAGATGAAGCGTGGCATCTCCATCCGGCTCGGGTACGCAGACGCCACGTTCCGGGAGTGCCCCGGGCTCGACGAGCCCGAGCGCTACACCGTCGACGAGACCTGCCCCGACGGCAGCGAGAGCGACCCGCTCCGCACGGTGTCGTTCGTCGACGCGCCCGGCCACGAGACGCTGATGGCGACGATGCTCTCGGGCGCGGCCATCATGGACGGCGCGGTGCTGGTCGTCTCGGCCAGCGAGCCCGTTCCGCAGGCCCAGACCGAGGAGCACCTGATGGCGCTCGACATCATCGGCATCGACAACATCGTCGTCGCCCAGAACAAGATCGACCTGGTCGACCGCGACCAGGCCGAGCAGAACTACCGCGAGATCCAGGAGTTCGTGGAGGGAACCGTCGCCGAGGACGCGCCGGTCGTCCCCATCTCGGCCCAGCAGGAGGTCAACATCGACCTGCTCATCCAGGCCATCGAGGACGAGATTCCGACGCCCGAGCGCGACCCCGACGCCGACCCGCGGATGCACGTGGCCCGGAGCTTCGACATCAACCGGCCCGGCACGACGTGGGACGGCCTCGTCGGCGGCGTGCTCGGCGGCAGCCTGGTCGAGGGCGAACTCACCGAAGGCGACGACATCGAGCTCCGCCCCGGCCGCGAGGTCGAGGAGGGCGGCGAGACCCGCTGGGAGTCCATCGAGACCGACGTGCGCTCGCTCCAGGCGGGCGGCGAGACGGTCGACGAGGTGACGCCGGGCGGCCTGCTCGGGGTCGGCACCGGCCTCGACCCGAGCCTGACCAAGGGCGACGCCCTGGCGGGCCAGGTCGCCGGCACGCCCGGCACGCTCCCGCCGACGTGGGAGCAGTTCACGATGGAGGTCGACCTGCTCGAACGGCTCGTCGGCCTCGACGACCAGGACATCGACGACATCTCGACCGGCGAACCGCTAATGCTCACCATCGGCACCGCGACCACGGTCGGCTCTGTGACCAGCGCCCGCGAGGGCGAGTGCGAGGTCGCGCTGAAGCGACCGGTCTGCGCGCCCGAGGGCGCCCAGATAGCCATCAACCGCCGCATCGGCGCCCGCTGGCGGCTCATCGGGGTCGGCACCCTCAGCGGATAGATGGTCGCCACGGTCGCCATGGACACCAGCGCGCTCATGATGCCCGTCGAAGCCGACGTGCGGCTCTTCGAGGAGCTGGAACGCCTGCTGGGGGAGTTCGACTGCGCGGTCCCGCGGTCGGTCCGCGACGAACTCTCGCGACTCGCCGACGGAAGCAGTGCGGAGGCCGTCGCGGCCAGCGTCGGCGCGGACCTGGCGGCCGAGCGGTGTCGGACGGTCGACCACGACGCATCGTACGCCGACGACGCGCTGGTCGAACTCGCCCCCGAGTTCGACTACGTCGTCACGAACGACCGGCCCCTCAAGCGGCGTCTGCTCGACGCGGGCGCACCGGTAATTCATATAAGGGGTCGGAACAAACTCGCAATCAGCAAACCATAGCATGTACAAACGGGTCAGACTCAAGGATACGGTCGAGGTTCCCCCGGAACACCTCGCAGACGTGACGCCGAATCTCGTGAAGAAGCTGCTGCAGGACAAACTGGAGGGCCGAATGGACGAAGAGGTCGGAAGCGTCGTCAGCGTCGTGAACGTCAACGACATCGGCGACGGCGCGGTACTCCCGAACCGACCCGGGGTCTACTACGAGGCCGACTTCGACGCGGTCACGTACGACCCCCAGATGCAGGAGGTCGTCGACGGCGAGATCGTGGAGGTCGTCAACTTCGGCGCCTTCGTCGGCATCGGGCCGGTCGACGGCCTGCTCCACGTCTCGCAGATCTCGGACGAGTACCTCGCCTACGACGAGGAGGGCCAGATGCTCGCGTCCCGGGAGTCGAACCGCACCCTGGGCGTCGGCGACTCGGTCCGGGCGCGCATCGTCACCAAGAGCATCGACGAGCGAAACCCCCGCGAGAGCAAGATCGGGCTCACCGCCAAGCAGGTCGGCCTCGGCAAGCACGGCTGGCTGAAGGAGGAGCGCGAGAAGCGGCAGGCGACCACCGAGAGTGAGTAATCATGGCCGGTGACCGCCTCGCCTGTCGCGAATGCCACGCCGTGGTCGAGCCCGACGAGGACACCTGTCCCATCTGCGGGTCGACCAGCCTCACCGAGGACTGGGCCGGCTACGTCATCATCTCCCACCCCGACGAGAGCCAGATCGCCGAGGAGATGGAAGTGACGAAGCCGGGCAAGTACGCGCTGAAGGTGCGCTAACGCCGGAGCCCGACCGTGAGCGACGTTCTGGTCACGCTGCCCGACGCGATGCGCGGGGAGCTCAAGGAGCCGATGGGGCCGATCTTCACGGACGCCGAGCGCCTGCTGGCGGAGGCCGGCGACGGCCCCCTCGTCGCCGTGGGCGACGTGGTGACCTACCACCTCGAACGCGCCGGCGTCGTCCCCGACGTTGCCGTGGTCGACGGCCTAACCGAGCGCGAGGCAGTCGACGACGACGTCGCCGAGGGCGTGGCCCGCCTCGGTGGCGAGGTCCGCGAGGTCCACGTCGAGAACCCGGCGGCGGCGATAACGCGGGGGCTCGCCGCGGCGCTCCGCGAGGCCATCGCCGACCCCGAGCCGACGGTCCTCGTCGTCGACGGCGAGGAGGACCTCGTGACCCTGCCCGCCATCGTCGCCGCGCCGCTCGGCGCCGCTGTGGTCTACGGCCAGCCGAACGAGGGCATGGTGCTGGCGACCGTGACCGACGAGTCGAAGACCCGAGTGTGCGACCTGCTGGGCCGGATGGACGGCGATTCCGAGGCACTGTTCGAACTGCTGGCAATCCAGTGAGACCGCGAGGACCGACCGGTCCGACCCGGATTCGTCGGTTGTTCACTTCGAAATCCTTTTACAACGCTCACGGCCAATTAGACAGTAACTGAGCGATACACATGGAAGTTGAAATCCTCTCAGAGGAGCAGAATCCCATGCTCCACCGGTCCGAAGTGCGGTTCCAGATAGTCCACGACGACGCGACGCCCTCGCGGCTCTCGGTCCGCGACAGCCTCGCGGCCAAGCTCGACAAGGACTCCAGCGAGGTCGTGGTCCACGAGATGAACACCAAGTTCGGGATGCGCAAGACCGTCGGCTACGCGAAGGTCTACGATAGCCCCGAGCACGCCCGCGACGTCGAGCAGGACTACATGCTCGAGCGCAACAAGATCGCCGCCGAGACCGACGCGGAGACCGAGGCCGAAGCCGAGGAGGCCGAATAATGGCGCGCAACGAGTACTACGACGACGACGGCACGACCGACAAGGAGACCTGCACCCGGTGTGGCGACTCGTTCCTCGCCGACCACGGCGACCGCTTCCACTGCGGTCGCTGTGGCTACACCGAGTGGAAGTAGCGAATGCGAGTCCTCGGTATCGAGGGCACCGCGTGGGCGGCCAGCGCAGCCGTCTACGACACTGAAGACGACCCCGACTCGGTTTCCGAGTCGCACTCGGAAGCTCGTCGGACGCAGTCCGACGGCGTTTTTATCGAGACCGACGCCTACCAGCCCGAGAGCGGCGGCATCCACCCGCGCGAGGCCGCCGAGCATATGAGCGATGCGATTCCCGCGGTCGTCGAGACGGCGCTCGACGCCGCCGAGGGGCCCATCGACGCGGTCGCGTTCTCGCGCGGGCCGGGGCTCGGCCCCTGCCTGCGGACGGTCGGGACCGCGGCCCGCGCGCTCGCCCAGACCCTCGACGTGCCGCTGGTCGGCGTCAACCACATGGTGGCCCACCTCGAGATCGGCCGCCAGCAGTCGAGGTTCGACTCGCCGGTCTGCCTGAACGCCTCGGGCGCGAACGCCCACGTGCTGGGCTACCGCAACGGCCGGTACCGGGTGCTCGGCGAGACGATGGACACCGGCGTCGGCAACGCCATCGACAAGTTCACCCGCCACGTCGGGTGGTCCCACCCCGGCGGCCCGAAGGTCGAGGCGGCCGCGGCGGACGGCGAGTACGTCGACCTCCCGTACGTCGTCAAGGGGATGGACTTCTCGTTCTCGGGCATCATGAGCGCCGCGAAGGACGCGTACGACGACGGGATCTCTGCGAGCGAAGCGAGCGGAGGCTCGTCGGACTCGTCCGACGGCGCGCCCGTCGAGGACGTCTGTTACTCGCTCCAGGAGAACGTCTTCGCGATGCTCACGGAGGTCGCCGAGCGCGCCCTGTCGCTGACCGGCAGCGACGAGTTGGTGCTGGGCGGCGGCGTCGGCCAGAACGCCCGCCTCAGGGAGATGCTCGCCGAGATGTGCGACCAGCGCGGCGCCGAGTTCTACGCGCCCGACCCGCGATTCCTCCGGGACAACGCCGGGATGATCGCGGTGCTCGGCGCGGAGATGGCCCGCGCGGGCGACACCATCGACGTCGAGGACTCGCCGGTCGATCCGAACTTCCGGCCCGACCAGGTCGCGGTCGGCTGGCGCTCCAACGACGAGTCGGTCGACGCGTGGCGCGACGACGGAACGGAGATTCAGGGTGCAGAGGCCACGGTCGAGATCGGCGACGAACGCGTCACCAAGCGCCGCCTGCCGAAGGGCTACCGCCACCCGGACCTCGACGCCCGCCTCCGGCGCGACCGGACGGTCCTCGAAGCGCGCTTGACCAGCGAGGCCCGCCGACACGGCGTGCCCACGCCGGTGGTCTACGACGTGGACCCGCAGGAGGGCACTTTGGTCTTCGAGCGCGTGGGAGAAGCCGACCTCCGGAGTCGGCTCGCCGCCGACCGCGTGCGCGACGTGGCGCGCCACCTCGCGGCCATCCACGGCGCGGGGTTCGTCCACGGCGACCCCACGACCCGGAACGTCCGTGTCGGTTCCGACCGGACGTACCTCATCGACTTCGGTCTGGGCTACTACACCGACGACGACGAGGACTACGCGATGGACCTCCACGTCTTCGGCCAGAGCCTCGCCGGAACGTCGGACGACGCCGACGCGCTCCGCCGGGAGTTCGAAGATGCCTACGAGGAGGTGGGCAACGAAGCGGTTCTCGACAGGCTGCAGGAGGTCGAGGGGCGCGGGCGGTATCAGTAAACTTCGGTCGGTGGAAACTCACTGACTGTACGACCCGGCGCGCGCTGGCGTGCCCTCGTGGCACGCCATCATTGCGCGAGGGACGAGCATCGCAGGGAGTGGAGCGACTGAGACGCGCAGGAGGCTGGGGAGGGGTGAGGTCCGCGGTAGCTGTTGCGGTAATTCATTTGTGACGGCAGTAGCTAGTGACTCGCTCGTCTCAACGGAAAGTGCTCGGAGATATCGCTCCATTCCACTCCTGTAGTAGTTCACTTCACCCGGTAGCCAAAGCACTTTATCCCTCTCCGACGTATTCGCCTCACATGGCAGACAAACCCAGCACCGGCGAACTGTTCGGCATGCCGTACAACTTCGAGCGCCCGAGCATCGGGCGGATGCTCTCGGCGTACTGGAAACCCGACGAGGGGATGCTGGTCGAGAAGCCCTTCGGCATCGGCTACACGCTCAACCTCTCGAACTGGCGGTCGTGGATCGTGCTGGCGGTCGCCGGCGCGCTCCTCTGGCACGAGCGCAAGGGCGAGCAAGAGCGGATGGCCGAACAGGAAGGGCCGGTCGAGGTCGTCGTCGACGACGACTAAGCGAAGTAGAATAAATTCTCGTCAGTTCTGACGTCGTTGATTCCCTTTTGTAGCTTCCACTTGCTGGCAGTCCTCCAGACGCGATTATGGAATCCGTAGATTCGGTGTTATTCTTGAAAGCCCCCGCCCGGTCGCGGTCGCTCTGCGGGATATCCTCGGCTCGCTTCGCTCGCCTCGGATAGTCGCCCGCAGAGACGACCAAGCCCTTCGGGCGCGACCGGGCGGCCCCTTTCAGTCCACCCGGAGGTCCGGTCGACCGAGCTCCCTTATGATAGTTAGTCGATCAAGCGCTCGCCCGGCCATGGCGCCCGACTTCCGAGCAGTTTTAACCCCGGGCGACCGCCCAAGGGACATGGACCGGTCCGCGCTCGTCGCCGTCGTCGCCGGGGCGCTGCAGGGCGTCTTCGAATGGCTGCCCATCTCCAGCGAGGGCAACATCACCGTCTTCCTGACTGCGCTGGGCTCCTCGCCCGAGGCGGCGGTCCAGTTCTCGCTGTTCCTCCACGCCGGCACCGCGCTGTCGGCCACGGTCTACTACCGCGACGAACTCCGGACGGTGCTGGGCGCGCTCCCCGACTGGCGACCGAGCAGGGCCTTCGAGCCCGCGGAGCCGAGTGCGGCGGGAGGCGGTGTGAGACGTGCGAGTACCGCCGGTCCGACCGGGACGCACGACCAGATTCCCACGCTCTCGTTCCTCGGGGTCGCGACGCTGGTCTCCGGGGTCGTGGGCATCGCGGCTTACGCCACGCTGGAGACGGTCATCTCGGCGCTCACCGGCGGCGCGTTCGTCGCGCTGGTCGGACTCCTGCTCGTGGCGACCGGCGTCCTCCAGCGCGTCGCCGACGGCTTCGAGTTCGGCGGCCGGGAGTCGCCGGACCTCGTCGACGCCGTGCTGGTCGGCGCGCTCCAGGGCCTGGCCATCCTGCCGGGCGTCTCGCGGTCGGGCACCACCGCCTCGGCGCTGCTGTTCCGGGGTCACGACGGCCCGTCGTCGTTCCGGCTCTCCTTCCTGCTGTCGATTCCGGCCGCGCTCGGCGCCGGCGTCCTCGTCCTCCTCGACACGGGCGTTCCGGAGGTCGCACCGACCGAAGCCGTGCTCGCGCTCGGGACCGCGGCGGTCGTGGGCTACCTGACCATCGACGCGCTGATGCGGGTGGTCGAGCGCGTCCCGTTCTGGGGCGTCTGCATCGGTCTGGGCGCGCTGGCGATTGTGGGCGGCGCGGCGCTGGCGATTTAAGTGGTCGGAATAAGCCGATATATTTGGCCCCTGGAAAAGATATATCCTCTTTCGGTCCGAAATCGGACGTATGACCGAGAGACCGACCGGTCCGACGTCGTCGAACTCGCACGCCGGTGAGAACCGGCGACGGTGGCGCGAGAACAGGACGACGTTCCAGCGCGTGTACGACGTGATTACGGGCACGACGGAGTACGCGACGGCCGGCGGCATCGCCGACGCGGCCGACTGTTCCGCCGACGGCGCCCGCGCCGCGCTCGCCCAGCTCGTCGAGATGGGCATCGCCGAGAAGCGCGACGGTCGTCCCGCGACCTACCGGCGCAACGACTCGTACTTCCGCTGGAAGCGCGTCGAGGAGCTCGCCGCGAACAACTCCGCCGCCGAGCTTCGCGCCAGAATCGACGATCTGGTCGCCGAAGACGAGGCCCTTAAGGAGCAGTTCGACGCGGCCGGACCGGACGCAGTGTCGCCGGCGACGTTCGAGACGACCGACCACGACGAGATCCACGACCGGTGGGAGGCGCTGACCCGGTGGCGGACCGTCCGCGAGGACCTCGAACTCGTCCAGCGAGCGGCACACCGTGCGGAACGACGCGGTAGCGATGGCACCGACGACGAGGTGTCGGTCTAATCGACGCTGGCCGTTGCGATGACGGGATCACCACGTGACGAAGACTCGGTTTCGACCGGCCGGCTCGACCTTCCGACGCTCCGGACGCTCGGACGACGAGCCGCCAGCCATCCGCTCGCCGAGTCGTGGGAGTTCACGCCGTCTACTGCTTCACCCAGAGCGCTCGAAGTGAAGTTCGATGTAGATTCGTATCCTCCGGACGTCGAGACCGCTCGGCTCGACGTCCACTGGTTTACGACCGACGACTATTACTTCCACTACATCGAGGACCGGGGCGACGAGCACTATCAGTGCCGGTGGGACCGCCACCCGAAGACGGACGCGCCCCGGACGCATTTCCACCCGCCACCCGACGCCGGAACTGCGGAGGACTCGCAGCTCGGCGCCCACCATCTCGACGTGCTGTTCACGGTTCTCGACTGGGTCAGCGAGCGCGTCGAGTCTTTGCACGAGACCGCCGAATGAAACCGTCGCGACGGAGTTCGAAGGCGAGTCGTCCGTTCGCCGACGTTCGCCGTCGAAGGAAGCCGAAAATTGATACGCCCGCTGACCGATACCTCATCCATGACAGTTCGCGCCGCCGTCGTGCTGGCTGCGGGCGAGGGGACCCGCCTGCGACCGCTGACCCGCAATCGCCCGAAGCCGATGCTTCCCGCCGCCGATCGGCCGATCTTGGAGCACGTCTTCGACGCGCTCATCGGGGCGGGCATCGAGCGGCTCCACGTCGTCGTCGGCTACAAGCGCGACCGTGTCCAGGACCACTTCGGCCCGACGTACCGGAACGTCCCCGTCAACTACGTCTCTCAGGACAAGCAGCTCGGCAGCGGCCACGCCCTCCTGCAGGCCCGCGAGGCGGTCGCCGAGGAGGACGGCTTCCTGGTGGTCAACGGCGACCAGGTCATCGAGCGCCGGATGGTCGCCGACGTGCTCGACGCCTTCGAGGAGAACGACGGCAGTGCGACCCTCGCGGTCACCGAGCAGGCCGACGTCTCCCACTACGGCGCGGTCGTGATGGACGGCGACCGGGTGGTGGAACTGGTCGAGAAGCCCGAGACCGACGACTACCGGCTGCTCAACGCCGGCGTGTACGCCTTCGACCCCTCCATCTTCGACGCCATCGAGGAGACGCCCCGGGTCCAGGGCGAGCTCGCGCTGACCGACACGCTGGTCGGCCTACTCGACCGCGAGATGGTGGTCCGGGGCGTCGTCACCGAGGAGCTCTGGGAGGACGCCACCTACCCCTGGGACCTGCTCGACGTCTCCCGGGACCTGCTGCTCCACGGCCGGGTGACCGAACCCCAGCGCGAGGAGTCGGTCTGGGTCGCCGACAGCGCGACCATCCACGAGGACGCCAGCCTCCAGGGCCCGGTCGTAGTCGGTCCTGACACCGAGGTCCGGCCCGGCGCGGTCGTGGGCCCGTACGCCGCGCTCGGCCGGAACGCGACCGTCGGCGCGAACGCCGTGGTCTCGCGGTCGGTGCTCGACACCGACGCCCGGGTCGGCCCCAACTCGACCCTGGTCGACTGCGTGACCGGCCAGGGCGTCAACCTCGGCGCGGACGTCACGGTCTCGGGCGGGCCGGGCGACGTCCGGGTCGGCGACACCGTCTACGAGGACCAGCGCCTCGGCGCGGTGCTTGCCGACCGCGTCCGGGCCGACGGCGACGTGAGCTTCGCCCCGGGGACGCTGGTCGGACCGAGCGTCCACCTCCGGACGGGCGTGACCGCTTCCGAAAATATAAGCGAGCACAGCGAGGTGTTCCGCTGAGTGACCGTGACAACCGCTGACGCGATTGGAATGGCTGCCGGCGAAACCGGGGTGGCCGCCAGTGCTGCCGGGACGGCCACCGGAGCGACTGGAGTGGTCGACGACGTGACCGAACTGGCCGAAACTGCGAAGAGGGTGGCTGACGACGCAAAGGAGGTGACCGACTGATGTGTGGCATCATCGGCTGCGCGGGCCGGGGCGACGACACCCTCGACGTCCTGCTGACGGGGCTGGAGGGCCTGGAGTACCGCGGCTACGACTCGGCGGGGGTCGCCTTGGCGAACGGCGACCTCTCGGTCTGCAAGCGCGAGGGCGAGATCCAGCGGCTCCAGCAGGCGGTCACCAGCGACCTCGACGGGCCGGTCGGCATCGGCCACACGCGCTGGAGCACCCACGGCCCGCCGAGCGACGCCAACGCCCACCCGCACACCGACTGTGCGGGCGACGTCGCCGTCGTCCACAACGGCATCGTCGAGAACTACGCCGACCTCCGGGCGGAGCTGGCCGACCGGGGCCACGAGTTCGAGAGCGACACCGACACCGAGGTCGTCCCGCACCTCATCGAGGAGGCGCTGACGGAGGGCAAGGACTTCGAGGACGCCTTCCGCGCGGCGGTGGCCCGACTGGAGGGGAGTTACGCGCTGGCCGCGGTGACGAGGGGGTCGGAGGCCATCCTCGCGACCCGGCGGGACTCGCCGCTGGTGGTCGGCGTCGGCGACGACGCGGCGTACCTGGCGAGCGACGTGCCCGCGTTCCTCGACTACACCGACCGCGTGGTGTACCTGGAGGACGGCGAGTTCGCCCGGCTGGAGTCGGGGTCGTGGACCGTCACCGACGCCGAGGGTCGCCTGCTGGAGAAGTCGGTCTCCCGCGTCGAGTGGGACGCCGAGGAGACCGCCAAGAGCGGCTACGACCACTACATGCTCAAGGAGATCCACGAGCAGCCCCGGGCGCTCCGGAAGTGCCTGCGCGGCCGTGTGGACGAGCTGACGGGGTCCGTCGACGTCGAGTCGCTGGCGGGGCTGAACCCCGCGTCGGTCCAGTTCGTCGCCTGCGGGACGAGCTATCACGCCGCGCTGTTCGGCGCGCAGGCGTTGCGGGAGGCCGGCGTCCCCGCCCAGGCGTTCCTCGCCAGCGAGTACGCCACGTCGCCTGCGCCTGTTACCGATGACACGCTCGTCGTGGGTATCACGCAAAGTGGCGAGACCGCCGACACGTTGGCGGCGCTACGAGAGGCGCATCGCCGCGGCGTCGAGACGCTGGCGATGACCAACGTCGTGGGGTCGACCGCGGCCAGGGAGTGCGACCGGACGCTCTTCATCCGTGCCGGCCCCGAAATCGGCGTGGCCGCGACCAAGACGTTCTCCTCGCAGGTCGTGGCGTGTAATCTGCTGTCGGCGGCGATCGCGGAGCGCAGTGACGGGCGAGAGGTGGTCGAGGCGCTGCGCGACCTGCCGGGGCAGGTCCAGGAGCTGCTGGACGCCTCGCGGGCCAAGCAGGTCGCCCACGAGTTCGTGGACAGCGAGGGCTACTTCTTCCTCGGCCGCGGCTACCACCATCCGGTCGCGCTGGAGGGCGCGCTGAAGCTGAAGGAGATCACGTACAAGCACGCCGAGGGGTTCCCCGCGGGCGAGTTGAAGCACGGCCCGCTGGCCTTGGTGACCGAGGAGACACCGGTGTTCGCTATCGTGACTGGCGGCGGCGAGAAGGCGACGAAGACCGTCGGGAACGTCAAGGAGGTCGAGGCGCGGGACGCGCCGGTGGTGGCGGTGACCGACGGCGTGTCGGACGTGAAGCGGTACGCCGACGCGGTGCTGGAGGTGCCCGAGACGCATCCGCGCGTGGCACCGGTGCTGGCGAACGTGCAGTTGCAGCTGGTGGCCTACTACGTGGCGGACGAGTTGGGGCGGAGTATCGACAAGCCGCGGAACCTGGCCAAGAGCGTGACGGTGGAGTAGCGTCGCTGTTGGCCTCTTACAGTTTGCTATCGTCGGTCACTGGTGAAATTCGAGAAAGAATACGGAGTTCCGACTGCTGCTCGGGGAGTCCTGACAGACCGGTCGGTCGTCAGCTCTCGGCCGTTTGTGCTCCGCTGACCTTCATCTCGTCGAGAGTCCGGCCGATCTCGTCGATCTTGTCGTCGAGTTCGCCGACGAACTCCTCGGTCTGCTCGGTGGTGATCGCTCCCTGGCTCGTCGGATCGATGAGGCTCTCCTCTTCGAGGACGCGCAGCGAGTACCGGACCTTGTGGTGGGGGTACCCGGTCTCGTTCGACGTCTTCACGATGCCGATCGGTTCGTTCTCGATGACCATCTGCAGCACCTGCAGATGCCGTTCCAGCATATCGACTTCTTCTTCCAGTCGGTTGATCATAGCGTGGGAAAACTGGGCCTAATCGCTTTTAGTGGTGTTGTTCTCTGCGAGTAGCTCGTCTTCGTCTGTCGTTTTCGGCGTCGGTTTTCGGATCGACCTTCGTCATTAGAATGCTCGATTATGTGGTTCCGGAAGGCGTATGGAATTCGAGCTATGTCAGTGACTCCCAAGATCAACGAGGGCGCTCTCGGAGTCCGCTTCCTCGACTGAATTGGATCTCTGCGCCCGCACACTTATTCACCAGCGAGGGGTTGTCGCTGTATGGCACGGATTCCGTACGTGGACCAGGAGGAATTGCCCCCGGACAAGCAGTCGTTGCTCGACACGCTCTCGGACGAGACCGAACCGGACGATGATAGTGCCCACTCCCTGCGGGGCGGGACGCTGAATGTGTACCGAGCGATGGCGAACAACGCCGATCTCTTGGAGGCGTTCCAGACGTACGGGACGGCCGTGTGGGACGAGAGCGGCTTGACCCCACACGAGCGGGAGGTCGCGATTCTGTCGGTCGCGTACCACACCGACTCGCGCTACGAGTGGCACCAGCACGTCCGCGTCGCGCTCGACGAGGGGCTGTCACCGGAGGAGATTCGAGCGGTTTCCGGTGAGGAGTGGGACCGGTTGGACCCCGAACTCGCGGCCATCGTCGAGTACGTGCGGGACTTCGTCGAGGGTTCGGTTGATGATGAGTCTCACGACCGGATCACCGACCACTACGAGGACGACGTTGTGCTTGGTATCGGGATGCTCGTCGGGACGTATCTCGGCCTCGCGCGGGTGCTCGACGCCCTCGACGTCGAGACCGAGGTCGAGTTCGTGGGGTGGGACTTAGAGAACCTCTGAAGTACTGAGTTCGGTTGGTAGCATCTCGTTCGTCGCGTTTTGGTATTTCCTTCTTGTAACAACGACCGGAACCACGTCCGTCAGTACGTTTCGACCTCGAGACCAGGGATTCGCTCGAAGTGGTCGACATTTTTCGTGAGGACTGGTTCGTCGTGCACGACGCCAGTTGCCCCGATGAGTTCATCACCGGGATCGTTGAGTGGCTGGCCGTCGCTGGCAAGTTGCCCGGCGATCCGCCCCGCTTTGCGAGCAATCTCCGGGGTGATGTCGTAGATCTCCTTCGACGCGAAGACGGCGTCGATGGTATCTCTCTCCTGTTGGGGACTGTCGACGTATCCGACTCCCCAGTAGAGCTCGTACAGCGTCATCACCGAGAGCCGTTCAGGGACGCCCTCTCGACTCAGGGCGTCTGCCTTGGCGATGGCGTCCGAATCTTGTCGAGTCACGTCCTCCACGAAGGAGGTATCGAGTATCACTCCTCCCACTCCTGTTCGCGACGCTCGGTATAGGTCTCGTAATTCTTCGTTCGTGCGGTCCGAATCGCCTCGATATCCTCGTCCGCGAAGAGGCCGGCGAGATCACTGATTGGCCGCTCTCTCGCCAGTCGTTCAACCGTCTCCGAGAACGTCTCGTCCTCCCGCTTCCGCTTTTCGAGCGTCTCGTACGCCTCTTCGGTGAGTCGGACGCTCTTGTAGTCGGTCCCCATGTGTATACAGTTGTATACAGAGGGGTATGAATGTTCCCCCGATATTCCACCGAGAACGATGGGTCAGTTGTGGGGTTCGCTATCCGGTGGTTCTGGCGGTTCTAACGCCGCTCGAAGTAGGCGAATCGTTCGCGACTCTGTCAGCCATGCTTGGTTCCCAGCGCTCTGAAGGCGGCGAGTCGCCCGGGCAACGAGCGACCCTCGCCACATACGGTCAACGGTCGGCACGAGTCGGTCGAGGAGCGCGATTACGGGGCCGACCGTATAGGTTTCGCGGAGGTCGATGACGATGACGTCGGGGTCGGGTTCCGTCGTGAGCCAGCGATAGATGAACGACTGCCGAAACCAGCTTGTGACTATCTGGCCACCCTTCGCCAACGCGGACGTGTCGAAAGCGGTTGCGAATCTGTCCGAGAGAGCCACGCCCATTCGAACGATCCACGTAGCGGCCAGATAGGCCTGTATCTGTCGGCCGAGTCTGGCGAGCGCGGAACCGTCGAGGTAGTTTGTAGACTGGTTTCCGGTTGCCATCAGTTGCTGTCAGCGACTTCCGTGACGTTTCCGGTCGCAGTGACTGGACCGAAGTCGAGCGTGAGCTGCCGGCCGACTTCGAGCGCCTCGCCGTCGAACGTCGGTTCGCCGTTCGCGACCGTAGTGTTCAGAGCGACGGCTAGCGTCACGGTTCGCTTCCGCGGATGGTCGCGCACGTGGAGCGTCCCGTTCTGGTCGCTAACGACCACCTTGGTCGGGCGGACCGACTTGTTCGTGACGTCGGCGACGCGGTCCGTGTCGATCGATCCCTCGGGGATGGCGTCGGCGACGTAGGGTTGGACGTCGGTAATCTGGAGCGTGACCGTGGTCTGGTGCTGGGTGGCTGCCGGTTCGGTCTCGTCGGCGCCGAGAACGAATGCAGTGCCTGCGCCGGCAACCGCGAGGACGAGCAGAACGGCGAGCGCGTCGATGATGTTGACGGTGCCGAAGAGGCGGCCCTTGTCGTCGATGAGATTCATAGATGGTGACTCCGTCGTCGTGTGACGGTCGGTGGTTGGGCGCGGTGCTAAACTGTTGTGCTTCGGATTGCCTCTGTTCGTCCTCCGAACCACGTTTCATCTCAACGGGGATGCAGCTCAAGCGACACTACGGCCCTCCTTGGAGGCCGGGAGAACTTATCACCGAGTAGCATCTTCTCCTAGTCTGCCCACGTCAGTGAAGCTGGACGAGGATACCAAGTCGTACCTCGAAGAGTTACAGGTGGTGATTCGGCTGCAGACGGGCAACCAAGTCACCGAACCGGAGATTCTCGCCCGAATTGTCGACCGGGCCGTCCGCTCGAAATCGGACCTGATCGACTCGTTTTGCGACGAGATGGAACCGGTCGATGCGGACGAACGAGAGGCGTTCCACGACGGCATGATCACGTCGGGCGTCGAAATGTCAGAGTCAGATATCGACGATATCCTGTCCGGATGAGTGTGCTCGTCGATACGGGGTGTTCTACGCCCACCACGACCGGGATGCCAAGCGCCGCGACGCCGCCATCGTCGCGATGGACGCCCTCCTCGACGGCGAGTTCGTCCTCCACGTCGGTCGCGACGACTTCGAGTCGACGGTCGACGTCTGGGAGCAGTATCGCGACCACGATCCGAGCGTGACCGATGCGAACAGTATCGCGCTGTGCGAGCGCTACGACATCGATGCGGTATTGAGTTTCGACTCGGATTTCGACGGTCTCGTCGACCGACGCGATTCGGCTCAGGTCTAAGATGGGGTTTCGCCACCCACCACTCTGCAATTCTATGGGTGACACGGTGACGAACGTTTTAAGAACGACGAGACATACACACTCGTAGTTCCGCTGGAACGCGACCTCGGCGGCCAACTCTACGGACACCCGCCAGTCGACTACTCAACCCCACACACCATGACCGACTACGACGACCTCTTCGACGACGTGGCCGCCACCGACAGCGTATTCGCCGACAAGGGGGCGCTCGATCCGCTGGCAGATCCCGACGAGGTGGTCGCCCGGGACGAGGAGGAGCGAGCGCTCGCGTCGATTCTGACCGGCGTCGACGAGGGGTACCTGCCGACCACCGTGACGGTGTACGGCCCGCCGGGGACGGGCAAGACGCTCACCACGCGGCGGCTTTGCGCTGAGTTCGCGGCGCGGACACCGGACTTCGGCTACGAGTACGTCAACCTCAAGGAGTGTCGGACGCTGTTCAGCGTGGCCAACGAGATCCTGTTCGCGTTGACCGGCGAGCGCAAGCAGGCCTACGAGGGACTGGACGGGGTGTTCGGTGGCATCTGGACGGCACTGGCGGACTACCCCGAGTACGTGGTGTTGATCCTCGACGAGATCGACCACATCGCGCAGCTAATATCGCTAATAATTCGAGAGGCTTTATTGGGTCGCAGGTGAGTTTAGATATCATTCTACTATATAATATTTTTGCTATACTGTCCGAACCTATCCTGGGAATTCAGTACCGAAAACACCATCTTGGGTGCTATGACCCGACTTCATCCGGAATTCTCCAAAACCATATTTCGAGTGACTTCCGATTCGGCGGATGCCGTTGATCGCCGTCTGGACTGGGCGGTCACCTCCATATTTTATTAGCGTGCCGTGGTCGACGGTTTCCAGCTTATAGCTGTTCCCTCCTTCGACGATCTTCTCAACCCGATGGCGTATCGATGCCTCATCGTCTATCTGCCACCACCCTGGTAGGTTGACGTCGTTCGTCCCGGGATACTCCGACCAGAGCACGAACGGTGTCAGGAGTTCGAGGGTGAATGACTCACTCGTCTCCAACTCGGTGTAGTCCAACTTCGCCAAATCCACAATCTGAGTGTTTTTCAGTCGTGTCGTTCCATACCCGTAGCTTCGTTTGCCACCGAACTGGAGGCCGTCAAGCTGATTTTCCGCGATCGGCAGGATATCCGGTTTCTCGGCATGCAGGTAAGCACTGATATACCACCGGACGGTTTGTTGCTGGTCGCGAGCGTCGTCCGGGCGGCCTATAATCGTTTCGTGTGCCAGCGCGGGCATCCCGCTCTGAACCCGAATGTCGTGTGTGTTCAACGCATCCCGCGGGCGAGAGTCGAGTAGCCATGGGTGATCGGGCCGTCGGAACAGGAATAGATCGTCGTAGGTCTCGACCGGTGGGAGCGATGCTCCCAGATACGGCCGAACACCGGCTTGGGAGTGCCACTCTGGGAATGTCCCAAATTCACCGGGCACGAACATCCCATGACTCGCATTGAGCTGCCGGTGAGTTTCATTCTCTACTCGCCTTCCGAGTGCGCGGTAGATTGCATTCCCAGAGACGTAATATGGATGGCCGAGATAGTCCATCTCCAACTCCCAGTGGACTTGCTGAATGCAAGTCATGTGTGCTCGCTCCGTTCGTCGCTGTCTTCGAGATACTGCAATGCAGTTGACCAACTCCAGATTCGTCGGAGATTCGCGTCACGGACCATCTCGTCCTTGTCGGCGTTAGTGTCGAGGGGGTGGGCGGTGAGTCGGTTCCAGGTTGACGCCCACGATCGCGACGGGCTGGTCCCGAGGCGCGCCCACGGTTGTCCATCGGCATCGGCGTCGATTCTGAGCGTGAAGCGTTCGCTCGCATAGATTGTGCGGTAGGGGACGATCTTATTGGCGGTGTCGACAACTAATAGGAGGTCGGCAAATTCGTGGCCGTCGCGGTAGTTGTCGAGCAATCCCGCAACCAGCAATGTGTGGTATTTCAGGGACGTATAGGGGTAGTACACCGACTCGTTGAATCCACCTGCTATCTCCGACGTCAGCCATGCCCGGTGCATCGCCTCGGGATCGGTATGCGTGAGTAGCGTTTTGAGCGCCTCGGAGACGTGTGTACGCGAGAACGACGTGGCATCGTACTGTGAGTCGCCGGTGACGAGCGACAAGCGGTAGTTCGATTCATGATGGGACACCGTTTTCTCCGGCTGGCCGTGGGGGCGGCTCAGTGCCGACGCATCGCCGTCAGCGCCATACGGAACAGGTTGGTTGACCGGAACATCTGCGAACGTCTCTGGGGCGTTCTCGTGTGCATCGCCGGTGAGTTTATGGGCATCGTGGCGATACGCGGCGACCATCAGGTCATGGTTGCCGTCACTGTGGCCATCGGTGTCGGTGGCGTTCGGAGTCATGTACGGCCCTCTGCGATTCGGTCGTCCAGCGCGTTCACGAACGCCGGGCGATACTCCTCGTTCCACTCCTCGGTTTTCTCGTCCATTCGCTCGGTGTTGTCCGCTTTCCGGTCGAAGACACGTTTGAGTTCGCGATTCTCGTAGAGTGGGGTGATGAGGCCACAGTCGACGATGCCTGCGCCGAAGTTTCGCGCGCCACCTAACTGGTGCATGAAGTCGGTCTGGTGGTCGTTCAAGAACTCGATGGCCTCGACGAGAAGCCCGAGAAACTCGGGTTTCGGATCTCGAAAGGAGAGGTGCCAGCAGCCGTCAAGGTTGGCTACCGCATCTATTTCGGCGTTCCGGAGTGGTTCTCGGTTATCCGTTGGATTTCGCGAGACAACGTTGCGGTTAAGCCGTCGGTAGTGCCCTTCGGCCTGGCCCCGGGGATACTCCACTTTCGAGCGAACCGGATTGAACTTAATTGGCCGGCGCATCAGCGTTCCCGGTTGATTGTCGAAGCCGCCGAAGAGCTCGAAGACGATGCAGCCTCCATCCGTATCAGCATCCTCGAGACAGTCGCCTTTTTCGTGATACCCGACCTTCAGATCGCGTTCGTACACGCCGTCTTTGCGAAAGTTCGCATTGGCTTCGCCAGGATGGCACGCACTGCCACCGCGAGCGTGGACAACCCGCTCCATTCCGTGTCGGAGCCAGCCAGAGAGGCTGAATGCCGGAATAATACCGCCGATCTGGTTCTGTGGGTCGGTATCGTTGTAGTTGTTATTCGAGGCGTGATGTCGGTCCGTGATGATGCTGTCGCCGATCACGAGTAAGTCCGACCGGAGTCGGACGAACACGTCGCAGAACTGGGCTGGGTCCGGAGTCGAAGCCGAATCGGTGTCGGAATCACTCATTGTTCTTCAGAACATTCGTGGTGTTCGATACGCTTGGGGAGGCCGGCCTTCCCACACACCGGGCATTCCCTCAGCGACGTTGGTGCGAGCGCGTCGCAGTACTGTAGTGCGACTCGTAGATGGGCCCGGGCGTCAGCGTTTTCACACCGCGTAAGCGCTTGCACGAGGTGCATTCGCAAGTGCTCCCGTTTCGTCATCATCGACCGTTCCCCCAGTTCCGAAGGCAGAAACACGGCCAACACGGGAGGTCAGTTCCGTTCGGTCCCGGACACCACTGCTGGCCATCGGGACAGGGCTTCTTCTGGGTCTCCGAACCTTCCGGTATGGGCGTCGAGGATTTGTCTAGCGATTCATCGGAATCTTCTTCTTCTGCTGGTGCGTTCTTCGACATGCTTCGCTCCACCGAAGCGCGGTTCGGTGTTCCAGCACCGAGCCTTTCTGTGGCATCCCACGCTTCTTAGCCCATAGTACGTTCCCCTCCAACTTATAGGTTGCTATCCGTAAACAGATAATAGAAGCATACAATAGCAACCGTAGCGGTGATGTAAACCGTAACTCCCAACCAAGAATGGCGAAAAGCAAGACAGTAATGGTACTCACCGAAGCAGATCTCAACAACGCCGATCACGACATCCTCGATATCCTTGCAGACGGTCGAGCGACTCCTGCGCTCGTCCGCACGCTCCTCGAAGAAGAATACGGACGCGAACTCTCACGCCAGTACGTTAGCCAGCGTATGATCCGACTGGCCGAACACGGTCACCTTAAGAACGTCTACGACTCCGGTGTCTACGAACTAATAGATAATCCTAGAGAAGATGCTAGTTCGTGACTTGCCTCGGGTGCGACTACTGTGGGCTTAAAAAATCCCTCGAACGAAACGGATTTCCCCTTCACATTAAGAGACTTGAGTACCCGGGGCTATGGCTTAGGGCTCTCCCAATACGCACGTCGGAATTTCTATCCCGTCACGGCTGTATCGTATTGTTTTTCTATCCGGGTGGAAGTCCTTTGCGTAGGATGGATACCGATTCTGAGCGAATCCACCACCGGAAGCAACTCCAAGCTCTAGTGCGAGTTGCCAAATACCGGCCGGGATTTACGGCAGCGATTATCGCCGCCGGCGTCTTCGCGGCCGCTCTCGAGGCGGTCGGATTGAGCTTTATTTTACCTATTATCGAGATCGTGAAAACACCGGGTAACCCGGCAGCCGATGCTGATGGGTTACTGATGGTGTTCGTGGCAGCGTATCAGACGTTGGGAATACCGTTCACGCTCGCTACCGTAGTTACGGGCGTGAGTTTCGTCCTTACAGTTCGGTGGACGTTGACGTTCGTCGTCCGATGGTTGCGTGGGGCACTGGTCGTCGACTACACGCGAGAGCTACAGACACAGGCGTTCGAAAACGCACTCGATGCGCGGATTAGCTACTTCGACCGGGAGGGGTCTGACGATATTCTCAATGCAATTGTCACGCAGGCTGAATATGCTGGTCGTGTCATCCAGTTCGTAGTTAATTTGCTTGAACAGGGACTTTTGTGTCTTATATACTTAATCATTGCATTCGTACTTTCACCCTACCTTACAGTCTTTGCGATAGTATTCCTTGGTGGATTTTCAATTCTCTTCCGCTACATTCTGGAATCGGGTTATAGAATAGGTGACCGAGTTGCTGACGCGAATGAGTGCGTCCAACAGACAGCACAAGCAGGGACACAGGGTATTAGAGATACGAAGCTTTTTGGGCTGAAAGAGGAACTCTTTGACGATTTCCTAAATGCTGTCGATATGTTTGCCACTGCAAGCATCAAACAGCGACGTAACCAGCAAGCGATTCAAAATTTCTATAACCTGTTGACGGCGATTTCGGTGTTTGTGTTGATTTACCTCGCTATTGCATTTGCTGATATGTCGCTCGGATCACTCGGTGTTTTTCTCTTCGCAATGTTCAGGCTCGGACCAAAAGTGAGTGGCCTCAATTCACAACTGTATGAAATCGAGAACAATCTCCCCCATCTTGTTCGAACGCAACAATTCATTGACGAACTTGACCAAAATCAGGAACCGGAAGCCAATACAGAGTCTGTCCCAGAAGAAGTACGAACTATCACGGTTGATGATATCTATTTTTCTTATCAAAGCCAAGATGAGGAGGTTCTATCTGGGATATCTCTAGAGTTGAAAAAAGGTGAATTCATTGGGTTCGTCGGTGAATCCGGTGCTGGGAAATCGACCATCGTGTCGCTATTGGCTCGTCTGTACGAACCTGATTCCGGGGAAATACGGGCAAACGACCGTTCAATTCATGAAATGGCAATCGATAAGTGGCGGGAACAAATCGCAATCGTTCAGCAGGATCCCTTCATTTTCAATGATACACTCCGATATAATTTAACCATCGGAAATAGGGATGTTTCCAAGAAAGAGTTAG
Organism: Halorussus rarus; assembly: GCF_003369835.1. NCBI lineage: Archaea > Methanobacteriati > Methanobacteriota > Halobacteria > Halobacteriales > Haladaptataceae > Halorussus > Halorussus rarus. The sequence continues at coordinate 1,013,651 of NZ_QPMJ01000002.1, read as the reverse complement.
ACAAAGTTGCGCGAATCGCCAAGGTAGATCAATTCTTCGATGAGTTGCCTGATGGGTACGAAACAGAACTTGGAGATCAGGGGGTGCGACTCTCTGGTGGGCAGCGACAGCGAGTTGCATTGGCTCGAGCACTATTAAAGGAAGCAGACGTGCTGATACTAGACGAAGCCACGAGCAATCTTGATTCGACACTGGAGAAGGAGGTCCAAACATCTATCGAGAATCTGGAACGAGAGTACGCGATAATCGGAATCGCCCATCGACTATCGACAGTACAGAATGCTGACCGAATATATACCATCGATTCAGGACAGATTGTCGAGACCGGCCAGCACGAAAAACTCGTCGCAAACGATGGACAATATGCAAAACTATACCGAGTACAGTCACAGAGTACGGAAACGACATAAACAGAGGACCGTGTCAGTTCCCCTGTGTTGAGAGAGTTACTCGGTTTAGATCGCCGTCAGTCAAGATAGTAGTCAACAGTCAAATCTAGGGCTTCTTCGAAGGAATAGCAGGGGTCCCAGCCAAGTGCGTTAATCTTTCTGCTTTCAAGTGCGTATCGCTGGTCGTGACCAGCTCGATCCTCGACAAACTCGATTAGGTCTTTAGACGCACCAACGGCGTCAAGAATTAGCTTGGTGACTTCGAGGTTTGTCTTTTCGGTGTGACTGCCGATATTGTAGACTTCGCCGACCTCCCCTTCTCGGAGAACAAGGTCGATTGCACGGCAGTTGTCCTCCACGTATAGCCACTCACGAACATTTGACCCATCTCCGTATACCGGTAACGGTTTACCGGCAGCAGCATTCTGAATGAATTTCGGTATTAGTTTCTCAGAGTGCTGTCTCGGGCCGAAGTTGTTACAGGTACGCGTGATGAGCACGGGTAGGTCATGGGTTGTCTGATAACTCTGAGCAAGTAGGTCGGCACCCGCCTTCGTCGCAGCGTAGGGATTCCGTGGATTCAATTGGTCGTCTTCGGCAAATCTCCCGTCAAGGACTTGGCCGTAAACTTCGTCAGTCGAAATCTGGAGGAACCGTTTGACGTTGGCCTCCTTGGCCGCGTCAAGAAGCGTCTGCGTGCCTTGGACATTCGTCGATACAAATGGTTTTGCACCCTCGATAGAGCGATCAACGTGAGACTCTGCCGCAAAGTTGACGACTGCGTCAACATCTGAAACGAGGTCAGAAACTAGTTCTCGGTCACCGATATCGCCTTTGACGAACTTGTGGCGTGAGTTGTCGAGGACACCATCTAGGTTATCTCGGGTGCCAGCGTACGTCAGTGCATCTAATGTGACGACTTCATCGTCTTCGTGGTTACCAAGGACGTAGTGAACGAAGTTTGAACCGATAAACCCAGCGCCGCCTGTGACGAGAATGCGCATGTTATGTTCTTGTTTGCGGCACCTATTTACATTCTTGTTGGAAGACTTGCCTCATCGTCGTTGCCGGTTACTTAGCCATAACGCCATACACTTTCCTTAGCGGTATTAATGTTGTCATTAACGTAACACATTCGCCTTCCACAGAAATGTAACAACCTATATTTATATATTTATTACATTAATAAATAGAATGCGAAAAAAGTCACACTATATTTTATACCCCAGATTCTCCAGTTGCTCATTGACTTCAGATACATCCACCGATTTTCTTTTTGGCCGCTCCGCTATTATTTCCGGTCTCTCATCTGATTCATATACTAACCACGGGACCTTAATAGTCGATTCATTCAAAATTCCTTCAAAGTGTCCATAGTCTTGGATTGGGATATAATCATGCCTGTCCCCTAGCATTTCCCCATGATCTGCTGTAACAACTTTTCTACCTGGAATTGAAGTCAGTAATTCCTCTACTTCTGGGAGGACTATCTCCAAGTTTTCACGGTATGCTTTTCTTAGTATTTTATCGCTGATATCTGCTGCCTCAACGACCTCTAATAATGAAGTAGAATCGTGATCAAGATGCTTTTTGCCAGTCGGACCTATAAACGGATGATGTGGTTGTAGATAGTGGACAATTAATCGTTTGTTTGGATTTTCATCATGGGCCATTTTGGCAGCTTTAGTAACAGCTTGAGGGCTTGGAGTCGCTAATTCTTTGTTAGCCCATTCTATATCTAGATCTTTATCCTGTAGATTAATGAATTCGTGGACTTCGGCAGAGATGTCATCTTGAAGCTTGAGGAACCAAGCGTTTGCACTAACATATACCGTGTCATATTCTTTCCGATTAGAAAAGTTAGCGCAAATAAAATCGTAAGTGGCACTGCCTCTTGAATAGACAGAGCTAAGATTCCCCGGGAGGTTGGCAACATCCTTGAATACATCATATCTGCAGGCATCAAGTATGATTAGACAATCCCACTCCCGATCAAGAACGTTTTTAGATTTAGGATGATGGTAGCGCCGACCTCCACGAGTATGGATGAATCTATTTATTTCTCGCGCAGCAATCCTAGGCATAGTTATACCACGAAGGATTTGCCTTGGGGTATACATCTCCGTGAGTATTTAAAATCGACCAATAAATATTCTCCGAAGGACTCAAGCCTGCCATAATCAGCTTGTAAAAATATTAAATTTAATCTATATATCCCAAAGCTGCTAGTTGTTCCTGTGTTTTACCGTTTTTTTGTTCCCGTCGATAATCTTTAACTGGCTGTTCTTCTAGGACTTCTCGACGTTCATCTTCAAGTTCTACCCACGGCACCTTCACAAGTACATCGGTATATGTTTTATTGGGATGCAAGACTTCCCGTACTGGTATCGGGGAAGACCGTTCATAAAGGTATTCTCCATGGTCGGCACTTATGACGGTCTTTCCTGATATCTGCTTGGAGATCGTCTTGGCGGCGTTAACGGCCAAATCAACATTCTCCCTATACGCCTCTCGGAGTTTTTCGACTGGTTCATCAAGCGTGCCATCCAGTTTGTCATGCCAAGGTGAAGCTGACTGTTTGTGTAATTGTTGGCCCGTCTCACCCCAATAAGGGTCATGGGGCTGAACAATATGTACAATGATTCTTTTATCCGGATATTCCTCTACAGCGTTGACTGCAGGTTCAATCATGCTCTTGGCGGGGAGAACAACGTCAATTTCGGCGCGATCAACATACGTATCGATAGCCTCCTCAGGCGGACTTGCCCAGACATTAATCAAATCATGCACATCTAGGTTGAAGCCATACTCGTGTTGTCGTGGTGTTGTTGGGTTTTGAACGCCGAGATAGTGAGGCATTGACGAGGCGGTGACGTAAACGACATCATGTAGTTGGCGGTTGCTAAAATTTGCGTACAACCACTCTGGCGTCTGAGAGCCACGAGAAATGCGACTGTCAAGATTCCAATCGAGATTATGACGTTTTATTGCGTTCTGCATGGCATCATGCCGACAAGCATCAAGGATAATGAGATTATCCCAATCCTCGGCAAAAATGTCAATACCAACGGGATTCCATGGCCGCTGATTAGCTCTACTGTGATAGATTTTGTTCACCTCACGACCAACATTCCGTCGAACACTCTTGTGAGTGAGAACTTTCCGGATTTTCAAAGGATTTAGAAGTCCTCGCTTAACAAATCTCCCAATTTCCATGTTGAGGACGCATTATAACCAAACTCACAAAAACACTTTGTTATTCAGCGATCGTTTTGAAACCGCTTACTTGATCAACCAAGTAAAGATTTTTGTTTCTCGCCATCGGGTTTTAGAATCCTGTACTGGAGAATCCAACTGTACAGCCACCATCCAAGCCATTTCCACGAATGTACAGAGTACCTTACCTGCTCAATCATCATTTTACGGCCGGTTTCATACTCTCCGGCCATAATTGACTCAACGCCACGCCTATAATACAAGTATCCTCGATAGGAAAGAACTGCAGACCGTAATTCGGGATAATTTACCTCAACAATGGCAAGCGCCAGATATTGATCTGAATCGTACGATGAGATGTCACTTGAGACATTAGTGTCATGGATACGGCGACGGGAGAGCACGTCATCTATATACGCAACTTCTCCGCCATACTCCATTATATATGTCAAGAAGAACAACCAATCTGATACAACGGAAACACGGTCATCAAACCTCGGCTCTGGTATACCTTCCCGGTATACCATGACGCTTGTAGGAGGTACATGAGAATTCTGTTTTTCTAGAATAGACCGAGCTGCCTCAACGCTGTCCTCTCGGCGAGGCGGTTGATCATTGCGGCTATTCCATCGTTGAATGGTCTTACCCGTTTCTGAGGCAAAATCTTCGGTGTTGTGGTAACAAAATCCGCAATTTGGCGTCGACTCAAGTACTTCTACTTGTTTGGATATTTTGTTTGGTAACATAACATCATCGCCAGAATGCATAGCGATAAATTTCCCACTACAGTGCTTTAGCACCCTGTTGCAGTTCCCTGTAACACCAAGGTTCTCCTTGTTCCTAAAGGCCGTGATTACCTCCGGGTACTCCGCTTCGTAACGCGAAATTATGTCCCACGTTGAATCCGTTGAGCAGTCGTCCCCAATGACGATCTCTAGGTTCTCGTACTCCTGCTGTAATGCTGACTCAATCGCCTCCTCAATGTACTCCTCGTGATTGTATGTAGGAACAAAAACCGAGACGAGAGGTTCTGAGTCCGACATTGTGGTAACAGAAATATGACTAGACTCCCATTTATTTCCTCCTAAACGTCGAACGACTACGGACGACCAAATGGCTAACAGATTATAGTTTTGACCCTTAGGAAGGTATCGCTATCAGGCAGAAGTCAACTTTATAGGTTGGTGGGGTAACGCTTTGATAATGCCTACAGTTCCATTCTTGGATTTCTCGCGGGAGTACGAAGAAATCGGATCGGAGGTACTCGCAGCAGCAGAGAACGTCCTGCGTTCTGGCGACTACATCCTCGGAGATCACGTGGAGGCGTTTGAGTGTCGCTTCGCGGAGTACGTCGGTGCGGCCAACGGTATTGGGGTCAACTCTGGATCCGACGCCCTTACCCTTGCACTTGACGCAGTAGATATCGACAAGGGTGACGAGGTGATACTACCCTCACACACGTTCGTATCTACCGCCGACGCAGTCGTCCACAACGGTGGGGTGCCCGTGTTCGTAGACATCGACCCGGAGATGTACACCATCGATCCAAGTAGCGTTGAACGGAACATCACGGAAGACACTGCAGCGATCATAGCAGTCCACCTCTACGGCCAGCCAGCGGAAATGAGCCCTCTCGTTGACCTCGCCGACGAGTACAACCTCGCCCTCATAGAAGACGCCTCTCAGGCTCACGGTGCCACGTACGAGGGCCGGCCAGTTGGCGGCATCGGGGACATAGGGTGCTTCAGCCTATATCCGACGAAGAACCTCGGCGCGTACGGTGACGCGGGAATCGCCGTGACTTCGGACGACAAACTGGCTGAACACCTCCGGTTGGCACGCGAGTATGGGTCGCCGCGGAAGTACCGCTACGAGTTCGTCGGCGCGAACAGTCGACTTGACGAGTTACAGGCGGCGTTCCTCAATAAGAAACTTGAGTACTTAGATGGGTTCAATCAACGACGGCGCAACTGTGCAGCACAGTACGATTCACTCTTGGAAAGAATCGACACTCCGAAGGTAGCAGCTGATTCGTCGCACGTCTATCATCTATACGTGGTCCAGACACCCCACCGAGACGCTCTCCAAGCGCACCTTTCTGAAAACGGTGTTCAGACCCTTATCCACTACCCAACACCAGTTCACCAGCAACCCGCGTACGAGGACATCGGGCGAACAGGAGACCTGTCGGTGACCGAGGCCACGGTGGATAGAATTCTCTCACTCCCGATACATCCGTGGTGCAGGAGCGACGAGATTGAATATGTCGTCGAACAAATCGATGAGTTCGAACTATGAGTACTAGTGACGATCTCTCCATTGGCCGCCAAATCGATCTCCCAAAGGTCGCCGACGAGCGGGGGAATCTTACATTCATCGAGCAAAACGATCACATCCCCTTTGGAATCAAGCGCGTTTACTACCTATACGACATCCCCGGCGGTGAGTCCCGTGGCGGTCACGCACACCGTGAACTCGAACAGTTTATTATCGCTGCCAATGGGAGTTTCGACCTCGTTCTTGATGATGGAACTGACCGAGAGCGCATCCACCTCAACCGCTCGTACTACGGAATCTACATGCCTGCCGGAGTTTGGCGTGAATTAGAGAACTTCTCGTCAGGGTCGGTGTGTCTTGTCCTCGCGTCCGAACACTACGACGAAGACGATTACATCCGGGACTACGAAGCGTTCGTGGAGTGGAGAAAAGCCTGAAGTCGGAGAGTTAGAGACTGTTCACCAGAAAGCTACTCATTTCAGTAGTGGGAGTCAGTTTTATCGCGGTGAGCGCAGATTGCATAACATTCAGCAGCTATCTTTGGATGACGATCCCCCATTTGAAGATATGCGTCTTGAATTTCCTCGTCTAACAATTCATCCATCTGTGAGTTGGTCAATGGTTTTAGTCCCACACCGCCCATATCCCGGAGTTTGAGTCCACTTTGCGTTATATGGTCTCTTAACTCATCCGGCAGATACACACGACGATGCCCGAGTTCCTTATCGTGGTCGTCAATTTCATCGGGTCGTTGTAGTAAACCCATTTCGACGGCTACCTGGCGGTGAAGTGAGTTTCCATTAGGAACGATTATGATGATTCTTCCATCGTCTCGCAGCCAAGATCTCGCTCGTTGAAGAATATTCACAGGGTTCTTCACGTGTTCAAGGACATGAGCCATTATTATTGTGTCTGCCTGTTGCTCAGGGCGAAAGTCCTCAAACAGTGAGCAGATTACGTCAAGTCGGTCAAAGGATAGGCGATTCCGAACAAGTTCGCAGTATTCACTAGCACCGTCTACAGCGACGACTGTTTCGAAATCATCTAAAAGGTGTTCAGTCATCGCACCATCAGCACACCCTAATTCCAGACACCGCTTACCCGTGAAGTACGGACGAATACTTTTATAACCCTGTTTGAGGATTTTTTGATAAAACCCTTTGGTCTCATACCAATCTGCTACTGTATCGAGTCGTTCAGTCTCGTTGTCAGACATAATTAGTAACTTGGGTTTTGCCAGCGTTCACGGTTTTCCTTTAGCCACTCGTACTGTAACGACAAACCCTCTCGTAAATTGACTTGGGGTTCCCAATCTAGCTTCTGCTTCGCTTTCGAGGGGTCAAGTACCATCTTCTCTAGTTCTTGAGGAAGACGATCTCGCTCGACCTGTTTCGATTCTTCACCAGGTTCGATATCCTCAAAGACAATATCCCTATCGAGATTAGTAGACTCGACTACCAACTTTGCTAATTCTTTGATTGAAGTCGCCACACCGGTACCTACGTTGTATATTTCGTGGCCTGTAGTGTCGCTTTCTACCGCAAGATTGTGCAGTCGGGATGCATCCCGGACGTGAACGAAGTCTCGTACCTGTTCACCTCCCCAAACGACGGGTGGCTTCCCGTTCAGGGCCCGCTTTAGGAAGACAGTCATCACACGACCATACCACTCCCGTTGGCCGTACGTGATGCCGTATCGAAGACCGACGAATGGAATATCGTACGTTTTTGAATATATATTTGCATACTTGTCAACCGCAAGTTTGCTCACTCCGTATGGCCAGTTTGGGTCGGTCGGGTGTTCCTCGGATTGTGGTGTAGTTTTAGCTTGGCCGTACACACAGGCAGAAGAGGCATATAGAACCTTCGAGATGTCATTTTCTACTACTGCGTCAAAAACATTTAAACTCCCGCTCGTATTTACCTCTAAGTCCGTCTGTGGTTCCTCCATGGCCGTAGTAATTTCAAGCTGTGCAGCTTGATGGGATACGATCTCGTGGCCGTCCATTGCGGTAGTTAGCCGGTCAGCATCTAGCAAGTCACCTTCGATGAAGTTAATTGAATTGTGAATGTGTTCTATGTTACTTAAATTCCCCGTGCTCAGATTGTCATAGATAGTAATGTCGTATCCGTTTTCAACTAATAGCTCAACGATATGGCTTCCTATGAATCCGGCACCGCCTGTAACAAAAACATCACCGGTACACTCAAGATTTGATGCCATAAGGAGGCGTTATGAATCCCCTTACGTCAATCTGCCTCTTTCCTCTAAGGTCTCGAACTTCGTGAAAGTCGTAGGGAGGACATTTAGTGTGTGACCTCCGATAAGTGATAGGGGAACTGGTGTACGGCGGCGATTAGTTGGTTCGGCTCCGCCTGTTCGAGACGGGACCTGTTTCGAATCCCGGACAGCACCCCGACCGTCGTCGCACCGACGGCGTTGCCGGACCGGATGTCTTCGCCCGTGTCCCCTATTACGATATCTGCCGTCGTGAAATGGGAGAATTCCTCGGTCAGCACCTGACTCTTTTCCGGTCCGTCGTGCGACACGACAAGGATTCGACGAAAGTACTGCTTGAGGTCGAAGTCGGCGACTTGTCTCCGTGCGTTGGCGGAGTTCGTCCGTCTCGTGAGTAGGTAAAGGTCGAACTCGTCTTCGAGGTGCTCAAGTGCAGGACGAGTTCCCGGAATGAGAGAATCGTACGAGAGGTATTCCTGTGATTCGATCTTGTCTATCCAGTTGTTGGAGAACTTCTCTCTCTCCGATTCCGAAAGGTCGTCTCGGATCAGGTCCATCGTGGACTTTCCGGACCGCTTCCGACACCAGAACCTCGATTTGGGGAGCGGTTCGATGCCGCTACCGAGCGAATCGAGGAGGGTGCAGTACAGGTAATGGTGCCGGTGAGAGGTGTCCAACAACGTTCCGTCGAGGTCGAAGACTATCCGCCGGTCGGTTTGCGACGTCATTGGAGGTGGAGCGGTGCTGACCCGCGTTCGTCGGCGTAGAACACCTCGTTCCAATATCGATGCATCGTGACCTCTTCGAAGTCCTGCTCGATGCTACTCGATTCGTCGGCGGCCCAGTCGAGAGCGAACCGCGGACTGTTCACACCGGCTTCGATGGTAAGCGAGAGCGAACCGCTGAATCGAGGGTTGATCTCGAAGAAATTAATTCCCCCGTCGCTGTCCACGAAGCACTGTATGTTCGCCGGTCCGAATAGGTTAAGTTCGTCCATGATTCTCTTTCCGTACTCTATCAATCTCGGCTCGTCGACCGTCCGTCCCTTATAACTGATTCCCGACCGCGTGTCCACACGCTGGCGCGGGACGACCACCGTCTGCCCGTCTCGTCGAAACGCATCGAGAGTGTACTCATCCCCGGCCAACTTTGGCTGGACGACTGGCGTGTCGATTCTTTCCAGCAGACAGAGCTCATCTTCGTTACGAATCTCGTATACGTCTCGACTACTGACGCCTTTAGTGGGCTTTGCGACGAGGGGAAACGAGTTGAAGTGATCGAGAACTTCTGCCAGAGTAGGATTCGAGAGTGTCGTCGGAGTCGGTATACCAGTAGCGGAGAACCATTCGTACGTGTCGTACTTGTCGTTACAGATTCGGATTGTTTCCTCGGACGGGAGGAGTATCTTCACCTCTTCATCGAACACGTTCCGATGTTCAGCAATTACTCCCAATTCGATGTCGACAATTGGAATCACTAAGTCGACGCCGTATCTATCAACGATGGTCCGTAGGTCCGAAAGATACTGTTTGGTGTGGGTAGCCGGGGCTACACGTTCGAAGTGATCACAGAAGTAAGCTCCGGCGATGTTGGTGGACGGATTGATGTCGACGCCGATGATCTCGACATCGTACGTCTGCTGTTTCCGGAGGCCTTTGAGAACGGATTGAGCAGTCGTACTACCAACTCCGGTGACGACTACGGTCAGAGATCTGTCCATAGGTGAAGACACTCAGCACCGTTAATCAGTCTTCTGCAAGACCGTCGTACAGAAACCGTGTCCGGGTCCGATTGCCAATCTGTCTACTAAAGTAGTCAAATCATGGTCGAGAAACCAGAAAGTACGAGATATCTCGACCTACAAGTGGAACGTCTTCGTATTCATCAAATCCGATTAGCAGGTACTTCGTCCGGGAGAGGACTGGTGGATTTAAGGTCTGGCGATAACCAAGAACCGTTGGTTATGGACCCCCCCGCGAACCCCTCTAACTGGGGAACCCACGAGAAGATGGGCGAAATGTACGATACAGCCGACATCTCACTGAACACCGAGAGGGGTATGGAAGAATGAAAGGGCTCGTACTCGCAGGCGGGACGGGATCCCGACTTCGTCCAATCACTCACACCGGACCGAAACAGCTCGTCCCCGTAGCGAACAAGCCGGTCATCCAGTACAGCATCGAAGACCTAGCAGCGGTCGGAGTCGATGAAATCGGGGTAGTGCTCGGAAAGAAGGGACGAGAGGAGATTCAGAACTTCCTCGGTGACGGCTCCGACTTCGGTGTAGACATCACGTACATCGTCCAAGGCGAACCTCTGGGGCTCGCGCATGCGGTCGGGTGTGCCCAGGACTTCGTGGACGGTGATGATTTTGTCGTGTATCTAGGAGACAACATCCTCAAACAGGGCATCGGAGAGATGGTCGATCGTTTTCGTACGAAGGACTGTGCCGCAGGTATCGCACTTCAGCATGTCGACAACCCCCAGCAGTTCGGTGTTGCCGATGTAGAACCTGATGGAACTGTCGTGCGGCTCATCGAGAAACCTACTGATCCCCCGTCGGACTTAGCTCTCATCGGAATCTATATCTTCTCTCCGGCGGTATTCGATGTGATTTCGGACCTCGAACCGTCGTGGAGAGGTGAACTCGAGATCACCGACGCTATCCAGGCGCTCATCGAACGTGGTGGAACGATCGACTCCCATATCGTTGACGGCTGGTGGAAGGACACCGGGAAACCTGCGGACATCCTCGAAGCTAACCGACTAGTTCTCGAGGAGAAACCGGGTACGATGAAGGGAACTATCAATGTTGAGGCAGACGTCATGGGTCACATCGACCTACATGAGACCGCCACTATCGAACCAGGAGCGGTCGTCCGTGGGCCAGTAAGTATCGCCAGAGAGACTGTTATCAAGAATGGAAGCTACGTCGGCCCTTACACGTCCATCGGTGCTGAATCGATTATCGACGGCGTTCACCTTGAGAACAGTATTGTCGTCGGCGAAAGTACACTATCTGCCGATGGTAGAATCGTCGATAGTCTCATTGGCCGTGCGGCCAGTGTCGAGAGTTCAAAGGATCTCCTACCCAAGGGTCGACGGCTTGTGGTCGGCGAAAATTCCAATCTAAAACTCTAACTATGCGTATCGAAACCCTCAAATGTCCAACCTGTCGCATCGTCGTCGCGGCAAATGTACTTGAATCGAACCGGGTTATGAAATGTCCTAACAATCGCTGTGACTCTGTCCTCCGATTCGATGACTTCCCCGAAGAAGTCCGAAATCACTATGTAGAAAATCGGGCCGACTACAAGATAGAGTAGAAAAGTGCGTGGTAATTTTTGAGCCAAGAATTTCGCTGTCTAAATCTTTCGCTTCCGGAGATATGGGATAATCAGATACATCTGAGACAGGATGACCTCGCCAAATCTAAGTGCCTCTCATTCCGTATTTCGTCAGAAGATGAGAATTGTCTTCCTAAGCCTCAACGCGTATGACATGCTCACCGGTGGTCACGGTGGTAACGTCGGTGGATCTCAACTCCAGCAAGTACTTATTGGCCGAGAACTCACGGACCGAGGTCACGAAGTCTACTTCATAGAAAATGACCAGGAGTACAAAGAAGAGACGACTGTAGACGGGATTGATGTTATCTTAAAAGATGAATATCCTAATGGTAGCCTCCCCGTTCGCCTTCCCGCTAGGACCATAGCTACACTTAGAACACTGCACGCTCTTGATCCCGATGTGGTCTATGTTCGGGTTCCAAACTTAGACATATTCCCACTCTCGGTATACTGTTCTATAACGGATACGCGTTTTGTCTACAACTTCGCCCACGACAGCGAAGTTACTGACGACCCCGTCGTCTTAAATACGGCACTCACTAACAACACTCTCTATTGGGGAGCAATGCAGAAAGCATTGGGAACAGCGGACGCGCTTGTGGCGCAGAACGATTTCCAGTATACTCGAGCATCCAATAAATATTCCAAGACTGATATTACGCTTATCTGGAACGGTTATCCAGACCCAGATCAAAACCCAACCTCAAAGCAATTGAGCGCTACTCGCCCACAGATACTTTGGGTGGCTATGTTACGGGAGTGGAAACAACCTGAGCTTGTGTTGAGATTAGCGTCAGAAATTCCAGAGGCAGACTTCATTATTGTCGGTGGACAAGCAGCCGAATCCCCGGAGATATATGAGAGGGTGGAGCAGAAGGCGAGCAAATTGGACAACGTCTGCTTTGAGGGGTTTGTTTCCTACGATAATGTTGGCAAATACTTTGAAACCTCTGATATATTTGTAAACACATCAATTGATGAAGGGTTCCCGAATACGTTCCTTCAGGCGTGGGCGAATCGGACGCCGGTCGTGAGCCTGAATGTGAATCCGAATGACCTCCTGCAGACACATGATATTGGCTTTTGCGCAGATGGTTCGACTGAGACGATGAGAAAACGACTTCAAGAACTTGTTCAAGATGAAGAGTACCGCCACCAACTCAAAATCAATGCTTACAAACACTTCGTCGAGAATCACAGCATCCAGCAGGTCGCTAATCAGTACGAAGCAGTCTTCCGAGGTGAGGCAGAGTGACTAGTGGCGAGAACTCCAAATCAGACAGAATCACCTACACCGTTTTCACCCCCACATATGAGCGAGCGCATACTCTCCATCGACCCTATGAAAGTCTCTGCGAACAGACTTTCCGCGACTTTGAGTGGCTGATTGTCGATGATAATTCTATTGATGAAACGGAATCTCTCATTCGCACTTGGCAACAAGAGGCAGAATTCCCAATAAATTTTGTTACTCAACCTAGCGATAAACAAGGGAAGCATCAAGCATTCAATATAGGAGTTGAACACGCTCAAGGCCAGTTGTTCTATCCACTTGACGCAGATGACAAACTACTCCAAAACTCCCTTGAAATTCTACATGAGCATTGGCGCTCAATTCCAAGTAGTCGCCGAAGTAAGTTTGTAGGTATCACAGGGCTCTGCATTGATCAAGACGGAGACATTGTTGGAGATAAATTCCCGGATGAGGTGTTCGATTCGACCATTCTGGCTAACAGATATCGGCATCGAATTCGTGGAGAGAAGTCCGGATTTATGCGCACAGACGTTCTCCGCGAACATCCGTTTCCTGATCTTGATGGTGAGCGGTATGTTCCTGAGGCAGTCGTCTGGGATGAGATTGCTACTCGTTACTGTACAAGATATGTAAACGAAGTCGTCCGGGTATACTGGCAGGAAGATAGCGATTCACAACTCACCAAGTCGAAACCGAGCGATGTCGCTTTAGGGCACTCTCTCCTTCACAAACGACGACTTAATAATCAACTAAATTGGTTCCAAGCCGCCCCGATCGAGTTCTTTAGGTCTGCAGTCCATTACTCCCGATTTTCTTTCCACCAAGGTACGAAAATTTGCGAACAACGGCGTAGCCTTTCCCGTGACGCTCTACCTATTTGGTTACTAATGTTACCTTTGGGTGTGGGAATCTATCTGCGCGACCGCTGGAAAGCCAAATAAGGATATATCGATAAATGTTAATTGTCCCGAACCAACCCGGTTAGTAATGTGTGGAATAGGTGGCAAGGTATCGTTTGATGTGAGGCCTGACCCCGTCCTCGGAGATCGAATGAACGACTGTCTTTCCCATCGGGGTCCCGATGCAGAGGGAGTCTATGCCGACGGTCCTGCACTTCTCGCTCACCGTCGACTCAGCATCCTAGACCTCTCCGAAGCAGGTCGACAGCCGATGTCAAACGGAGATGAAACGGTCCATATCGTTTTCAACGGCGAGATCTATAACTATAAAGAACTCCGCGAGCGGGTAGACCAGTATCGCTTCACCTCAGATACCGATACAGAAGTTCTCCTTCACCTCTACGAAGAACACGGTGTTGACTGTTTACAGTATCTCCGAGGCATGTTCGCTTTCGCCATCTGGGACGAACGGCGGGGGTGTTTGTTTCTTGCCCGTGATCGACTCGGACAGAAACCGTTGTTCTACAAATTAGAAGACGAGACGATATGGTTCGGCTCAACGATTAAGACGATACTTGCAGACGATGCGGTATCCGCAGAACCGGATATTTCCGCACTCCGTGAGTATTTGACCTATCAGTACGTCCCACATCCGCGAACAGGATTCGAAAGCATCCGCCAGTTAGCACCAGCAGAGTACATGATCGTCGACGAAGAAGGGGCCCATCGAGATACGTATTGGTCCCTCTCTTACTCGAATCAATTTCACGCATCTCCGTCGACGCTCGCCGACCGCCTTCGGACCGAACTGCGAGAGGCGACTCGCCTGCGGATGCGAAGTGACGTTCCAGTAGGTGTGTTTCTCTCCGGTGGTATCGACTCGTCGGTCGTCACGGCACTGATGGACGAAGTAAGCGATGACCCCGTCGGAACGTACTCTATTGGTTTTGACAAGGAGGCGTATGACGAGCTTACATTTGCCCGGAAAGTCGCCGAACAGTACGATACAGACCATCACGAATACACGGTCACACCAGACTCGATGGACGTTCTCCCGAAACTGATCGACCACTATGAGATGCCGTTCGGTGATCCCTCAGCGCTCCCCACTTATTACGTCTCGCAAGTTGCCGCTGACGATATCACCGTCGTCCTCACGGGTGATGCAGGAGATGAGAACTTCGCCGGATACGACCGGTATACTCAAGACCAAGTCGTCTCGCTCGCACGGCGAGCACCACGGCCCATTCGAAAGCTAGGCGCAGGGGCGCTCCGGATGCTACCAGAAAGGCTCCGTGACCAACACCACGTACATCTGGCGAGACGAACGCTTGAACTCGCCAACGGTGACCCAGTTGAGCAGTATGCTCGCTTCATCTGCCACGCCACCGAAAATCAACTTGATCAGATTTGGGATGGTCCTGAAACTGACGAATTGGCAAACCTGAAGACCACGTTCCAACAAGCGGACGGACCCACACGTCTTGACCAGATAATGGACGTTGACGTTCATACTTACCTCCCTGACGACTTACTTGTGAAGGTTGATCGCGCCAGTATGGCACACTCTCTCGAAGTTCGCTCACCATTTCTCGATCACGAGTTCGTCCAGTTTGCCGCTCGCATACCGGCGAAGTACAAGTGGCGACGAGGAAAGAAAAAATGGCTCCTCAAACGTGCGTTTGCTGATGTCCTTCCAAAGCCCGTCATTGAGCGAAAAAAGCAGGGATTCGGTGTTCCGGTCAACGAGTGGTTCCGTGACGATCTTCGAGAATTTGCCCATGAACGAGTCTCGCGCTTAGGGGAGAGAGACCCCTTTGACGCAAACGGTCTTGAAAGTGTTCTTGAAGAACACATCTGCGAAGTGGAAGACCATGGATACAGAATATGGGACATGGTCCAGCTGGAGGGTTGGTTTGAGCGGTTCATTGATTGACGTTGATTGGTAGGAGAAAAGCTTGCGGTTCCGGGAGTATCGACGATAAGTAAATGGGCTTTCTAACCGAAGACAAGTCCCTCTTTTGCTATCTTGTCGAGATGGTGTGAGGCCGCTTTGTAACACACAGTTGAAGTAAATGGCAGAGATCGATACCAATCACTCTGTCGTCTCTATCGGAAGTGCGTCGGCATAACGGTCTGCGACGGTCGTCAGGGCATATTGTTCCGTAAAAATTTTGAGGGCTTTCTCCCCCGCGTCCTCACGAATATCATCGTCGGCAGCTAACGTTCGGACGGAGGTGACGAACTGTTCGAAATCACCGTCGAAACTGTCTGTAGACGCTTCGTTGAGAAATCGACCGGAGTCAACTGATAGACTCAAAACGGGCGTCGCATACCGCCATGCTTCGAGGAACGTGTTCGGGAAGCCCTCGTACGCTGAGGTGTTAATGAGCGCTTTTGCCCGCCGATAGTAGTCGTGAATCGCGTCCGGATCTACCGGACCAAGATACTCCACGTTCGGAAGTTCTGCGATTCGTCGTTCGAGTCGCGTCTGGTATGCCTCGTCAGAACTTGCCGGCCCGACGAGGAGAAATTGCTCGTCCGGCAGTCTTTCGGCAAGGTCGAGGTACCTGTGGGGCCGCTTTTGCTTTTTGTGGAGTCTCCCGACCCAGAGGAAGTACTCGCGTTCATTATGAGGTAGGGTCGATTCTGCACGTGGGTAGCCGTTCGGGACGGTAGTCGCGGCGACGCTGAATCGCTCGGCGATGAGTCGACGCTGCTTCTCGCTTTGAGCGATAATTCCGTCTGCATCCTGCATCGCGAAGTTAAACAGATATCGAATCGGCGTTCCCAGATTATCAGCCTGTGAAGTGATATTTGCGTCATTCGCTACGTTATATACCCATTTTTTGCCGAGGAAACGCGTAATGAGGTAAGTGAACACCGCTTTTCGCGGGTGGTCGCGATACACGTACACGTCCGCATTCGCCCGACGCATCGCCGACGAAAGCGCGGTAATACCGGTGATCTTGTGTTTTGCAGAGGAGAGAGTGCCAGGCGTGTACGCCCGGTGGAGAGTAACACCCTCGATAGTTTCTGTAACGGGTTGTCCGTAGTCCCCGACGACGACGTGAACGTCGAACTTCGCGGAGAGTTTCCGACTGTGGAGATAGATTTGCCGTTCTGCACCGCCCCCGGTGACGGTCGTCCGATCAGGGCGAAAGTAGCTGTACGCCGTTAAGGAGATGAAACAGACGCTTGGCTTGGAATATGACTTCATAGGTAGTCACATCCTCTGTGGGGTTCGATTGTAATCCATGGTCTCAACCTTCCAACCAGTACTCTGCCTCAGTCGGGACTTTTCTCCAACGGGGACGCATCGAAACCGACGACGTGAGTACGGTTCCTTTGGACATTCGGTGGTAGTTTCGAACCTCAATAGATATGTTTGACGGAGTGCAGTGAGATAGCCCGAGGAATCAGGAGAAGAGCACACTTAAGGCACTGGTAGAACAACCGCCAGATAGTACCTCCGTCACACCATGCACGTCTGTTTCGTCATCAATTCTCTCACGCAGGCGGGAGCCGAGAACATGATTCTCCGCATCGTCGAAGCCACCGACGACGAGTGCGTCGATTACACGATCTGTCACATCGAATCTGATTCGACGCTCGCACCGGAGTTCGATGCTGAAGGGGTCCGTGTCGTCGGATTCGACGCCGCGTTCAAATTCGACCCTAGAGCGATTAGGAAGATGTACGAGTTCTTTTGCAGGACGGACGTTGATGTAATCCATGCTCACTTGCCCTACGCACAGACGTTGGCGCGGCTCACTGGGCGACTAAGCGGACACCAATGCATTGTCAGTACGCAACACACGATTCCCGAGAAGTACCACCTCGTAACTCGAACGCTCGAACGGGCCACTCGAGCGATTGACACAGTTACAGTGGCAGTCTCGGACGGGGTGAAGCGAGCGTTCCTAGGCGACCGCGAACAAGATGACTGGATAACAATTCAGAATGGAATCGACGTCGACGCGTTCCACAAAAAGATTAATTCAACTGACCCAGTTGGTTCACCGGACGCCGACCCTTGCTTCCTCACCGTCGGACGGTGCGTCTCGGCGAAGTCTCAAGACACACTCATCCGTGCGATGGCACACGTGCGTGAGAGGCGTCCAAATGCCCATCTCCACATTCTCGGCGATGGACCCCAATTCTCCGCACACCGTGAACTGGTCGAGGACCTCGGTCTAGGGTCTCACGTCTCGATGCCTGGACACGTTTCGCCCGTGGCACCGTACTACGCCGGGGCGGACGTGTTCGTCCTTCCCTCGGTCATAGAGGGGATGCCGGTCACCCTCCTCGAAGCGATGGCGGCCGGGCTGCCTACCGTCGCAAGCGACATCCCCGGAGTCCGCGAGGTCGTGGCTGACGTTGAGACCGGCGTTCTCGTCCCGACCAAGTCACCGACCGCGCTAGCTGACGCGATGCTTGACATCTCTGAACCGGCCAAGCGTCAACAGATGGGTTCCGACGCTCTCGAACGGGTCCGGGAACACTTCTCGATTGAGACGACCGTGGAGGCGCACCTCGAACTATACCGACAAATAACTGGAGGAGCGTAGAACGCATGTGTGGTATTGCAGGAATCTTTGCGCCGGAATCGCCGCCAGGCCGTCGCGAGCTAGAAGCGATGAACGACGAGCTCGCTCACCGCGGTCCGGACGACTCGGGTGTGTACCTCGACGGGGATGTCGGATTGGCACACAGACGACTCAGCATCATCGATCTGGACGACGGCCAGCAGCCGTTGTTCAACGAAGACGGAACCGTCGCGGTCGTGTTCAACGGCGAAATCTACAACTACCGTTCGCTTCGCCGGTCGTTAACAGCAGCGGGCCACCGGTTTCAGACGGACACCGACACGGAAGTACTCGTCCATCTCTACGAGGAACACGGCCGGTCGTTCGTCGAGCAACTCGAAGGGATGTTCGCATTCGCGCTCTGGGATGGTGAACGCGAACGCCTCGTTCTGACGAGAGACCCGATGGGAATTAAACCGCTGCTAGTGCTGGAATCCGACGACTGCCTTGCGTTTGCGTCGGAGCTTCCGGCGTTGCTCCGAACGGATATTGACCACGGAGGTCTCGACGCAACGGCGCTCTCGCAGTACTTCGCGTTCGGCTTCATTCCGGCACCGATGACCGCGTTCAAGAACGTTCGGAAGCTCCGTCCCGGCGAATGCATGGTCGTCGACGCGTCGGGAAGCGAGCGAACGACGTTCTACGACCCTTCCATCGACACGAAAGAGCCGGGAATCGAAACCGCCGCGTCGGAACTTCGATCGCGGGTCGAACGGTCCGTCGAGAAGCGACTGATGAGCGACGTCCCACTTGGTACGTTTCTGAGCGGCGGCGTCGATTCGAGCATAATCGTCGGCGTCATGGCGGAGTTGCTCGACGAACCGGTGAAGACGTTCACCGTCGGCTTCGAAGAGGGACTGTTCGACGAGACGTGGGCGGCTAACGAAGTGGCGGAGTACCACGGGACCGACCACACGACCTTCACCGTGACACCCTCCACGGTGCGTGACCTCGTTCCGGACGTCCTTGGTCGACTCGGCGAACCGTTCGCGGACCAATCGCTGCTACCCACCTACGTCGTCGCTCAGAAAACGAGCCAGGACGTTACGGTCGCGCTTTCCGGCGATGGTGCCGACGAACTGTTCGCCGGCTACGACCGCTACCGCGGCGAATATCTCTCGAAATACTATCGAGCAGTTCCGAGACGGATTCGAAACCACGTGATCGAGCCAGCGATCGGCCGACTCCCGGCATCGCGGGAGAGCACCACGGGCGAGCTAGTACGCAAGGCGAAGAAATTCACCCGTGGCGGCGAACAGTCGACGCCGAATCGCCACTTCGAATGGATGCGCATTCCGGACGACGACGCAGTAAGCGCCGTCGAGAACGACCCGGTTCGGACCGCACGGCGAGCGCTTGCGGCCGAGCACGACGATGTTCGAGCGTGCCTTCCACCGGAGCGACGGGAAGCGCTTAGCCGTATCCAGGCCGTCGATACCCGATATACCCTACCGAACCAGATGCTACAGAAGGTAGACCTCGCGAGTATGTACAGCTCCCTCGAAGTCCGCGTTCCGATGCTGGACGTCGACGTCGCTGAGTACGCGTTCTCCCTCCCGACGTCGTACAAACACACCCGTCGTTCACGGAAGCGCGTCCTCCGAAAAGCATTCGCCGACCTCCTTCCACAGCCGATTCTCGATCGAGGAAAACAGGGATTCGACATGCCCGTCGGCGAGTGGTTCAAGACCGAACTAGCGGGCGAATTCGAGGGGGCGGTTCGGTCGCTGGAGACAGATCTCTTGGATACCGCGGCGGTCCTTAATATCTTCAAACAGCACTGTACCGGTCGCGGCGAACATGGGAAGTTCCTCTGGAGCGTCTACGTCTTCGCGCAGTGGCACGAGCAAATGCGACGGCAGGGCGTACTCAACCCATAACGAATTCGTGTTCATGTACGACCTCCTCGTTCAGGCGAGTTCGCTGCTGTTCGCGATCGCGACGGTCACGCTCGTATTTCGACTCATCGCACGACGGTACGGCAGCGGCGTCTACTGGGTATCCGGTATTATCGCATTGGCGCTTCACGTCCTCTTCTCGCTATTTATCTTGCCCAAACTTCCGTACGGGTGGGACATCCACCAGTTTCACGAGGTCGCGACCGTGCTCGCGGGGGGACGGCTGCCGGAGGCCTCCAGTACGGTCGGCGCGTTCAGCGGATTCCAAGCAACGGCGTACGCGATATTTACACCCGATCCGACCATCGTCTCCGTTCTCAACGCGCTCTTCGCGGTTCTCCTCCCGCTTCCCGTCGCATATCTCGCGACGAGGCTCTATCCCGATGTCGAATCGACGCAGGGCCTCACCGTCGTAGTGCTGTACCTCCCAGTTTCGTTCGTCTTCCTATCACTCCCGATGCGGGATTCGATGACGGTCGCGCTCACATTTGCGACGCTTGCGTGTGGCGTGCGGGCCTTTCGACGCTGGGACGGTATCGCCGCAGCGTTGGGCATCCCCTGTCTCGGCATGCTCTACCTCCTTCGCCCGGAGTTAGCAATTCTGGTCGTTTTGGGCTGCGCCGCAGGCACGACTCTCAATGCAATAAACTGCGTCGCTCGACGCCCGATTTCGCTCACGATGCTCTCTGGGATCGCTGTCTTCAGTGGGGCGATAGGTTTCTCTCTGTTCACCTATCAGTATCCGCTTGCGACGCTGACGTCACGGGTCGCTTTCCGCCGTACGGGCGGAGCTGCCTACCTCACGGAACTGCAGTATCAGTCATGGCTCGACGTGTTACTTGTTGCACCGATCCGGGCAATCTACTTCCAGTATGCACCGTTTCCTCTTCACGTCACTTCTGTATTCGATTTCGTGGGAATGCTCTCGCTCCCGCTCCTTATCGCACTCACGGTGGTCGCGTTTCGGTCGTTCTCTCAGTGCCGATTCGACGACGCTATCTTAATCACGTTAGTAATCGTGTACGGCGGTGGCGTAGTAGGATACGGTCTCATCGACTCGAATTTCGGGACGACCATCCGCCACCGCATCCCGTTCGTCCTACTGATGGTCGTCTTCGCCGCCCCGGTCGTCGAGCGATGGGAGCGTTTACTACTCGACGAGCTCCAACAATGGCCACAGCAACGTGGCGAGTACGACAAACAGGACAACGAAACTCATGAACTTTAACGCCGCGTGAAGATCCGAAGACAATACCCGCAAGAAGCTTGCAAGAACGACGATTAGCAGCAGTCCGACGAGTATCCTTGGAGTGTCAAGGATGCGGACGACGGTGCTATGGCTACTCCACTGCCTTACAGCCCCGATGGTGGAGTAGATTCGTGAGTTGTAGACAGCAGTTGTGAACGTCGAGTAAATGGTCGAATCTCCAGTCATTGTTGTCTAATGAGGTTTCGTAACGTCTCCGTCGTTCGGTCGACCGTCTCGCTCCAAGTAAATCCCGTCTGTACGCGCTGACGGCCCTCCTGACTGTACTGGGCCCGGAGTTGGTCGTCAGCGAGTAGTCGCCCCAACGCGTTCGCGAGCGCTTCACAGTCGCCGACAGGCACGGTGAGGCCCACCCCATCGACGATTGGTGCAACCTGTTCAAGGTCGCTTGTCACCGCTGGCGTCCCTGACGCCAACGACTCTAGGACGGTCCGTGGAAGCCCCTCCGCCCGACTCGGTAATGCGAGTACGTCGCTTGCACGGTATACTTTCGGCATCTCGTCGTACGAAACGTGGCCGAGAAATGTCACCGCGTCACGGATATCGAGCTTTCCCGCTCGCTGAGCCAGTTCCGTATGTAATGGTCCGTCGCCACATATGTAGAGCTCGACGTCCGGGTGAGCACTCCGTAGTTGAGCAACCGCTTCGAGGAGATCTACCGGTCGCTTCCCCTCGACCAAGCGGCCGACGAACAACACAATCGGACCATCGGCGTCCACAAGGTCGCTCTCTGGCCCGTCCGGTGTGAATCTTGTCTGGTCGATGCCGTTCGCAATGACTTCGATATCTGTTCTAACGCCGAAGTTGCGGACTCGGTGTTTATCTTCTGCAGTATAACAGAATACTACGTCGGCGCTGTTGAACGTCCATCGGCCGAGAGTCCGTAAATACATGTCAAAAAGCCATTCGGGAGCGTTTTGAGAATACAGTCCGTGGTTCGTAATTGCCAGTGGTGTATCGCCGAGCTGTCGATTTAGTGCTGTGAGGTTGGTCGAGAAGTAGAGATGCGAATGAGCGTGGACGACATCGTATTCGTTCGCCATTCGAAGGAAGCGTCCAATCCCGACTGAGATATCGTTCCCAAGGACTGTCGCAGTAGGCTTCCTGCGCACAATCGTGTAACCCTCGTGTTCCTCCTGACGTGGGCCGTCCCCGACCGTTAACACTGTTACGTCGTGGCCCGCGGCAGCTTGGTCACGACTGAGCGCGTGAACATGGTAGGGACCGCCGCCTACCACGTCGGGGTACACTTTCTGTGCGACACGGAGTATCCGCATGTAGACCTGGGTTTTTGACTCTCCATTAATATCCTGTCGACTTCTTTGTCTCTAAGCCTTATAGACGGTTGCCGAGCGAATACGTGAATCAAGAACTCTGTACCAGCGGCTCGTACCATCCGCGGTTCTCTCGATACCACTCGGTGAACCGCTTGACGCCCTCTCGGATTGTCGTTGTTGGCTTGTACCCAATCAGCTCCCTCGCCTTAGAGATGTCCGCGTGAGTGTGTTCAGCGTCGGCGTCGTGGCGCTCGTCGTATTCCAAGTCGATTTCGGGCGCGAGCTGGTCGCGGATTTCCTCGGCCAAGGTCCGAATTTCGATATTGTCCGTACTTCCGATGTTCAGTATCTCGCCGTCGGCGGTGTCAGTCTCCAGCAACGTCTCGTTCGCGCGTACCACGTCATCGATGTAAGTAAAATCCCGCGTTTGCATACCGTCGCCATAGATGACTGGCGACTTTCCGTTTATGCACCGTGAGACGAAGTTCGATATTGCCATGTTCGGGCGCATCCGTGGCCCGTACACCGTGAAGTAACGCAAGGACACTGTCGGCAAGCCGTACACCTCGTGGTACACCCGCGTGTACTGCTCCTCGGCTAGCTTCGACGCACCGTAGGGACTCACGGGCGTGGTCGGGTGCTCCTCGTCGTAGGGGAGGTACTCGGGCTTGCCGTACACCGACGATGAGCTCGCGACAACCACACGCTTAGTCTCCGAATCGCGGGCCGCCTCCAGGATGTTTAACGTGCCACCGACGTTGATGTCATTGACCTTCTGGGGCTGTTCAACGCTTGTCCGGACGCCAGCCTGTGCCGCTTGGTGGAAGATGATGTCGGCATTATTGACGTATTTACTGACAAAGTCTGCATCGCAAATATCACCTTGAACAAGTTCGTAACTCCCGCTGCCCTCGCTGGCGACGGTTCGACTGCATTCGACGTTGTGTTCCTTGATGCCGATATCGTAGTACGGTTCGAAGTTATCGAGTGCGACCACATGATGGCCCAGGCGGGTAAACTGCTCGGCAAGATGACCTCCAATGAAACCCGCGCCGCCAGTTACGAGGATTTGCATTATGTCGGGGACCGCGAATCCTCCCCACAAAAATCTACCGAGTCATTCACGACCAATCCGTAGATGCCTTGATCTCGCTCAACGAGGTGCTAATCTACGTTCTCCCGTATCGTGTTTTGTTTTCTCAAGAGTCTTGGAACTTATCGACGCTGACGTTCCCACCGTCTTCGACCGCGTCCTTCGGGACCTGTACTTTCCGATTCCCAAGGGTATAGTCACCAGCGTACGGAACGATCACCGAGAAGTTCCCGTCAGCACCAGCGGTGATGGTGCGTCGATACTCGAATGACGTGCCCTGGATCTTGACCTGCTTTGAGAGAACTACGGTTTTGTTTGGTGAGAGTGTCCCGCTGATGTTAGCACCGGGAACCAACGAGAACACTTTCACCGAACCATCCTTGCTCGCGTAGAGTGCCCGGTAGTGGCCCGCACCGGACGCGCCATCGGGACCAGTACTGCCGAACCGCTTGTGAAGGCGGGCGTAGTTTGTCTTCGGCGAAACCTTCCCGCTTACCTTCACGTTTTTCGTGACGATGAATCCAACATCGCCACGAAGTCGCTTGTACTGGGCTATAGGATCTGTCGACGAGAGGAACTGTTCATAGTTATCGTATGCAAAGTTGTAAAACTCTGACTCACCGTTCACGAAGTAGTTGTACATCCGGTTGCGACCCCACTTGCTCAACACGTAGTTCTCAGGGTATTCCCAGGCGCGGTCCTCGGCGTACTCGTCCATCCACACTGCCGCATCGAATTTCTCGTCGGCAATCTTCACCTGCTCGTGTCGGACTGCGGTCTGGGCCGCGCCTGCACTGGTGACGAATAGCAGAAGGACAGCAACTGTTGTGGCCGTGCTTCGAGTGGGCAAACCGAGCGATTGACCGTCCTCGTCCTTCCGAGCGTTCGACCCTGCCCCGTCGCTGGCCAACCGCCGATTATGTCGGTCGCCGTCGAGCGCCAGTGGTGACAGCACGTCAAGTTTCACAGCGAAGACGACGAATCCGTATCCCGCCAGTATCGCCATGAAGGGCGCAAGTTCACCGACGAACCGGCGCTGGAACGCCGTTAAGACGAGGAAATACCAGCCGTAGGTACAGACCACGAGCCACGTTGAGTCCTCACGGCGGTAGGCCCGCCACGAGATCAGTGCAAGCATTGCCAGGCCGAGGAACCACGCAAAGCCCAGCTCAAGAATAGGACCGAGGAAGAACCCAGCCGGACCGCCAGCGAACAGCGATCGCGTTTCGGCTGCACCCGAATTGAAGAGGAGAATATCGAGCTGCTGGAATAGTCTATCACCGTACGTCGGCAACAGGACTCGAAGAACTGCAAGCCCACTCAGCCCGACCGCAATTTCGGTCGCACCCAGAACGAATGCCGGCATTCCCGTTCGACGAACTCCCTCGCCGATGAGCGAGACGCCCAGCACACTGACGAACAACAGCGCCGGCGAGTAGGCGACAACATCAGTGTGCCATCCAAAGCCAGTATGGGTGAGATGCGAGAGCAGGGACGCAACCATCAGTCCAGCGAGAATCGGCATGCTCGCGACGAGTGGTGACCGATCGGCGCGCACGTCCGCGGCGGCACGGACCGCGACGTAGACTCCAAGTGCACCGATGAGCAGCGGTCCAGCCTCCCAGGCCATCACCTGCCCGGCCACGGCGATGCCGAGCAACCCAGACACGAACCAGAGCCGGATTTCTCGAAGGCTCTCGCGGTCCACGTCGGCCACCCAAACAAGCGATAATGCCGTCAACACGAGCCAGGGGTAGTCGAAGGCGTGGTGGTCGGCGAACCCGAGTCCCGTCCGATACGCGAATGCCGGAATCACTGCGAGGAAGACGACGGAAGCCAGGCCAACTCGACGATCGCCGGTCACACGGGCCGTCATCGCGTAGATCAGCACACCCACTACGAGCGCTGAGACGACGGGATACCACGATAAAACCCACCCCGAAGCGTCAGCTCCACCGAGTAGATTCGTAAACCACCACAGCGTTCCCACCATCAGGGGTTCACCTTTAGCCACCGCACCAGGAAGTCCGGAGAGAACGCTGAAGTCGAAGACACCGGTCGCCTCGGCCGAAAGTTGTTCGACCCAGTACCGATAGTAGTAGGGATCGTTCGAGGGAAGGACAACGTACTCCCCCCGGAAGACGCTCGGGAAGATGTACGTACGCATCAGGAGGACGACCGCTAATGCACCGCCGAGCGCTCCGGCCTCCACGCGAGACACCGACGGTAGTGATACTGTCGACAGCCGCAACTGGCTTCCCGTGTCGGATGCCTGGTTTGCCTCCGCGTCGCCATCGAGTCCAGCTCGGACACTACCAGGGTCAGAAACCTCGTACTCATCGCCATCCTTAACGACGATATCCCGAGAGACGAGTTCGCCGAACGTCCCCGAATCGACGGGGACATCATCGAAGGTCCACCCATCAGTGCGCTCGTCGACCGCGAGGACTTCGCGGAGATCAGCCTCGAGGTCCGGCCGCTCCGCGACGAGGTCGTCGGTCGCCTCGCGTACGTCGGTCATGAGAGTCGCATTACGTGAGCGGTGCTTAAAGCCTGCGACACTCGATGCTGACAGTGTTCCTCGAGAGAGAAGACTAAGCAGTCAATTACATACCCGGTTCGACACTCACGTTCGATACAAGTCCTCGAAAACCTTCCAGATTTGTCGAATGACGATCTTCACGTCGAGCCAGAAGGACTGTCGACGGATGTATTCGAGGTCGTAGCGGAGTTTCGAAGTTGGGTTTGTACTTTTTGCATTGTTGATTTGCGCTAACCCGGTCAACCCAGGTTTGACGAACCAGCGCTTGCGCCACATGTCCGTTGTTTCCTCCAGCAACTGTTCTTCGTTCGTCCAGACGGCTCGTGGACCCACAACGCTCATTTCGCCAATCAGAATTGACCACAGTTGCGGAATTTCGTCGAGATGAGTGTTACGGAGCAAACGTCCGACGCGAGTGATTCGGTCGTTCTCCTCATCTTCGACGGGAGTCGCGGATTCGTTCTCGGGAACCATTGTCCGGAATTTGTAGATGGTAAACGTGTCCCCGAACTCTGCCGTGCGTTCTTGACGATATAACACCGGCCCTGGGTTGTCGAGTTTGATCGCAACTGCGATGACCGTCATAAAGGGAGCAAATGCCAGCAGACCACTCACCGCGAACACCACGTCGAACGCCCGCTTGAACACGTAGTCCTGCCAGTCCCACGGCTCCAACTCAATATCAACGAGGACCTCGTCCCCAGCGGCCGTCGTCGTCAGCACATCGTCGGCGTGCTCCCGATGTACCTTCGCGTCGACACCGTGCTCGTAGCAGGTGTCGAGCGCCCCAAAGAACTCCGCGCGGTCAGGATGGGCGAACGCCAGCACGACCGTATCGATGTTGTAGTTGACCAGCACCTCGTCGAGGCGCGACAGCCCGCTAAGACAGTCGAGATCGTTGAGTAACGCTTCACCGCTGCCGTCGGCAACCGCAGGCCCACCCGCGACCGGCTCGCGGTCGGTGTAGTACGGACTCGGCGGTGAGACGTAGCCAAGAACTGGAATATCGATTTCCTCTAGCACGTCTGCAATCTCCTCAGGGTCATCGCCGACGATGATTGCTCGGTCCCGCTCGGACGGGCGACGACGAATCGTCACGAACCACAGCGGGAGGTAGACGAGGAGGCCGACCGTCGTCAGGACGAGCGTCGAGCGCGGAAGCTGGTAGGAGTAATCGAAGTAGCCGATCGTCGCTAACGCGAGCCCGGCGATGAGCACGCGCCGCTGGGTCACCAACATCGTATCGAGGATCCGGCGCGGCCGTGGCTTGAACAGCGGAATGAGATTCAACACGACGACCACCACGGCCGTCGCCACGGCCACGGTAAGTTTCTCTCCGGTGAGCACGGTCGCGGGCAATCGTTGAACCACCGGCACGGCTGTCGATAGGAACCACTGTACAGCGGGGAGATTCGCAATCATCACCGCAAGAACGGTAATCAAAATAGTGCCGACGACACTTAGCACGCGATACCGCAACCCGGAGACCATCACTCAATCCCGCAAAGCAGGATAGCTTAAAACCTGTGAACTTGCTCCGCAGACTAGATGCGCAATTCCACCGGAAACTACAGTATGGGGGAGACGTCCACGGGTATGCGTCATCGTCACCCACACCGGTGCAACTACTTCCTACCGATATCCGGAAGCCTGGCTTCTAACTACCAGTACCGACTGGATTCCGGGCTAACCACCTGAGCTGGTATCTCGTCCGACATCGTCGACTGCACTAATCCATGTATCACGTGGCGAAACACTTGCCACAAAGGGCAAAACGTGCCCCCAGAGAACGCGCTAGTGACTGAGCAACCACCCACGACGCTGAGACGAAGGTATAAACGCATCAACGGCCTTCTAGGCCCGTGCAACCAGTCGAGTTCGAGAACGAACTGACGCTGCTCACCTACCAGCAAGACGGCGACGAAGACAAGTTCCACGACGCCTACGAGGCGGCCGTAGAAACAGTCAAGGCCGACCTGGGGGAGTACCACGCCCTCCGCATCGACGGTGCTCACGTCGACACCGAGGACCGATTCGCGGTGACGAGCCCCGGCGACTTCGACCTCGAAATCGGTGAGTTTGCCGCAGGTGGCGACGCAGAAGTCGACGCCGCGGTGAGCGCCGCCGCCGACGCGTTCCCGGAGTGGGAGCACCACGACGTCGATTCGCGCACCGACATCTTCCGGACGGCCGCCGATTGCATGCGGGACCGCAAGTTCGAGCTGGCGGCGACGCTCTCGCTCGAGAATGGGAAGAACCGGACCGAGGCGATGGCCGACGTCGACGAAGCCATCGACTTCCTCCGGTTCTACAGTCTCGAACTCGAACGTTCGAACGGCTACCAGTTCGACACCGGCCAGCCGACGCCACACCAGCACACCACGAACCTGCTGCGACCGTACGGCGTCTTCGCGGTCGTCGCCCCGTTCAACTTCCCGCTGGCCATCCTCACAGGGATGACCACCGGCGCGATGGTCACCGGCAACACCGTCGTCGCCAAGCCCGCGAGCGCGACACCCCTCATCGCCCACAAGTACGCCGACATCCTCGACGACGCAGGGCTTCCCGACGGCGTGTTCAATCTGGTCACGGGCGGCGGCAGCGCAGTCGGCCAACCCCTCACCGAGCACGAGGACGTCGCCGGTGTCGCGTTCACGGGCTCCCGTGAGGTCGGCCTCGGCATCGAGCGGACGTTCAGAGAGCAGGGCAAACGCGGGCCCGTCATCGCCGAACTCGGCGGGAAGAACCCGGTCATCGTCAGCGACGCGGCCGACCTCGACGGCGCGGTCGACGGCGTCACGATGGGGGCGTTCTCGTACAGCGGCCAGAAGTGCTCCGCGACCTCCCGCGTGTACGTCTACGAGGACGTCTACGACGAGTTCACCGACCGAGTCGTGGACGCGACCGAACAACTGGGAATCGGGCCCGGCGAAGACCTCGAGACCGTCGTCAACCCCGTGATCGACGACAGCGCACTCGAACGCTACCGGACGATCACCGAGCGGGCGCGGACCGACGGGACGGTCCGGACGGGCGGGGCCGTCGTCGACGACGACCTCCCCGACGGGCGGTACGTCGAACCGACCGTCGTCACCGATATCCCCCACGAACACGACCTCGCCCGGGAGGAACACTTCCTCCCGTTCGTGACGATTCACCCGGTCTCCGACCTCGAAGAGGGCATCGCAAAGTCCAACGGCAGCGACTACGGCCTCTGTGCGGGGCTCTTCTCGAAGGACGACGAGGAAATCGACCGCTGGTTCGACGAGACCGAGGCCGGGATGTGCTACGCGAACCGGTCCCAGAGCGCGACCACGGGCGCGCTGGTCCAGGCACAACCCTTCGGCGGCTGGAAGTTCTCCGGGACGACCGGGAAGTTCGCAGGTGGCTACTGGTATCTTCAGCAGTTCATGCGCGAGCAGAGCAGAACTCGTGTCGAGTAAGTGTCAGCGAGACTCGTTCCGAAACGGTGATCGCCCCTCACACGGCGGACGAGTTCACGTTCCGGAGAATCGGGGGTGCATCGCTACCGCCGTCTGATTCTGGATCCTGACGGGCTGAGGGCCACCGTCTGGTAGCCCGAGCATCTGGTTCGGTTGACCCACCGCGACTCGCGCGTCAACTCGTGGCTGGCATCTACGTTTCGAACGCCCGTCGTGGACTGCAATACCGGACCTGTGATTCTACGAGGAACCACGGTACAACGAGGCTTGCGCCGATGCAATTTGCGAGGAGGTCGGCGACGCTATAATACCGCATCGGGAGTGGCCCTTGTACGAGCTCAATTGCCAGTCCGAACAGTAACGCGGTGGCGAGAACACCGCCAATCCGTCTTCGCGGACGGTCGCGAGACTCGACGGTTGCATACGCGAGCGAGTACGCAAAGCCAGCATACGCGGCAAAATGGAGCTTCTTGTCCCAGATCTGGGCCAAACCCATCGGACCGCTCGGCGGCGCAGGAACAGTCTGGAACACGGAGAAGTATACGATCACGGTCGCAACTGCCAATACACCGGTCCACCGAAGCCAACGTGGAACCAACGGAAACGGGAGTCGTGACATACACTGAGCCCTTCCGTCACTAGACATAAATCTACCTCAAGTGATTCAACTCAGGTACCCAAATACAGGGACAGACCTTTCCCAGTATCTCTCTCGGTATGATACATGACGGAACCATCTGCACATCACTTTGGCGTGACGGTAACGGACCTTGACCGTGCAGTAGAGTTCTACGAGGAGACGCTCGGTCTCGACATGCTTGACCGCTTCTCGGTGTCCGGAGAGACCTTCTCGGAAGGCGTCGACGTTGAGGGGGCGACTGGGAACTTCGCCCACCTCGACGCCGGGTCGGCCCGCGTCGAACTCGTCGAGTACGACCCCGAGGGCGAGGACCGCGACACCGAACACGTCAACCAGCCTGGCGCAAAACACCTCGGCCTCGTGGTCGACGACCTTGACGATTTCTACGAAGACCTTCCGTCCGACGTCCAAACGCTGAGTGAGCCCAAGACGACCGTCAGCGGGACGCGAATCCTGTTCCTCCGGGACCCCGAGGACAATCTGGTCGAACTTATCGAGGCATAGTGCGACCCGAGTTTACGTTCCCTTGTGAGCGTCTCTTTCCTTCTTCCCCGCCTCCCCGTTACACCGTCTCGGCATATTCATCGCTACCACCACGCCAGATATACTGGAATAATTCAGTTAGCGGTAGATATTTCACCGATCATAGCTTAGTTCTCGTAGAGAGGTGAGGAGGGATGGATTTGACCGATACTCCCGGTGATGTTCGCGATACCGATGAGGAACCGCCTGACTTCGACGAGTGGGCCGACCCGGAGGAGGTGCTGGAAGGCGGGTCGACGCGAGAGCGGATGCTCGACGTCGTACTGCAGTTGCGCGAACCGACCAAGGTCTCGACGATAGCTGACAGAGCCGACTGTGATACGGAGACTGCACGGGATTATCTGGAGTGGTTCGCGTCGATGGGGATGGTCAGAGAGATCGTCGGCCGGCCCGTCAGATACGTGCGGAACGACTCGTATCTGCGGTGGCGCAGAGTCGAGCAGATCCGGAACCAGTATTCGGAGGAGGAAATTGTTGAGGAACTCGCGGAGACAATAGAGGCTGCCAGAGAGTACCGAGAGCAGTTCGACGCGAACAGTCCGAATCAGGTATCGTTGGTAGACACGAACCGTGACGGGGAGGTAGAGGAAGTGTGGGAAGCACTCTCCGAATGGAAGACGCTAGAACAGCGAGCGGCGTTGTTGGATGCGGCACGCCGAGACGAATATACGCCGGGTGGGGACGTCGGGCGTATCGATGCCTGAGGACGAGTCGAATGGAGACGTCGGTGCAGTCGATACTGAAGTACTCGAGCGGGTTGCTCGGCGTCTCCGGGGGAGTAGCCGGTTCGACGGGGTCGTCTCTCGGCCGGAGTACGCTCTCAACTCAGTGGTGGCCGAACACGATACGGGGTATTTTCCGTCAGGCATCGACCGTGTGTATCTTCGAATCCGGTGGTTCGAAACGAACGATTTCAGCGTCCACTACTCCGAGCAGTACGGTGATGAGAAATCGTGGGAGTGTCGGTGGGACCGCCATCTGAACGATCACAACTCGCGAGACCACTTTCATCCACCGCCGGATGCAGCAACGCCAGGGAAGGACGAAAACTATTCAAATGATTGGCGGGATGTGTTAACGACGGTCTTGAAGGAGCTGGATGCTCGAATTCAGGCGTTCTGGGATTAGTTGTTTGATAGTCCTTCTACTATAATCGACCTCTGGCGGGTCCATCAAGACGTAATTCTGCGACGGAATGAGAATGGTGTCTACGCTTCGGCCGAGTCGGACTCCGGTTCGACGTCCTCGCCACGGAGCAGCCGCTCCGCCCGGTCACGGTCCTCGGGGTAGCCGACGTCGACGCGCCAGCCGTCCATCCGAATCGCGTCGATGGTCCGCCCGCTCTGAATCAGCAGGTCGATTGCTTCACTGATCTCGTACTCGCCGCGGTTCGACGGCTGAACCAGATGGCACGCATGGAAAATGGCGGGTGTGAACGTGTAAAACCCGGTCATCACCAGATTCGACGGCGGGTCCTCGGGCTTCTCGACTACGTCCGTAATCTCGCCGTAGTCGTTCGTGTCGCAGACCCCGTACCGGCCGGCCTCCTCGTACGGGACCTCCTCGGTGAGGAACGCGGCATCCGCACGATCCTCGCGCTGGCGCTTGACTACGTCACCCAGATTTGCGTCGAAGATGTTGTCGCCGAGGATCAGCATGAAGTCGTCGTCGATGTGCTCCTCAACGGTCAACAGGGCGTGCGCCAGCCCCTTCTGCTCGCGCTGGTGGGCGTACGTGATCGGAACGCCCTCGAACGCGTCGCCGTAGTGGCTGATGATGTCCTGCTTGCGGTAGCCCACCACCACGACGAACTCGTCCGCCCCGAGTTCGGCCAGTTGTTCGAAACAGTGGGACAGGATTGGTTTTCCGTCGACTTCGACCATCCCCTTGGGTTTGTCTTCGGTCAGCGGCCGCAGGCGAGTTCCCTCACCGGCAGCGAGCACGACGGCTTTCATGTATCTTCGACTCGTACGAGGGTACTAAATACCTTAGTCTTGAAATCGCAGCAAGCCCGCTTCCAATCCTCAGACTACTCCGACGATTCGCCGGAAGCGTCTCGTGCTTCGACGATTTCCTTCGCTATGTCCGCCACCTGTTGCTGGTGATCGGCTGACATCTGCACGCTTTGGGCGGCGTCAAGTTGGTCGTTGACGACCGCGTTCTGTTGCGGCCCCCACGTCTCCGGTGGCTCTGATTGAATGTACTCGACCCAGCGCTTGATACCCTCGATGCGCTGCTCACGGTTGCGTTCGTGCTTCGCGTCGAGCTGCTCACGCGCGTTTGAGTCGCTCATATTCGTCTTCGACGTCGAGTCGTGTTACCCACTCTTCGAGGTGGGAGACACTAAGGCTTTCCTCGAAAAGCGTGTAGAGGTGGACCGCATCCTCGATGTCCTTCTGCGCGCCGAGGTGTAGTTTGTAGGCAATCTGGAGTTCTAACGGCCCAATTGGGACTACGTCGCCGCCGATTCGAGCCGTAAGAGCGTTTTCGAGGGACGTCGTAGGTGAGCGTACAAATCGTCGGGAGTGGCAGTATCCGTGACGGCGTGTCCCATTCAGTTGACCAACGCAAGGGTGGGGTCATTTAGTCGGGCATCCGAACGCTCAAGGCCAGCGACGCAGACTAATTTCCTAATGAACGTCAGCATCGTCGGCAGCGGCTACGTCGGCACCACCGTCGCCGCCTGCCTCGCCGACTACGGCCACGAGGTAACGAACGTCGACATCGACGAGTCAACCGTCGACTCAATCAACGCGGGCGAAGCCCCGATTCACGAACCGGGCCTCGACGACCTCGTCGCCGAGTACGGCGGCAACCAACTCAACGCGACCACCGACTACGCCGCGGTCCGCGACACCGACGTCACGTTCCTCGCACTCCCCACGCCCTCGCGAGACGACGGCAGCATCGATCTCGACATCATGGAAGCCGGCGCGCGGTCGCTCGGCGAGGCACTCGCTGCGAAGGACGACCCGCACGTCGTCGTCGTCAAGTCCACCGTCGTTCCGGGCACCACCGAGGACACCATCGCCCCGATTCTCGAGGAAACCTCGGGCAAGACGCTCGACCAAGACACCCACGTCGCGATGAACCCCGAGTTCCTCCGCGAGGGGAGCGCAGTCGAGGACTTCCAGAACCCGGACAAAGTCGTCTTCGGCACGCGAACCGACCTCGCCAACGAACGCCTCCGAGAGGTCTTCGACCCGCTGCTCGCCGACTCGGACGCCGCGCTCGTCGAGACCGGCCTCCGCGAAGCCGAGATGATCAAGTACGCCAACAACGCCTTCCTCGCCACGAAGGTCAGCCTCGTCAACGAACTCGGGAACGTCTGCAAGGAGTACGGCGTCGACGCCTACGAGGTCATGGAGGCCATCGGCCTCGACGACCGCATCGGCGAGCGCTTCCTCCGGTCGGGCGTCGGCTGGGGCGGCAGCTGCTTCCCGAAGGACACCGCCGCGCTCATCGCCGCCGCCCGCGACGCCGACTACGAGCCGACTCTGCTCGACGCCGCGGTCGAGGTCAACGACAAGCAGCCCGAGCGCATGCTCGACCTGCTCGAACGCCACGTCGATCACGCCGGCAGACGCGTCGCCGTCCTCGGCCTCGCCTTCAAGCCCGGCACCGACGACACCCGCAACTCCCGGGCCATCCCCATCATCGAGGGCCTCCAGGAACGCGATGCCGAAGTCGTGGCCTACGATCCGGTCGCCACCGAGAACATGCGCGAGCGCTTCCCCGACGTCGAGTACGCCGACTCGGCCGCGGCGGCGCTCGCCGACGCCCACGGCGCGCTGGTCGTCACTGACTGGGACGAGTTCGCGGCGCTCGACGACGAGTTCGACGCGATGGCCGACTCGGTCGTCGTGGACGGCCGCAGAATCGTCGACCGCCGCGACGGTCTGACCTACGAAGGGTTAACTTGGTAGCGATATCGCAATACACCGACGCGCTCAGTATCTCAGTTGCAACGCGCAGTTCGGCGAACCGTCCCGACCTTTGACGTGCTCTCCTCCCCTAGTTCCCGTATGACGATGTGGGACGAACGCTTTCGCGAGGGTGAGTACCCCCAGAATCCGGAGACGTCGCCGGTGCTCCGCAGATATATCGATGCGCTCCCGGACGGCCGAGCGCTCGACGTCGCGACGGGCACGGGCCGCAACGCGGTGTTCCTGGCCGCGCACGGCTATCAGGTCGACGGCATCGACCAGTCGCGGGCGGGGCTGGAGATCGCCCGCGAGAACGCGGTCGACCGCGGCGTCGCGGACCGGACGAACTGGATTCAAGCGGACGTGCCGACGTACGGGTTCCCGGACGCGACCTATGACGTCATCACGATCAGCTTCTACCGCGCGGTCGACCGCTTTCCGGACATCACGGAGGCGCTCGCGCCCGGCGGCGTCCTCTTCGTCCAGCACCACCTGCGCACGTCCGACCCCGTAGACTCGGGCCCCAGCGGCGACCGCTACCGGTTCGCCGCGAACGAACTCCTCCACGCCTGCCTGGACCTGACTGTCCTCTACTACGACGAGCGAACGGAGGAGCGGTCGGACGGCCGCACGGGCGCCCTCACCCAAATACTCGCGCGAAACTCCACCGGGCACCGCCAGTCGTATCCTCGCGTTCCGCCGGAATCGAGCGGCGACACCGACGCGTGACGCGCTGGCAGTCCTGCTCGGTCGTGGTGACAGAGCGACGGTGAGTTGCGGTGCGACTACGCGTTGTGGTCGACCCAGTCACAGAACGCCTCGAAGTCCTTGGCACCAGCGCTTTCGGCGATTTCCCGGAGCGTCCCCGTCCGGAGTTCGTCGTGCAGCGGAACCGTCACTCGTCGGCGGTCGTCTTCGTTCGTTGGGTGTTCGTAGTACAGCTGGGCGTGATCACCGACTGTCCGTCGCCACTCGAACCCGCCGGCGTTTACCAGCACCTTCACGACTTCCATCCCGGAGAACGTGCGCCGTCCCATCGACTACTCGAGGACGTCCGGTGGCTGTTCGTCACCCGTCGAGTTCTCTGCCGGGTCAATCCCTAAGTCGCGGAGTTCCTCGTCGGTCGGCTCACGACCGATTTCGTCTCTGTGAAGCGCGACAGCCTCGTCGAGGTTTTCCAGCGCAGTTTCTCGAGATCGCCCTTGAGAGGTCACACCCGTGTCGACGTCTTTCGCAATCCACCAGTCGTCCTCACGCCACAAGCGGATCTCACTATCGTGTGCACCCCCGTCCTGCGACGAACTGGCCATTATAGTCGTAGTTACGGCATGAGCAGTATAAGGGTTCGGCTGCTTGAGTCGACTGCGCTCGAAAAGTGGACGACAATATGCTCGACACCACTACATCCTTGACGAGAGCGAAATCGTCGCCAACGTCTCCTCTGACCGCGCTACGGAACCGGACGAGAAGCCGACGGAAGCCGGTCCTCATTCGGCGATCCCACCGTCTGCCCCGTAGCGCTCGATGACATCATCGATATCCGGTGCGATGGACTCGACCTCGCCCGCCGCCCGCATCGCGCTCTCGGTGTCCTTCAGCCCGTTGCCGGTCACGACCACCACGACCGATTCGCCCGCCTCGATGACGCCCTCGGTGCGGGCCTTCCGAACGCCGGCGACCGGCGCCGCGCCCGCGGGCTCCGCGTAGATTCCCTCGGTGCGACCCAGGAGCGCCTCGGCGTCCAGTATCTCCGAGTCGCTCACGGTCACAGACGTCCCACCGCTCTCGTCGAGCGCCGTGCACGCCTTGACCGTGTTGCGGGGGCGACCGACCGCGATGCTGTCGGCGAGCGTCTCCGCGACATCGTCGGCGTCCCCGTGCTCGTGGAACGCGTCGTGGATGGCGCTCGCGCCCTCGGCCTGCACGCCGAGCAGTTTCGGGGTCTCGTCGACGTAGCCGAGGTCGGCGAACTCGCGGAACCCCTTCCACCCGCCGGCGATCGTGCAGCCGTCGCCCATCGAGAACACAACCCAGTCGGGGACGTCGCCGCGGGTCTGTTCGGCGAGTTCGTGGCCGACGGTGCGCTTGCCCTCGACCTGGAACGGGTTGACCGCGGCGTTCCGGTTGTACCAGCCGAACCGGTCGGTCGCCGCCATGCTGAGGTCGTAGACCTCGTCGTAGCTCCCCTCGACGCCGAGGACGTCCGCCCCGTAGACGAGCGGCTGGGCGAGCTTCCCCGCCGGCGCGTCGCCCGGGACGAACAGTCGGCAGTCCAGACCGGCGCGAGCGGCGTAGCCGGCCAGCGAGGCCGCGGCGTTTCCCGTCGACGCGCACGTGACGACCTCGCGGTCGAACTCCCGGGCCTTCGTCACCGACACCGACGTCGCGCGGTCCTTCAGCACGCCCGTCGGATTCCGGCCGTCGTCCTTGACTCGCGCGTCGACGCCCAGCGCCTCGCCCAGCCGGGGCGCGTCGAGCAGGTCGGTCCCGCCCTCGCCGAGCGTGACCGGGTCGGCGTCCGCCGGCACGGGGAGGAACGCGCGGTACTTCCACTGCGAGTCGATACCACCGTCGAGGGGTTCGTCGAACCGGTCGGCGATACGGTCGTAATCGTACCGGACGTCGAGAATCCCCTTCACGCCGGGGTGGTTCGGGCAGGTGTAGATGATCTCTCCGGGGTCGTATCGGTCTCCGCAGAGCGTACACTCCAGCGCAGTTACGTGGTCCATGGAACGCCATGGAGGTGGAGATAGGAGAAGCTACCTCTCTAAAAGGGGCTGGACGAAACGGGGTGCGCAGTCTCGCATGCCGCGAGCGCGGGTGGCCTCACTCGTCGGCGTCGGACTTCGCCAGCCGGTCGAGGCCGAGCGTCGCCAGGAAGAGGACGCCGCCGGCGTAGAGGAACGAGTGGGGCTCGGTGGCCAGCCGCGAGAGGTACCCGCTCCCGTAGCCGACGACCGTGGTGGCGTATCCGAGCACCGACGCCGTCCACCCGATCCCCGTGATGCCGCCGAGCTGGTGGAGCATCTCGCTGTCGAGGTTCACGGTCGTCGCCTCCTTTTCGCGGTCACGTTGCCTGCCCGGGCCGCGACTCGACCGGCGGACGCGAGCAGGTGTATCGGCTGCGGTTCTCTCCCTTGGTCACCCACCGGAGACATGAGTAATAAGATCTCGGTAGTCCTTGAATACTTTCTGGTCCCGGCCTGGTCAAAGCGCGACGCACTCCGAGTGCGCGCTGCACGGTAGTTCGGGTGTTCCAGGCGCGACTGGTATCTCCTGCGGAGCAATCGGGATACGGTACGGCGTGCTCCGCCGCGATGCACGTCTGGACTATCTGAAATGCTACATTAGCGAACATATATGCGTGTGATTACCACACGTTGTCCTATGGGGGACGCACCACCGATACACGACCTGCACTTCGACGAGGCGCCGAGCGTCGAGTCGGTCCCCGGACCGAACTCGAGGGAACTACTCGACCGACAGCGCGAACTCGACAGCAGCGCGGTCGCCTATCCCGACCGAGTCCCGATAGCCTTCGAGGAGGGCCGAGGCGCGACCCTCCGCGACGTCGACGGGAACACGTACCTCGACTTCTTCGCCGGCATCGGCGTCCTCAACGTTGGCCACTCGAACCCCTACGTGGTCGACGCGGTGAACGACCAGACCGAACAGTTGGTCCACTCCATCGACTTCCCGACCGAACCCCGCCTCGACCTCATCGAGAAGCTCGGGGAGATCGCGCCGGGCGACCTCTCGGGGAACAACCGCGTCGTGTTCGGCGGGCCGACCGGGAGCGACGCCATCGAGGCCACCATCAAACTCGCGAAGTACAACACCGGCGGCGACGGCCTCGTCGCGTTCCGGGGGTCGTACCACGGCGCGACCTCGGGCGCGCTCAGCCTGACCGGCGCCAAGAAGTTCAAGCGCGAGTACACGCCGCTGCTGAGCGACGTCCAGTACGCCCAGTACCCCTACGCCTTCAGGCACGATGTGAGCGAGGAGGAAGCGATGAAACGGTCGCTCGCGGACGTCCGCTCCATCCTCGAGGACCCCTATGGCGGGCTCGCCAACCCCGCCGGCATCTGGGTCGAGCCGATTCAGGGTGAGGGCGGCGTCGTCGCGCCGCCGGAGGGGTTCCTCCCGCGGCTCAAGGAGATCGCGGAGGACAACGATGTCCCGCTGATCGTCGACGAGATTCAGACGGGATTCGGCCGGACGGGACAGTGGTTCGCCAGCGACTGGGAGGGCGTGACGCCCGACGTCATGCCGATGGCGAAGGCCATCGGCGGCATCGGCCTGCCGCTCTCGGCGACGATGTACCGCGAGAAGTACGACACCTGGGAGGCCGGCGGCCACGTCGGCACCTACCGCGGCAACCTCCCCGCGATGCGCGCCGGGGTGCGCGCCATCGAGTACATCGACCGACGAAACCTGCTCGAACACGCCCGGGAGGTCGGCGAGTACATCCGGACGCGACTCCGGGAAGTCGCCGAAGGCAGTCCGCACCTCGCCGACGTCCGCGGCAAGGGGATGTTCGTCGGTGCCGAGTTCGTCGACGCGGACGGCGACCCCTGGAAGGAGACCGTCCTCGACGTGCAGACGACGTGTTACGAGAACGGGGTGCTCGTCTGGACGGCCGGTCGTCACGGCAACGTCCTGCGGATCATCCCGCCGCTGGTACTCACCCGCGAGCAGGCGGAGACGGGGATGGACATCGTCACGGACGCGATTGCAGTGGCGACCGACGCCCAATAATTCATTTTATTGCCATTAAATCGCTGAGATGTTTACAGAACTGTTGTGAGACCGTTTCCGGCCTGTGAAATATTCGAGTAGCTATTTGTATTGGTCAGTGTTACCAATGGACGACATGAGGGGGAACGGGGAAACGACACGGAGTAGCGAGACGAACAGCGCGACCGGACGGCGCGACTTCCTGCGGGCTGTCGGCGGCGTCGGCGTCGCCGGCGCGACGACGGGGTATCTCGGCGCTCGGCAGGGACGGGACAACTTCAAACTCGGCGTCGTCACCTCGCTGTCCGGCGAACTCCGGTTCGGCGGTCAGGTGACCCGGCGCGGCTACGAGCTGTGGAAGCAGGCGGTGAACGAACAGGGCGGCATCCAGGTCGGCGGCAGCAGCCACCAGGTCGAGCTGGTCTACGCCGACGCGCAGTCCAGTCCCAGCACGGGGGCCGACGCCGCGTCCCGGATGATCTCCCAGCAGAACGTCGACGCGGTGCTGGGCCCGTACTCCAGCAACGTCACGCTCGCGGTCGTGCCGATCATGGAGAAGAACCGGATGCCCCACATCACCGGGAGCGCCGAGTCGCCCCAGATCTGGCAGCAGCAACCGAAGTACACGTTCGGGACCATCCCGACGGTCTCGATCATCGCCGACCAGGCGGCGACGAACATCCTCAACCTCGACCCGCAGGCCGAGTCGGTCTACATCACGGGCGTCAACGAGCCGTTCTCGAAGAGCACGGCGCAGGCGATGCGGACGGCGGCCCAGAACGCCGACGTTGAGGTGCTCGGCTACGAGCTGTTCCCGCGCGGGACCGACTACGCGAACGTCGTCACGCAGGCGAAAAACGCCGGGCCGGACCTCCACTTCCACGGCGGCCACATCGGCAGCCACGTCAACCTCGTCAACGCCGCCCAGCAGCTCGACTACAACCCCAACGGGATGATGTTCCACTACGGGGTCAACACCGACAGCTACAAAGACGGCGCGGGCAACGGCGCGGCGTACACCTTCGGCGCGACCGTCTGGCTCCCGCAGGTCGAGCGCAGCGGGGGCACCCTGTTCGAGACGCCCCAGGCCTACGTCGAGGCGTCCCGGTCGACGTTCGACACCGCGCCCGACTACACGCAGGCCGGTTCGACCGCGGCCGGCATCGTCTTCGGCGAGGCGTTCAAGCAACTCGGCGCGAGCCCGCCGCTGAACCAGCAGCAGAAGGACGAACTGGTGTCGATTCTCGAAGGCATCGAGGTCGAGACGTTCTACGGGACCGTCAGCTTCGACAACGAGGGCGAGTACTACCACAACAACACCCAGACCTCGCCGCTGGCCATCCAGCTCGACCAGGACGGCTCGCCCGTCATCGTCGGCTCCGAGGGCGGGAGCGAACCGACCTACCCGGTGCCCTCGTGGAGCGAGCGCTGACCCGATGGTCGACGTCGGCCTGCTGCTCCAGACCGTCATCAACGGGCTGCTGCTCGGGGGCATCTACGTCAGCATCGGCGTCGGCTTCTCGCTGGCGTTCGGCGTGCTCGAGGTCATCGACTTCGCGGTCGGCGAGTACGTGATGCTGGGCGCGTTCGCGGGCGCGCTGCTCGCGCCGACCTTCGGCTCCGAAGGCGTCTTCGTCATCCCGCTGGTGTTCCTCGCGTTCTTCGGGGTCGGGTTCCTGATACAGCCGTTCATCCACCACGTCACGTCGGGGGACCGACCGATGCCCGTCCTGATGGGGCTGGTGTTCACGTTCGGGCTGGCGATATTCGTGCGGGGGTCGGTCCTCACGCTGTTCGGTCCGAACAACCGGAACGTCCCGTCTGACCTGCTCGTCGGCGGCGTCACGATTCCGGGAATCGGCATCTTCCCGACCGTCCGGGTCGTCACCGCCGCGGTCGGCGTGTTCGCGCTGGCGGTCTTCATGTACTACCTCTACAACACCAGGGGCGGGATGGCCATCCGTGCCATCGCCGAGGACCGCACCAACGCCCGGCTGATGGGCATCAATATCAACCGGTACCAGTCCATCGCCTACGGCGCGTACGCCGGCATGACCGCGACCGCCGGCGTCTTCATCGGGCTGATATTCACGGCCAACCCCGGGATGGGCCTGCAGTACACCGCGTTCGCGTTCTTCATGGTGGTGCTCGCCGGCCTGGGATACCTGCCGGGCGTCATCGTGAGCGGCGTCGTCCTCGGGCTGGCCCAGTCGCTGACCGCCGTCTACTGGAGCGGGGAGGTCGTGCTGTTCGTGCTGTTCGCGCTCATCTACGTCGTGCTGCTGGTCTCGCCGTCCGGCATCCTCGGCAAGGGAGGTGAGCACGCCTCGTGAGCACCGACGAGGAGAGCGGGGGCCACGGGACCTACCTCGACCGGGTCCGCGGCCTCAGCGAGCCGCCGCTCTGGGTCGTCGGTCTGATCCTGGTCGCGCTGGTCTTGCTCCCTATCTGGCTCGGACCGTTCTGGACCCGAATCGCGCTCGGCGCGCTGATGTGGATCGGACTGGCCCAGTCGTGGAACATGATCGGGGGCTACGCCGGCTACCTCGACTTCGGGCACGGCGCGTACTTCGGCGTCGGCGCGCTCGTCACCGGCATCGGGATGAACACGCTGGGCTACCCGTTCCTCGGCGGGTTCGCGCTCGCGGGGGTCGTCGGCGCGGTGCTGGCGTACGTCATCGCCGTGCCGACGCTGCGGCTCCGGGGCGCGTACTTCGCCATCGCGACCTGGGCGTTCGCCGAAGCCACCAAACAGCTCGCGCTCGTCCTCGACATCACCGGCGGCACGTTCGGCATGAGCCTCCCGACCGGCGAGGGGACCATCGGACTGCCGATTCCCGGCGGCCCGTCGGAGACGTTCTTCTACTACGCGATGCTCGTGCTCGCGGTCGGCACCGTGACGCTCGCGTACGTCCTGTTCGAGCGCCGGGAGTTCGGCTACCGGGTGAAGGCGCTGCGCGACAACCAGGACGCCGCCGAAGCGCTCGGCATCGACACCACGCGGGTCAAGCGGCAGGTGTACGTCCTCTCGTGCGTAATCGCCGCGCTGTTCGGCAGCGTCCACGCCTTCTTCATCACGTTCATCCACCCGACCGACGTGCTGGCGGCCATCGTGACCGACCAGATGGTCATCATGGCGCTGCTCGGGGGGCTCGGCACCATCACCGGACCCATTCTCGGCGGCATCGCCGTGTTCCTGCTCCAGCGACTCTCGTCGCTGTTCCTCGGACAGACCACGTTCTACCTCCCGCTCATCGGCGGGATAATCATGCTGGTCGTGCTGTTCGCCCCCAGCGGCATCGTCGGCATCCTCAGGGGCGAGACGACGAGTACGGACGTGCGAACCAACCTCCGCGAACTCGCTGACCGATTCCAGTTCCGATGACCGACACGATACTCAGCACGGACGGCCTGACCAAGCGATTCGGCGCACTGACCGCCAACGACCGCATCTCGCTGTCCGTCGAGCGCGGCGAGATCCGGGGCATCATCGGCCCGAACGGCAGCGGCAAGACGACGTTCTTCAACTGCGTCACGGGGTTCCTCGACCCGGAGGCGGGCACCGTCGAGTTCGACGGGACCGACGTGACCGGCTGGGACCCCCACCGCATCGCCCGGCGCGGCATGGTCCGGACGTTCCAGATCGTCTCGCCGTTCAAGAACATGACCGTCCGCCAGAACCTGCTCGCGGGGCGGGCCCCCGACCGGGTCGACAAGCAATCCCGGGCCGACGAGGTCCTCGAGTTCCTGGAGATCGACCACATCGCGGGCAACGACGCCGGGGGTATCAGCGGAGGCCAGCAGAAACTGCTGGAACTCGGCCGGGTGCTGATGCTGGACCCCGACTGCATCCTGCTCGACGAACCGACCGCGGGCGTCAACCCGGCGCTCGAGAAGCGCGTCCTCGAGCACATCCAGGACCTCAACGACGACGGGATGACCTTCGTGATCGTGGAACACGACATGAGCGTGATGCGGGAGATGGCCGACTCCGTCTCGGTGTTCGACCGGGGCGAGTACATCGCCGAGGGGCCGTTCGACGAGATACAGCAGGACGACCGCGTCCGGGAGGCGTACCTCGGCGCGGCGTCCGACGAGGAGGTCCCGATATGAGCGACCCGCCCGTCCTCGTCGCCGAGGACGTCGTCACCGGCTACGACCAGCACGAGGTGATCCACGGCGTCTCGGTCCGCTCGCACGACGGCGTCACCTGCATCTTCGGGCCGAACGGGAGCGGCAAGTCGACGCTGATGAAGACGATGAACGGGGTCGTCCCGGTGTGGTCGGGAGCCATCAGGTACGGCGAACGCGACCTCACGGACGCCACGCCCGAGGACATCGTGAAGACCGGCATCGCCAGCCTGCCCCAGGGCGGTGGCGTGTTCGGGACGCTGACGGTCGAGGAGAACCTGCGGGTCGGCGGATTCACCGTCGACGACCCGGCGGTCCTCGACGAGCGGATCGACGACGTCCTCGACGTGTTCCCCGACCTCCGGGAGAAGCTCGAAGCCAAGGCCAGTTCGCTCTCAGGCGGCCAGCAGATGATGGTCAGCCTCGGCCGAGCGATGATGACCGGGGCCGACACCTACCTGCTGGACGAACCGAGCGCGGGGCTCGCGCCCGCGCTGGTCGACGACGCGTTCGAACTCGTCTCCCGGCTGGTCGACCGCGGGGCCCAGGTCGTCCTCATCGAACAGAACGTCACCGCGGCGCTCCGACTCGCCGACCACGTCTACATCCTCGCGGAGGGCGACCTCCAGTTCGACGGCCCGCCGGCCGACCTCTCGGAC
The DNA here is from genome assembly GCF_003369835.1 of Halorussus rarus. Classification (NCBI taxonomy): domain Archaea; kingdom Methanobacteriati; phylum Methanobacteriota; class Halobacteria; order Halobacteriales; family Haladaptataceae; genus Halorussus; species Halorussus rarus. The sequence goes on along the minus strand of NZ_QPMJ01000002.1, from coordinate 969,282 downwards.
GAGGACGAACTGATGGAACTGTACCTCGGCATCGGGTAGCGCCGGGCCGTCGTTCTCCAGGTCCCACCCAGGGCCGGGGTTCCCTAGCTATTTGTCGGCTCCCACCGTCACTTCATTGAGCAACCATGGTAGGAGTTAGCGAACTGCAAGAGATGTACGAGGACATGGTGACCGCGCGTCACTACGAGGAGCGCCTCCAGGAGGAGTACCTCGAGGGGAAACAGCCGGCGTTCGACATCTCGGCCGGCCCCATCCCGGGCGAACTCCACCTCGCCGCGGGCCACGAGGCCGCGGGCGCCGGTGTCTGCCAGCACCTCCGGGACGACGACACGGTCACTGCGCCCCACCGCCCGCACCACGTCGCCATCGCGAAGGGCGTCGACCTGAAGCGGATGACCGCCGAGATATTCGGGCGGGAAACCGGTCTTAGCAAGGGGAAAGGCGGCCACATGCACCTGTTCGACCCGGACGTCAACTTCGCGTGCAGCGGCATCATCGCCGAGGGCTGCCCGCCCGCGGTCGGCGCCGGCCTGGCCGCGAAGAAGCGCAACACCGACAGCGTCGCCGTCGCCTACATCGGCGAGGGCGCCATCGACCAGGGCGCCTTCCTCGAATCGCTCAACCTGGCGGCGGTCCGGGACCTCCCGGTCGTCTTCGTCGTCGAGGACAACGATTGGGCCATCAGCATGCCCAAAGAGCGGGTCACCGACGTCGAGGACGGCGCCCAGCGCGCCGGCGGCTTCGACCTGCCCGGCCAGCGCGTCGACGTCGACGACGCCGTCTCCATCTACGATGCGGCCAAGGAAGCCGTGGGCCGCGCCCGCGACAACAACGGCCCGACGCTCCTCGAAGTCCAGGTCCACCGGCGCATGGGCCACTTCATGGGCGACCCCGAAACTTACCGCCCCGACGAGGACAAGGCCGCCGCCGAACAGCGCGACTCCATCGAGCGACTCGCCGAGGACCTCCGCGCCCACGGCGTCGACGACGACCATCTCGACGAGATTCGCGACCGCGCGGAGGACCGCGTCGAGGAGGCCATCGAGTGGGCCAAGGACCAGCCCGAACCAGACCCGGACGACGCCTACGAGGACGTCTTCGTGAATCCGCCCTCGGGGGTCACGGATAACGAGCCGTCGGCCGAGGTCACGGGAGGTGACGACTGATGGCTCAGCAGGAGGAGGGTGCGGCGCGCCAGACCGACCGGTCGCTGACGATGAGCCGGGCGATGGTCGAGGCCATCGCCCACGAGATGCGCGAGAACGACGAGGTGTTCTACATGGGCGAGGACGTCGCCGACTACGGCGGCATCTTCGACAGCACCGAGGGCCTCCTCGACGAGTTCGGTCACGACCGCATCATGGACGTGCCCATCAGCGAGACGGCGTACATCGGCGCGGCGGTCGGGGCGGCCCAGCAGGGGATGCGCCCGATTGCCGAGCTGATGTTCGTCGACTTCTTCGGCGTCGGGATGGACCAGATCTACAACCAGATGGCGAAGAACACCTACATGAGCGGCGGGAACGTGAGCGTCCCGATGGTGCTCACGGCCGCGGTCGGCGGCACCTACAACGACGCCGCCCAGCACTCCCAGACCCTCTACGGCACCTTCGCCCACCTGCCCGGCATGAAAGTCGTCGTCCCGTCGACCGCCTACGACGCGAAGGGCCTCATGCACAACGCTATCCGCGACGACGACCCGGTCGTCTACCTGTTCCACAAGCGCCTGATGGGTATCGGCTGGCTGCCCGCGCCCGACGGCCCGAAGACCGGCGTCCCCGAGGACGACTACACCATCCCGTTCGGCAGCGCCGACGTCAAGCGCGAGGGCGAGGACGTCACCGTCGTCACGCTCGGCCTCCACGTCCACCGGGCCATGGAGGCCGCCGAATCGCTGGCCGACGACGGTATCGACGCCGAAGTCGTCGACCTCCGGACGCTCGTCCCCCTGGACATGGAAACCGTACGAGAGTCGGTGGCCAAGACCGGGCGCCTCGTCGTCGTCGACGAGGACTACCGGTCGTTCGGCGTCACCGGCGAGATCGTCGCGCGGACGGCCGAAGAGGGTCTCGGCGACCTGGAGGCGGTCGAACGCGTCGCGGTGCCCGACGTGCCCATCCCGTACGCGCGACCGATGGAGGACGAGGTGATTCCGGGCGTCGAGGACATCAGCCAGGCCGTCCAAAACGCCCACCAAGAATGAGCCGGGAGCACCGCGCATGAGTGAGGACGACGACCGCGTCGCCGTCGACACGGAGGACGTCTGGCCCGAGGACGCCGACGCGGAGGAGGGCGTCGTGGTCAACTGGTTCGCGGGCGAAGGGAGCCACGTCGACGAGGGCGACGACCTCTGCGAGTTCCAGGTCGAGAAGGTGAGCGTCGACGTGCCCGCCCCGGTTGCCGGCACCCTCGACGAGATCGCACTCGACGAGGACGACGAGTTCGAGCGCGGCGCCACGCTCGCCTGGATTCGCCCCGACTGAGCGCCCTCGGCATTTCACCGTGTTTTGAACGATTTCACGCTACAGAGCATGCCACCTACCGATACCGAATCCGACAGCGACGATCAGACCGAGGCCGACCGAGACGACGAACAGAAGCCAGGGAACACCGACGAACAAGGCCGGACCGTCAGCGAGGAACGGTCGCTCTCCCCGATGCGCCGGACCATCGCCGACCGCCTGCAGGAGAGCTATCAGAACGCTGTTCACGTGACCGCGAGCCGGGAAATCGACGCGGAGGCGCTGGTCGCCGCGACCGAGGCGGCGGACGACCGACTCGACGCCGACGTCTCGCTTGTCGACCTCGTGCTGTGCGCGCTCTCGGCGACGCTGGACGAGCACCCCGCCTTCAACGCGACGTTCGAGGACGAGACCCACCGCGTCTACGAGGAGCACAACGTCGGCGTCGCCGTCGACGTCGAGGCCGGACTGGTGACGCCGGTGCTCCGCGACGTCGGTTCGACGTCGCTCGCCGACCTTGCGGCCGAGCGCCGCGAACTGACCGAGAACGTCCAGGCGGGCGAGTACTCGATGAGCGACCTCCGCGGCGGCACGTTCACCGTCACCAACCTCGGCGTGCTGGGCGTCGACTCGTTCACGCCGGTCATCAATCCGCCCGAGGTCGCGATCCTCGGCGTCAACCGGATACGGGAACGCGCCGAGCGCGGGGAAGACGGTGTCGAGTTCCGTCGCCAGCTCAACTTCGACCTGAGCTTCGACCACCGGGTCGTCGACGGCGCCGACGCCGCGCGGTTCCTCGATACGCTCGCGGACGAGGTGACCGACGCCGAGCAGTTCGTTCCCGACCGGTGAGTCCGGCCGGCGAACCCGAACACTGCTTTCTCTGTCCGTCGAGTCGGCGACCACCGACGCTTGCGTTCGAGGCTCGGAACTCGGAAATCTTGAACGACTGTTTAAGCTACTGCCGAACCAACCTCTCACCTGGAACCATGGCACAGCAAGAAGTCCAGCAAGAGCTGTCGGTCGACCGGTACACGCTCGGCCTCGTCGGCCCGGACCAGGAGTGGGCGGGCACCGTCGCCGACGGCGGCACCATCAGGACCCACACCCCGCCCGCGTGCTGGGGCCCGATGATTACGCCCGAATTCAGGGGCGGCCACGAGGTGACCCGGCCCATCCGCGTCGAGAACGCCGAGGTCGGCGACGCCATCGCGCTGAAAATCGAGGACATCGAGGTGACGAGCGTCGCGACCAGCACCGGGAGCATGGCCGAGCGCGAGGGCGCGTTCGGCGACGACCCCTTCGTCGACCACCGGTGCCCGGAGTGCGGGACCGAGTGGCCCGAGAGCGTCGTCGAGGGGACCGGCGAGGAGTCGATCAAGTGCGCCGAGTGCGGCGCGAACGCCTCCTCGTTCGGGTTCGAGTACGGCTACACCGTCGCCTTCGACGACGACCGGAGCGTCGGGCTGACCGTCGGCGAAAGCGGCGCCGACGACCTGGCGAACCGCGCCGACGAGGCGATGGCGCTCCCCGAGAACTCCCGCCAGCACCCCATCCTACTCTACAAGCCCTCGGAGATGCCTGGCACGCTCGGCCACCTCCGGCCGTTCATCGGCAACATCGGGACGACTCCGCCGGTCGAACTGCCCGACTCGCACAACGCCGGGGACTTCGGGCAGTTCCTCATCGGCGCCGAGCACGACTGGGGCCTCGAAAGCGAGGACGAGCTCGCCCAGCGCACCGACGGCCACATGGACATCAACGCGGTCCGCGAGGGCGCGGTGCTGGTCTGCCCGGTCAAGGTCGACGGCGGCGGCGTCTACGTCGGCGACATGCACGCCAACCAGGGCGACGGCGAGCTCTCGCTGCACACCACCGACGTGAGCGGGCGCGCAGAATTCGAAGTGGAGGTCATCAAGGATCTCGACATCGACGGCCCGCTGCTGCTGCCGAACGAGGAGGACCTCCCGCACATCGCCAAACCTCACACCGACGAGGAGCGCGAGCGCGGCGAACGGCTCGCCGAGCAGTATGACGTCGACGGCGTCGACGAGCTCGGCCCGCTCCAGGTCGTCGGCAGCGGCGCGACCATCAACGACGCTACCGACAACGCCTTCGACCGCGCGGGCACGCTCCTCGACATGACCGAGGGCGAGGTCCGCGCCCGCTGCACCTTCACCGGCGGCGTCGAGATCGGCCGGCTCCCGGGCGTGGTCCAGCTCTCGATGCTGGCGCCGATGGACCGGCTGGAGGAGCGCGGCCTCGACCACCTCGTCCGCGAGCAGTACGGCCTCTAACGCCGACTGCGGCTTTTCTGGCGACGCCATCTACCGCCCTGGACTGCCGGGAACACTGTCAGCTCGGCGCCCGCCGGGCACTCGTCGTCCGGGTCGACGCGCTCGCCGTTCACGGACAGGCGGACGCTGGTCCGGAGCCGGTCTTCGTCGTCGTAGAGCTGTGATTTGGCCCGCGGGTACTCCTCGACGAGGACGGCGAGCGCGTCCCGCACCGTGCCGCCGTCGAATTCGAACTCGACCGTCTTCCCGCCCGTGGCGCTCCGAAGCGGTCCGTACGCGGTGACCTGCACGGCTACCAGTACGAGGACGCGCTCGAAAAGCGCTCGGTCCATCTCCCGCTACACCTCGACGACCTCGACGAAGTTGCCTTCCGGGTCCCGGAAGAACAGGATCGAAGTGTCGATCTCGATCGCCTGCGGGTCGCTGATGGGTTCGACCTCGTCGGGGAGATTCTCGTAGAACTCGCCGATGTCGTCGACGGCGAAACCCACGTGCTTCGCGCCGACCTGATTTATCGCGTCCGCAATGCAGTCCTCGCCGGCGGGGTCGTACTCGATCAGTTCGATTCGGGTACCGTCACCCTCGTCACCGCCCGCGTCGAGGTGGACGAAGTCCCCGGTCGCCCCGTCGACGCCGATTGCGGTCCCGATGCCGTCCTCGGCGAGCGTGAACTCGTCGGTCACAGAGAGGCCGAGCGCGTCCCGATAGAACGAGACCGCTTCGTCGAGGTCGCTCACGACCACGCCGACGTGGTGGGTCTGGAGTTGCTGCATGGTTGCCACTCCATCCCACACCCTCGGTCCACAAAAGCTTCCGCGCCGCGTCCACCAGTTACAGCCGGTCCCGGACCGAACCGAACCGCCCCGACTCGTCGTCTTCCCACTTCTTCTCGATCACTCGCCCGGGCGCCTTGACGTACGGGATGCTACCGGGCTCCTCGCGCTCGTACCTGGCGACAACCGCGACGGCGTTTCCGACCGCCTCGGCCTCGGCCTCGGCCTCGCCGAGCCCGATGCACCCCGTTTCCGGGCCCTCCGCGTACACGACCGCGCCCTCGCCCAGCGAGAGCTGTTCGTCGAGGTGCACGACCCGCAGGCGGTCGCGAATCGCATCTGGGTCCGGGTCCATACGTCGGCCATGTCCTCCGCGACCAAGTCGTTTACACGTCTTGCCACGACCGCGGCGGTTATCCGACGGGCGAGCGATTCGATAGCATGGATCTCATCCACGTGAACGTCAACGTGGCGGACGCCGAGGAGACGATAGCCTTCTACGAGCAGCTCGGCTTCGAGGAGACCTGGGAGTTCGAGACCGCCGACGGCGAAACCCGCAATCGGTACATCGCCGCGGACAACGGCGTCGAGCTCCAGCTCTCGGACACCGACGGCGAGACCGACTTCGAGCCCGGCTCGGCGTGGGACCACCTCGCCATCGGCGTCGACGACGTCGACCGGGTCTTCGAGGAGATCGACCACTACGGGGTCGACGAGGAGCCCACTGATCATCCGGAGGCGGGCGCCCGCGTGGCGTTCGTCCGCGACCCCGACGGTCGGCGGGTCGAACTCGTCGAGTCGCTGGAGTGACTCCAGGGCGTCAGAAGGGGGCGTCGACGCCGGCGTCGTCCCCGCCGGCCCGCTCCGTGGCACCCTCGGCGGGGTCGGCGTTCAGCGTCTCCGCGAGCTCGCCGCGCTCGTCGAGTTCGGCCAGCACGTCGCTGCCGCCGACGAACTCGCCGTCGACGAACGTCTGGGGGATGGTCTCCCACCCGCTGTGGGCTTCGAGCGCCTCCCGGAAGGCGTCGAGGTTCTGCAGCGCGTCGACCGTCTCGACGTCGTCCCGGTACGTCCGGACGAGACCGAGCGCGCGCTTCGAGTAGCCGCACTGGGGCATCCGCGCGTCCCCCTTCATGAAGAGGACGACCTCGTTCTCCGCGATGGCCTCGTCGACGCGGTCGCGCGCTTCGTCGGCGTCCAGCCCCTGGTCGGTCGGGTCGAAGGTCATGGTGCTGGTCATCGTTTCGGGTCGAACGGGATACGGCTTGGGGTCGGTCAGCGTCGGGGCGGTTCGGCGACCGGCGTTACGAGGTATCGGGACTCCCGAGGTTCGACGACACTGGCGGTCCGGCGGGCGCGACCGGAGCGAGATTTACTATCCTTCGGCCTGTCCTCTGCCCATGGACGTCATCCACACGGCCATCTGGGTATCGGACCTGGACGAGGCCCGCGAGTTCTTCGTCGACGCGGTTGGCCTCTCGGAGAACTGGTCGTTCACCCTCGACGGCGTCGAGAACGTCTACGTCGGCGGCGAGCACGGCGAGATACAGCTCCGCCACGACCCCGACCGCCCGGACCCGGAGCCCGACCGGTCGACCGTCGACCACATCGCGGTCTCGGTCGACGACGTCGACGCCGAGTGCGAGCGCATCGTCGACGAGACCGGGTGCGACGTGGTCGAGGGGCCGATGACCGTCGACGACGCGGATGCCCGGGTCGCGTTCCTGGAGGGTCCCGACGGGTACGTGCTCGAACTGGTCGAGGACCTCGCGTGAACCCACCGAACGCGTTTTCAGTCTGTTGACTCTGTCGAACTCTTGAGCGGTGCTGGATGTTGGAGCCGTGCCGGATTCAGGGCGCATATGCAGCAGGCCGTTTGCACCGGCCGCTGAGGATTCCGAGGGGGCGACTGATTCCAGACGGCCCGCCACCGGTGCCACCGGAAGGGATTATCCCGCTCGCCCACCGAGAATCTGTATGCAGTGGTGCGACCAGCCAACGAGAGTATCCGGGAGCGAGGGTGTGAGGCCCCGGAACCGAAGCCCGAAGGGGGACGTGACGTGACCGACGACCGCCTCCCGGCCGAACACCTCTCGCCGCTCGCCGCGCTCGTCGACGAGGTACTCGCGGGGGTCGGCTACGAGATGCCCGCCGCCACCGACGCTATCGACGACGCTGTCCCCGGCTACGGCGGTCTCTTCGACCCCGCGACCACCTCCGACGAGTTGCGTCGCGCGCTCGAAAGCCTGCGGGGGTCGGGACTCACACGGCCACCCGTTTCCGAGCCGACGAGCGACACCTTCGTCCTCTACGTCGACGGCAGCTCACGCGGCAACCCCGGCCCCGCAGGCGCGGGCGCTGTCATCATGGACGCTTCGGAGGATCAACTCGCCCGTCTCGGCCGGCCCGTCGGCTCCCGGACGGGGAACAACACCGCCGAGTACGTCGCCCTCCAGCTCGGGCTTTCGGAACTGTTGGCTCGCTACGAACCTCGCATGCTGGAGGTGCGCATCGATTCGATGACGGTCATCCGAGACGTCTGGGGCGGCGACGACCCGACGGAACCGGGCGTCGAGACGTACAGCGAGGCCGTCACGGCGGCGCTGTCGAGCATCCCGGACCACCGGTACACGCATCTGGCCGACAGCGACCCGAACCCCGCCGACGCACTGGCGACGGTGGGCGCCGATATCGCGGCCTTCGGACCTGGCTAGTAGCGTTTCGGCGCGTAACATTCGCAATCCCGCCTCCGGTCATCGAGTCGATCTCCGGCCGCGGATTCGTCCGTCAGTCCGCGCGTTCCTCGAGCGCTCGCCGAATCGCCGCGACGGTCTCGTCGCGCCGGCGGGTGACCTCCCCTGGCGCGTCGTCGTACTCGTAGAACCCGGCGCCGGCGTCGATGCCGGTCCGGCCCTCGTCGACGCGGTCCCGGAGTTCCGCCTGGGGCGACTCGTCGGTCGCGAGGTCGGGATAGAGGTCTTCGGCGATGGTTTCGAACAGGTCCAGCCCCGCGATGTCCATCGTCTCGAACGGGCCGATGGCGGCCGTCCGGGTCGCGTACCCGTCCCGTATCGCCCGGTTCACGTCGTCGACCGAGGCGATGCCCTGCTCGACAATGTGGAGGCACTCCCGGACGACGGCGAACTGGACGCGGTTCCAGACGAACCCCGGGGCGTCGCGCTCGACCAGAATCGGGTCGCGGTCGACCGCCTCCACGAACGACCGGAGTCGCTCGACGGTCCCGTCGGCGGTCGCCTCGCCCCTGACGACCTCGACGGGCGTCAGAAGGTACGGCGGGTACCACCAGTGACAGCCGGCGATGCGGTCGGCGTGGTCGGGCGCGCCTTCGGCGATGTCGGTGATGGGGATGCTCGACGTGTTGGAGGCGAGCACCGCGTCCGCCGGGGCGGCTTCGGCGAGGTCCGCGAAGAGGTCGCGCTTCGCGGCCAGGTCCTCGGATATCGTCTCCAGAACGACGTCGGCCGATTCGACGCCCTCGTCCCGGTCGAGCGTGAACTCGATACGGTCGAGGACGCTGTCGGGCACTCGGTCGGTGAGCCCTTCGTCGTGCAGGAACGCGACCGCGTCCCGGACCTGCCCGCGGGCGCGGTCGAGATTCGCCCGTCTGTGGTCGACGAGCGTCACGTCCCGGTCGCACACCGCACACTGCACGGCCAGCCCGTGACCCATCGCGCCGGCGCCGACGATCGATACCTCGCACAGGTCGCTCATATCCCCGTATCACCGCACACCACCATTGCTCTTGGGACGGCGGCGTCCGCCGCGGTTCGGCGTTCCGCCTCGGTCGTGTCGAAACGCGTTCCCGGTTGCCGAGGCCGGAACGTATAATGCGGTCGTCAGAGTGGTGGTAACGCACCGCACCGAATGGTCGGGACGATTACGGCACCGTTACGAGACCGGGTCGAACGGGTGGTCGCGCCGCTGCAGGGCGACGGCCGCGGGTGGGCGCTGGTCGCCATCGCGCTGGGGTGGCTGCTGATTCTCGGGACCCGAATCACGATTCCGGTGCTGCTGCCGGGCATCAAGGCGACGTTCCGCATCGACAACGCGACCGCCGGCGTCACCGTCACGGTCATCTGGGCGGTGTACGGGCTGTCGCAGTTCCCGGCCGGCCTGCTGAGCGACCGCGTGGGCGACCGGACGGTGCTGGTCGCCAGCCTGGCGGTGATGACCGTGAGCATCGTCGCGCTCGCGGCCGCGCCGCTGTTCGCGGTCTTCCTCGTGACCGCCGCACTCGTCGGCGTCGGCAACGGGCTATTTGGCCCCACGCGCGGGACGCTGCTCTCGTCGCTCTACCCCGACAACGACAGCACGGCCATCGGCGTCACGCTCGCGGTCGGGAGCCTGGGTGCCGCGGCGCTGCCGGTCGTCGCCGGCGCGGCCACGACCCGGTTCGGGTGGCGCGCGACCATCGCGGGCGCGGCGCCGCTGCTCCTCGCGACGACGGTGCTGGCCTGGCGCGTCGTCCCGTCGACGACCCCCGCCGACGCTGCCGGCGCGTCGGTCCGCGGTCGGCTCCGCGGCCTGGGGTCGGCGGTCGGCAGCCGGTCCGTCCTGCTCGGCGTCGGCGGAAAGACCGTTCGCGTGTTCGTCTACCAGGGCCTCACCGCGTTCCTCCCGACGTACCTCATCACGGTCAAGGGGCTCGACGGCGTGACCGCCAGCGCGCTGTTCTCGCTGCTGTTCGTGAGCGGCGCGGTCGCGCAGGTCGCCGGCGGCCGGGCGGTCACCCGCTTCGGGAACCGGACCGTCCTGGTCGCGCTCGCCGGCGTCGGAGTCCCGCCGCTGCTCGCGCTGCCGTACGTCTCCGGGCCGCTCCCCATCGCCGCCGTCGTCGCCCTCGCCGGCGTCCAGCTCGGCATCGCGCCGGTGACCAACACCTACATCATCAACGCCCTCCCGCCCGAGGACCGCAACGGAGCCTGGGGGCTCATCCGGACCAGCTACTTCCTCGTCGCGTCGACCGGGTCGTTCTTCGTCGGCGTGCTCGCGGACGCCGGCTACTTCGACGGCGCGATGCTGGTGCTGGGCGGCCTGCTCGCCGTCGTCGCGGCCATCTTCGCCTTCCTCCCGGAGCTGCGGTGACGGGCTTCTCCGAACGCGGTGACGTCCGGTGCGACTCCCTCGCCCCGACGAGCAAGACGTATCCACGCCGAGCAGTTCGTTCCGATATGACCGAGACGCTGCGGGCCGAGGTGCTCCACGTCGTCGCGCCGGAGGAACTGGACGAGTACGACCTCGACGAGGAGCTGCGAACGCTGGCGGAGTCGCGGTACGTCCTGGTCTGCCGGAAGGGCGGCGCCCCGTCGTGGGTCGAGCGCGTGCGGGCGTTCCTGACGCGCCGGCCCATCGAGCCCGCGACGCTCGTCACCGAGACGGCCGCCGGGGAGGGACGGGAGGTGACCGCGACGGTCGAGGAGACGGGAATCCCCGGCGTGTACGAGACGGTCGAGCTGGAGTGATTGCGTACCGTCCAACACGCGTCCTTCGGCGGTCACCAGTCGGCTTCGGGACTCGGTCGTCGGACGTCCGGCAGGGCGTCAGTTTCCCGGACTCCGGACGCGGCCGCTCGGGTCTCCTCCCGGTCGCGAGCGCTCAGCCGCAGTTCGCCTCGTCCGCGCCGCAATCCGCCGCCCTGCACCGACGACAGAAGTCGCCTTTGCCTCTCTCCACTGCGTTTCCGCAGCAGTCACACACTCTCGTGTAGATCGACACGGTAGCTATGTCTGTCTACTGAATAATAAATCTACATTATATTTCCACACCGGCAGGTTGATTGAAGTCGAGCGAGGGCTCGATTCCAATCCAGTTCTCACCGACGACATGTCAGTTGTGGTTTCAATTCCGACACTTTCATGGTTCGCTGCCGTGCGCCTTCGAACGATGCAATCCGTATCCTCAGAGGTCGACCCCGACGCCCTCCTCGCGCCGCTCGTCGGCGACGGCTGCGCGTGGTGCGCGACCGGCACGCTGGCGCGCGACTCGTTCAAGGGCGACGACGCGGTGGTCTGCGAGAGTTGCGGCACGCCGGCCGCCCGCGTCTGGTGATGCCGCGCCGCGACGGACCCGAATCGCCCGACCGCTACTCCCCGTTTTTCACGCGCAGGCCCGACGGATCCGCTCGTCGATGCTCGCCGCGGAGGTGCTCCGCTCGTCGGCGGTGGCCGCGCGGCCGGTCACCAGGTCGAGCAGGTTCAGGTCCCGGAGGAGTCGCCGCGCCGCGCTCCTGTCGACCCGGAGGTCGCGCTGGACCTCGTAGAGCGTCGTCGCGTCGCTGACCGCGTCCCGGAGGTCGGCCAGCGTCACGTGCGAGGGCAGGTCGACGTCGGCCGGCAGGTCCTCGGTCCGCGGCTCGGGCGGTCGGGATTCCCCCTCGTCGTCCGCTGTCTCGGTTGCCGCTGCCGAGTTCTCTGTCCCGGGTGTGCTCGGCTGATCGTCAGTCGCCGAAACGGTCGACTCGGCTTCGGACCCCGAATCGACCGACTCGCGCTCGCTTTCGGCGTGACGCTCGTCCGAGTGGTCCGCCGATGAGGACTCGTCGCCGGCTGATTCGACCTCCGCTCGACCGGCGGAACTGGGTCGCTCGTGCGGTCGGTGGATGCCCAGTTCGATGGCGTGGTATCGGACCGTCTGGGGCGTGACGCTGGCGCCCAGCGCCTCGGCCATCTCCGGGAACGTGTCGCACGACTCGTAGGCCTCGCGGAGCCGCTCCGGGTCGCGGTGGGGCTCCGGCGTCGCGTCCGCCTCCGCGCCGTCGTCGGTGTCCGCCTCGTCCGACGTCTCGGTGCTCTCCGCCGCATCGATCTGTTCTTCGCGTTCTGTTGTTCCGGTCTCCTCTTTGGCCTCCGTCGCGCCAGTTTCCTCGTCGGCTTCCGGCGCGTCGGTTTCCGCGTCGCGGTCTGCGTCCGCGTCGGCCGGGTCGTCGCTCCGGACCATCGCGACGCCGCCGTCGGTGACCTGCGTCTTCGCAGTCTCCGCGGTCTTTCCGGTTCCTGCGACCGGTTCGGTCTCCGTCTCGCCGTCGCCGACGTCGAGTTCGACGTCCAGCGGGAACGCGACCCCCGACTCGTCGGACTCGACCTCGCCGTCGTCCGGAAGCGCGACCGAGACCGGACTCCCGACGTCGTCGAGCGCACCCCAGTCGAGCCGCACGGTCAGCTCCGCGGTGAGCGTCGGGCCGTCGACGAGCGACCCCTCGGGCGTTCGCACGCCGTCGATAGAGATGTCGGCGTCGTCGATGGTCTCGATGAGGGTCGCGAGATCTCGGAGCGCGTGGGGAGTGGTCATGGTGGTAACTAGTGAGGGCAGGTCACCCGAGGATAGTAAAAATATTGTATATATTCAAATTGATCCGGTATTGTTTATACTATCCGCTTCGGCGCGCGGATATCGCGGCCGACTCGATAGAAATAAGTACGACTTCGAGGCGCCGAAACGAGAAGAACGATAAATCCGTCGAAGAAAACCAGCACCGCAGAGACGGCACCGGGCGGCCGCGTCGACCCAACCAAACCAAGAATCAATCGACGCCGCCGCCCGGACTCGGAGCGGGGTCAGTCCGGCCTCAGAACAGCGCCTCCAGTTCGTCGCCGTCGTCCCGGATGAGGCTCTCGAGGTTCTGGTCGCTTTCCTCCTCGATGGCCTCGAGGTTGTCCTGGGTCTCGACCGCGACGCCCTGGAGGTCCTTGATGCGCGGGACGTCGGTGACTCCCGACAGCAGCGTCACCGCCGCGACGCGGTCTGTGCCGGCCATCGGGTAGTCGCCGCCCCGGACCTCCATGCTCGCGGTCTCGTTCTCGAGCCACTTCCGGCCGCGCTCGATCCCTTTCCGGTTGAGGTGGTCCTTCGGGCCGCCGACGACCACCAGCGACCGGTCGGTGCTCCGGACCTCGCAGGGCAGGGTGAGCCGGCCGAGCGCGGCCTTCCGGATCAGGCTCGTGATGCGGTTCGTGGTCTCGGTGGCGTCGAGTTCCTCGTCGGAGAACCGGCCGAGCAGCCCGCCGCCCGCGGCGTCGACCTGTTCGGTCGCGTACCCGATGGTCGAAACGCCGCCGCACGAGAGCGTGTTGATGATCTCGCTGGAGTCGACCACGCTCTCGGCGACGTCCTCGCCCTGCTGGACCTCGCCGGCCGAGAACAGCACGCCGAACCGTCGGACGATCTCCTCGTTGATGCGGTCGTAGCCGCCCCGGACCGACTCGCCGGTCTCGCGCCACGCGTCGTTGTCGAACACGAGGAGGTTGTCGACCTCGTCGACGAACGTCTTGAACGACCGGGCGGCGTTCAGCGTGTAGATGCCGCCCTCGTCCTCGGCGGGCAGGATGCCGAGCCCGTAGACGGGTTCGGTGTAGATGCGCTTGAGGTGACTGGCCAGCACGGGCGCGCCGCCTGACCCGGTGCCGCCGCCCATCCCCGCGACCACGAGGAACGCGTCGATCTCGTGGACCGGTACCTGGTCGACCGCGCCCTGGATCTCGTCGATGTCCGCCTCGGCGATCTCCGCGCCGAGCTCGTTGTCGGCGCCCACGCCGTGGCCCTTCACGCGGGCCTGGCCGATGAGCACCCGGTTTCGCTCGGGGACGTGCTCGAGCCCCGCGAGGTCCGCCTTCGCGGTGTTGACTGCGATGGCCGACCGGACGACGTCACTGCCCGTCTCCCGGTCGTACTCCACGAACTTGTCCACGATCTTCCCGCCGGCCTGTCCGAAGCCGATCATTGCGAGCTTCATGTTTTGGTGCCTCCCTAACGCCGATGTGCGAACGGTACCCGGTCACTGACTGCGCGTCGGGCCGGGCCTATCGGCTGTACCTGCTCACGAGGGGAGTCGTACCCATAGTTATACGGCGGCACACGGGGTTTCAGGCGGTGCCACACGAGTTCTCGCCCCGGCGAGCGACCGGCGGGGCGCGGCGGCAGGCGGTCTGTTCGACGGCCGCTCTCGACCTCCCTGTCCGTCGAACCTCGCGGAACGCTCCGGCGCCGTCCGGCGGTTCTCGACAGTAAAGACCGCTTACCACCGAGTGTGTAGTCGTCCCGACCTCTCTTCCGAGAGGGCGACTCCGCCCGCGAGCTTCGACGCCCGTATTACGCCGGCGCGAGTAGCCGACCGCATGCGCCAGTTCATCGTCCTGGGCCACGACGCCCCGACGACCCCCGACTTCTCGCTGGACGACCTCGCGGGCGGTGCGGGCCGCCTCGACGTGCTCTGTCGGTGCGTCAACTCCGCATTCTTCCTCTCGCACGCCATCCGGGAGGACGTGCGGGTCCACCTCGTGCTGGCCGACGAGGTGACCGTCCGCTTCAAAGGGTCGGAGCTCCGGCGGCTCAATCCCGACGAGCGCAGCACAGCCGCCCTCATCCGCAACGCGCTCGACGCGAAGGACGAGGCCATCGGCCACATGGAGACCGAGAGCTCGCCGGGCGTCCACCTCTCGAAGCGCGGGTTCGAGCCGGTCCTGGAGGAGGCAGCCCGCGACGGGACCGTAATCCAGCTCCACGAGGACGGCGCCCCCGTGGTCGACGTCAAACCGCCAGAGGATCCGGTCTTCGTGCTCTCGGACCACCACGACTTCGCGGACGGGGAGGCGGACCTGCTCGCGGCGGCCGCCGACGAGCGCGTGCGGCTGGGCCCGGAGTTGCTCCACGCCGACCACGCCATCACGGTCGCGCACAACTTCCTCGACACCGAGGGGTTCGCGGAGTACTAGGGTCGGCCCGGAACAAACTGGACGCGGGTGACGCGTTTCCTGCGGCCGAGTGACCGGCTCGTCCCCTCGGATTCCGTCCCCAAGAACGAAGTGTCCGAACTGACTGATATCCGGTGTTACAATGTCAGATCGAGAAGTGGCACTTCGAAGCACGGTCGCGGGGTTCACGGCGGCGGGCAAACTTCACACGCTCAGCGTGTGGTTCATCCTCGCGCTTCGGCTCATGATGGGGCTGGCGTTCCTCCAGAGCGGTCTCGACAAGGTGCTGTCGGGCGAGTTCTCCGCCAGCGGCTACCTGTTGAACGCGCCGACCGCGAACGGGAGCCCCGTCGCCGACCTCTTCGTCTCGATGGGGAACACCCCGTGGTTCGTGGCCTTCGTCGACATTGCCGTGCCATGGGGCGAGATTCTCATCGGCCTCGGACTGCTCGTGGGCGCGCTGACTCGCCTCGCGGCGTTCTTCGGCGCGTTCATGATGTTGCTGTTCTATCTCGGCAACTGGGACATCGCCCACGGCTACATCAACGGCGACTTCGCGTACATGCTGGTGTTCCTCTCGGTCGCCGCCTTCGGCGCCGGCCGGATTCTCGGGCTGGACTCGTACATCGAGCGGTACGGGGTCGGCGGGCGACCGCTCGTCGAGCGCTATCCGTGGACCCGGTACCTCCTCGGGTGACGCCCGGACGACTCCGGCGGACCGGTCCCACGAACGACACGCTCACGGTCCCGCGACCAGCACTTCCATCCATGCGAGTCAGCGTCATCGGCGGCAGCACCGTCACCGACGAGCAGGCCTCGGACGCCGAGGCGGTAGGGCGGCTCCTCGCGGAGCGGGGCCACACAGTCGTCTGCGGCGGCCTCGGCGGCGTCATGGCGGCGGCGTGCCGCGGCGCGAGCGAGGCCGGCGGGCGGACCATCGGCATCCTCCCCGGCGAGGACCTCGCCGCGGCCAACCCCCACGTCGACACCGCTATCGCCACCGGACTGGGCCACGCCAGGAACGCGCTCGTGGTGATGAACGGCAACGCGGTCGTCGCGGTCGACGGCGGGGTCGGCACGCTCTCGGAGGTCGGCTTCGCGGGCGTGTACGACCGGCCCGTCGCCGGCCTCGACACCCACGACGCGCCGGGGGTCGAACCGGTCGACTCGCCTCGCGCGGCAGTAGAGTACGTCGAGTCGGCCACTGAATAGCCGGGCCGTCCGGCGCGAAGCGTCCCGCTGTCTCGCAGCCGCGACAGCCGTTCCGGGCACCGCGACAACCCTCAAGGACGTCCGTCCGCTACGTGACGTAATGCCACTCTCTGAATCCCAGTGGGAGCAGGCCGAACCGGACGACAGCGTCATCGCGCTCATCTACGGCTTCCTCGCGGACGAGAAGCCGACGGCGTACTCCATCGAGGAAATCTTCGATGCGGCCGAGGCCAACGCCCAGCGCGGCTCGGCGTCGACGTGGGAGGACGTCGGCGCGTTCCTCGGCGGGGAATCGGCCGAGGACAAGTACCGATGGGCGTTCGAGTACCTCGTCCACGCCGGCGAACTCGAGAAGCGCGTCGTCTTCGACGGTGGCGAGAAGGTCGAGTACTACCGCGCCGCGTAGCCCTCCGGCGGTCGGCAGAATCCGGAAGGGTTAAAGTTCGGACGCCTCTTGTTCTACCTGCGGGCCGGTGGGGTAGCTTGGTATCCTTCGGCCTTCGGGTGGCCGTAACCGCAGTTCGAATCTGCGCCGGCCCACTTTCGCCCGTGTTTTCTGAGAGTCGAGGATAATCCCCGTATAGCTTGGGGTTCGGGGTCTCGATCGCCGGTTTGGCAGGTGAGAGTCGAACATGACTCATGTTGCGGGTCGCGCCGTCTGGTGGTTTTGCGAGAGTCGGCGCGGTGAAAGTGGGGGTTCAACCGTGGGGTGGGGAGTTGACTAGAAAGGATGTGTTGTGCTTGGGGTGCCTGCAGCGCAAGCACTTTGGCGGGTCGGCCGATCGCCCGATCCGGCTTCACCAGTCAGCTGCGCGCTAGAATCCTGTGAGCGTGCCCTGCTCACCGTTACTACCACCATCCTCCTAGTTACTGCCATGATCGTTGTTCTCACCTTGGTCACTTCAACAGAGCTGGGCCCGCATCAGAATGATGGGTCTCGCGGTAAGACAAATCACACCTCCAAAGAAAGACGTCTATAAGCCAGCGGCATCACTCAGGATGGCATGTCCAAGATTAGGTGGCGTTGTCGTATTGTTGCTGTAGAAGTTCTCCGAATTCTGCCGCATCCCGGAAAGCTGCCTCTCCATCGGAATCCACTTGTCGCTCAACTACTTCACTCACGTCGCCGCTGGCTTCCATCTTGGCAGCTGCTTCTTCAAGGGCTGCCTCAGCCTCGTCAAAGACCGAGTCCACGACGCCCTCAGCATTCTTCTCCGACTCCGGCCCGTTCCTGTCCCGGAATACCTTAGACCAACTTCGCTCATCCGGAAGGTATTCGATTGAGACGATAGTGCTTTCCGTGACAAAGATTGCTCCCACAACTAACGATCTCCTCCGGTCTTTATCCGGATCCGTGACGGCGTTAATCGGGACCACTGCGACGAACTTCCCGCTGGTGTGAAGGGCGTATAGTTCATCATCGGTTAGGGGCCGAGAGGGAAGGCTGGAAACTAATGCCATATTTGGCAATCTCATCACCGGTTTATCGGGATTTCGCTTCTGACGAACCGCCAAGATGTACAGTAAGAGCTTTCAAGCCCGAGAGTCCGGGCAAACGTTATTATACTCGCACGCACGGCACTTTCCAGCCTTCTTAGTCGGTATCGGTTCACGTTCGTCCCGCCAGTAGCCGAGAGCCCAATTAAGATCTTCCAGGTACTCTACCTTCGAAAACTCGGAGAGATGAAGAACAGATTTCGGTGACTCAGTCAGCTTCTGGTCTCCGAACTCCCATTTGTTGTAGCTGGCGATAACCGACTGTTGGAGTTCCTTGCCAGTTTCGGGCGCAAGTGATTGTTCGTGACTGAGGATAGCAATCTTCAGATCGTCTGTCTCGAATCCCAAACTATCGAGGATGAATCCGTAAAGCCACGCTTGGATACTCTGATTCTTGTACAGGTGATCTGGTCTCGATGTTGTCTTTCGCTCAAAGATCAGCTGTGGCTTCTGGCTCTCGAAGAGCACGGCGTCCGGAATTCCACCGATGAGGAAGTCGGCTGCCTCACCAACGAATGGACTCTCCACGATTACTTGTCGATCGCCAGTCTCTAGTGCGTTCCAGAACTCTTCGTCAGAAACCTCCTCGGAATCCTCTGCCGCCTTTTCGTGAGTCTTACTGCCCCGTGTCTTTGCTGGGGTTTCTATATCTCCGTGTTCGCGTGTGAGGTCAACCTTCTTTTCGCAATAAAATTGGCCAGCAATCCGGCTTGGTGCGAGTGAAGAGCCCTCAGATGTCGCTAGTTGTTCGAAGAGCGAGTCGTGTTTCGCCCGAACGCTCCTGATATTCATACACCGAAGTTGCACTTCTGGGGCTTAATGGCTACTCTTGGATGATACGTACAGCGGACCTCTATTGAACTGATGTAAGATTGCTAATTAGTGAATCGTAGCTCCCGTCCAGTTTTCGATTCCCCTGCTCCAACCCACCTTCAAATGCCACGGTCGGTTGACGCCACGCGATCCAATCACCGGGGTCCGAAACCATTTTGATGTGACTATGCTGGTTGTCCTCGTGCTCTAGCGGATTCCGATTCTCGGACTGTTGGTGAGAACAACCACAATGACTGGAGGTGTCCGTTTTGTTGGGTCCGTGTTGGTGGTCTTCTGGGGGATACATTACAGAGTGGTCGTCATCAACGTGGAGATCGCCTCTGTTCCTTGCACGCGGAGTACTATCACTCGCGGCAGTTCGACGGTGGAGTAGAGCAGCTTCGGAGTGATTTTCCGAGATATAATCTGCCATCTCATCCATACGTTCGAAACCGGCAGTTACGAGAGCAACCGAAACGAGCCAATTCTGGTGCTTCTGTGCTTCTGGAGGCGTTGTGTGGTACCGATCCGGATCACGAGTTCCGAAAACCGCTACAAAGAAAGGGTACTTCGGACGTCGAACGCCATCTTCTGTCTTTGATCGAAATTGCCTGTCAACCGTTCCGTACCCTCGCATTGTCTTTTTACAGGTGGCTAGAGACCAAGTTCCGCCATGGTACCCCGGAGCGCTTCCCGTCTGTGTTAGCCCAGCCTCTGGTTGATACTCGATTGTTTTTGCAACGTAAAACCGACCTCGTGGATTTGTGCCTTCTACATCGTATACATCAGCATAGTCTCTCGCTTTGTTAGACATCCAGTCTCGGATGTCATTGGGTGTTCTAAACTCAGAGGAGTCTGGCTCTTCCCCTCGTTCCGCTTCAATAGAGTAGTCGTGTTCCGTGAGTGAACGCATGTTATTAGGAATTATCCTGCGTAGTGATAATTCTTGAAGCTTGGTTCCATTGAGTTGATGAGTAAGGGATGAGTTGATGCAAGTATGTCTGAAGGAAATCAAGGCTCCAAGGTTTTACTAATTGGAATCGGAGCTGATGGCACTAATACAAAGCCACTTCCTCCCATCTATGATAATGGGACGTTTGAGTACGTCCCGATCCCTGAAACACAGACAGGAACAGCCGAACCTATGACCTACGCGAATTGGGGGTTTGCGTACCAAGACACGACAGCAGCAACCTACTTCCGTCGTATACGGCCGAATAAAGACGAAGAGTGGATTCAAGGAGACGAACTCGATAACCATCCTTTCCATCGAGACCCGAATTTTGAGGCGCTTACCTTTGGAGACAAGAAAGGAGATAACGGAACCGGTAGGGAACTCAAAAAACTACGGCAAGGGGATGTTCTCGGCTTCTATGCGGGGCTTCAGAATGAAGGCCGAAAACATCGCTATGTGATTGGCCATTTCACCGTCAACAACGTAATCGACTTAGAACATCATAGAGGCGAGCGTCAGGCTGAGTTGCTTAATGAGTCCCCGAATAATGCTCACTCACTCCGTTTCCAGGGTGAGGGGGAGTCAAAGCACGATGACGTCGTAATAATTGATGGCACAGACCCAGGAGGATTGCTCTCACGAGCACTCCAAATTAGTTCGTATGATCGATTCGGCTCTAGCCAGTACTACCTCACTGATGACTTCGCTGATGAATTCCGCGTCCGCGGTCATGATCACGACGGAGCAGAAAAGGACGATAAAGAATGGCTCGGATTTAAGGATCCACTTTGGTGTGATATAACCTCGGAGAAATTCCGTAGCAAGACACCAGAACTCCGGTGACTGGGTCGTCTCTGCATCGCATACGGGTTAGGATTAAATTCACCACCTCGCGGTGTCCGTCGTCAATGACGAGATGTTTCCTCTACAGTATTCCGTGAAGGCGTACGAAATGGAATCATGCTCTGTTGAAATCCTCTTCCTCAGACACACTATCGTCTGAAACAGCCGGTCGCTGAAGAGTGCGTACTGCCCAATTCAACAATGTAGCACAATCCAACTATGGAAAGTTAGCTGTTTGACGGAGCGCTCGCACAAGACACTATTCTCGCTTAGTTCTGAGACCGGGATTCTGATCGCGCGCTCAACTTGTGCCAACTGGATGGACCAGGTATTGACCATTTTCACAGATGAGTTTTTAACTCCTGGGGCAATAATGACAATAAGTAACTGAAATATGTGGGATGCTTTTGTAAGCCATGCGGGAGAAGATAAAGATGAATTTGTAGAACCACTGGCTAAGGAGTTGGAAAATTGCGGTCTAAACGTATGGTATGATGATTTTGAGCTCTCTGTCGGAGATAGTATTCCGAACGAAATTCAGCGCGGTTTACATAACTCAGATCATGGTATTGTTGTCCTTTCTGAAGCTTTCTTTGAGAAGAGTTGGACACAAGAGGAATTAGATTCACTAATCCAACGGGATGTGAATGAGATGGATAAAGTCATTCTTCCCGTTTGTTATGACATTTCACCGAAAGATGTACTGTCCCATCACAAGCTATTGGGCAAACGATATCTGATTTCTGGAGATTCGGCTCTGTTGAAACCCTATTGTTTTGATAGCTCCCCGGATGAATCTGCCGTTAGATAGGACTGCGGATGGTCGATTCAATTCTACAATCGTATCATCACGTTGCTAGGCCCAGTGAAGGAGATAAAGGAGATAGATGCTAGCGCCCGTAACGAGTATACCAACCGCAATAAAGGCCACAGCAGCCAAGCCAGTTGTGTAGAATGCCATTTGAACCGCTTGAAGGCCAACGAGAACCGTGAATGCTGCTAGTATCGTCCAAAAGACAGTTGAGAGAACTGACCGCCCCGCTCTTGACATCTCTTCTCGCACAGCGCGCCGAATTTCGGCTTCGGGGAGGTTGTCGGAGTCGCCCATGTCGAATACTATGCTCCCCATCCATTATATAATTGGCTTGTACAGCGCGATAAGTGTACTACCGGTATCTAACGCTCAGAGTGTCTTGTCGATGTTATGTGTGAGACAGCCAATAGCGAGTTCACGGAACTGTTTCCACCAGTAGCGTGAGCGGACGAATGCACCGTATTTGCGCTTGAGGCGGGAGTTTACTGTCTCGTTCTGACTCCGTTGACCATAGAGGTTAGCGTCCAACCGAGCGTTCCACGCCTTGTGTAGCGACGAAAACTCGCGGTGCTTGATGAGCGGGCGAACACCCTCCTCGTGAGCTAAGACACGAATCTTCTGATCGTCGTATCCCTTGTCACCGAGGAGAATCTCTACGTCACCGTAGTTCCGCTTGATGAGCGACGGTGCGATCTGTGAGTCGTGTTTTCGTGTCGTCGTCACGTGTAAGTCAATGATTGCGTTCGACCTTGTGTCTACGAGGAGCGTGACTTTCAACTGCTGAATCGTCATCTCCGTTCGCTTTGTATAGTGTTTCGAGGCGTGACTCCGGTCGAAACCGGAGGCATCAATCCCAACGACACCATTGGTCGGGAGAAGCGTGACTGAGAGGTTGAGAAGAACCCGCCAAACAGCCATGTCGAGTCGCTTGAACGCCTTACACAACGTCGAAGGTGAGGGGAGTTCCGTCAGATCAATGGCACTCCGAATCCGGGGCATCTCGATAAGTTCGTCAAGAAGCGTTCGATACGTCGTATTCTTCCGAACCTTGAGACAGAGGAGGACGATGTGTTGATGAAGTGTGTACCGTCGTTTCGAGAACTTTGAGGAGTAGCGAGCAACAGCTCGTCGAGCCAAGTGATACGCCTGCTCAACGAACCGGAGCAACCGTGACTTCGGGAGGGCTTCCATCCGGTCAGACTACCGGCCCAACCTGTAACTCTCTGAGGGTTTCAACAGAGCCGGAGATTCAATGTCTGTTTCCGAGGTCGCCCAGGAACTCTACCAAGAGATATTGGAAAGTCGCACAAAACCGCTAACAAATAGCGATTTGGAAGATTTTGATCCTGAATCCCTGGACTATATCGCGGAAATTATCGGAGATGTAAAACAAGGGACGGAAATCAAAAGATTTTTTGAGCGATTAAATTTTGAGATAGATTGGGATGATGCAAAAGAAGGCAGTATACATGAGTGGGTTGCAACATTTCCAGTTGAGGCTAAAGAAATGGGAGTAGATCTAGAGAGTGCAAGGAAGAGCACGATTTTAGAAAAACTCAAAGAGCTAAATAAAGAAAACCCGTCAAATATAATATCTATTATTGGAAAATTAGCTCATCCTATACACTATATGAGGAATGATAAAGAAAGAGAACAAATTGTAGAGAACTTGAATAATATATTGAAATGGGAAGGTTTGAGAATAGTTGACCAAGGAGAAGTAAAGAAGCTAACCTAAACCGCTAATCAGTCGGGCTGAGGAGAGAATAGACTATACTGGCCACTGGCTATTCATTCTGACCGGCGATCTGGAATGCTGAATATGCGCCCTGTACTGACCGTAACCGTGTCTGAATATATCACTATATAAGAGTTCCAACAAAGCCGAAATCATCTATTCGGCGGTGTTTGGGAGGCTAATCACAGGTGATCCTTCATATAGGTCACGCAGTTCGTCATATGAGCGTGCTTCGGTATTCCGGAAGCAGCGCCGGGCACGGCCGTTCGAGTGCAGAATCTTATGGTACTTGTAGAACTCACAGAGGCAGTTCTGGATATTTGCTAATGACAGCTCCAAACGATCCCCGTCTTTTGTCTCCAGGTAAGGAAAGTCCAGGTCCAATCGTTCGAACTCCTGTTGCTGGTTTTGGCGGAGCCACCGCATCACGTCAAGACGATCAAAACCATTGAACTCTGTGACAAGCTGTTTTAGCCCCTTCTGAGCACCCGGGCCGGGAGCCGACCAGTCATCCGGAGAAAACAAGAGTACAGAGTCGCCATCGTAGTAGTCTACAGGATACAGAAGATCGACAAGAACTTGGTACGAAAGGAAATTCCCGAACCCGTGCTGTGAACGGATTAGCTTGTAGGCCTCTTCCAGAGATTCGGTAGAAAGCATGTTGTCAAAGAACTCTGTCTCATCCGTGATTTCATTGAAAAGCGAAGCTACATTTTCCACCTTATCAGAAGAACCCATCTGATTGTAGCCGCTCACCATGTACGCCCCGGTGAATACCGTCTCCTCTAAGTCGTCCCGTCGATGTTTCAGTTCCTCTTCGAACTCTGCTGCATCGAAGGTCTCCAGTGACTGAAACCCGAGATACTCGTGGGTTTCGAGCCGGCCGATCAACCGGTATAGCATCACGTTCAGAATCTTGTCCTGACGCGAGGCGTCCGCCTCCAAGATTTTCTGAATCACGTACTGTGTCCCGGGGTCCAGCTCGCGGTAAACGTTCGTGAACCGGTACTCCTGCAAAATCTCGTCATCAGTCCATGGTGACGGTCGGCCTTCAATGACCCGACGATACCATACCTGCTGCCGTTCGGTGATGAACTGCCAGAACAGATCAAGTGATTCCTCGTCAAGACTATTCCGAATATCATCGGGCTGTATCAAGGACTCAGACATTACTCGTATGTTCTGAAAGCCAATCGTTGACTCATTGAATCTTACGACACACTTGTCCTCACCGAATATTAGGCAGGAGAAACACTTTATGGGGAGAATACATCAACCCAGACGTAAAATGAGGTATGAATCCGATGGGGCACCTGATTACGCGCCTCCTAACGGATCGTGGGAGGAGCATCAGGCATCGGAAGATGCCCAAAGCTATCTGACACTCTACTACTGTGAGGACGAGATCAGCAAATATCCCGTCCGAGAGGTGACCAAGGTCAACGACAACAAGAGCGACCCGAACCTTGAGACGATGAGTTACGGATTGTGCTCTACCTGCACCCGGGACATTCGATCCGGCCTGGTGAAGAACAACCGCCCCTACCTCTTCTTCTGCACAAACATCAAAGGTGAGCGCCATCTTGCCGGGTACTACCATATTGGCTGGTACTCGCTGGGTCCACCGCTGCTCACTAATTACCGGAACGGCAGTATCCAGGACGACTACCGTCTCGTGGCGGACCAGATGAAGTGGATCTACCCACCGATCAGCTTCGAAACCGTAGCCGATGAAACTGGGTTCGACGGGATTTTGACCGGGTTCAGAAAGAAACTCATCTCCTCCGAGACAACCGACGCTCTTCTTGAT
Source organism: Halorussus rarus (assembly GCF_003369835.1). Taxonomy (NCBI): domain Archaea; kingdom Methanobacteriati; phylum Methanobacteriota; class Halobacteria; order Halobacteriales; family Haladaptataceae; genus Halorussus; species Halorussus rarus. The sequence goes on along the minus strand of NZ_QPMJ01000002.1, from coordinate 944,361 downwards.
CTCTTCGATGATCGGGAGGATTGTTCCCAACAGTACCTGAACGAGATCCGACGACTGGAACTTATCAACAAGCGGTATCACGAATACCGGTACCCAACTTGGGAGAGAGAAGCCGGATTCGACTGGGAATCTGTCCAGAGCTACGTGGGGACGATGCAAGCCGGGGAAGATAACGAAACAAAGCAGATTCTTGAAACAAAAATGGAGACGATGAACATTGACCCATCTCTTATCGCCTCAGAGAGCGTGTCCAACTGGTTCTGTCTGATATGTGACCACGAGTTTGAAAATGAGGCTCCACTGAAACTGTGCCCTAACTGTGATAATGGTGGGGGAATTATTCCCGCAAGAGCGATCAACACATGAGCAACACCACACTACTTGACCTGCAGAAACGGCAGCAAGAACACGATAAGGAGCATCACCGAGATATCTTTACACTCCCATATCCGGACAGGATGAACCACTACGTGCATCACTTTTCGAAGTACGTAGGCCGTATGTCCCGTGATTATTCCGATGATGATATGCGGATTGAACAAATCGAAAAGACGCTTGCTGACAGCTTCATCGTCGGACTGGCAGCGGCGAACACACTTAATTTGGACTTGCAAAGTGAGCTGGAGGAGATGTTCGGCCTTGAGGCAGACGGAGTCGCTGAATGGGGAGAAGCGCTGAATCCTTCCGATGAAGTGATGGATTCGGAGGAACTGAAAGAGTGGCTGTTCACGCGAATGGCCTCTCCGGCGGGTCGTATGGCGAACGCGATGGAATCGCTGGACCACATGGAACCGATGAACACCCGCGAGGTCTTGGAAGAGGAGACAGTAGAAACCGTCTCTAACCTTCTCATCGCTGCGGAGAACCTGGGTACCGACCTTGAGCAGATCCTAAGCGACCGATGGACCAAAATTGAAGAAGAGTCCATTCTGTAACACAGGGCATCACATATGGTAGAGAACTTCGACGAATTCTACGAAGAATTCTATGAGCCACAATTCGAGTGGTACGATACAAAGGCAATCAGCAACAAGAAGTATCACCGATGGATGAAGATATCCCAGATTGCTTTAGCTGCGCTTCTTCCCGTTGCCGTCACGTTGTTCCCGGTAACTTCCAGCACGTTTTGGCAGAATACCATCATCATCGCCTCTGTTCTACTTATCATCCTCGAAGCCCTCGAATCGTACCTGAACTATCAGAAGAAGTGGATGAACTATCGGACCACCGCTGAAGGGCTTCGACGGGAAGAGCAGATGTTCAAAACCGGGACAAAGGAATACGAGGGCGCGGAGAATCCCGAGAAGATGTTTGTCGAGCGGGTGATGGCGCTCACGAGTCAGGAGAATCGGTACTGGGAGATTACTACGCGAAAAGCACAAGAGGCCTAGTCACGTTGTGTCAATAAGCACGGCTTACCAGGCCGGATGAAATAATGACCACCCGTCGAGTCTTTATTAGTTACGAAGGAAGCGATCGGATGAAAGCAAAGGGCTTCCGGCTGCTTCGATGGAACAAAAACGTCGATGTTGAGTTCCAGGACCGACACCTTCTGGATCCTGTTGACAGCACGAACAGAGGGTACATCCAGCAGTGTATCCGGGATGAGATCAAGGGAACCTCCACTACGGTGGTCTTAGTAGGCGAGAACACGAAGGACAGCGACTGGGTGGACTACGAGATCGAACGGTCACTGAAAGACGGGAATGGTCTGGTGGCTATCAAGGTGGATGACAACATCACTGATGAGGACGTGCCTGACAAATTGAAAGAGAACGGTGCAGAAATTGTCGATTGGAATCCGGACGAGTTCGCTGATGCAATCGACAGGGCAGCGAGCCAGAGGAGCAAGGTCGGTGAGTCTACCGTTAGAGGACGTGCAGGTGCCGGCTGCGGACGATCTTAACTGACGGTGGAAGAATATCCGGTTTTTCGTCGATATTCGGCCTGTTGACGTAGCTACCGCCACTTCGACTCGATGGACGTTCGGTATCGCAATCTAAGCACAGACGTGTTACAGCACTGTTTAACCTGCTTCGCCGGGTACTGATCGCGGACATCCTCTATGTTCTCATGTGACTCGATAAGGTGCGTCAGTGCGGCATCAATGACGTCCGACATCGGCGGGTCGTCCGTCGGGTCGGAGGCTACGATCGTGCTCGCCTGGTCAAGCAGCCGCTTCCGGTCGTCGCTGAGTCGGAGAGTAGTGCGGTCAGTCGTCATAAGGCGTTGTGCATACGGGGGTCGTCAGAGCGTGAATCTGCGGTGACTGAACCCGGTTTTGTTTATATGCGGTGCTTCTCCGCCGCGTCGCGGCCGTGGCAACATGGGCGGTGGCGAGGACGAATCTATGCACGTTCGTCCGGGTGGTACATACATTGGCGTGCATACATCGAAGCCACTGCTGACATCGCCGTGTGAACCGTGGGGTCGGCCTCGAAGACCCGGTTCCCGATGTCTGAGTTGCCCTTTGTTTCGCATACAGACCGTGGCTCTTAGACTACTATATAAAGTTGGAAAGTTGCCCACTGGGTGTTCAGGCCTTGTGGCTGCATCCAGAAGTCGGGATTATTTCAGGAGTTGTCCGAGGACGTCTGCCTGCCAGTAGGCGATAGCCGGATGTGCGCTCTTTTCGCCAGTATCTGGGTTTATCGCCGTTATTCCGACATCTGCGCAGTGAATGCCTGCGAGGTTGTCTCCGAGGACAGGCGAACCACTGTACCCCCTGTAGCTGGGAGTACTATCATCTACACCGCTAACGATTCCCAATGCAATCTGATCGGTGGAAGGTGATACCTCTTGGTGAGTGGGGAAGTCGTCTTGAAGCGTGAGAATGTACGGCTCAGTGATCGTCTGTGCGTAGGTCTCCCTGTCGTACGGGTCGGGGTCCGGGAAGGATGGTCCGGGGTAGCCGATGATATCAAGGAATTCAGGCGAGTTCTCGGGGGTAATGTCATCAAGCGTCCAGACGACATACCCGTAGTCTTCGGGCGAGAAGGTAATGGGGACGCCGATCACGTCAATGCCGGCATCAAGAAGAATGCCTGATTGTTCGGTGAGATTGACCCGTTTCACCGTGAAGGCGGGATCATCTCGCAGGTAGATATCAATCGTTGGGAGGTAGTCCTCGGTTCGGTAAGAAAGCGAGAGTTGGCCCGTGGCGAGGGTTGACGCGTCTGTGGGCAGGAGGTTGTGGCGAGCGGTAATGAGGTAGGTTTGATCCTCGGCGTTGAAGAAGAAGCCGCTTGCGCGCATGTATCCGCCACAGATGATCGGACAGCTGACGTGAGGGTCTATTTTTGCCAATTTCATAGTTCAGTTCGTATCCATGTACCACCCAATCCGGTAGCCTGTTAGTAAAATCGGGAACGCCGTCATCGGAATCAGATGACGAATTATGCCATATACTTATATTGGAGCGAGATTGTAGACTGAATCGGATTATGACTGGACTGGACCGAAACCGTGGAGTTCTGACGAAAGATGACAGACAATACCTGCTCGGGCGAAAGAACCTAAATCAAGATAGTGAACGGAACGCGCGGCTCCGGATCCGGAACCGAGCTCGGAACGCACTCTACGACTTCGAATACCTCGCAACAGAACTAGCAAGCAAAGACAGAACCCAACTAGCTGTGGACGACGGGATTGCCGACGAAGAGTTATTCACCGCCGCAGAAGATGCGATCGCGTTCCTGTTCTCCCTCTGCCAGCACGCACCCAACTCAAAGTCATATCCACCCGACGATCGGTTCCGTGACATCCTCAAGAACGGGGTCGAGAAAGGACTTACAGAGGACCAAACTGTTCTTGACTTTAACCTCGACCTACAGTACGGCCTCCCACGCGAAGCACAAGCCCGAATTCAACGAAAGCTCCAGCAGGGAGAGAGCCTAACATTCGTCGAACTCCGGGAGGCCCTCAACAACGACTACCTCAACGACACCTACCTCTTCCGTCCGCTTGACGCAGCAGATGGACTCCCAAAGAATGTCGAAGGAAAAGATCTGCTCTCACACGATGATTACTGACATTCGATTATTTTTGCTGTACCTACTCTAGTCGTTAGAAGAACTGCAGGCTCTGCATTGAAGCGAGCCTTTGATCGTCTTCAGAGGGTTATCTACGCTCAACACACTATCACATGAAGAACACTGGACGGTGTCCATAGTTCCGATCCCGCTCCCATATCCGAGCGTCACCGTTCGGGAAACTCCTTGCTCAGCCAGTTCGATATCGATCTCTCCCCGTTCGTACTCTACCTGTGTTACCGTGAGGGGAGTCACCCGAATATCCAACGCATGCCGCTTTCGTATCTCTTCCTGCTTCTGGGGAAACCCCTGGTCTCGTCGTTCGTGCAGAGTACTCAATTCCGAATCGACCTCTTCATACTCAGATTTTGCCTCTTTCCGCTTCTTCAGTCTCGCCACGCGATCGTCCTGATCACTGCCATTGATCGCTTCACTCAGCTCATCGATCTTTGAGGACAGCTTAGAACGTTCCTCCTCCAGCTCTTGGATCCGTTGTTGTTGCAGTTGGCGGTACTCTTCGACCTCTGCGTCCGCTGCTCTGGATGCCTCATTATGGACCTCCTCAATCTCGTTCTGGATGCCCTTCATCAGCTGATCCTGGGCTGTGTTAAGCAGTGATCGTGCGTCTGTCTCCGCCAATGACGATTGCGTGGTAGTGGGAGAGCCGTTCGTGGTTATCGACGTCATATGAAGGAACGTCTCTTCCAACGCTGGAAGTCTCTGTTCCGAGCGATGGTCGATAGCGATGGCGCGAAGGAGCTCTTGTTGGTACTCACTGACGGTTTCGATACTCACCTCGAAGAGGACCACAATCGCTGTGCGGTCGTAATACGGAGTGAACTGTGCCTCCCTGGCTTCGACGTCGCCTTCTTTGATCCACTGTGGGATTTCCACGTCATCCTGATCGGCTTCTATCGATAGTTTCCCGGTAGGGTGACGCTCAGTTGCCTCTCTGAGAATCCGCTGAAAAAACTCACTCTCTGGATGAAGAGACTCTCCAGTAGCATCTTCGTCTCTGTCTGCGCCACAAAGCAACGATAGGCTTCCCGCCGGCAATTCCGTATCCTCATTGTCTGGTATCGTAACTTCCCAGGTGTCCCCTCGTTTCTCAATGGTGCCACCGAGTGACTCCAAGTAGTTCTCGGTGAATCTCTCAACGAGAGACTGCGTGACCGCGAGTGCTGCCTCAGTCATCGCTTTCCCCCAGGTCGAATCCTTCGAAGACTCCGTTGTTGAACTCCTCCAGTTTATCCGCAAGTTCACGTTGTTCCTGCAGATCAACGGCCATCGCATCGAAATCGTTCTCCAGATCGACCTCTGAACCAGCATTAACCAGTCGGTCGAAAATCTGATCTTCAAAGCTCGTACCGGACTCTTCTAACCGACTCAAAATTGAACTTAGCTCGCCCACGCTCTGTTGGAACAGGTCGATTTTGTGGTAGAGCCGCTCCAGTACGTATTCTTCAACAGTGTCCTTTAGCGCCATGTTGAAAATGAAGACGTTTCGTTTCTGTCCGATCCGGTGAACACGTCCAATTCGCTGTTCGACGCGCATTGGATTCCACGGTAAATCCAGGTTCACCATTATGTTACAAAATTGAAGGTTGCGACCTTCACTCATTGCATCGGTTGAAACAAGGATTCCACCTTCTTCCTCGAAGTCCTCCACGATCTGTTCCTTTTCACTACTGGAGTGTCCACCGTGGAACGCGTGGACGGTATACCCTTCTGAGGCGAGGCGATCAAGTACTTGGCGTTGAGTCGCCCGAAACTGGGTGAAGACGATCACACGCCCCATTTCGACGGTGTCACGAGCTTCTTCGACGATATCCAGAAGGCGCTCCTGTTTCGTTACTGTATCAATCTCTTCGATCAGATCCAGAATTGACTCTAGTTCGTCCGCGTGGGTGAGTTCAGACTGCTCATAGAGTCGTTTCTCGATTGTTTCCTTGAGCGCTACGGGACTGCTAACGACTTCCTTCTGAAGGAGCATCAACACGAGCTTCTGACCCTGATCCTGGCTGTAGGCACCCTTGACGTAGTCAGAGACTGCCTGGTAGAGTTCACGTTCCTTCGGAGTCGGATCGAATGTCCGTGTATCGATGGTTCGGTCCGTGAAGTCGATATCCGTATCCTCTCGCCGGTTCCGAATCATCACCTTGTTCAACCGGTCCTGTAGCTCGTCCCGGTTCACCAACGTCTCCTGATTGCTGTTCACGAAGTACTGGTGGAAGACGTCGCGTGTGCCGAACAGTCCGGGACGGAGAAGCGAGACGACGTTATACAGGTCCGTCAGTTCATTCTGGATCGGCGTCGCCGTGAGGAAGAACGCGTAATTATACGAAAGTCGGTCGATCAAGTCGTATCGATCCGTCTCTTCGTTCTTGACGTAGTGCGCCTCGTCAAGAACCAGAACGTCCCAGTCACGGTCGAGAACCGTCTGGCGGTGCCTCTCACTCTTCGCGGTGTCGATGCTCGCAATGATGTAGTCATGCGCGTCGAAGTCCTCGAATTCATCGTCGTAGTTGCAGACGAATTCAAGGCCGAACTTCTCCCGGAGTTCAGCCTGCCACTGTTTCGCCAGCTGCGCAGGCGTGAGGATGAGGACTGACTCGTCCGTCTCTCGAAAGTGCATCTCCTTGAGAATCATCCCAACTTCGATGGTCTTCCCGAGCCCGACCTCGTCAGCGAGAAGGGCCTTCCCGTCCATTTCGAAGAGAGCCCGATAGGCTGCATCCACCTGATGTTCCAGTAGCTTGACGGAGTTTTCGTCCAACTCTTTCAGCGAGCGAAGTTCGGAGTCCGGCTGGCCCGCTTGGAGACGAACAGCTTGGATGCTCTGTAAATGATCCTCCTCTGCACCATCCTCAGACAATGAATCGAGAAAATCGTCCGCAGACTCGTGTGTGACCTCAACATCAACGAGGTCGTAACTTCCCATAGTCTCGTAGAGACAGGTTCGCGTGAAATACGTTTTGTGACCGACCGAAGCAGGCGAGCACGTCTGATTGGTCCTGAGAAGCGAGGAAGTTCGCAGGACCATAGTGTTTATTGGGTGTCCAAGAGGTGTGTTTAAGTATCAAGATGGCACAGACAGGATCCTTGTCGAACACCCTCGAAGACACGGTAACTCTCAGCCGTGAGCTTCGGGAAGAGGGGCAGATCGATGGCCAGGTGAAGCTCTACAACGTGGATGACGATGACGAGTTCGAGTCAGACGCGGAACTCTTCTTCGAGCGAACCCTGATGACCCAGGGGCTCCGTGAGGCGCTTTCGATTCTCCGTGATTCGCTCACGGGCGATGACCCGCGTGGGACGCACATCCTCTACGGTCCGTACGGCAGTGGGAAGTCCCACCAGATGGTGGCGCTGTACCACTGCTTCGACGACCCCGACGCAGCAGGTACGTGGGCAAGCGACTCGGTCGAAGGCTTCGACACGGCACTTCCCGAGTCGGCGACGCCGGTCACAGTCGCTATGCAGAACGAGCAGTATGAGTATCTCTGGGAACCGTTCTTCGAGGCGCTCGATTACGATCCTGGAACGTTCAGTTCGGGCGGGTATCCCGATATGCAGACGATTCAGGAGGCCGTCGGCGACGACACGGTCGCGTTCTTCGTGGACGAACTGGAGGACTGGTTCGATACACTCCAGGGCGACCGGAAAAGTGCGAACAAAGCCTTCCTCCAGTCGCTCCTCGAATCGACGGCGCTCTCCGATCTCGAACTATACACTATCGTCTCTGTCCTCCGTGAGGGCTCCGAGGTCCACGACATCCTGAACCGGGAACAGGCGGTCGAGGTCAACATGAATAATCAGGTGGACAAACGCGAGGTCCTGCGTCACCGCCTGATCGATTCAGTGAACGAGAACGCCGCCCGCGAAATCGTCAATGGGTACTACGACGCGTACGACCAGTCGGATCACGTCTCCATTCCCGATGATCTGCTGTCGGAGATGCACGATCTGTATCCGTTCCATCCCGTGCTTTTGGACGCGCTTGAGACGCGGTACTACGCTGACGAAGATAACCAGAACACGCGGGGGATGATCTACCTCTTCTCGAAGGTTCTCTTGGAGATGCAGGATCAGACGGATCTGATCACGCACGGTGATATCGACGCTATCGAGTTTGAGGACGAGCTGGCGAAGATCAACTACGAGCGGTTGAACGCGGCGACGGGCGACATCAAAAGCCGCATCGATGAAGACGATGTTCCCCACGGCCGACGTATTCTGAACACGATCCTCCTGTACTCGCTGAAGCCGAGCGAGGGCGAGGGCGCGGAGGTCTCGGAGATCGTCATGGGTGCCTACCAGACTGGCGATCTTGTCTCCGACGTTGTCCTCAATCTCGAACGTCTCCACGGTGTCGCGTGGCATCTCCACAAGCTGAACGGGAAGTACGCGATCCGCGACCGGCAGAACCCGAACGCGCTCATCCGGAACGCGGCCGTGGACGTCTCCGAGACGTCGGCGAAGGCTGAAGTCGCGGACTTCATCACCGATATTTTCGGGTCGAACGCGCATCCGGTCGGATTCCGGACGAACGATATGCAGGACATCCCGGACGACCGCGAGGTCAAGGTCGTCGTGAAGGACGACCAGTGGACGAACGAGGAAGTCGAGAAGGTCATCACGAACGACGGGCGTGGCCGGGAGTGGCGTAACACGCTCGTGTTCGTCCAACCCTCGGGCGACAAAGCCATCGAGTCGGGGACACGGTACATCGATAAGGCGCGGTACATCGAGGGCGCACGGCAGGTACTCGCCGACGAATCCCTCGATGACGAAATTCGGACGTCGATCCAGGGAATGCGGGAGCAGGAGGAGAATGAACTCCGTGAAGAACTCCAACTCCTGTACGGTGAGGTGCTTGACGGGAACGATCTGCTCAACGACTGGGAGCAGATGACGCCAATGGAACTTGACGTGTACGTTCACGACGAGGCAGAGCTGAATGCCTCGAACATCGCGGACTCAGCGTCCGCAGATCCATTCGACCTCCAGTCGCACGTCTGGGAGATCGCTGAAGATCTCTTAGAACGTCGCGGAGAGATCTCGGTAGAAGATATCTACGAGCAGTTCCTCCGCGACCCGGACCTTCCGATCCCTGGCAGTGCGAACGACGTCCTAAATGCGACTGTCAAAGCGCTCTCGGACAAACCGGTGCTCGCCCGTGACACTGGAGGGTTCCGCGATGATCTCTCCGGGAGTTCGCTGGACACCGTCCTCGTCCAGCAAGACGACGTGGACGTGTGGGGTGTCGATGATGTCGAGCAGGAACTGCGTCAGCGGTTCGGGAGCGGAACGACCGCCCTCGATATCGGTGACTTCGAACTGGAACTCGTCGAAGACGGCGAGATCTGGATCGACGGCGACAGCCACGACGTCGTGATGCGGGCCATCGGTCGGCTCGCTCGTGAGGAGCAGTACGTCATCGTCAAAGGGAACGAGATCCTCGATAAGCCCCAATCCGACGCGACGGTCCGCGACGTCGGCGGTGCGGAGGTCGTCGGTGCATCGTCTCTCGTAGACCGCATCGAGACGCACATCGACGACGACGGTTACGCGAACCTCGACACGATCATCGGCGAAATCCGTGCCGAGGAGTCGATGTTTCTGCCGCCGGACGAGACCGAGTCCGTCGCCCGCGAGGCGGTTAACGAATTCCTCGTAGACGACTACGTCTTGGAAGCTGGCGGTCGTTACCTCGGATCGCTGGGAGACCGTGACCCGACGACGGTAAAGATCGTTCCGACCGTTCCCGAGCGGATCGGCGACCAGATCCTGGAGTACATCGAGGATCTGGAACCCGGAGACCAGTTCACGGTGAACAAGGTCACAGATCGGTTCGACAGCAGTGTTACCGAGTATATGGTGCGGACGTACCTGCTGGAGAACATCGGGAAGGACGAAGAGCCCGAGTACGTCGTCAACACGACCGGTTCGGAGAAAGCCTCCGACTGGGTCCCTGGGTACCCGTTCCGGAAGGCAGACACAGAGATTCCCACGTGGCGCTTCGAGTACAACGGCGACGACGTTGCCGCGATGCGGAGCAAGTGGCGGAATAACCACCAGACAGGAAGTGTCGATTACGGCGACGTCACATTCATGTTACCAGACCGGGAGGGTGTTCCCGGCGCTCTTCAGGGGACCGCCGACGTCGAGCGGACGCAAGTCAGCCTGACGCTGCGATCCGGACAGGACTACACGAAGGTCCAAGACCTGTTCGAGCGGATGCCCGAGGAGGCGTCAAGCCTGAAGATCGAGATCACCTTCCAGAAGTAACTCCGCTTCTTCTACTGGTCGGCGTCGGCGTTTCTGACTAAGGCTTCGACGACGATTTCGTTACTGTCTGTCTCATCTAGCATATCCTACAGGACAGTCCCCAGATTAGTGCTGGCTGAGGTTTCCCTTGTGGGAGGTGACCAAAGTCACTCAGATCACCCTCACCAGTAAACTGCAACAAAACTCACCTCAAGATAATTTCGTTTGGACGTGTTTGAGTCGGAATCTGTAACACTTTCCTCGTTATCGACTATTCCGGATCTTCGCTGAGCAAGTGTGTCATGGTCTAAGTCCACGTCTTCCTCGTCCTCCACAACTTGAGTTAGCTCCCTTAGCAACCGGGTTTCAAGTTCATACTCCGACTCATCCGGTTGTATTGTTGTTTCACTGTATGCGGTGACCAGTAACTCTTCACGGCGATCTGAAGACAGACTCAGATTTCCATCTTCCTCAATGTAGTCAAAATATTCGTTATGATGGTCCGTTACGATACTATCTGGATCATCTTCTTCTAACTCGGAAGTATCGAACTCCTCTTTTGCTTGTGAAAATGCAGCATCAATAACGGAACTTAATTGATTCCCAATCGGCTTCGAGATACTCTTGATAACACGAGTCAGCTTAATTGGATCCCAGTCCTTCTGGATCTGCGCTTCTGACACTCTAACGTACGCTGTAAACTTGTTTTCCTCATATAAGAATTGGCTAGGCTCTTGCCAAAGCATCTCTGGGTCTAGAGTACCAGCAATCCAGATACTTTCCGCATCTTCAACATCTACGTTCTCATCTTTCTCTTGAATCGCACCGTCAACCAATACATAATTCTCTAATTCACCAACGACGGGAATTTGATCTCCAAAAAGTGAGCCCATCAACTCGATAGCCTGCTTCTCTTGATCATCAAACTCGTATTCAGCGTCTTCAGCAACATCAATCAGATACTGGAATGCTTTGTAGTAGTGAAATAACTCATGACCAGAAAATTCGACATCTACCTCCAAGAGACCTCCTTTAGAGAGATTAGACGCGGGAAAGCCTGATTTAGTATCCTTCTCAGTCAACTGGAGATGGGGAGATGTTTCGGCATATAATTCATCGAATTTAGACTCGATCTGAGACCGACGAACAACTTCTTCAGTATCTCTATCGACACTCACTGTCTCACGGCTCGCACTTCCGCCCCCAACAACCGGGAGATGTGAAAGAGCGGCTTTCAGTCGAAACCGCCATCGCTTTCGGTTCTCTGTCATATCGATATCTGTGCGAGCTTCCGTCACTTCCCGCGTCAACGAGGCTAACAAGCTAACTACACTCACCTCGTCAAGATATATGAACTCACGCAGAGGCAACTCATCTTCATCTTCGTCCTCTGATTTCAAGAAAGAGGGGACCCACATTGGCATATCAGGCATTGTTTTCCCCACCTCCGGATTCATTTTTCTTCCCACGCCGTGATCGCTCGATCCGCCTTAACGCTAGTGCCAAATCTTCTGGTATAATCGTTGTTCGGCTGTCCTTTACACCCGATACTGCTGCATCATTCAATAGCCGCTTTAATTCAGCACCGGTCCATTCTTCGGTTTCCTCTGCAATTCCGGTAAAGTCAACTGAATCTGCGACATTCATTTCCTCTTGCTCTGAGACGGTTTCTAATATATCAACCCGGTCCTCCATCGGTAACTCAGAAGGGAATTCTACTTCACGGTCGAATCTACCCGGACGGCGTAATGCCTGATCAATATCCTCCGGACGGTTTGTCGCAGCGATAACAATTACATCTTCGAATTCATCGAACCCATCCATCACCGTCAACAGTTGAGTTACAATTCGACGGTTGACCTCCCTTGCCCCCTCCCGCGAAGAGGCAATGCTTTCTATTTCGTCAATGAAAATTATTGATGGCCCAATTCTCTGACTAGCATCCTCAAATATCCGCCGAATTTCTCGTTCACTTTCTCCGTACCATCTGCTAAGCACTTCTGGGCCATTTATATTATAGAACGTTCCGTCTTCCAGACTATCAGCAACAGCCCTTGCGAACAGCGTCTTACCTGTTCCTGGTTGACCGTGGAATAGAACACCGGTTGGTGGATCTGCTCCGATTTCGCTAAACTCGTCGCTTTTGCTCAATGGTAATTCGACCACCTCTTTAACTCGCTCCTTGATGGTCTCTAACCCTCCAATATCGTCGAAAGAATTGTCCGGATTCTCTGTTCGGTAGCGACTTAAATCGGAGATTTCGTTCGAAGAATCAAACGTGGGTGGATCAATATCCTCAATCTTACCTAGTATTCTTCCAGAAGTAGAATCCAACTCAACAGTGTCCTCAACACTTAGATCCAATTCATCGGGATACAACACGCTGAGGTGTGTATTCTCTGTCTGAACAATTATTCTCTCAGAAGATATTCGCTTGACGACACCGACTAAGTTTCCCGAATCGGATCCATCTGGCTGGATCACCTCTACTGCATTAATCTGGTCTTCATCAAGCCGCACCGTTGCTCCGGGAGATAGTTCTTCCCCTGTGTCATTGTACACCAGAATTGTGTTCTGATTGCCAAATGCGACAACCAGTTCGTTTCCATCTTCAACGACATCCTTCACAGTGAGAATTAGATTATCAACCATCGTGCCCTCAGAGTCTGTATACAGCCAACTGACACTCGAACGTGATAACAGTTCCTTGTACTTCTCTAAATTCCTCTTGGAAGGGTGACTGGCGTACTGTGGCCCCTTCCGAGAGACATCTTTGAGGTTGCATCGGCATCATCAATGGCCGAACACTCCACCGAGCATTCTGATCGGGGGTCAGGTATGGCTAACACACCAGATTGAAGAGGCGGACGGTAGGTTATCTGATATATGGCTGTTTTCAAGGAATACTCATCGGGATACGAGAAAGAGGGTTACTACGTGCATATCTCTATACCGGGGGCTGATCACCCTATCCCACTTCAGACCCCTGATGAGATTGCGGATTTTTACCAATCCACTGGTTACACTGCCGGTGATCAGATTCCGGACCAACTCGTCTGGGCACTATACGAACTGGACCTCCACTGGACGGGGGAGAGTGGCATTTCTCGCTCGGACGCTTCTAAACCAACGGGAGAGTCGGCACCAGTTCTCGCACAGGAGGATGTCGAACGTATTCAGCAATACGTCGATTCATATACTGGCGAGTATGCTGAAGATCTTGAACAGTTGGCAGACCGCATCGAAGTTAGTACACAGTCGGAAGCGGATTCCGACTTCGACTTGCAGGAATTGTTTGAACGAACTCCCCCGGTGGATTTCAGTACCGTTTCAGAGGATTTCACGAGGGAGACGAAGCGACGGATCCAGCAGTGGCTTCCTTCCGCAGTAATGGATGAAGCGGATCGGAAGGCGTGTGACGAGCACCTTGATGGGGAAGGTTTCGGAAAGTCTCCATACGACCATTTGGTTGATCTGCTTCAGACTCCAGATCACGAGCTACTTCTTGACTCGCACGCCGCCCATCCGTGGACAGTCTCCTCGGTGACAATTCAGGAGGATTCTGTTGTAGATTCGACTGACGATCCGAATCAGCCGATACTCACAGCAATATACGATGAAGATCATCTTTCGATGGAGAATATTCTATCCTTCCGCGTTCAGGATCTTCGCCACTACCAGACTTCAGTAGACATCGAACTTGCGGTCATGACATCCACTACCGAGAAGATTGCTGTAGCAATCTCTGACGGGAAAATTGCTGACTTCACCGTTGCACCGGGTAACGGAGATTCGGGGCGATTCGATAGTGACGCAATTTCTGGGTTCGCAGCGGAGTACACCGATGCATCGGCTAATTCGGTAACACACTCCCTCGCCATCTCGTTTGCACACCTCTTTCCAGAGATGCTGGAGTACTGTACCGCAGTACCCGACTACGAGATGACTTCCACTGACCCCGACACGGACCATTTTGAGCTTTCGTTCTAATCGCTTTCATCCATCTCTCAGCCGCTATATATGGATATTGGCAGTGTTGGCGAACAGGGGGTCGAGTGCTCGCTGGAGCTGCTTATTGGTGGAAAGAACGCACACTTATGTGGCTCGTGGCGTATCGCTTCTACATACTGAATAATGTCGGAACAATCTGGATCTTCACAGGGCCGGCAGGAGCGGACCGAACTCCCCATCGAACGCGGGTTCCCCATCGAGCGCGTCAACGAGATCGCCGAGAAGGAGGGCCGGGCGAAGATGTACTATCGCCCGATCTACACGATGCACAAGTGGTGGGCGCGACGTCTGGGCTGTGTCTTCCGCGCAATCTCGCTCTACACGCTGCTGGACGATCCGGAGAAGGTCTCGGTGTATGAGCCGGGCCACGAAGGCGGCACGCTTGCGGACTATGGCGACGATGCCGACGGCGAGTCCGATCTTGACATCGCCTCACTGCTCGAACGCGTGGACATGACTGATCCGGAGAGCCTCTGGGAGCTCTACCCAAAGGACGTTCGCGTTGAGGACAAGAAGATTCTCGACCCGTTCATGGGTGGCGGCACGTCGCTCGTGGAGGCTTCTCGCTTTGGCGCAGAGGTAGTCGGCAACGACCTGAACCCTGTCGCGTGGTTCGTCACGAAGAAGGAACTCGAAGCGGGCCAGACTGATGTCGAAGAGCTCGAAGAGGCCTTCGAGCAGGTGAAGGAAGACGTCGCCGACGAAATCACGCAGTACTACAAGACGCAATGCCCGAACGGCGATCACGACGCAGACGTGATGTACAACTTCTGGGTGAAGGAGTTGGACTGCGTCTCGTGTGGGCACACGGTTCCACTGTTCAAGGACTATCGCGTCGCTGCAGGGCGCTACGAGAACGACGACCAGTACAACGTTCTTTGCCCGGACTGTGGCTCGGTCACTCTAGTAGACGACTGGCAGTCAGAGAGTGTCTGTAACGACTGTGGACACGGGTTCGTTCCGAAGGAAGGGAACGTCTCGCGCGGTGGGAAGTACAACTGCCCTGACTGTGGCCAGAAGTACGCGATTACAGATGCGATTCAAGAGCAGGGCCCACCTGATTTGCGCCTCTATGCTCTGGAGTATTACTGCGAACATTGCGATAACGCAGGTGAAGACAAGAGCGCATACAAAGGGTACAAGCAGGCGGAAAGCTACGACATTGAGCTTTTTGAGGAAGCAAAGAATGAGTGGGAGGAGAGCGAAGAACTCTATGAATACGTTCCCGATGAGAAGATACCAGAGGGAGCGATAACTGCGGCTTCGTCTATCAGTGGTAATGACGTGTTCCAACACGGCTATGAGACTTGGCGAGATATGTTCACAGAACGCCAGCTATTGTCGCTTGCTAAGCTCCTACGCTCAATCGAATCTGTGGACGATCAGAATATCTCTGAATACCTTCTTTTAGCGGCTTCTGAATCTCTGCGATATACGAATAAGATGGTATCCTATAATACTACATATAATAAAATTGGGGACTTCTTCCGGAATAACTCTTTCACGCCACCGACCTATCCAGTTGAAAACAACGTCTGGGGTGCGAAGTGGGGGAGTGGAACGTTTAGTGCGATGTTTGACATGGTGAAGACAGGCGTTGAATATGCCAATTCACCCACCGAACGCTACGTAGAAGATGGTGAGTCTGTGGAGACGCCAGAGTTCTCACAATCTATTGGAGAATCTGCTGAAATCCACCAAGGAGATATGCGCCAACTCGACTACGAGAACGAGTTTGACGCGGTTATCACTGATCCTCCATACTACGATAACATCATTTACTCCGAGGTTGCCGACTACTTCTATGTCTGGCAGAAGGTACTTCTCGAAGACGTGTACCCTGAATTTACCCAAGATAAAACGCCACGCTCAGAGTCCATCGTAACGAACCCGTACCTAGAGAAGACGGCAGAGGACTTCGAATCCGAACTGGGACAGGCGTTCTCCGTCGTCAAGCGAGCGCTCAAGGACGATGGAACGCTCACGTTCACCTATCATCACAGCGACTCCGAATCCTGGGGGGAACTCCTCGAATCGCTGTGTAACGTCGGTTTCGAGGTGACTGCCACGTACCCGATCACCGCAGACATCAATAAATTCATAGAAGGTGAAGCGGTCTCCTTCGACATCGTCGTCGTTGCCCGCCCTATTGACGACACCGAACCCGCCTCGTGGAACTCCCTTCGCCGCGACATCTACCGCACGGCCCGGCGCACCCGCAAGCAACTCGAAGAAAACCGTGACCTCTCGCGCGGTGACATCGGTGTGATGGAGATGGGCGCATGTTTCCGTGAGTACTCCAAGCACCACGGAAAGGTACAGCGCGACGGAGAGATCATGAGCGCGAAGGAGGTCGTTCAGGAGATCTACGGCATCATCCAGGAGGCCAGCGACATCGGCGTCGAAGACGTGTTCATCGACCTGCTCGACACGTCAAACCCCTCCTTCGACGACGTCAACAAGCTCTGCCGTGGGACGAACGCTGCCCCGGAAGATCTCAAGGAGACGCACCTATACAACCAGGACGACGGCTTCGAACTCGGCACGTGGGACAACGAGAAGCGCCAGGCGTACATCCAGGAACGCGTCAACGGCGACGGCGGCGAACACCTCTCGAACCTCGATAAGCTCCAGTTCCTGCGGTATCGCTACGAGAAGGGACAGGCGGTCCAGAACTACGTCGAAAAGTGGGACGTCGATGATGACCTACGCGAACTCGCCGGTCGGCTCGCCGACGTGACCGGCGACGACACGTACACGCGCGTACTCGGGGATCGAGACATCACGAGCTACGGCGAATAGGAACCCCGAAGATGGACGCGAAGACAACTCCCGGTGGCGATTTTCGATAATCCATTTCGAGACCCTCACTGAGAGTGCCCCCGTTGCTTGCGGTAGCCCATCTCCCTACGGTCTGTCTAAGGTGAGTCGGCGATATGGTCGTGCTGTGAGTCTGCTGCCCCGACTCTCAATCCGAATATTGGCCGTATAGCCTCTATGGGATCGATATCACGGTGTTCCGGGGGCAGAGGTTTTTACCTACCTGGTTACTCCACCTATTCCGGAGTATGATAGCGATGAAACATCCCGACCCGATGATTCAAAATCTGGTTCGGTGGCTGTCTACCGAAACCATCCACCAACCACGAAGAGTTCGACCAGTGAGTTCCTATATAATGAGAGGTGGTGCTGGTGGCAGCAACGGAGCGTAGAGTCCTGATCGTAGAAGAGATAGAGGCATTCAGTACAATCTCGATCACATGGGAAGAACGACAGGAAATCCTACATGATATAGATGATAAGATTGAGTTCCAATCTCAGAGCGACGATATCTCTCAGGTGAGTCCGTGGTTGCAACACCTACGCAACACTCTCCATCGCCAAAGTTTGACAATCAACTTGGAGAGAAGAGAACATAGCCAACTGAAAGAGATCGCCAAACGGTGGATGAGGTCAGAGGAACTGATAGAACGATTAAAACGCGGAAGACCAGAGTGCCGTTGGTGTGACGGATCCGCCAGATATCAGATTCATCTCGATGAGTCAGATCCGGAGTTGATCTGTGGTGAATGTATGATGGTACTCACTACGCCACATGCCTACCGACTGTTGCAGGAGATTGATCCGACAGTTGCACCAGCAACAGAGATCATGATTAATGATTCCGCGGTGCTTCCTCCAAGAAGCAAGAAACAGACGTTCTTGTCGAGTTTTGCTGACTCAGATCCAGAGATACCGAAACCTGATGAATCCGACCAGCTGATGTGGACGACCTGATTTCTGACTGAATATTCTTAGAAGATCGCGTCGGCTTCACTTTCTGTCCAGTTCGTATCGTAGATTGAGAACACCTTAGACCTCTCTACGCCCCTATTGTATATTTATTCAATTACCTGTTGGGGGAAAAGTGTCTGGCCACTAGGGTTTCAACAGGGTTACTTGAGAGGATATCGCCTGTTACGCGGTTTTGAGGATGACGAGTGGCGTGCCGTATTCTATCGAGGTGTTTAGACTGCGTCCGAGATGCTCGGGGTATTCTTCGCGCATTAAACTGCATACTGCGGAGTACGTGACATCGTAGTAATCAGCGATAGCGTTGATTTCAGCGTTCGCACCAGTAATCACGACGATGTCTTCAGTCTCGTACGCGACATCGTACTTCTCACTGATCTCCTGGAGGTGTTCCGTATAGAATGAGTAGATGTCATCCCGGGTTTGCTGGTCGATGCGGTCAGATGTGCTCGCTGTTCCCATTACATGTCGTTATACCCTGCTGCCACGTATAAAGCTCAGCCCCCGGTATACCATCGGGCCGCTCTACGTTTAGACGGGGTAGAGTTGCGCTCCACTCAACCAGGTTTAGATGTGTGGGCTTAGAACGCGACGTGACATCGTCGCCAACTGATGGGGTACTGTGGAACCCGATGACCTAAGACTAGTCATGTCTGCTCAAAATTAGCAGGACTACACCGAGATAGTGCTTTCGTGGCATCTTCCAGGCCCCCACCCGCTGTTCTCACCTTTGGTATCGAATACCACAGCACGCAGATTTACTTCTCAACGCAGTTGTTTGAGCTTTAGACACCTATCTGAATATAGAAAAACCCGTTAGCAACTACTGGGAACTACGGTACCGTATCCATTTTTGTCCCTTCGGAGACGTTGTATGCGTAATGGCAGGTCCCGGACAGATACCCGGACGCTACAATCTCGTTATCGAAGGTGCGTATGAGACCTTCGAGCATCAGATTCCTGTGGAAGAGTTTGTACAGCGGCTCCAAGAAGACGATGTTCCAGATAGTGTGAGTGTTGTTGGTCTCGCAGATGCCTTGGCGGATGAGGATCTGGCGAATGAGTTGGCCCGCGAGATGGACCAACGCGCAAACGATTTAGAGTACCAGAGTCCGACAGTACAGTTTGTCGTCGAAGGTTCGTTCCATCGTAGTGGGAAAACGTACGACCTTCGGTACGAGGGTGAACTTCACTCTCTCCAGCAGGTTTTCGGCCCTCAACTTGAACGGAAAGAAGATGGCAAGTGGCTCGTCGCACCGTTCTGACCAAAACCTGAACCAAGGAACCAGTAGACTCTCTGAAGAAACTGCCCGGCTGACGGAATCAGTAGTCCACGATTTGTGCTGGCGTTAGTGTGATTGAGTCGATCTTCTCTCTGGCAAGCTCCTGTTTGAGACCATTCTCACTGGTCAGTCGAAGCTTCGCTTTCGGGCCCGTATTAACTGCTTCAACGGAGGCTGCATAGTTCGTTTCTTTCTCACCATCCACCCAGAATTCGACTTGAAGCTCTCCTCCTTCGACGTCGCCGCTCCACTGACGATCAACGTAGTTCTGCCAGCAGTCTTCGCAAACCTCGTCCATCTCTGTCTGAAGATCACCAGTAAAGGACGTAGGCTCGAACGAGATTTCATAGTGGAGAGGTCTCCCCCGACAGAGACGACGAGCACCGATTAGTACCCCATCACCATCCCGGCGAACTCTAACCAAGCAACTTCGAATACCTGCGGTATCATCGTCACCAAGACATACATACGATTTGCCGAGCTGGTCACGGCAGCGTTCGCACGTTATCGACTCCTCTGTAACATCCTCTTGGAGTTCGAAGTGCTCTCCTTCAATGGGAATTCTCCCTTCGTCACAGAGACTATCCCAGCCGAATCCTTCGCTCGGAGGCAGATTATTGTCGTAGAAGACGTGTGTCGTTCCTTCGTTGGTCGTCCACTGGTACGGTGTTTGGTACATACTATCTCTATAAGAGCTTCAATGGGCCCTCCTTCTCAACGTCTCCCCCTCCGCCTAGGAAGTAGAGGTCGATCCACTCTTGTCCCTGTTCACGACAGAACACCGGTACGCATGTCGTCGTATGCTCGTAGCGCTGTTCACATCGTGTTTCGATCTGCTCTCGTGTCCAGTCGCCATCTTGCTCTAAGTCGTACCGGTTTCGGACCTCCCAGGAGTGTTCGTCGGCGGCAGCCTTGAGAACACGCAAGGAGAAGTCCCGAGCATCCTTGAACGTGAACGGACCGCTCATCGACTTCGCGTTGCTAAGATCCGTCTCTTCGACGCCATCGAGGCAGAGTCGGTTCTCCGCAACGGCGCGGAAGGCTTCGAGTTCCGCGGATTTGCGGACGAGTACGTCGTGCAGATAGTCGTGGACGACGTCGCCGTATCCGCCCAACGTGAACTCTTGCTCGGGCGAAACGATTTGCAGTTCGGCACCTGTTTGGGTGACTCGCCGTCGCTTCGGTTCGAGGAGTGGGCACAGGAACGCGAGTCGATCGGAGTGAAGCAGATACGCGTAACTGAAGAGCCGTGATCTGGACGGGGATTCCTTCACCGGATCGTGACCCTCTGCATAGTATTTCGAGTCCAGTACAGCCAGTGTCTCGTCACCTTCCTGCAGGGCGTGGTCCGGTTCGTGGTATATCTGCCCTTCACCCTCGAATGGGTTCACCGATGGTGACCGAACGGGAGTCACGTCGTCGAGGTCTCCGAGGTGGTCGTAGGACTTGATGTACGAGAGTTCGCGCTCGATGACGACCTGCGAGTACTGCTCGAACAGCGACTCCATATTCAGGACGTAGTCCACGACCAGCTCTCGTGGGCCGTCACGGAGTTGCTGGCCGAGCGACGACGACATCACTGCCTTGGCGACATCGAACGCCTTCTGGTAGTACCGTCGCTGCTTCGGAAGGTCGCTGAGCGAGAGGCGTCGATACTCGTCCATCCGGTCCAACCCGCTGCTGACACCCATACTCTCCAGGCGCTCCACCTCGCGGTGTACTTCCGAGAAGATTCGATCGTATGCAGGGTGGTCGTTTTCGTGGGTGTTCTGTCGGAAGAGTCGAAGGAGCGTCTTTCCAGCAAAGTGGAGCAGCGAGTTTGCGGCGTTGTCGTACTCAGTTTCGTTGCGGATCCAGTGTGGCTCCAACGTCCCGCGCCCGTGGTTCAACAGCGTTTGTTCGACGTCGATCTCCCCACGCCCATCGAGACTATCGAGCCGACGAATCACCAGGTCACGGATGTAGCCTTGCCGGTGAATAGTCTCCAAGCCATCCAAGTAGTTGATCGCCAGCACTACGAACACGTCGTCAAGATGGATGTCGTCGGAGAGGAAATCCTGCAGCGGGATTCCGTGATACTCGATAGACCGGTTCTGGTCGTAGACGGCCAGGAGCATGTCGAAGATGTGTTCCCAGTCGATCTTCGGATCGACCTGCACCTTCGACGACGGCGTGAGACTCACGACGCCGATGATGTCCGTCGCCTCCACGTGGAGTACCTCGTTTTCGTCGCCGTCTACGGTGACCGTTACGACCTCGTACTCCTGCTCGCCGTCGAGTGCCGCCTGGCTCTTCGTGAAGACGCCGGGGCTCTCTTGTGTGAAGGACGCGCGACGAAGCTGGTCCCCGATGGACGACGGACAGCCCTCTATCCGGATCTCCCCGCGCTCGGGGACGTTGAAGGTGTCCTGCCCGTACTCGTAAACTTCGTCAACCGTACTCATTACTCGTAGGAGCCCATCTGACGTCGTTCCTGTTCGAGTTCCCGTTCGGCGAGCTCAGCAGCAGGGGCGAGATCGAACTCCTCGAACTCGCCGTTCATCGCGCGGTAGTGTTCCGCGATCCGCTCGATCTGTGGGAACGCAGCGGCGTTCAGGAGTCGCGGAACGATATACGTCCGGAATGCCTGTCCGACCGCGTCTGTCTGGTCGTACTCGTACTCTCCACCCTCCCGACAGCCGACACCGAGGAAGACGGCGACGTCGCGGTAGTGCATCGGACCGAACCGCATGATCGACCCCTGCGACGTCGATTCGTGGCCGTGATTGATCCCCTGGTAGTCCCGCTCGAACAGCCGGAGAATCTCGCTTTCTCCGAGATCTGTGTGGTCGGTGACGTGCGTGGTGATCCAGTCTTTGAACAGCTGTCGGCGCTTGTCCTCCTCGTACTCGTCCAACTCGATCATGGCGAACCGGCGGGTGATGGCGTTATCGAGTTCGTTCACTGTCCGGTCGGACATGTTCATCGTACAGATGATGTTCACCCGCTCGTCCAACTCAATAGTCTCACCTTCGTCGGTCTCAAAGATGGTTTGGTGTGGGTTCTCGATTGCAGTGTACAGCGGACCAAAGATCTTCGAGATGTCCGCTCGCGTAATCTCATCGAGGATGACGCCGTATTCGACGTCGAACCGGCGAGCACGCTGAACAGCTTCAGACACGCAGCCGAGTTTCGTCCGGTAGCTTAGCGAGTCGCCGGTGTAATCCGGGCTAATTCCACCGATGATGTCCGACGGCGTCCACGAGGGAGTGGCAGTGTTGAGGGTGTATCCGATTCCGGTTTCACGAGCGAGTTGCTTAGCAAACGTCGTCTTCCCTGTCCCGGTCGGCCCATACAGGACGACTGGCTTGCCCGCTTCCAGCGCGACCTTCGCGTTCCGCTCAACGTCGTTCGGAACAAGTATCTCTTTAGGCGTTTCGTCACCGCGGAGACTCACGACACGCTTGAGTCGATCTGACGCCAATGGAGACTCAAGTACGGCACGTCGGACCTGGCCCAACCCACGCTCGCCGTCGTGGATCACGTCGAGTTTTTCGTCCTCAATCAGGAACTCCAGTACCTCCTCGTTCTCCGCATTCTGGATTGCTTCGACGACGTCGTCGGTTACGCGGCGAAGAATTCCGACTTCGTCTTGCGCATCCTCAAGCGTATAGTCGTCCGACGAATCGCTCATTACCAGATACAGGTAGTTCTGAGTATATAAAATCCCGTTCAAGAGCCAAGCAGATTCCTATTGGCCCGCAGGGGCCAATATTCATCTAACCGTTCTTACTGACGCTGAGATATTGCTCTCTCCTGTCCATTATACCGGGCCTCGTTGATGGGGCAATATCCAGTTCGTCCTCCACTTCACGGTAGGTCGATCCAGTCTCAACCATACGGATTGCTTCGAGAGTAGTGACGAGTGACTGGCCGCACGCCACTACGGCAGGGAGTGGGTCACGGCCCCACCACGGACCGGGAACCGCTCACTCTCTCTTCGGGAACAGCCGCCCCATACGGGCGGCAGTTTGTCGACGCGCTCCTACTGTCTTCAAAGGTGGCATATTCAGTTGCTTGGCGGGTTGATAGGCGCAGCGCACGCTACATACCACGACGGCCAGTCTTGGATTTGGGAGACTGACGTGTCTCGGCACACCAAGCTGGAATGCTTTCTCCGTCGTACTCACCAAGGTAGCTGCGGTACAGTGTCTGTTACGGACAGACTCGATTGTTCTTTTGCGCTCGCAAATACCGAGACAGGTAGGTTCGACCGGGCGGATCGACGTACGTACACAGGTACGTACGCGATCACGTACATCATCACGTACGCGCGTCCTTACGTACGTGCGTGTGTCAGCCACGGATATCGGACTGACGGGCGGACGGGCACATCATCGACCATATTAGAGAGAGATGGGCCAGAGTAAGCTTGTTGACGGACCGATCTTGTGTTATGTTGTCTACGATCATGGCCCTTTGTCTCCACGTAGAAGTGGATCCAGGCCTGAGTCGTCGTCATCGAGATCTGAGTCGCTAGCCTGTCAGAACACCCCGATTGCCCCACCCATTGACCGTACGAATTCCAGGATTCTGTCCGCGGCGCTACGAGCACTTGGATCTGCCCGGGATATCGGCGATAAACGCTGTTGGTCTACTTGTGGGTAGGTCGATGACCCCGATAAGAGAGGTAACACGGCTTGCGAGGAGACGATCCGGTCAGCCTTCGTCAGCGTTGTCTTCTTTGTCGCTCGCGTCGTCGCCAGTCGTCGTCCTATTCAAGCGGTTCTAACAGTTTCTCCCCGGCTTCGACCTTCGCCCGTTCGATCGTCCACAAGTCGTTGTCGAACTCAATCTCGTAGTTCTTCTCCGCGCGCTTCAGGATCGACTGGATCGAGGACTCCGGGATTCCGAAGTACTCTGCTGTCGTCGTCTTCGGACGGCCTTTCTTGAGCTCGCGGATGAAGTTCTGCACCTTCGCGTACTCAGCTGGATCCTGGTACAGGAATCCGTCTTCATCAACGTCGTACCCTGCAGGCGGTCGTCCAACGCGCTTTCCATCCCTACGCGCTTTGTCGATGCCCTGCTGCACGCGATCAGCAATCATCCGTCGTTCCGCGTCTGCGAACACGATCATGAGGTTGAGTAGAAGGTCTCCCATCCAGTCGTCGTTATCGACTGTGCTGATGGGTTGCTCTGTGCAGTGCAGGTCGATGTCCTTCTCGCGGAGTTCCTCAACGAAACTGGCGAGCTCACTGAACGATCGGCCGAGTCGATCGATTTCTGTGGTGACGACGACGTCGTACTGGTCGATGGTCTCCCGGAGCTGGTTGTACTGCTCGCGGGACATGCTCGCACCGGACTCGATGTCCACGTGCCACGCGACTTCACTGGTGTTGTAGTGTTGGAGGATCGATTCGCGCTGCCGGTCGTCGTCCTGGTCGTCTGTGCTGACACGGACATAACCGGCGACATTCTGGGGTGATTCCTGCATACCTACCTTAGTCGGTATGCCCTTATCAAAGAAGTAGGATTCCTTGACGGTGCGGGAAACATTAGTTTTCCTTCTCGCGGGCGGAGCGGCAGTCGTCACATACAGATGGTCGTCCGCCTGTCTCACGGTTACGCCCACACTCTGCACACCAGTAATCCTGGTTCAGGCCCTCGACGTCCTTATCCGTGACATTGACCCATCTGTCACGACTGGCTGGTGACAGTTGGAATATGAGTAGTGTAGTCACGCCTACCGCTGCGAGACGTCCAAGAACCAGGGCCCGACTGACCTCCCCGGGCGCACCAGTGACCATAATGATGATCCCGGCCAGGGCCAGTACTGACACGGTGAATTTGAGATCGGCTTCGGTGACAGTGGATCTTATCGCCTCTCACCGGTCGTGTCACGCCAGCGCTGCCTGTCCTGGTGCTCCCGCCAGATTGCGAGCGCGGCAAGAGCCAACGCGACTACACCAACCACGATTGCGTCCGTCTGACCGGCGTGATCCCCGGCGGCGACACTCAACAACCCGCCACCGCCCCACAACACTGTCCACTGCCGGAGGGAAGATCGATACTCGTCTGCTGGGTCCTGCATATTCGAATCCAGGGGTTACACCTATAGAGAGAGGTAACACTGTTCGCGGGGACGGGGTGTGTCCGGAACTCAAGTGTTACCCGTCCAGGCGTTCTCGATGCCGTTCAATCGCTTCTTCCATTTCCTCCGGGGCTTCAAAATCATCGAGATTCTCCATGATCGCGCGGGTCTCCTCTTGGGATGGGGCGCGAAGGTGTGGTAGTTCGTTTGTACGGTACATCCGCGAACCATCGTCTGACTCAAGCATCATCTTCGTGTTCCACTCTATGATGGTGACGTGGTCCGTGTCTTGAGTCTCTGTAATCGCTGAGACTGCACGTTCGATCGCTGTGAGTAGCATCATGTCTCTCAGTAAGGTTATTACACAGACAAGAGGGGTAACACTGATCCTGACCGTGAATACCGCGGATACCAAATGAAAACCGGCGTCTGTGGCGGCGAAAACGTGTGCGGTAGCACCTCCATCGTCACGCAGGTACGTAGACGCGTACGTCATTGAGTGGCTGTGGTCGTGCTCGTGTACACCGATATGTACGTGCTCACGTCCGTGCTCGTGTACGTACTTACGTCCGTCCCTGTGTACGTCTGTCCGTCCGTCAGTATGTACGGACCGCCGGCGGTACGGCGGTCCGGGTGAGCCCCGGCCCACCACGACCGGGACTCTCACTCTCTCTTGCCGGGAACATGCCGCCCGGCTGCGTTCGGGCGGCATTCAGTTTACGTGTTTCACCCACTTCATCGATCGGGATCTCACCCGCGCTCCGGTCGCTTGATCGCGCTCGCGCATGCCTTCCCCGAAGGCTTTGACCTCGAATCGTACGCAATCGAGCCGGTGTCCGGCGTCGATCCACTGGAACCCGGAGCAGAGATACCGGTCGGTAATCGCACGCTGGAGACGGTACCGATACCGGGTCACTCATCGGGTCCGTTGGCGATTCTCGACCGGAGTGCGGGGATCTGCCACGGTGCTGACGTGCTCGAACCGGCGGGAAATCTTCGCTCACTTCGAGGATTCGATGTCGTGGATGCGCTCGATATCGCTGCTGGGGAGGATCTTGTGGTGTTCATCGACCCGGAAGCCGGGTACGGGTGGCGACGGTAGGGGAGTTCTTCGGATAACACCACGATCGTTGACAGAGCCGGTAGGGTCGCGGTCGGGATTCGTGTTACGGGGGTGATTATGCAACAGTACTGCAGAATCTGTGCATCCACGGAAAACACAACCTTCAGTGCACGTAACACTAGAATCGAGAATCCTTGCAACAGGCGCACGGTGAATCAGGGCTGTACAACTCCTTGCAACGACTGTATTTACAGTATTTCGGCTCTGTTGAAACCCTTAGAACATGATAAGAATGGGACCGTCTGCGTTCAGTGCAGATAATTAATTTATCACTCCCTTCTTAGCCGTGAGGGTGAGATGCGAGCGGTCTGCTCTTCTAAGGAAGAAACCACTGATCATTCTACCAGCAATTAAGCAGTAATCTGTAATATTTTTATATTGAGTGGTAGGATACACCTTTCAACTTTTCAACCTACAGAATAAAGGTTGAATGTCGTGGGATACGAAACAACTCACCGCATCCGCGATGACGAGTCCCCTGTAGAAGTCATTGTGGCCACCATCGCTGCCGCTGAAAACCGGGATCCAGCGAGTTTGCCCCCAATTTATGATGTTGTAGCCGCCGATGCGCTCAACCAACTCTTCACCGATGAGCAAAGGGATGTGGAGGTATCGTTCACGTACTACGGATACCGCGTAACTGTATCGTCCACCGAAGTCGTGTTGAAGTCCGTCGAATGATGTGTATCCGCCTCGACTTAAGCATCCTCAACTGAAACTGATAGGAATCTCCGCATTCAGTTTGCACGTGTGATGTGTAGTAAATTCACGCGAATAGATCTATAAAGGAGAGGGTTTCAACAGAGCCAGTATTTCCAGTGTCACGCAGCCAAAACACGCCTATTAACGTCCTTGCAACGACACAACCACTGCAGGAACAGTATCGCGCAGAAAGTGTGCATCTGCGAAAAACACGCTATTCAAACCGCGCAACACTATAATCGAGAATCCTTGCAACAACGGCCCGCGGTCAGGAACAGTGTCACGGGGGAGGTGTCACGGGGGAGGGGTTAGTACACTCTGCCTGCAGGCGTCCTCACGACACTGTCACGGAACCACTGCACTGACACGTCCCACTTTCCAGTGTCGTGATCCTCGAACGTCTGCAACCGCGACTGCCCCGGGTGCCTGATGGCTTCCGCGCGACCGTCGTCGTCGCCGTGCATACCCTTCTGCTGATTGACAACCGCCCAATCTGGTTCGTGCTGCGCTCGAACAACTCGCTGGTCGGCTGTGTCGCCTGTGAGCGTCGCCTGTTCCGCGCGACTCGGGCGCGCGGATGTTTCACCCAAGTACCGCGTCGCCCGTGACTCGCCCACTATGTCCTCTAACAACAACTGCTGACCTTCGACGTCCGCGCCAACGACTTCGTCGTCACCAGCCTTCTCGATGACGTACAGCCACAGGTCCATCGAGGTCATCCACTCCGACCCGCTGGGCGCACGTTCGATGAGGCTCTTGTCATTCAGGTAATACTTCATCTCCATTGACAAGCCCGACTCCCCCCACCGCCAGGTCACGGTCGGGGGTGCGAGGTGCCGGCGGATCTCTTCCCAGTGAGCCGCGAGTTTGCCTTCCGTCCTGCTCTTGAAGTCTCTCGCGCGGTTCGACTGCCACGTCGCCGTCGTCGTCGTTGAATCAGTTGTTGACAATCTCGTTCACCCCGTGTACTCCATTTCCTCGAACAGCCCAATCGCTAACGCATAGTTCGC
Source organism: Halorussus rarus (assembly GCF_003369835.1). NCBI lineage: Archaea > Methanobacteriati > Methanobacteriota > Halobacteria > Halobacteriales > Haladaptataceae > Halorussus > Halorussus rarus. The sequence goes on along the minus strand of NZ_QPMJ01000002.1, from coordinate 916,069 downwards.
CTTCGACAACCGCCCGTCTTCGTTGTAGTCCACGCCCTGAACCTCCAACACACCCCGGAGCGCCTGCGTTGGCGGGTTCTCACCCTCCAATGCAGCGCTGGCGTGCTTGTCCCGCGCCGCCAAGCATACTCGAAACGCATCGATCGGGTCGCCCATCACGTCAGACGCATTTCCACACTGCCGGATGTCTTCGATGACTGCAATGAGTTGCAGGGCACCGCCACCGTCGTCGTGAGCCCAGCACTTCCACCCGTCATCGGCGTCCACGCCGAAGTTCGTAGACTCCGAATCCGGGGTGCTGGTGCCACCGTGGGTTGGGTGCGGGCCCTGCCCGTTCCGACCATGCCTGCTGAACGGGCCCGTGTCAGCGATAACCTCCGGATTGAGCCCGTAGTACGCCGACTTCGACCCGCCACCGGTGTTACCGTGGTCCACGTCCGTCCGTTCGTCAAACGCCTGTTGAGCCTGCTCACCGTCAGTGATCGTGTCTTCTTCATCCAACAGTTCGTCGGCAAGCGCGTCGATCGTCTCCTGCCGCTCCGTAACAGTGTGACGGGGAGTAGCATCGATATGCATCCACGTCGTCCCCATCACACGACCGTTCGCGGGGTACCCGTAGATCTCGATGTGACCGACTTCCCCGCCCGGGAGCGACTGACTCAGGTCTTTCAGGACCTTCTTCCCATCAACCCGCGCCGGCATTTCACCGAGCGCAAAGCAGTGAACGCCCGTCAACGACGTGCTTAGTTCAGCGTAGCAATCAAGCCGCTGAATGATGCCCCACACTTCCCGTGTCATCACCGCCGTCCCGTCGCCCTGCAGTTCGACGACGTCGTCGAAGTCGAAGAACATCAACCCCGGCTCCGGGCTGAAGTCCGCGTGCGGAACAATCGCCATCGGGTACAGTTCACGGGGTTCCTCCGGAACCTCGTTCCCGTGTTCGTCTTCCACGGTTCCCCACCGCCAACTGTCAGCGACGTGTCCGTTGATATTCCCGTCAAGGGCGTCCATCACGTCCTCGAACGTCCCTCCGGCGCGGTTATCCCAGGCCACATTCGGTCGCCCCCACTGTACTTTCCCAGCGTAGCCGCCGTTGTGCGGGGCGCGCGGCTGCTTCTCCGCCATGTCCCACACGAACCAGTTCCGGGCGTCTTGCCCGAACTCTACCAGTTCGTACGGCACCGCTCGCGGCGCATCGTGCACTGACTCAGGGACATCCAGTGTGACGTACTCTTTGCCCACCTCAACGACTTCAACCGCACTCTCCGCGCGTTCCAGTTCGCGGAACATTTCACGCATCGGCACCACCCCCGTCCGAACGGGCAGCTTCAACGCGCGCCTTCAGGTCCGATACGTTCACGTCTCCACTGACTGCCCGGGACACGCGTCCTGCAACTGACACCGCGCTCTCACCGTCGTACTGAGCCGCGTACAGCTCCACGGGGTCAACCGGCTCGTCAGTGCTCCCGACCGTGTCAGTGCCGGAGTCCGTGCCGGTGTCATCCGTGGTGGCGCGTTCGGCAGCTGCCGCTGCCACGGGCGCGATGTCTCGCGGGAGGTGCGGCTGCATCCACGAGAACCCTCCGCGCATGATGTGCAACCGTTCGCTCGACCGTGTGAGACCGACATACCACGTCCGGGCTTCATTCTCCCGTGTCTCCCGTGACCGTTCCATCTCGGTGGCGATCGTGGATGTGATCCCGTCGTAAATCACGACGTCCGTCGCTTCACTGCCTTTGCTGGCGTGAATGGTGAGCACACGGACGTTCTTCAACGCATCCGCCGGCACGGGGTCGTCGTACCTGACGGTGGCGTTCTGCAGCGCTTTCAGGTCTTCATCCTCGAATTCACCGGCCTTCGTGAGTCGTTTCACCGATGCCGACCCGTCCGTGTACTTCCGCCAGAACGCCGGGGTGACAAGGCCATCAAGGTCGTCTGCAGTCACTGTTCGGTCCGTGTCGTCGTCACGGAGCGACTCAATCCTCTGGTCAACCTCGTCCGACGTCAAGTCAAGCGTCCCGCCGTGCGCGTGCTGAAGGATCGCTGCCGTCCCGTCAGTCGTGAGCCGGAGCTCTGCAGCTGCATCACCGTACTTCTGCAGACCGTACTGGCTACTGTCCTGCCCGTACGACCCGGGCACGACAGCCAGCTTCAGGACCGCGTTCAGCGTGTTGAGACGGTGTTCTGTCCATCCACCGACGTCATCCACGTCCTGTGTCTCGTGCACAATACCGTCACGGTCAAGGGCGACACTGATGCCCTGCGCTTGTTTCTGCGTCCTCGCCAGCAACAGTATGTCACTGTCGTCGCTCCCGGCGATGTACTCGTCTACTAACGCGCCTGGCGACCCGGGCTGATTTGCCGACGGGGCGGTCCACCCAGCACCCTGCGCGTACCCGAACTCCGGCGACTCGTACTCGTGAATCTCCCCACGGCCGTGACGGTCGATCGGGGGGGCTTCGAACTCTTTCTGCAGCATCCGCGTCGCAGCCTGCCAGTGTTCTTCCGGCACCCGCCACGACTTATCGAGGAGCACCTCCGGCAGGTGGTCCATCCGATCCGTGAAGAACCGGGGGTCCGCGCCAGCGTAGGCGTTAACAACCTGTAACGGGTCGCCCGCCACGATTGCCGTGTTGGCCGCGTCAACCCACCGTTCGGCGACTCGTGCGAGCGCTGGGTACGCGTCGTGGTACTCGTCCACGACAACCACCTCAGTCGGTGGCAGCGGACCGGTAACGGCGGCATCGAGGAGCTCTGCGAACTCAACCAAGTCCTGCCGGTCCTTGAACTCCTCCCACCGGTCATGCAGGGTGCCGACGTCCACCCCGGGCCACTCCTCACGGAGGTCTTCGTACGCCGGGATATCGAACAGGTCACTTTCGTCGTGAACGTCTAACAGATTGTTCGCAGCGTACTCGAACACGTCGAACAACAGTTGTCCGCGCGTTGTCTCCCACGGCTGCGGGGCCCAGTACTGGACGTTGAGCACTTCACCGCAAAAGTACGACTGCTCGAAAGCCGTAACAGCTGGCCCGAGCCCACGGCCGCTGTTCTGCTTGTAGTCGGCTTTATCGCGGGACAGTAGGCCAGTGACACGGTTTGCAACTGCGTGCGCTGTCGTCCACATCTCCGGATCAGCGTCCTCATGGAGGATTCCCCACGACTGGAGCCGTTCCGTGATTTCCCCCGCGAGCGACCGGCGGTACGTCACGATTGTAATATCGCCGGGATCGACATCGTGGGTCTCGATGAGCACTGCGAGCCGCAGGCACACCTGCGTGGTCTTCCCCACGCCAGGCGGGCCGTTGAGGCGGACACTGTCGGTGACCGGGTGTGTCCCCGCGCCTTTGACGTGTGCGTCTTTGAGCTCGTCCGGCAGGCCGTCACGGACCGCTTCAGGGGGCGTCGCGTCCTCGTAGTCCGTCGCTGCATCGTAATTGGTTGCTTCTCGGGGCATCACGCATCACCCTCCGTTTCGGGGCCGTATGACCCGATTTTCCCGGGACCACTATCCTCGCCGTCGGCGCTGTCACTATCCGCGTCGGACTGCGCGTCCGCGTCGTTTACAACTTCACCGCTACCGTCACTGTCGGTGTTGTTGCTGGTCGTGTCTGCATCTGACCCGTCGTCGCTGCCGTCATCATCGTCGTTGTCACCGGACGTGTTCGCATCACCGGCACCGTTGTCGTCGTCGCTGTCACCGGGCGCATCGGGCATCCGGTCGATGGGGTCATCGGCTTCATCCTTGTAGTTACCCACCTGATCGAAGTGGTCCCCATCGAGGTACCAGAACGTCTGCCAGTTCCCGTGCACTGTCGTTGACTGCGACACTGTCTTCCCCGCAGTTGACGGGCCCGACAGGCCACGCGCTGCAATCTCTGACTGCAGCGCGCGGTCCGTGATTTCATGCGTGTTCGTGATCGATGCGATCGCCTCCCGCGGCACGACTACCTCGTTGTGCCCCGGTGGTTCCGTATCGACGTACACGCCACCGTTCTCAACTGCGTCCTGCCGGTTCCCGTACGCGACCGTGTTCGACACGTAGTCTTCTAAGCTCTGCAGCGCTGCCGTCCGCGGCCCGGGTTCGCGCTCAACGACTTCCCCAACGTTCTCGATGATGCTCCCCATCAGGTTATCCCAGGCTTCCTGTTCGTCATCGTCATCAACGCTCTTGTCCGGGTACTCGCCTTCGCGGGAGCTCGTGTACGTCTTCCACAACTTTCGGCGGTTGAACAGCACTGACTGCGTGACGGTGAGATTCGGGCCGGCGTCGAATTCCAGCACGTACTCTGTCTCTTCCGTGCTCGACCTGTCCGTGTTCACCTTCTTCGTCACAGCAACCAGGTGGTTGCTGATGATCTGGTGGAACCAGACGTCTTCACCGTCTGCGAGCTTTTGCTTCTTCTCCAACTCGTCAATCTTGTCCAACCAGTGCTTCCGTACGTTCTTCCGCGCAACACCGCTCTTCGAATCCGACAGCTGGTTCAGGTAGGCTTTCGCCATCGCGTGAATACTGTCGGTGCTGTCGTCACTGGCTTCAACTTCTAACTCGGCGAAGTCCTCTGCAGCATCGAGACACAACTTCATCGCGGTCCCTGCGTTATCCGCGTCTTGCACGTCTTCCAGGTATGTTTCGAATGCTGCGTTGAGCCGGGCAGTTGGTGTGTCCGTGTCCGGCATGCTGACGTCGTCCGGTTGGCTCTCCGTTGCCACTACTCTTCACCCCAGTTAGCGGTGACAGGATGGGTCGTCGCGGGCTGTACGTCGTCGCGTTCGTCCGTTGTAGGACGATTTTTAAGGTTTCGTGTATTATGTCGCATTGGTACTCGCGGATCGCATCGATTGATTGGCGATCGATTCGACTCGCATCCGCACATGATCGAGGTCAGGTGAACTCCGCGGTACCAGGCGGGAGGGTGGTCCCCTCCCGCTGTCCTTTCATCCGATCACTGGTTAGGTGACCGTCCAGCCCCGCGCTTCACCACTTATCACCTGTTAATGACCTGGTATATATAAGTGTTTGGGGGGCAAAGATAAAGATAGGAATGATGACCCAACATCCATCCCTTCTCGATACCGACCAGGAACTGCTCGAACTCCTCAGTGAGGAAAGCCGGCAAACCCCAAACATGCTCCTCAATTCCGTCGAAAGCACAGAATCGAAACAATACGTCCAGAACCGGCTCAAACATCTCCGCGACAACGATCTGGTGGAACGAGCTGACCGGGGTATCTACGAACTCACCACTCTTGGTGAACGCGCGGCTGATAACCTCGACATGTACCGGGAAGATCGAGGTGGGTTCTGGCGCTTGCTGCAGGGGTGAGGTGGACTGCATCAATTGCTGACAACGACTTACAACCTTCTGTCACGCTTAAACCTGGTAGAGTGCCGACCCCCTGGGGGTTCACTGGGGGAGACAGTGTCGTTAACAGATCGTCAGAGACCCGCTGTTCCTCCGCGCGCGATTATGTTGTGGTTCATTTTGCTGAGCCACTCTCCCCAAAGTATCAACTATCTGACTACCAATACACATCAACTATAACAATTGGTGCTAAATTATATGATAGTTTGGGCGCATGGTCCCAGCGAAATGACCACCAACAATAGTAGTGAACCCGGACGGGTGCCGATAGGGCGCGAGCGAAAGGGGCGAGGTGTGCTCGTCTGTTGGTGAGCGTCTCCGCGTCAGTATCGATGGTCGTGGTGTTTCTGCTGTTGCGTGCGCGCGCTGTCAGGGTCGTTAAGGGTCGTGACACTGCCGCGGGCAGCGCACGTGTTACGCGTCGTGTGAGCGGTTGCTGCGGCGTCGTGTTACTGTCGGGTGAGCCGGTGGCGGCGTGTGAGCGGTTGGTCGTTGACAGTGTCGCTGGTGTCGTGTCGATTGTGACTATCGTCGCCCCCCCTGCACCCCCAGGTGTTGTGCGTGACACTGACCGTAACCGCGGGTCGTGACACTCTACGAAGCCCAGCGGCGCATGAGTGCCCATCAACAACGCCCCATCGCGCGGAGGGTAAATCCCTCTATACCACACCCACACCTTCGGACGAAAAAACAGTGTCATTTACTGATTTCGACCCCCAGTTACGACAGCAAAGCACTCGAAAAACTTTTTAATCGGCTTAGAAGCCCCGGCTTGAAAAACGCCGATATTACACCCTGGCACCCCCGGATTTCACCCCTGTCTGACCCCCTCCGATTTGGTGTAATTGATTCGTGTTATGGGATATGCCCTGAGCGGTGTTTTTCGCGTGTTTCGCGGCGCGTTACACTGTCATTTTCGTTCTTCACATGTTGGAATCCCCTGTCATTTATGGTTCTGGACGTGTTATGTTCTAGTAAGATGCCACAGGAATACAAACCAGCATCGACCAGCATCTACGTCACAGGCACCAGTGAGACTGAGCGAGCGGAGCATCTCAAAGCCTCCCTGGTCCACGCGTCGAACCGATCCGGTGAAACCTGGCTCCGCCAACTCGACATCAATCAAGCTGTGAGCAGTGCGATGAACTCAATGGAAACCTCACAGCCCGGCGAAGTCACAACACTACGTGAGCAGGGGCTCGAAGACAAACTCAATAAGCTACGCATCTACCACGATCGCGCCGGGACCGATGCAGGGTTGCAGTCACTGGTGATTGAAACTGAACGCGATGACCACGTCCGTCACGTCATCGCTCACGACGTTGACTCCCTCGTTGACAGTTCCGCCGGTGTCGATCATGTGAACGCGCTCGTAACAGATGGTGGTGCGACTCTACATATCGGAACGCAAAAGATTGCACTGCTCGCTGGGCAGCGGATTGAGGGCGCGCGGAAGCGTGTTGTGACGGCGTTGGCTGACTCGTTGCAGCCCCGTGCGGCTGAGGGAGAGAATACGTATCAGCACACTGGCGGTCGTCCTCCGCTGGGCTTCAAAGCTGAGGGTGGGCGTCTCGTCCCCTCCGACCGCTACGATGAGGTGTGTACGGTACTGCAGCAGGTCAGAGATTCGAAGACGTCGAAGCGTGAGGCTGCTTCGATGTTGGGGTGCGTTCGCGCGACGGTTGGGAACGCGTTGGATCGCCCGTCGATGTATAATCTTCGTTGAGCGGGTCTGGGGTGCCTGCCCCTCAACCCGCGGGTTACAGCCAGTCGATGCGTTCTCTCCGCTGCCGCATTTTCGACCGCGAATCACGGTGATCGTATCTCTCCTCAATGATATCCGTACCGACGTTCATACGGTCGCTGACGACGTCTGCAGCGACATCTGACGCGAGATAATCAGTGATCGCCCCGTGGCGGATCGAGTGAGGAGCAGTGCTGGACGGGCACTTACTCGCAGTCATATTGTTCATCGCCTCGCACTCGCCCGGATCACGGTCATGCGGGCAGTCACCGGCGTTAAACGTGCACGGCCGGGTAACACGGTACACGTTGAGGCGGATCGTATTCTTCGTGATCCTCCCGAATTCCGTGGTCAGCAGCGGGTCTCTGCGGTGGTCGTCCTGCACGTCGTGACGGTGGTGTTCGATGTGGTCATCGATGATTCTGCAAGTACGCGTGCTGATTGCGACTGCCCGCTCCCCTTTTCGTTTGTTCTTCAACGGAGTATCCGTCTCTGGGTTGTGCCGGAGCTCCAAGTATTCATCGCGCGGGTGGTAGTGTTGCAGGTCGATTGACCGAGCCGCACCCATACGCATTCCAGTTTCCCAGAGAATCCGGAAGAGAACGTGTTGTAGGGACGCGTACTGGTACTTATCGAGGTACTGCAGGATTTGCTCGGCTTTCTGCCGGGGGACCGTGTCGGTGCCTTTCGCGCCCGGGTCAGCGAGAGAGGGGGAGTTGACCGTTTCATCGAGGCCGTCGATGCACCCGTTGATGCTGATGCAGAACCGTAAGAAGACACGGAGTGTGTCCATTTGGGATTTGAGTGTTACGTCACTCACCGTCTGTTTACGCCAGATCTTGAAGCGTTGAACATCGCGGCCGGTGACGTCGTTCAGGTTGTCGATGTCTTCTTTATCGCACCATTCGGTGAATCGTTTCAGCCGGTATCCGTGTGACTGCAGGGTTGCGTCTGAGAGTTCGCGTTCTCGGTCTTGTTTGTACAGTTCGACTGCGTCGCGTGGTGTGAGGGGTTCAAGCCCGTTGTCGGGAGAGTTTCGTGCCATTGTTCTGGGGCACGGGCGGGTTGGCGGGCCGGGATTGGCTTGACTGCACCCTGCCGGTGAAGTCCGCGTGAGACCCGTCGGCCTTGGACGGTGGAAGCCCGCCCGGAACGGCCCGGAGGGCCGCATGCCCGGCAGGACCCGCGAAATCGTTTGGAACGCTCGATCCGTAACCGCGTTCTCGTGAGCGAAGCGAACGAGAGTACGCGAGGCGAGCGTAGCGAGTCTCGCGCGATTCAAATTCGTGCCGGCCCACTACGTATATACCCCTTTCCCCGCATTCTCTGACAGTTAGTGGCCGGTTTAGGGGGTGCTCGTTCTGATGGCGGTCCAGCTTCCCGACTCCGATAGCGACCGCTCTACGCGCGACTACTGCGGCGCGCACGTCACCGCGGACTTCCGGCGGACATACGGGACCGAGGACCGCCGCGCGAAGCGCTGCCCCGCGTGCGACTCTTGGGTCCGGCTTCAGGCGCGGTCCGCGTGCGGCAAGAACGTCGACCACCTGACCCCCAGCACGACGACGACCGACACGGCGGCGTCGAACTCCGTCGGAAGTGCGTGACCGACGGCGGTGAGGTTTCGCCTGCGGACATCGCCGACGAATACGGCCGGCACGTCGATTCAGTTCGGCGGGCGCTCAACCGGTTGCCCGACCTGGTTGACCACGATTACGGGAGCGTGAAGCTCCGGAGTAACCACGTCGCGGAGTACGTTTATGAAGCAGTCGAGCAAGCGCGTGACGCGACGCGGTGCGCGGTCGAAGCGACGGCAAAGGCGGCGGAGGCCGCGGAACGTGGACTCGACGAGACGACGAGCGCGTTCGTCGCATTCTGCGCGAAGCACGGTGTCGAGGTCGACGATCGCTCGGACGCGCGCCTGACGTTGCGGATGGACGGCGTGCGCGACGTGGGCCGGCGCGTCGAGCAAGCGTATCGGTTGTGGTGCGACGCTGGGAAAGATCCGGCGCGGCTCCGCGAGGCCCAGCTGCAGCCCGGTGAGAAAGGCTACGGGGTCGCTTGGCAGTTCCTGTAGCCACCGACTGCTGAGAGGCATCACTGTCCAGCACCCTGATTTCTACAACTACTGTTTGCCCATATCCGGAAGGTTTGCAACTGTGGTTGTGTTCTGGTGGCCGCTCGATGAGTAGCGGCGCGTGGCCGGTGCGCCGATCGCGACGGCGGGGGTCGAGATTCGTGTTAGAGGTGTGGCTAAGGCCACAATCCCAAAACATCACCGCAGACGGTTGGCAGAGCACACGCGAAACGGCCCCGAAGGGGCGCGCGAAATTTTCGTAGTGAATGATAGATTCCGTAGGGCGTGCTGAATAGAGGGCGCGTATCTGTCACTGGATGCCGTTCATTATGCTTTGGTCGGGGCAGAACTCTCCCGAATTGGTCACGTAGATGAGTCTGATTCGCGTCGGTCAGTATGCTTTTGGAGTGACGGACACGGAGGAAGTACGTGAAGGATTCAGGACCGGAAAGCAAGGACACGGCTGATCCGATGCGAGTTACGGAGGTCCTCAATTCGTTGATCGAAAGCGGGTTCCACGAAATCAACCGCGAGACGAACGGATTGTTACTGTCTGGATTCTCGGCCGGTCTCGATATTGGGTTCGGGCCATTACTGATGGCGGTGATACTCACCCTTTCATCGGGTGGGTACGGTGATCTCGGGACGGAGCTGCTACTCGCAAGTACCTACTCCGTCGGATTCATGTTCGTCATCTTAGGACGGTTGGAACTGTTCACCGAACATACGACCGTGGCCGTGATGCCGGTCCTCGACGGACGAGCGTCACTCGCGGAACTAGGCCGTCTCTGGGGCCTGGTCTACGTCAGTAATATCGTCGGTGGTGCGGCGTTCGTCGCACTCATCGTCACGGTGCTGCCCGATCTAGGTGTCGCCTCGCCGGAGGCCTTCGAGACTATCGCTCTCTCACTCGTTACCCACGGTTTCACGTGGCTATTCGTCGCTGGCGTGCTTGCGGGGTGGCTGATGGGACTGCTAGCGTGGCTAGTTACCGCTGCTCAAGAGACGACAAGCCGTCTCATCATCATCTGGATCGTCACGGGTGTGATCGGTATCCTCCACCTCCCTCATTCAATTGCGGGTAACGTCGAGGTGCTATTCGGCGTCTTTCTCTCGCCCCTCGTATCAGTGATGGACTACGTATCGTTCCTCGCGTTGGCCACGATGGGAAACGCAGTCGGCGGGGTTGTGTTCGTTGCCCTGTTGAAGTACGGCCACGTTGTCCGGGGCGGGGATTAGTCGAAAGTCCAACAGCGTGCTGAAACCCATCTAGCGGGAACGTGAATTTTCTGACTACACCCTCTGTATTCAGCACGGACCACGAAGACCTGCTCAGTCACTGTCAGAAGCGGTATGTTGAATAGAGGGCGTGAATCCTGTAATCCAGATCGTGCCGAAATCGTCAGTAACGACACCTGCTTCGTTTTCAGTCTCCCTTCAGTTCATCCATACACTCGGCGCAAACTTTTAGATCACCCTCTCCGGCGAAGTCTTCTTCGCCGTGATCGATTGAGTCGATTAGTTCTTTCGTGATAACATCCGGCGAGATGTTTTGAAGATCATCCACATCACGGCCGCATCGAGCACATTTGACCATGGAATGACAACAAGGTCACAGCATATTATCGTTGGCCACGGATCCTACCGGTAACGCTCTACCCTATCGTTACCGATATGTTGGATTCATCCTCTGTATTCAGCAAGCCAATAGTACAGAGCGTGAATGTATCACGCCCGGTATTGACCTACCGCGTGGCTGGTAGAAACTGCATGCTGAATAGAGGGCGTGAGTCGCCCAGTACGATACGCGGATAGACTCGATACAAAATCAATTGAGATTCGGTGTTAGCGTGCGAGGGCAAGTGCCGTGTCTATGTCTCCGCGCCAAGGGTTACCGTGTCCGGGCAGGAGCGTCACCGACCCCAATCCTTCGAGGAAAGCGAGCGACGCGTTGGCCTCATCGTTGTCTTCGTCGGCGGAACCGAGCAGTTGCGGGTCTCCCTCCCGTTGGGTGAAGATGTTCCGCGTGGCGAGTACGTCGCCACAGAAGAGAAGATCGCGGTCTTCGACGAACAACGCACACGACCCGGGGGTGTGACCGGGCGCGAAGATTACACGCGGTTCACCCGGCACGGGGAGAACATCCCCGTCGTTGAGCGATTCAACATCGGCAATGGGCTTGACCGACCTGGCACCGTCGCGGATCACCTCGAGCGCGTAGGCGAAGAAACGTGGCCGCCAAAGGTTCCGCAAAAACCATCCGGGAGGGCTCTGTGGGTGGCTGCGCAGCAGGGGCAAGTCGTCCGGATGACAGTAGACGGGGACTCCCCGATCGGCCAAGACTCTGGCGAAGCCGACGTGATCTACGTCCGCATGCGTCAGCACGATTGCAGCAACGTCGTCGAATTCGTAGCCATTTTCGTCGAGCCAGTTGTCGAGCTGTGGCCAGTGGGCAGGAAGACCCGCGTCGATGATTGTTAACCCGTCGTCCGCTTCGAGGACGTACCAGTTGATCCGACGCGTGCCGAACCGGTAGACGCCCTCAACCACCTTGCGGTTCGTAAAATCTATCTCGTCGCCGGTTGAGGAGACGCTCATAGTCTCCCTACGTACACATGGCTGATAGCAGTTCCGTCCGTCTAGCGGAAGCTAACGGTTTGCTAAATGTATACTCTGTATTCAGCACGCCCTCGATATTACCTTATGAATCTGCCAGGAATTCCCCTGATCAATTCGCACCACATACTTGCCGAAGTGTGCCACCACAGTTTCCACTCTGTGGGTAGCGGAAACCGTCCGACGATTTCCGCTTACGGTTCTGATTCTCCGACCGCCCAACTGGTCTCGGCCTGTACCGGAAGTTCGTCGGTATCGAGGATCGCAGCAATCTCTTCGGGCGTCACTGAGACCTGGTCGACGGCGCGCTGCATGAGCTCGACGAACGCGCCGGTCGGGACGGCGGTGGCGTCGCCGGCCATCTTGAGGTAGAAGACGGCGACCCGATCGAGGGCCTTGCTCTTGGTGTTCTCGCCGGTGGCTTCGCAGAGCTGGTCAAGTCGACGCTCCCGCGAGTCGGTCATTCGGAGTCGCATGAAATTGCACACGTACCCCCACATCCTAGTTTGCTTGGGTGAGCGAGTGGGTGTGCTTATATAAGTGCGAGCGCACGAGCGCGATTAGCAGGAGTGGGAGCGCGCGGTCGCGGTCGAGCGCGGGGAGTTCTGCACACGCTGTGCGCGGATCACGTGTGCAATTCTGGGCGAGCGATTATGGGCGCGTGCGACCCCTGGGGGCTTACACGCTATCCAAAATATTGAGGTGAATTTTAGCTGAATGTAGGCAACCAATAAACCTGAATCCTACCTCTGAGTGGCATAATGCAACAGCTACGTAAATCGCGCCGCTCAGGCCGTGCCAGAGAACCACCCCTCTGAATTAATCAACGCCGTAATTCCATCGTTCGCCGAGCGAGCGCAAGACCGACCAATACAACGCTTAGTACAATGAAGACAAGCGGAATTCCCTTCTCCACGCTTGCTGACATCGTACCTATGAAATCGACCGCTGTCGCTCCATTGAGTGGTCCAATGTACCAGACCAACAGGTATATCATCTCGAACAGCCACGACGAGCGGCTCCAGATTCCCATAGCGATCGCGAGCGCCGGAGCAAACAGTACCCCGCTTGCGACCCCCAGGAGTGCGCCCATCTGACCGGTGGCGACGAACAAAGTGATTAGCCCGCTGCTGACACCGACAGCCATGATGACGCCGGCGACCCATTCCGCAACGAGTTGTTTGACCGGATGATTCGACGAGAGTACGAGATCCGCAACCCGGTGTTTGGTGACTCGAACACCCAGTTCGGACCAGACGAAGATCGGCCAGATGAATGCGAGCGGTAGCAACACTCTTCGCGCGAGTTCGGGCGAGACACTCGAGAAACCGAATCCCGCGAGAAGTCCGAGAGGGGTCATGACCAGGATGACAGCGCCGACGTACCACCACCACCGTTGGCCACGAACTGCAAGTCGCGTCTCTGCAGCAACCAGTCGCCAGAAGCTCCAGCTGGTTCGGTCTTCGACACTCGTCAGCGACATGGAATCGACGGTCGGAGCGTCGGCCGCGTTCTCGACTGGATCGGGACTGCGACTAATGTTGGGTACCCGTGTTCCGAGCCACGATAGCCAACCTGTGCCCTCCGAATCAGTGTTCAGCGATCTCCGCGTAAACGGTATCGTTGCAATGAAGACGGTCGCGATGGCTAGCAGCAGAAGTTCGGCTCGCTGAACATAGATCCACAACGGCCATGGCCGGCCACTGTAGCGAAAGATCCGCTTATCACCGCTGAGCGTCCCGAACGACGGAAGTACGCCGATCGAACCGGGAACCTCCGTAAGCAATGCATCGGCAGTCAGCGTGTAGACGGTGAGGTGACCCATGATGTCTACCGCCCTAACCAAAATCGGCAGTTCGTTCGGGGCGTATCCCTCGGCCGATTGCAGTCCAGCGAGGGCGAACGTTGCGAGGAAGAAGTACCCGATATTTCCGAGCGTTCCGCTCAGTCGATCGACGGTTTCAAACAGGAGTGCAACGGCACCGACGAGCGCGCTCAATGGGAGTGCAATAACGAAGACCGGTCCCACCAGTGCGACCAGTTTCGTCGGTCCAACACCGTGGACTGCGTGATTGATGACCGTCGCGAGTCCGAGTGTGGTGAGGATGACGACGCCGAGACCGATATTGCTCAGCCACTTCCCGAACAGGTACGTCTGGTCGGAGATTGGAGTGCTCGCGACCAACTGATCAACGTTGTGGGTCCGATCCCGTTCGAGCGTCCCTTTCATCAGGTAGAAGCCGCCGAACAGCAACACCATCGACCCGGTCATGGCTGCTTTCAACCCGACGAACGAAGCCGTGTTCGCGCCGGCGACGTTCGTCAGGGTGTCACCGCGCTCGATTTGATACGCGAGCTCGATTTGTCCGACGTTGACGAGGTACCCGAAGAACGCGACGACGGCGAGGACGACCAGCAGCCGACGTGAACGCACCCGCTGGAGGAAGTCCGCACGGGCAGTATGATATACTTGGCGCATTTCACACCTCAGTGGGTTGGTCGACCGCGTCGAGATATGCATCCTCGAGCGTCGCGGGTACTACCTCGGCAGTTTCGGTCGGGCGTGTCTCGGCGATTAGTCGAACTTTGACGCCATCGGAACGCTGGACTGTGCTACACACCTGATAGTCCCCTCTGAGCGCGGAGAGTTCCGACTGTGAGACGAGGCACTCATAGACTGTGCCGGATACGCGTTCGACGAACTGATCCACGGTCGAGTGTGTCACCAGCCGTCCGTTTTCGAGGATCGCAAGTTCGTTTGCGGTTGCTTCGACATCCGGGACGATGTGCGTCGAGAGGAGAACGATGCGATCCGTAGCAGTGTTTGCAAGTGCACTCCGCAGACGGACACGCTCTTCTGGATCCAAGCCGACAGTCGGTTCGTCGACGATGAGCAGATCCGGATCGTTGAGCAGCGCTTGCGCGATTCCGACACGCTGACGCATCCCGCCGGAGAAAGTCTTTAGTTTTCGATTCCTGACGTCGACGAGATTCGTGAGTGTGATCATCTCGTCGATACGAGCACTGGCAGTTTCGCTATCAAGACCACGGAGCGCGGCGACGTATTCCAAGAACTCCTCGAGTGTCAGATCCGGATAGAGCCCGAATTCCTGCGGGAGATACCCGAGAACCGAGCGAACGACACCAGGCGACTCAACGATGTCGGTCCCGTTCCAGTACACCGTTCCCGTCGTCGGCTTCACTACTGTCGAAAGAATCCCCATCAACGTCGACTTCCCAGCACCGTTTGGTCCGAGAAGCCCATGAATACCATCTTCAAGTTCCAACGAGATTTCTCGAATCCCCCAGGTGTCTCCACCGTACTGCTTTCCGAGGTTTTCGATGCTGAGTTTCATTCGCTATCACCATGAGGTGGCCAACAGAGACTGTTCGGTTGAAAACGCTCACTTCGCCCAAAGAAACCGGAGACAGGGCACTGATGAATAATTGTGATTCGGGGTTGGAGGGCTGTCACAAATGAAGATGTAGCAACAATTCAATTAACAGTTTCGTTATTTGTCTTATATATCTGTTCTACACTGTGCACGGTGCTGACGCCCTCAGCGCAAGAAATCTGGCTGTCTCACTTCGCCTAAACAAGACCTCTTCACTTCCACTCCGTCCATGGCTGAGCTTCTTACCGCCTCTCTCCGCAGTACGCTACGTCGAAGCGACCGACCACCACGAGCTGCACCACGGACTCACCATGAGCAAACTCAACACCGACTGGCCGATGGATCGCGTGCTGACCGACGAAATGCGCTCGAAGATCAAGAGCGCCTTCCGCCGAAACCTCTCGACCTCCGGACCTCGTGCAGAGACGGAACTCACCGACGGTCTGCCGCTCGACGTCGACGTAATTCTCCTCCGGCGCTTCGAGGAGACCCTCCTCCACGTGGAGGTCCTGATCGAGCGCGACGAGCACCCGGAGCTGGTCGTCGACGACGCGATGGACTGTCCGCACCACGTCGACGGCGATCGGCTCTCGACGCTGGCCGACATGGGCGAGGAGTACGCCGACCTGGAGCAGGACCTCCTGAGCGGGTCGGGATTCCCGGTAACCCGTCGGCGGAGGGGCTCGTTCAAGATCGAAATCGAGGAGCGGTCATTTCCTCATTCGGCGTCGAAGAACAGGACTCTGTACTCGGTCTTTGGGCCGTCAATGTCAACGCATTCTTCGGTATAACCGAATACACGATAATATTCCAACAGAGACATCAGTCACGGATTTGAACGTTTTGGCATGGAGTTCAACGCCCCCTCCAGAAAAATCCGAATCATCGGAGCCCTGCTTGTCGGACTCGCTACGATGGCATACGGTGTCTACAGTTACAGTCAACAGACAGCCGCTCTGGACTCCGCGGAGGAGGTGGATGCGACGATCATCTCGACGTCGGTGGAGACGAACACGGGGAAGGGTAACACGTACACGCCACGTGCGACGTTCAATTACACCTACGAGGGCGAGACCTACACCGCCTCGAACGTGTATCCGGGCGAACTCCCGAGGGAATTCGGGAGCGAGGAGAAAGCCAGGGCTCAACTGAAGGGGTACGAGTCCGGAGCGACCGTGACGGCATACGTCCCGACAGCGTCTCCCGGTAACGCGTATCTGAGACACGAGAGTAGCAACAAGCCGTTTCTCGTGATCGGGTTCGGCGCCTTGTTCCTCGTGGGTGCTGCTCGCTCGGCAATCAAGGGGTAGTGCCGAGGCCAGCTACGACCACTGCGTCTCGTGGGACGCGGAGCTGCTGACGTTCACGTTCGAGATTCGGCCGGCGGACGGGATCGTGCAGTTGTACCAGAACTTCGAGCACAACTGGACGAGCGGGTGATTCCGGCCGCGTCGTCGGTCGAGGAACTGGTCGGCGAAGCGCAGTACTCACCACTCAACGTAGGTGATGTACTCGACACCCTCGTACTCGAGGAGCCACGTCCCGTAGAAATCGTGTACGCTCAATCCCCGGTGCTCTCGAATGCGGTCGATCACCGACCGGAAGGCGTCATCGTCCTCGAAGTACCCTCCCTCAATTGCTCCCTCGACGACCGCCCGCTCGTCGTCGGACAGATCCGTGAGCGCGAACAGGTACCGCTCGCGAATCTGGTCAACGAAGGTGTGGACATCGGGAGCGATCTCCGTCACCTCGTATCGGTACTCGGCCTCGGAGGCGTCTCGGGAGTCGACTGCGACCCGATACCGGTTCCCATCGTGGACGAGGATGTCGTACTGTCGCTCCGGGACGAACACCGAGTCGTTCCCCACCTCTTCGGCGCTTCCATAACCGACGCCCACGTCGTATCCGTCGTGGCCCGTCCGGCGTTCCTCCGACAAAACGGACGCGAGGTTGTCGCGGTCCACCTCGGGGAGGTCCTCGTACTCTATCTTGCCGAGTTCCGGCGTCGTATTCTCCGGATCGAAGTCGATGAGGACCTCGTAGACCGTCACCTCGCTGCTCTCGAGTCGCGTCTCGGAAACGCTGTAGAAGGTATCGTTGACCCGGACAGCGCTGGTGCGGTCGAAAAGCTCGTATCGGCCGCTCCGTGTCGCCGAGCCGTTCTCGCGGGCCGATGTCAGGAGGTTGTACTCCTCGGAACCCGGCTCGGCGGTCATCGAAACTTCGTCGGCGATCTCGTCCGCCGTCGCGTCGTCCAGATCGAGAACGACAGAGGGGTGGGCGCATCCGGCGAGACTGACGGAGAGGAGGGCGGCTCCGCCTGCGAGGAACTGACGCCGTTGCATGTCATTTCTGATTGACAACCAGAATGAATGCTTTCTGGTTCGTCTTTCGAGGAGCAATTCCAGCACTACGTCAGTCGGGTAGCGTTCGAGAGCGTCTCGTGTGACGCGGGAACCGACTACTAGTTAGAACGTCAACTCGGTAATAAATCACCGACCCCCAGTCACCCCACGGGCCACCACGACCGCAGCCGATCCACGACCTGACAGCCCGACCCCGTCCGTCTGGTCGCACCGGACAGCCCGGTCCCCTCCTCCGGTTCCATCCCGTCCTCTGCTGAAATCGCGCTCGCCCGGTAGAAGACCGCCTCGGGGTCGCGCTCGCGCCGCCAGTGCCACCAGGTCCGCGCGACCAGTCGGAGGTAATCGCGGTAGCCGAGGCTCGGCGTCGCCGAGATCACGTCGTAGTCGCGCTCGCGGACGAGCCGGTGGTGCTCGGCGTACAGCACCGCCGAGAGCAGCACGGGGAACTGGCAGTCCGCGGGCAGGTGCTCGATGCCGGCGACCCCCTCGCGGTAGCGCTCTTCGGTGCGCCGGAGTTCGGCCCGGACCGCGGCGGCGACCCCCTCGGAGAAGCGCAGGTCGCGGACCGCGTCCGTCGAGACGCCGTGCTCCGCGAGCGTCTCGCGCGGGAGGTACACCCGGCCGTACTCGGTGACGTCCTCCCGGACGTCCCGGAGGAAGTTCGTGAGCTGGAACGCCTCGGCGAGCGCCTTCGCGTGGGGTCGGGCCGCCTCGCGATTCTCGGGGTCCATCACGGCCAGCATCATGTAGGCGACCGCGACCGACGACCCCCGGAGGTAGCCCGCCAGTTCGTCGCCGGTGTCGTACCCCTCCGGGTCGACGTCGGCCGCCATGGCGTCGACGAACTCGCGGACCTCCCGGTCGGGGATGCCCCGGCGCTCGCGCACGTCGTCGAACGCCGCGAGCACCGGGTCGTCGGTCTCGCGCTCGCCGAGCGCGGCCTCGCGGAGTCGGGCGAGTTCGGCCCGCTGCTCGGCCGGCGCGTCCGGGTCGGGGTCGTCGACGACGTCGTCGGCGGTCCGGAAGAACGCGTACAGCACGTACGTCGGATAGCGCGCCCGCTCGGGGAGGAACCGGGTCGCCACGTGGAACGTCCGGCCGGTCCGTCGCTGTACCGCTCTGCTCGTCCGGAGTTGCTCGTTCGTCACCATGGGTATCGTCTCCGTTCGGGGGTCGGGACGCCGACGGTCACGACTCGGTCCTGCTCATCGCCACCTGGACGATGCCCGCGTTCGCGGAGCACTCCGGACAGGCGCCTATCCGGCCGCGCTCGTCGGCGAAGACGCGCACGAAGGCGTTCGAAACGTAGCTTCCGCAGTGGTCACAGTTCGGCATGGGTCTCTCGGGGGCGCTTCGCATCCGGGTCGCGGCGCCCGCGCCGGCGCGGAGGCCCCCGCTCGGATGGACGAAAGCGTCGGATTCGGAAAAGGAGGATACCTTACCAGTCAGATACCCGCGTCGACGAACTCGCCGATCAGCTTCCGCTCGGCCGCCCGGAGGTGCTGGTGGAACGTCGCCCGCGAGATGCCCATCGACTCGGCCAGTTCGTCGCCCGTGGTCGAGCGACTGGGGTCGTAGTACCCCCCGAAGTATGCCTTCTGGAGCGCCGTGACCTGCCGGTCGGTGAGCCGCTCGCCCAGCGCCGCGACGAACTCGCCCCGCGTGGTCGCCGGGCGGTCGCGCTCCCGGTGGGCGAGGAGTTCGCTTCCGGGCACGCGCTCCCGGACGAGGTCCGCGATCGCCCGGGAGTCGACCGCCGGCGGGAGTTCGAGGATGAGCCGCCCCGTCCCGCCTTCGGCCGACATCTCTCGGGTCTTCGCGCCCCGCTCGGCGAGGTCGGCGACCACCGTGCCGTCGGCGAGCCGGAACTCGAAGAGGTTCGACTCGTCGTCGCCGCTGACGAGCGTCGCGTCCTCGACCTCCGGGACGTCGGCGGCCAGCTCTTCGATGCGCTCGGGCGCGGCGTCGGTCGTGAAGAACATCGAGAGCGCCGCGCCCTCCTGGTTGACCGACCCCAGGTACTCGAGCCGGCAGTCGCCTCGGGCTGAGAGGTCGACGAAGAACAGCCCCCGGTCGCGCACGCCGAACTCGAGTTCGACCGGATTGTCGGCAGTGAGCGCCTTGCTGCTCTCCCGGGCGTTGATGGCGGTCCCGACCGTCCGACCCAGCGCCTCCAGGACGACGGTCTCTCGCTCGTCGAACGCGTCGGGCTCGTCCGAGTAGACGGTCAGCACGCCGTACACCGTGTCGCGGTACGCGACCGGGACCGCGGCCAGCGACCGGGCGCCCGGCACGCGGTCGGCGCAGGCGGTCCCGTCGACGACGCCCGTCTGTATCGACTGCGCGTCGAACGCCCGAGCGGTCGGGTCGTCGGCGTCGACGTCTATCGCGACGCCGTCGAGCGCGTCGCCCTCGCCGGCCCACGCCGACGGGACGACGGCCTCCGCGACCAGGTCGAGCTCGCCGAACCAGGCGAACGCGTACGGGTCTGCGGCGGCGAGGCGCTCGGTCACGCCGCGCTCGTCCTCCGCCCGGGAGGTCGAGCGCATCAGCGTCTCGGTGACGTCCTCGAGCAGTCCGTTGATGCGACCGACGAGGTGTTCGAGGTCGCGCTTGCGCCGCTCGACCTCCAGCTCGGCCTCCTTGCGGGCCGTGACGTCGTTCTGGAACCCGACGAAGTGGGTGACCTCGCCGTCCCCGTCCCTGAGGGGCGCGATTGTCACCTCGTTCCAGAACGCCTCGCTGTCGGCCCGGTAGTTCACCAGTTCGACCGTCACCGCCTCCTCGGCGGCGACCGCCTCGCCCATCGCCGCGACGGCCTCGGAGTCCGACTCCTCGCCCTGGAGGAACCGGCAGTTCCGGCCCAGGATCTCCTCGCTGGGGTAGCCCGTCAGGCGCTCGAACGCCTCGTTGGCGTAGATCAGCTGGTTGTCCTCGCGGTCCGGGTCGGAGATCGTGATCCCGACCGGGGCCTCGTCCATCGCGCGCTCCTTGAGCTCGAAGTCGACCTCGGGCTCTCCCTCAGTCCCGGCCATGCGTCGGACTGAGGGGCCGCTGATTTGTAAGTTCCCCTCAATTGCGCGCCGGCCGCGGTCGCGGGGCCCCTACGGTCGACAGTTCTCGCTCGCGGCGCGATGGCTCAAACGTTTCTTTCACTCTACGGTACTGCTTTCTTCCATCCCGCACAACCGCCGTGCGTATGAGACGGAAACTCGCCGTCCTCGCGCTCGCGCTGCTGACCGCGACGGCCGGCTGCGCCGGATTCGGCTCGCTGAGCACGAACGCATCGCCGCAGTCGGTCGACGGACCGACGCAGAACGCCGACCGGACCGTTCAGGTGTCGGCATCCGGACAGGTCCAGACCGCGCCCGACCGGGCGGTCGTCCGGGTCGCCGTCACGGCGGGGGCCGACTCGGTCGAGACCGTCCGGCAGCGACTCGCCGAGAACGCCTCGCAGCTCCGGAGCGCGCTCGAGGAGGCGGGGCTGGGCGACGACCAGGTCACGTCGACCCGGTACGACATCGGCCAGAACTACCGCCACGAGGAGAGCCCGTCCGAGCCCAAGTTCCGGGGCCAGCACGCGTTCGTCGTGACGGTCGACGAGACCGAGCGCGCCGGCGAGATCGTCGTCACGGCGGTCGAGAACGGCGCGACCCGCGTCGAGGACGTCCGGTTCACAATCACCCAGGACACCCGGAACGACCTTCGCGAGCGGGCGCTGGCCAAGGCTATCGAGAACGCCCGCGGCAAGGCGGCCGTGGCCGCGAACGGGACCGGACTCGAACTCGCGGGCGTCCACACCGTCAGTACGGTCGACGTCTCGACCTCCCCGGTCATCCGGCAGTCGCTCGACTACGCGGCGGCCAGCGCCGGCGGCAACGGCGCGCCCACCTCCTTCGAGAGCGGGTCGGTCACCGTCACCGCGGACGCGGTGGTCGTCTACAACGCCACCGGCGCCTGACCGGCGCATCGACTCGAAGCTCACCCCGGTTTTCCTCGACCGTGTCCCCCGACCGCTCGCGCCGCGGGACCGACGCTCGTCGACCGGACGCGACGGGACTGCCGCCCGCCCGGTCACAAGCCTCTTGCGAGCGCGAGCCCTTCTCGTATCGCATGCACGTACTCGTAGCCGGTTCGCACGGGCAGGTCGGCCAGCACGTCACCCGGCTGCTGGCCGCGTCGGACCACGAGGTCCACGGGATGGTCCGCGACGAGGCCCAGACCACCGACGTCGAGGAGCTCGGCGCCGAGCCGGTCCTCGCCGACCTGACGCAGGACGTCACCAGCGCAGTCCGGGGGTGCGACGCCGTCGTGTTCGCCGCGGGCTCGGGCGGTGAGGACGTGGAGGGCGTCGACCGCGACGGCGCCATCAACCTCATCGAGGCCGCCGAGCGCGAGGACGCCGACCGGTTCGTGATGCTGAGCTCCATCAACGCCGACTCGCCCGAGGACAGCCCCGAAGAGCTCCGACCGTACCTGAACGCGAAGGCCGCGGCCGACGAGCGACTCCGCGAGAGCGACCTGACGTACACCATCGTCCGGCCGGGCGCGCTGACGAACGAGGACGGCACCGGCCGCATCCGGACCGGCGCCGACCTCGACCGGAAGGACGGCGACATCCCCCGCGAGGACGCCGCCGAGACGCTGGTCGCCGCCCTGGAGATGGAGGCCACCTACGGGCTCACGTTCGAGGTGCTCTCGGGCGACGAGCCCGTCGAGGACGCGCTGGCCGACCCGCTGAACGCGGAGTGAATCCGTCGAGCGGAGGAGAGAACGGGAGCGTCGCTGCGCCTCCGACGGGTCAGAGCAGGTCCCTGATCTCGTCGGAGAACCGCGTCGGCGAGTAGACGTTCCGGACGACGATCTCGAGCGTCCCGCCGCCGCCGGACGCGACCCGGACGTTGCCGAGGCCGACGAGCGCCTCCCAGATGGACCGGCGCTCCTCGACGCCGCGGACCTTCTCGAACGGGAGCTCCTGGCGGACGAGCGAGACGAACCGGTACTCCTTGATGAGTCGCTCGGTCGTCACGTAGTAGGTCGTCAGCGTGTTCGTCCAGTAGGTGTACAGCCCCGTCGAGAACAGGTAGAGCCCGACCGCGAACGACGCCGTCGGGTAGACGTAGGGGACGAACGTGAAGAACAGCAGGTACGCCGTGACCGCGAGGCCGGCGAACCCGACCAGAATCTTGGCGAGCGCGGCCCGCTGGGCGGGGTGGCGGCTGTCGACGACCTCCTCGCCGTCCCGCATCGTGGGCGGGTCCGGGGTCGCGACGACGTGGATGTAGATCCCGACGACGACGACGAACAGCCCGAATATCGCGGTCGGGATCCCGACGTTCGACGGGACGTTCGCGTTCCCGAGTGCGACGTACGCGCCGGTCGCGACGAACGGGAACCCGACGAGCGTGCTCCAGACGGCTGGTAGTCCTCGTGCCATCTCTGTCACCCCTTGAGCATCTGGTGGACGATCCCGGCGACCGACAGCAGGAACCCCGCGAACGTGAGGTTGAACACGTCGCCGAGGAACGCCGGCGCGTCGCCGTCGTTCGAGAAGAACCCGCGGGTCCGCCGCTCGGGGCGCTCCGACCGGCTCCCCTCGGCGCTCAGCCCGGCCGACTCGGAGTCCGTCCCGTCCGATCCTCCCGTCTCGTAGTCAGTCGTCCCGGACGACTGATCGGACGAAGCGGTCGCGTCCGCCCCGACCACGACCGTCTCTGACGCCCGCGGTCCGCCGGTCTTCCCCATGCTGTGGGTGTGTTCGCCGGCCTCGACGGACCCGACGCTCGTCTCGATCATGTCGAGGGTCACCTCCGGGAAGCTGAACGACTCGGTCCTGCCCGGCTGGATGGTCTCGGACATCGTCTCCATGACCATCTGTCCGTCGAACTTGTACGAGCCCTTCGCGCTCACGGGGTCGTCGCCGGTGTTCCGGATGCGGACCGAGGGGCTGTACGACGACCCCGGTCGGATGACGTCCGGAAGTCTGACCGAGTCGATCGCGAGATTCCCGCCGGTCGCCGTCTCGGTGGCGGTCCCCGAGGACTCGGTCACCTTCACCGACGCCGACTCGCGCGGCCCCGCCTCGATCCCGATTCCGTGCGTGTACGTCCCCGGGTCGAGGTCGGCGTCGCGTTCGAGCCACTCCGACTTCATGTTCGGGAGCCTGGCCATCACCTCCGACCCCGGCTCGAACTCCTTCTCGACGCCGGCGATTATCCGGTTCCGGAAGGTGTAGTTGACCTCGGTCGTCACCGCGGCGTCGCCCGCGTTCTCGACCACCGCGCCGGCCGAGAACGGCTCGCCGAGGACTATCTCGTCCGGGAGCGTGACCGACTTGATCCTGAGGTCCGCGCCCGTCGCGACCGCACCTACCTCGCGCGCGGCCGCCGATTCGCCGCCCGACCCTCCGCCGGCCGCCGCGGCGCCCGACGCAGACGCGGCCAGCGCGCCCGTTCCGAGTCCGACTCCGACCGTTCGGCAGATTTCACGTCGCTTGTGATTCATGCGTTCTGACCAATACTGTCCAGACCGTAGCAGAATCGCCGTAAATATCTATCGGAAACGGGGATAGGTCGCAAAACTTACTGGAATTTTCGCCGTCGCAGCGACGGACCGTAATCCGGCCGGCGGGCGTGCTGCCCGGCGAGGACGGGACCGGCCGCCTCCGAACCGGGATGTCGCGCCCCTTTTACCCCCTGCGTCCCTCCCGACACCAATGACCGAGCAGTTCGACCTCCCGGTCGAGTCGGCCGGGGACCCCGCCGAGCGCCGGGACGAGGTGGTCGCGCAGGTCCGCGAGCACGCCGGAACGATCGCCCGCGAACTCGCGCTCCTCCAGGGCGGCGACTACGGCGAGCGCACCTTCGAGACCGACGAGGGCGAGTGGACGGTCAAGTACGAGGCCGGCGACCTCCAGTACCTCCGGTTCGACGGCGGCCGGACCGACACCTACGTCGTCTCGACCAAGCAGCCGCCCGACCCCGAGGCGCTCGAGACCGCGCTCGAGGACTACGACGCGTTCGTCGCGGCGTTCAACCGCCACGTCCGGTCGCTCGACGGCGTGCTCGACGAGGTGCCGACCGACTTCCCGGCGGTCGCCTCGACCGAGTCGGTCGTGGCCCAGCGGGAGCGCATCCTCGGCCGGGTCCGGGACGTCGCGAACAAGATGGCCCACCAGCTCTACCGCTACGAGGGCGGCGACTACGGGTCGTTCGCGTCGCGGGTCGCCGGCGACCGGTGGGAGCTCAAGTGGGAGGGCGGCGAGGCGTCGTACCTCCGGGTCGGCGGCGAGGGCGGAATCTACCTGCTCTCGCAGTACCAGCCGCCGTCGGCCCCCGACGTGCGCAACCTCGCCGAGGACGTGCCGGCGTTCGTCGAGGCGTTCAACGAGTACGTCGACGACCTCGACGCGAGCCTCGACGGCGTGTCGCTCTAGGAGCCGTCCGACCGCTCCTCCGTCTCGCGTCCGTCTCTGAATCCGCCGGACTCACCGGCTAGAATCTCCCCCGCGGCCTCCCGCAGGATCTCCAGGCCGAGCGCGGCGTCGTCGAGGTCGACGTGCTCGTCGGCGGTGTGGGCCTGCGCGAGTTCGCCCGGCCCCCAGATGATGGCCGGGATTCCGGCCGCCACGAACTCCCGGGCGTCGGTCGCGGCCTCCAGCCCCCACGGTTCGCCGGGCGCGTCCGCCCGCTCGGCAGAGAGCGCCCGGAACCGCTCGGCCAGCGGATGATCGGTCGGAATCCCAGCCGAGGCGTAGTGCATGATCCGGGTCAGGTCGGTCTCGACGCCCGCCTCGCGCTCCGCGGCCGCGAGCAGGTCCTCGACCTCCCCCTGGACCGTGTCGATGTCCTCGTCGGGCAGGATGCGTCGGTCGAGCAGGAACTCGGCCCGGCCCGGTACCACCGCCATGTTGGAGTCGGTGCCGGCCTCGAACTCGGTGACGGTCGCGTATGCCCGGCCGACGAGGGGGTCCTCGCGCTCGCGGAGTCGAGCGTCGTAGTCGTCTATCGCCGCGAGGACCGGCCTGGCGGCGTCGATGGCGTTGGTGCCCTGGTCGGGGCGACTCGCGTGCGAGGACGCCCCGGAGACGCCGACGCGATACGTGACGACGCCCTTCGCGCTGGTCCCGACCCGGCAATCGGTCGGCTCCAGCACGACGGCGCAGTCGCCGCCGTAGCCCGCCTCCACGAGCGTCCGGGTACCGGGGTCGCCGGTCTCCTCGCCCATCGCGGCGTGGAAGACGAGCGACCCGTCGAGGTCGCCGGCCTCGAACGCGGGCGCGAGGTCCCGGAGCGTCAGCATGGCCGCCGCGAGGTTGGTCTTCATGTCGGCGCTGCCCCGGCCGTAGAGCCGGCCGTCAGCGACGGTCCCCGCGAAGGGGTCGTGGTGCCACTCAGCGCGGTCGCCCGCCGGCACCACGTCGAGGTGGCCGTTGAGCACGAGCGCGGTGGCGTCGGGGTCCGAGCGCGCGTCCCGCGGGTCGTCGCCGACCCACGCGACCGCCTGGGCGCGGTCGGGGTCGGGCTCCTCCACGAGGCGGGCCCGGATGTCGCGCTCGTCGAACCAGTCGACGACGAACTCGGCGCCCGGGCGCTCGTCGCCCGGCGGATTCTCGGTCGGGATGGCGACGAGATCGCCCGCGAGGTCGGCGAGCTCGTCGCGTGAAGCGGTCATCGGTAACAGGTCGCGCTTTGGCTCCCAGGGCGATAGTAGTCCCGGTGGTGTCGGCACGTCCGCCTTGGTCGCAAGACTCCTGGATCAGGTGCCGTCGCGGCCGAACAGCCGGTCGACCGCCGCCAGCCCCGGCCGCCCCGCCAGCGACCCGAGCGCGGCCGCGAGGTGGTAGGCGCGGTCGTCTGGCGTCAGGCGCGCCGACCGGGCGAACTGGGCGGTGGCGCGGGGCGACCAGCCGCGCTCGGCCAGGAGCTTCCGGCCGGCCTGGTAGCGGGTCTCCCGGAGCGCGCGCCGACGGACTCGGTCGGGGAACTGTCGGTAGAGCCGGTCGTACGTGGCGATGACCTCCAGCCGGCCGTCGAGGTAGCCCCACGACTCCGACAGCGAACCCCCGGGCCGGCCCCGGACCACCAGCGGTTCGGCAACGAAGTCGAACTCGGTCTGGAGCGCGAGGTCGACCTTCAGGCCCGTGTCGTCGGCGCCGTGGCGGTGCCGGAGCGGGAGGGCCCGGGCGAGCACCTCGCGGTCGATCAGCATCGTGGAGTTGATGCACGGGAACGTCCGCATCTCCAGCGCCCGCTCGATGACGTCGCCCCGGACGACCGGGTTCGGGGGGATCTCGCCCCGAACCTCGTCGCGCATGCCGCAGTAGGCGACGCCGACTCGCTCCGCGTCGTCGAGCAGGGCCACCTGCTTGCGGATCTTCGACGGCGCCAGCCGGTCGTCGTCGTCCAGGAACTGCACGTACCGGCCGTCGGACGCCTCCGCACCGATGCTCCGTGCCGCCTGGGGCCCCTCGTCGCGGCGCTGGCGGACGTACCGGGCCGCCTCGTACTCGGCGACGACCGGCCGGGCGTGCTCGTCGTCCGAGCCGTCGACCACGACGACCTCTATCGGTCGGTACTCCTGGGCCGCGACGCTGTCGAGCGCCTGGCGGAGCCGGTCGTTGCGGTAGTGGGTCGGGACGACGACCGAGACGAGTCCGTCCGCGTCGGAGTTGCGCGCCATGGTGAACACCGCTCGTACGGCTCCGGTCGGGAAAGCCGCGGTGGCGGCCGGGAGTTTCTAAGGACCGATTTGCGGGGACGGGGAACCCCGCACGCCGAGTTCCGACCGCGCCCGCCCGACGCCGTTTCCACACTTTGATAAAGAGTCGACTTCGTGGAGTACAGTAACCGAGATGACCCGGACCCGCGCGACACAGCGTACAGTGGCGGTCGGTGGTCACCGTGGCTGAGACCGACGCCCTCGACCGACGGCCCGAGACGCCCCGACTGATCGTGGTCTGCGGCCTGCCCGGCGTCGGCAAGACCACCGTCGCCGAGGACATCGCCGACCGCCTCGACGGACGCCTGCTCCGGACCGACGTGGTCCGCAAGGAGCTCCTGACCGACCCGGACTACACCGAGGAGGAGTCCCGGATGGTCTACCGCGAACTGTTCGACCGCGCGAGCGAAATCGTCGAGGCGGGCCGGAGCGCCGTGCTCGACGGGACGTTCAAGGACGCCGGCGACCGCGACCGCGCCGCGGAGCTGTCCGAATCGCTCGGCGCCGAGTTCCGGCTGGTCAAGGTCGAGTGCGCCGAGGACGTGGTCCGCGAGCGGATCGCGCGCCGCGAGGGCGACGCGAGCGACGCCGACTTCGAGGTCCACGAGCTGTACCGCGAGCAGTTCGACGCCATCGCGACCGACCACGTGACGGTCGACAACTCCGACGGCCGCGACGCGACCGCCCGGCAGGTCGACGAGGCGTTCTGAAGACTGACGCATCCGTTCTCTGGCGCTTCCTCGGCAAACTGTCCGGCGCGCGCTGGCGCGGCCTCCGTGCCGCGCCAGTGCGTGCGAGGTCTTCGGGAACGAAGTGACCGAAGGCTCGTCGGAGCTTGCCTCCGACGGTGGACGAGGAGCGCAGCACCGCAAGCACCGCAGGAGGCTGGGGAGGCGTGAGGCCCGCGGTTGCGGTGTTGTACGGTACAGAGGTGATGGCAGTAGTTAGCTTCCTCCAGACTGCCGCGTCTGTAGCTCATTTTCAGATTCCTCGAAACCCTGACCCAGAATCCCATACCTTTTTGCTCCGGTGCTGACCACCCCGCAACGACCGATGGTCGCCGAGCAACTCGACGCGCCCGACCCCGACGCCCTCGTCGCCGAGGCGAAGGCGGCGTTCCGGGACGGCGCGATGCTGACCGTGCAGGCCCGCTGCGAGGTGGAGTACGACGGCCGGACCTCGGGCTACCTCGGCCCGGGCGACCGCGTGCTGGTCGCCAAGCCCGACGGCACCTTCCTGGTCCACCAGCCCACCGGGCACAAGCCCGTCAACTGGATGCCCGGCGGCGGCAGCGTCTCCGCGCGCACCAGCGACGGGGGCGCGGCGGGCACCGCCGCGGAATCGACGAGTAGCGCGGAGCGAGGCTCCGCGGACAGTCAAGCGGCGACGCCGCGCGACGACGGTGACGAACCGCGAGTGGCGGTCCTGCTCGCCCGGCGGACCAACCCGAGCGAGCGCGTCGAGGCGAGAATTCTGGACGCCTACGGCCTGACCCGGTTCGACGCCACCGACGGCGCGACCTACGAGGAGTCGGGCACCGAGGCCGAGATGCACGAGTACATCGAGGCCAACCCCGACGTGCTGGAGGAGGGGCTGCGCATCGTCGAGCACGAGCGCGAGAGCAAGTACGGCTTCATCGACTTCTTCGCGCGCGACGCCGAGGGCACGCCGGTCGTCGTGGAGGTCAAGCGCATCCAGGCGACGCTGAACCACTTCGACCAGCTCCAGCGGTACGTCTCGCTGTATGAAGAGACCAACGACGAGGTCCGCGGGATGCTCGTCGCGCCCGCGGCCTCCGAGCGCGTGCAGCGGGCGCTCCGGGACAACGGCCTGGAGTTCGTCGGCCTCGAAGAGTTCGACACCGACGCCAAGGGGGCGACCGAGGCGAAGCTGACCGACTTCTGAGAATCAGTCGCCCCGCACCGCAGTCTCGGACTCGGTCTCGAAGTCGCGCTCGCTCATCTCCTCGACCGAGAGGTGACACGATATCTCGTGGCCGGTTCCGGCCCGCTTCTCCTCCAGTTCCGGGACCTCCCGCTCGCACACTTCGCCGATCTTCTTCGGACAGCGCGTGTGGAACCGACAGCCCGACGGCGGGTCGATGGGGCTCGGGACCGACCCCTCCAGCAGGATGCGGTCGGTCTCCCGGTCGGGGTCGGCGTGGGGCACCGCCGACAGCAGGCTCTCGGTGTAGGGGTGGTACGGCGGGCCGAACACCTGCTCGACCGTGCCGATCTCGGCGATGGTGCCCAGATACATCACCGCCACTCGGTCGCAGATGTGGCGGACCACGCCGATGTTGTGAGAGATGAACAGGAACGAGATGCCCCGCTCGGCCTGGATGTCGTTGAGCAGGTTGAGGATCTGGGCCTGCACGCTCACGTCGAGCGCCGACACCGGCTCGTCGCAGACGATGAGCTTCGGCTCGACCGCCAGCGCGTGGGCGATGGCGACCCGCTGCTGCTGGCCGCCCGAGAACTCGTGGGGGTACCGCTGGGCCGCGTCGCGCGAGAGGCCGACCCGCTCCAGCAGATCCCGCACGCGCTCGTCCTTCTCCTCGCCGGTGGCGATGCCGTGCTTCTCCATCGCCCGGCCGACGATCTGGCCGACGGTCTTGCGGGGGTTGAGCGAGCTCTGGGGGTCCTGGAACACCATCTGCATCTCCCGGCGGAGGCTCCGGACGTCCGAGCTCCCCATCTCGTGGACCGGCTCGCCCTCGAAGTACACCTCGCCGTCGGTGGGTTCGAGCAGCTTGAGCGCGGTCCGGGCGACCGTCGACTTCCCGCAGCCCGACTCGCCGACGAGCCCGAGCGTCTCGCCCTCGTAGATGTCGAAGCTCACGCCGTCGACCGCCTTGACGTACTGCCGTTCGACCGACGGCAGGCCGCCGTCGAACGAGAGGCTGAGGTCCCCGAGCACGCCGTCACCCGCGCTGAAGTGCTTCTTCAGGTTCCTGACCTCGAACAGGGGGTCGCCGCTGCGGTCGACGTCCGCCCGGCCCGCGCCGGTCTCGCGGACGTCGCTCTCCGAGAGGTCGAGCTCCTCGGCGTGGATGCAGGCCGCCTTCGAGCTCGTGCCGGGGACCGGTTCGAGCGGCGGGTCCCCGCCGGTGCGACACGCCTCCGTCGCGTACTGACACCGGGGCGCGAAGTTGCAGCCCTCCGGGAGGTCGGTCAGGTCGGGCATCGCGCCCTCCAGCGTCGGCAGCTCGTCGTAGTCGGCGTCGACCTCGGGAATCGAGTCGATGAGCGCCCGGGTGTAGGGGTGTTGCGGGTCGTCGAACAGGTCGCCGAGCTCGGCGGTCTCGACCAGGTTGCCCGCGTACATCACGCCGACGTGGTCGCAGGTCTGGGCGACCACGCCGAGGTTGTGGGTGATGATCAGCACCGCCATCCCCATCTCCTCCTGGAGCTCGTTCAGGAGGTCGAGCATCTTGGCCTGGGTCGTCACGTCGAGCGCGGTGGTCGGCTCGTCGGCGATGATGAGGTCGGGCTCGCACGACAGCCCGATGGCCAGCAGGACGCGCTGGCGCATCCCGCCGGAGAACTCGTGGGGGTAGTCGTCGATGCGGGCCTCGGCGTCGGGGATGCCGACCTCCCGCATCGCCTCGACGGCGCGGCGCCGGGCCTCCTCCTCGCCGAGCCCCTGGTGGTGTCGGATGGTCTCGATTATCTGGGAGCCCACCGTCAGCACGGGGTTGAGCGAGGACATCGGGTCCTGGGGGATGAGCGCGATGTCCTTGCCCCGGACGCCCTGCATCTCCGACTCGGCGAGTTCCAGCAGGTCCCTGCCCTCGAACAGCACCTGCCCGCCGGTTATCTCGCCGGGCGAGTCGATGAGCCGCATGATCGACCGGGCGGTCACGCTCTTGCCGGCGCCGGACTCGCCGACGATGCCCATCGTCTCGCCGCGGTCGAGCGCGAACGAGACGTCGTCGGCGGCGACGACCGACCCCTCCCCGGTCAGGAACTCCGTGCGGAGGTTCCGGACGTCGAGCAGGTGGCCCTCGTCGTCCCTCGGCGATGCGACTCCGGCCGATTCCTCGTCGTTCGGCGTGTGCGCGCTCATGCTGCCACCGTCCTCGACGCTCCTCGTTCGGTAGCCGCTCGACTCGCTCGTGGATTCGCAGTCCGTGGTACCTTCATCGTTCCTCCGTGTCGACCTTCGGGTCGAGGACGTCTCGCAGGCCGTCGCCGAGCATGTTGAACCCGATGACGGTGATGCCGATGGCCAGTCCCGGGAACAGGATCATCCACGGGGCGGTCTCGATGAACCCGCGGCCCGTGTCGATGATGAGTCCCCACGACGGCGTCGGCGGCTGTGCGCCCAGGCCGAGGAACGAGAGGCTCGCCTCGGCCAGGATGGCGAACGAGACGTTGAGCGACCCCTGGACCAGCAGCGGCGCGGCGCAGTTGGGCAGCACCTCGCCGAAGACGATTCGGGTGTCGGACTCGCCGCGCGCGACCGCGGCCTCGACGTACGCCTCGTTGCGCTCGGTCAGCGCCGCGCTCCGTGCGACCCTGGCGATGTACGGCGTGTAGACGAACGCCAGCGCCAGGATGACGTTCCGGAGCTCGGGTCCCAGCACCACCATCAGCGTCAGCGCCAGCAGCACCGGCGGGAACGCCATCGCGGCGTCCATCACCCGCATCAGGACCTCGTCGGTGAGGCCGCCGAAGTAGCCCGCGACCACCCCGATGAGCGTGCCGACCGCCAGCGCCGCGCCGATGGCGCCGAAGCCGACGTACAGCGAGATGCGGCTCCCCATCACGACCCGGCTGAAGATGTCGCGGCCGAGCTCGTCGGTCCCGAACGGGTGGTCGAGCGACGGCGCCTCGCTCCGCGCGTCGATGTCGGTCTCCGAGATGGAGTACGGCGCGATTATCGGCGCGAAGATCGCGACCACGATCAGCGTCACGACGAGGACGAGGCCGACCATCGCCTTGGTGTTGCCGCGGAACTTCCGGACGAACGTCGAGACGCGCTCGCGCTGGGACTCGGACATCGACAGCCGGGCGCGAAGCGCGTTCCCGGGCTCGGTCGACATCACTCCTCACCCCCGTAGCGGATGCGCGGGTCGAAGTAGGCGTACAGCAGGTCGGCGGCGAAGTTCGAGGCCATGTATATCAGTGCGACGACGATGATGCACCCCTGAATCAGGGGGATGTCCCGGCTCTGGATGGCGGTCAGCGTGAGCTGGCCGATGCCCGGCCAGTAGAACACCTTCTCGAGGACGACGACCCCGCCGAAGGCGTAGCTAAACTGGAAGGCAATGACCGTGATGACCGGGATGATGGCGTTGCGGAGCGCGTGGCGCAGCACGACGACCCGCTGGGTCATCCCCTTCGCGCGGGCCAGCTTGATGTACTCCTCGCTCAACACCTCGAGCATCGACGACCGGGTCATCCGCATGATGTACGCCGTCAGCGCGAACCCCATCGACCCCGCCGGCAGCACGAGGTGCTTCAGCGCGCGCACCGGCGACTCCATCGGCGAGACGTAGCCGCCGGTCGGCAGGAGGTCGAGCCAGACGGCGAACACCAGGATGGACACCAGCCCCCAGAGGAAGATGGGGAGCGAGATGCCGACGAACGCGAACAGCGAGGTGGCCACGTCCGAGGGCTCGTTCTGGTGGACCGCCGAGTAGACCCCGAGCGGGATCGACAGCGTGACCGCGACGAACGTCGCGGCGAACGCCAGCAGGAGCGACCGGGGGAGCTTCTCCGTGATGAGCGCGACGACCGGCTCCTCGTACCGGAGCGACGTTCCCATGTCGCCCTGGAGCAGCCCGAGGACCCAGTCGAAGTACTGGAGGTAGAGCGGTTGGTTGAGACCCATCTGTGCCTTCAGCGCCTGTATCGACTCGGGGGAGGCGTTCGGCCCCAGGATGAGCAGCGCGACGTTCCCGGGGAGGATGTTGGTGACGACGAACGCGATGACCGTCACGAGGAACAGCGTCACCGCCATGAACGCCACCCGCCGAGCAACGTAGTTGTACATCGACATTGGTAGGAGAGAGACCGCCGACCGTCAGTTCTCGAGCCAGTTGTCCTGGAAGCGGAGCGTCGACCCGTCGGGCGCGCCGATGTCGCCCTTGTACTGGTTCTTGGCCCCATAGAGGTTCGCCTGCCACCAGAGGAAGAGGTGGCCCGCCCGCTGGTTGTGGAGGATCTCGGTCGCCCGGTGGTACTTCTCGGCGCGCTTCTGCTGGTCGTACATGTGGCGGGCCTCCTCGACCAGCGTGTTGTACTCCTCGTTCGTCCAGCCGGTGAAGAAGAACGCGCCCTCGGGGTGGAGGAACTTGTAGAACGAGACGTCGGGGTACCACAGCGCGAGGTACGAACTGGTCGTCGCCTGGAAGTTCTGGTTGGAGTAGACGTCGGAGAGCCAGCTGTTCCAGGTGATCTTCTGGATGTTGAGCTGGATGCCCACGTCGCTGGCCTGGTCGGAGATGACCTTCGCGGCCTGGACCTGCGTCGGGTACGACTGTGGGATCTTGAACGACGCCTTGTAGCCGTCGGGCATCCCCGCCTTCTCCAGGTGCTCCTTGGCCTTCTCCGTGTTGCGCGGCCGGGGCTGGATGTCCTCGTTGACCCACGGGCTGCCCGGCGTCGCGGGCGTCGCCGTGGTCTGGCCGGTGCCGTACAGCGCCGCCTGCATGATCTTCTGCTTGTCGAGCGCGGAGTCGAGCGCCAGCCGGGCGTGCTTGTCGTCGAACGGCTTCTGGTTGCAGTTCATGCCGAGGTAGACCAGCGACTTCGGGAACTGCTTCTCGAAGCGGGTCTGGGGCATGTTCTTGACCGTGCTGACGTCCTTGGGCGCGACCCCGTTGATGAAGTCGTACTCGCCGGCCTGGAACGACTGGAGCCGGACGCTCGGGTCGGTGATCTCGCTCTTGACGATCTTGTCGAGGTAGGGCCCGCCGTCGCCGGCGCCCCAGTAGTCCTCGAACTTCGTCATGGTGAACGACGACTCGATCTCGCGGCTCTCGAACTGGTACGGGCCGGTGCCGACGGGCTTCCCGATCTTCTCCTTCTGGGCCTCCTTCTTCGGCATGATGGCGAGCTCGGCGGTCGCCATCTTCGCGATGAACGGCGCGAACGGCTCCTTGAGCTTGATCTCGAACGTGTAGTCGTCGGGGGCCGACATGCTGTCGACGAACTTGAAGAAGCCGCTGGCGAGGTAGTCGCCGTCGGCGACCCGCCGGTAGCTGGCCACGACGTCCTCCGAGGTCATCTCGGTGCCGTCGTGGAACGTCACCCCCTGCTGGAGCTCCATCGAGAGCAGCGTGTTGTTCTCCTGCTTCTTCAGGTTCTTCGCCAGATGGGGCTTCAGCGAGTAGTCGGGCTGGAGCTGGACCAGCTCCTCGTAGATGTTCTCGAGGACCCGCTTGGACGCCGCCGCGCTGTCGAGGTGCGGATCGAGGCCCTGCACCGGGACCGCGCCGCCCCACTGGAGCGTCCCGCCGGCTTTGGGCGACCCGCCCCCACTGCCACCGTCGGACTGGGTCGTTCCGCCCCCGCCACCGCTCGTGGTGGTGTTCTGGCTCCCGTCCGAGTCGCCGCCGCTCGTACACCCGGCGAGCGCCAGCGGGACCGACGTCCCGACCGCGCCGACGAACTGCCGCCGATTGAGCGGGAGACCCGAGTCGCTCCCATCGCCTTCATTGCTATCTCTTGGCATACATACCGGTTCAGGGTTACGGCTCATAAAACTTCTGGAAATCAAGTTATATCTCGGTTAATCCTTCCACCGTTTTTCTAAACCCCATATACACCAAACGTTTGTCGAAATGTGAACGGGGCATCGGCCGGCCGTCGACCCGATTCGGCCGCGATGCGGGCGGAAGTATAAAAACGAACGTTCGTCGCCGACAGAAAGCGGCGAATTCGGGGGTTTCGGGCCTTCGTCGCGTATGGAAACCGCGGTAGTGAGAAACAATCAAGTACCGGTCGGTGAAACGGAGGCGTGTCAACCATGGACGTACGGACGACGCGGCTCCGGGAGGACATCGAGACCAACGGGGAGTTCGGTGCCGTGCCCGTCGAGGAGGGCAGGGGACGGACCGTGCTGACCGGGACGGCGGCCGACCGCGAGGCCCGCGAGTACCTGATCGAGCGCCTCCGCGACGCGGGGCTCGACGTGCGGGTCGACGCGGTGGGCAACGTCGTCGGCCGGTGGGTGCCCGCGAGCGCCGACCCGGACGCCGCCCCGGTCGCGGCCGGGAGCCACCTCGACTCGGTGCCCGAGGGCGGGATCTTCGACGGCCCGCTCGGGGTCTACGCCGCGCTCGAAGCGGTCCGGGCGATGCAGGACGCCGACGTCGAGCCCGATCGCCCGGTCGAGGTCGTCTCGTTCACCGAGGAGGAGGGCCAGCGGTTCGACGGCGGTCTCGTCGGGTCGAGCGTGGCGGCCGGCGACCTCAGCGTCGAAGAGGCGCTCGCCTTCGAGGACGACGGCGTCTCGCTCGAAGCCGCGCTCGACGGCATCGACGCCCGGGGCGAGGGGCGGGTGGACGCCGGCGACTGGCGCGCCTGGTTCGAGCTCCACGTCGAGCAGGCCGAGCGCCTCGAACGGGCCGGAGCGCCGGCGGGCGTCGTGACCACCATCACCGGGCTCTCGCGGTGCGAGGTCGAGATCCGCGGCGAGGCCGACCACGCCGGGTCGACCGCGATGGACGAGCGCAGCGACGCGCTCGCGGCCGCGAGCGAGTTCGTCCTCGACGTCGAGTCGGCCGCTAACGACGTCGTCGCCGCGGAGAGCGACACCGCGGTCGCGACGGTCGGGAAGCTCGACGTCCGTCCGAACGCGCCCAACGTCATCGCCGACGCGGTCGAACTGACCATCGACGTCCGGGACGTCCGGCACGACTCGGTCCACCGCATCGTCGACGAGGCCCGGGCCAGCCTCGACCGGCTGGAGGCCGAGCGCGGCGTCGAGACCAGCCTCGACCGGCCGTGGGACCGCGCGCCGGTGCCGATGAGCGAGCGGTGCCGCGACGCGCTCCACGAGGCGGGCGCGAGCGCGGGCATCGAGACGCTCGACCTCCACTCCGGGGCGGCCCACGACACGATGCACGTGGCGAACGCGACCGACGCCGCGCTGCTGTTCGCGCCCTCCGAGAACGGCGTCTCGCACAATCCGCTGGAGTGGACCGACTGGGAGGACTGCGCGGCCGCGACCCGGGTGCTGGCCGGCGCGATGGCGCGGCTGGCGGTCGAGTAGGGGCGACGCTGCGGCGAGAACGCTGCGAGCGGGAGTGGGGAATCGCGATATTTCCCGGCCGAAATCACGATTCGGCGTCCGGACCGCCCCGATTTCTCCGTTGCACGAAATGCGAACGCCACGGTTCGACCGGGTCGCAGACGCGCCTAATCTCGAGAAACGGGACAAGAGGTATCAACGGTCGATTCTGGCGGTGAATGAAGAACAACACCGAGTCGGTGTCCCGAGCTCGACGGACCGGTGCCGGGTCACGTTCGGACTCACGCTACCGTTCTCTCGATTCACGATACGCGAACACCTATGAACCTCCGGGGGATACGGACACCCATGACCGAGGAGAGTTCGGGGGAGTCGCCGCGCATCCTGCAGACGGTCTCGCGCGCGCTCGAGGTCGTCCGCGCGCTCGAGGAACTCGACGGGGCCACCGTCACGGAGGTCGCCGACCACCTCGACGTCTCCAAGAGCGCGGCGTACAACTACCTCATGACCCTCGAGGACCAGCGGCTCGTCGTCAAGGAGGGCAACACCTACTCGCTGTCGCTCCAGTTCCTGATGCTCGGCGAGTACGTCCGGAACCAGCACACCCTCTACGAGACCGGCAAGGGCGAGATCGAGCGACTCGCCGAGGAGACCGGCGAGTACGCCCACCTCGCGACCGTCCAGCACGGGCTCAGCGTCAACCTCTACAAGGTGAAAGGCGAGAAGGCGGTCGGCAGCGACTACCAGACCAGCAAGCTCCAGAAGCCCGACTACCTCCACTTCTCGGCGACCGGCAAGTCGATGCTCGCGTACATGCCCCGCGGGCGGGTCGAGGGAATCGTCGACCGCTACGGGCTCGCCCGGAAGACCGAGAACACCATCACCGACCGCGAGGAGCTGTTCGCGGAACTCGACGACGTCCGCGAGCGCGGCTACGCCTACAACGACGAGGAGGAGATCGAGGGGTTGCAGGCCATCGGCGCGCCCATCCGCGACCGCGGGGGCGACGTCCTGGGGGCGCTCAGCGTCTCCGGCCCGCTCCGGCGGATGAACGACCCCGACTACCACGACAGCATCGTCGAGAAGGTGACCAACGCCGCCAACGTCATCGAGGTCAACATCAACATGGCCGAGACCGACGACGACCTCCCGGACTTCGCCTGACTCGTTTCTCGCTTCTGGTTTCGACGCCCTCTACTGGCGTACGCGGACTTCCCAAGACCGTCGCGGCGCGATAGCTTCGAGCGCGGGTCGCGGCCGAACGAGAGCGCGTAGTGAAATACTTCAACCTCGAGGGATTAGTCTAATATAGGGATGAACGCACAAGACTATCGACGTCGCGGAGGGTCGTCCGAATGAGCGGCGGCGATTCGGACGACGGGGCGCCGGGGTCGACGAACCCCCTCGACCCGGACGCGGAGACGCCCGACGACGCGGGTTCGAATCCGGACTCGGGACCAGACGCGGAGGCGTCGGACCGGCCGTCAGGCGACGACGTACCGGCCGACCCGGAGGTCGGCCGCGGACTGCTCGACGCCGAGATGGGGCCGAGCTCGGCGCTGGCCCACCTCTACCGCGGCGAGATCCACCGGATGAAGCTCTGGCGCGAGCGGCTCGACCGGACGACCAACTGGGCGGTGCTGGTGATGGCGGGCGTCCTGACGTGGGCGTTCTCCAGCGCGGGCAACCCCCACTACGTCCTGCTGGTCGGCGCCGCCGCGGTCGGGCTGTTCCTGGTGGTCGAGGCGCGGCGCTACCGGGCCTACGACGTCTGGCGCTCGCGGGTCCGGACCCTCCAGGAGAACGTCTGGGCCTACGGACTCGACCCCACGAAGGGGCTGGTCGACGAGAACTGGCGGGCCGCCCTCGCCGACGACTACCGGACGCCGACCATCAAGATCACCGCCGAGGAGGCGCTGGCCCACCGGCTCCGCCGGGTGTACCTCCCGCTGTTCTCGGTGCTGCTCGCGGCCTGGCTCATTCGGGTCCTCGCGTTCGACCCGCTGGCGTGGCCCGCGAGCGCCGCCATCGGCCAGATTTCCGGCCTCGCGGTGACCGCGGTCGTCGCGGCGGGGTACCTCCTCGCGGCCGGGGTCGCGCTCCGGCCCCGGACGTGGCACGCCCGCGACGAACTCCGGACCGAGAACCTCCGCAGGAGGTCGTGAGTCCGCGAGCCGACCTGTCGCCGGTCGTACGACTCATGACGCTCGACGGCCAAGGGCAGGCGAGATGTCCGCTCGCGCGTCCGATAGTCGGTCCCGACGGGAGCTGCTCCGGCGATGAGGACCGACTGGTCGAACTGGTTCGAGGGTAAGGACTCGCTGCTCCCGTGGCTGACCCGGCGCCAGCGCCTCGTCATGGCGTACGCCGCCGCTCTCGTCGCCGTTCTCCTGGTGTACACGGTCCTCTACAACTACGGGATGCGGACGCTCGAGGGCCACGACCACTCGCTGTTCCGGTCGTTCCAGACCGTGGTCGAGACGATGACCACGACCGGGTACGGCGCGGACGCGCCGTGGGAGACCCCCGCCATGAACGTGTTCGTCACCTTCATGCAGCTGACGGGCGTCGCCATCGGGTTCGCCACCCTCCGGGTGCTGGTCATCCCGCTGTTCGAGCGCGCGCCGCTCGATCTGAGCGACCGCCTGACCGCGAAGGACGACCACGTCGTCGTCTGCGAGTACCGCCGGGACACGGGCGTCCTGCTCGACGAACTCGAGCGCCTGGACGTCGACTACGTGCTGATCGAGTCCGACACCGAGGAGGCCAAGCGGCTCTCGGACGACGGCTACCAGGCGATCCACGGCGACGCCGAGGACGGCGAGACGCTCGAGCGGGCCGTGATCGGCGATGCGAGCGCGCTCGTCGCCGACGCCGGAGACCGGAACGTCAGCGTCGTCCTGACGGCGCTCCGGCGCAACGCCTCGCTCCGGACCGTCGCGCTCACCGACACGCCGACCCACGACGGCGCGCTCCGCGAGATCGGCGCCGACACCGTGCTGTCGCCCGATGCACTCATCGGGCGGCGCCTCGGCCAGAAGACCAACGCGTGGGCCCAGTCGCCCGAGCCGATGGGTGACGCGACCGTCGGCGACGTCCGCATCCGGGAGGTGCTGGTCCGGCGCAACAGCCCGCTGGCCGGCGTCCGGATCGAGGACACCGCGCTCGCCGGCCGCAGCGACCTCACGCTCGTCGGGGCGTGGATCGACGGCGACCTCCGACTGCCCGTCGACCCCGCCGCGGTGATCACGCCGAACTCGGTCCTCATCGTGGTCGGGACCGAGGACGCCGTCGACGACGTCCAGGAGTTCGCCGCCGGGCTCCGGCCGCCCCGGAGCCACTCCAGCGTCGTCATCGCGGGGATGGGCACCGGCGGTCGGGCGGCCGACGACGCGCTGGGCGAGGGCGTCGACGCGACCGCCATCGACCGCGAGGACGGCCGGCGCGTGGACGTGGTCGGCGACGTGCGCGACCCCGAGACCCTGGAGACGGCCGGCATCGAGGACGCCAGCGCGCTCGTCGTCACCGTCGGCGACGACTCGACCGCGCTGCTCGCGGTCGCCATCGCCCGCACGCTCACCGACGACATCGAGATCCTGGTCCGGGTCGACGACACGGCCAAGTCCCCAACCGCCTTCGACGCGGGCGCGGACTACGTCCTCTCGACCCAGCGGGTCAGCGCCCGGCTGCTGGCCCGGGAGCTCCGGGGCGAGGACGTCCTCACGCCGGTCGAGCAGCTCCGGGTCGTCCGGGTCGAGGCCGGGCCGTTCGCCGGCCGGTCGCTCGACGAGGCCGAGCGCGGGACGGACGCGGGGTGCGTCTTCGTCGGCGTCGAGCGCGACGGCGAACTCCTCACCGACCGGTCGGTGGTCGTCGACTCGGCCGACCGGCTGATCGCGGCCGGCACCGACGCGGCGATTCGCGAGTTCGAGCGCGAGGTCGCCTGACGGCCGACCGCTACCAACGCCCTTTTCGCTCGGAGTTGCCTACGTTCCGCCGATGACCGCCGCCATCGAAGTCGAGGACCTCCGGAAGCGCTACGACGGGGTCCAGGCGCTGGACGGAGTGTCGCTGTCGGTGCCGGAGGGGAGCTTCTTCGGCCTGCTGGGACCGAACGGGGCCGGCAAGACCACGTTCATCAACATCCTCGTGGGGCTGGTCCGTCGGACCGGCGGCCGGGCCGCGGTGTTCGGCCACGACGTCGAGGCCGACTACCGCGAGGCCCGCGACGCCATCGGGCTCGCGCCCCAGGAGTTCAACGTCGACCACTTCTTCCCCATCCGCGAGGTGCTGGAGCACAAGGCGGGCTACCACGGGATCCCGGCCGACGAGGCCGGCGAGCGCGCCGACGAGGTGCTCCGGAAGGTCGGCATCTACGAGAAGCGCGACACCCGGTTCAACTGGCTGTCGGGCGGGATGAAGCGCCGGTTCATGCTGGCGCGGGCGCTCATCACCGACCCCGACCTCCTGATTCTGGACGAACCGACCGCGGGCGTCGACGTGCAACTGCGCCACGACCTCTGGGACCTCATCACCGAGCTCAACGAGTCGGGCACCACCATCCTGCTCACCACCCACTACATCGAGGAGGCCGAGCGGCTCTGCGACGAGGTGGCCATCCTCGACTCGGGGAACCTGCTCACGGTGGCGAGCCCCGAGGAGCTGATGGACCGCGGCCCCGACAAAATTCGGGTCACGCTCCGCGACGCGCCCGCGACCGCGCCCGACCTGCCGACGCTGTCGGCCGGCGAGCGCGAGGGCCGGGTCGAGAGCGTCGACCTCGACGGCGACCAACTGGTCGTCACCGCCACGCAGGGCGGGCTGGTCGCCCCCGACCTGGTCCGGGCGCTCGACCGCGCCGGCCACGAGATCGTCGACTTCGACATCTCCCGGACCTCCCTGGAGGAGGTGTTCGTCGACATGACCCGAGAGGGCGGCAGCGAGCAGTCGGCCGAGGCGGTCCCGGCGACCGACGGCGGCGAGGTCGGAACCGACCGCGACGGGTCCGGGACCGACGCCGGCGTGGAATCGTCGGACGCCGCGGGGGCGTCCGGCTCGGAGGCGGGAGGTGACTCGGCGTGAATCTCTCGGGCCTCACCGGCTTCAAGACGCTCGCCCGCCGGGAGATCCTGCGGTTCCTCCGGCGGCCGCGAAACACCTTCGTCCCGCCGTTCGTGACTAACGTGCTGTACTTCTCGGTGTTCGGGGTCATCCTGGGCGACCGCGTGGGCGGGGTCAGCCTCGGCGGCGAGCCCATCCCGTACATCCTGTTCATCCTGCCGGGGCTCGTGGTGCTGGGCGCCATCGCGAACGCCTTCGAGAACGCCTCGTTCTCCATCTTCCACGGGCGCTGGAACGACTACATCGAGGAGACGCTGACCTCGCCGATGTCCTACTCCCGGATGGTGGTCGCCTACATCGTCGCGGGCGCGACCCGGGGCCTGCTGGTCGGGAGCCTCATCGCGGTCATCGGCGCGTTCTTCACGCCGGTCGGGGTCGCCCGGCCGGGCTACCTGGTCGCGTTCGCGCTGGTCATCACGCTGCTGTTCTCGAGCTTCGGCGTGGTCGGCGGGCTGTGGGCCGACGACTGGGACAACCTCACCATGATGAACCAGTTCATCGTCCGCCCGCTGGTGTTCTTCGGCGGCGTGTTCTACGCGGTCCGCGAGCTCCCCTCGCCGTACCAGGAGCTCTCGATGCTCAACCCGATGGTGTACATGGTCAACGGCGTCCGGTACGGCTTCCTGGGCGTCTCGGAGGTCGACCCGAACTGGTCGCTGGCGGTCCTCTCGGCGCTGACCGCGGCGGTCATCGCGCTCGACGTCGCGCTGTTCAAGCGCGGCTACGGGCTGACCGACTGAGGATCGGGGTCGGCTCGAAGGGGGTCAGCCGGGCGGCGTCCCGGTGTGCGTTTCCCGCGCGGAGCGGTTCGTCCGACGGCTGCGGGAGAACTGCGGGGTCAGGGAAGGTAGGTCCGCTCGCAGGTCTGGCACACCCGGATGCCGTACTCCACCTGGGTCACCGTCGTCGACTCGCAGAGTTCGCACTCGGCGTCGCGGCTGGTGCTGTTCTCGGTCCGCAGAAAGTCGTCGACTATCGAATTCCGTCCCGCGTGCGACCGCTTCTCGGAAGTGTCTTGTCCAAGCACGGCGGGACCGGCTAGCCGACCGACACCGAAGAATGGAACGGCCGCGGAAATCGACGGAGGGGACGGCGTCGAGTCGGGGTCTCACCGCCCGGTCGCCAGGCTCTCCAGCGCGGCGGCGATAGTGCCCACCACGTCCTCCTGGCCCTCGATGTCGTGGCGCTCGGCGAGCCACTGCGGGTCGTTGTAGGTCACGTTCGCCGTCCCGTCCTCGGCCGCCCAGACCAGCAGCTTCTGGGGCAGGTCGATGCCCGCGGTCCGGGACGCCTGCATCAACTGCGTCCCCAGGTTGGGGTTCCCGAACAGGATCAGCGTCGTCGGACGCAGGTCGAGGCCGGCGTTCCGGGCGTTCCCCGCGTGGTCGACCGTCGTCACGAGGATGAGGTCGTCGTTGTCCTCGATGTCCTCCTCGATGCGCTCGACGGTCGCGCCCACGCTCTCGGTGCTCGAGACGGTGACGAGCCCCGCGTCGGCGTCCGGCGCTGCGTTGGTGGTCTCCTCGCCGTCCGAGGTGGCCGTCTCGCCGTCCGCGGTCGTCGTCCGGTCGCCCCCGTTCGTCTCCTCGCCTGCGGTCGTGGTCTCCTGGCCGGCCGCGCTGCCGGCCAGCGCGAGGCCCGCGCCCGCGAGCGCGGTCCTGAGGAACCGGCGTCGCTCTGGCTCGTTCATGGCTCGCCGGGACGACGACGCTGCGACTGAAAGTTATCCGGGCGAATCCGCCGGCGAAACGAGGGATTCGGTGGGCCGCCGCCGGTCAACCGGGCGTTTCGCCTACTCCTCCCAGGGCTCGCTGCCCTGCTGGTCGCCGAACAACTCGCGCATCAGCGTCACGATGCTCTCGGGCGGGAACTGGCCCCGCTCGGTCACGATGGCGTCGACGTACCGCGGCGGCGTCACGTCGAACGCGGGGTTCTCGACCGTGAGGCCATCGGCGTCAGCGTCGCCGTTTATCTCGGCCTCCTCCGCCTCGGTCAGCACCTCGCGCTCGTCGCGCATCTCTATCTCGACGGTGTGACCGGTCATCGTGTCGGGG
This sequence comes from Halorussus rarus, assembly GCF_003369835.1. Taxonomy (NCBI): domain Archaea; kingdom Methanobacteriati; phylum Methanobacteriota; class Halobacteria; order Halobacteriales; family Haladaptataceae; genus Halorussus; species Halorussus rarus. The sequence continues at coordinate 872,406 of NZ_QPMJ01000002.1, read as the reverse complement.
TGGAGCTTCAGCGTCTGGGCCGCGACCATGATGGGGACGCCGCGCTCGCGGGCGTTGACGGCCAGTCCGGAGGTCCCGACCTTGTTGATGACCGAGCCGTCGGCCGCGATGGAGTCGGCCCCGACGAGCACGTGGTCGGCGTCGTCGAGGTACCGGCGGGCGGCGTTGTCCACGACCAGGGTCACGGGCACGTCCCACTCCCGGAGCTGGCGGGCGGTGATGTGGCCCTGCTTGCGCGGCCGGGTCTCCTTGACGATGGCCGAGATGTCCTTGCCCTGGTCGAGGGCCCGCTCGACGCACGATAGCGCGTCGGTCGAGTGGCAGTGGGTCATCACGGTGTCGCCGTCCCGGAGGCGGTTCGCGCCGATGCGCCCGAGGTTGGCCTGGGCCTGGTCGAGCTCCCGCCGGAACTCCGCGGCGCTGTCGACCACGCTCTCGCGGAGCTCGTCGACCGTGCTCCCCTCCATCCCGCGGAGGACGTACCGCAGCGCGTTCGGCAGGCTGACCGCGGTCGGTCTGGTCTCCCGGAGTCGGCGGGCGGCCGCCCGCATCTCCGCCCGGAACGCCTCGGGGTCGTCGGCGGCGCTGTCCTCGGCCTGCGCTGCCAGCGCCTCGGCCGCGGCGTCGGCGATGGTGGCCGCGCCCCGGATCTCCATGCTGGCGATGTCGGCGGCGGCCTCCTCGACGCTCTCGTGAAGGTCGGGGTCGGTCCGGCTCATTGCCGCGACGTACGGGCCAGGGCGGGAAAAACGAACGGGTCTCTCCGGTCGCGGCGGCGAGACGGTCGATTCGATGGCCGCGTGGGTCCACGCCGAGGGGCCGGCGGCGGGGCGTCAGCTCGCCTGGTCGGGCAGGTCCACTTCCTCGGGCGAGGGCATCCAGAAGACGTCCAGCGACACCGCGAGCGTGAACGGCAGGACCCAGACCAGGATGAGGGCGGTCCCCCTGTCCCGGACGCCGCTGCCGCCGAAGCCGACGAATCCCGAGAGCAGGATGGTGGTGGCGAGGTACAGCAGCGGGATGAGGACGGCGGTGTACACCACGGCTCCCCAGTCCGTCGAGAGCCGGAGGCGGAAGAACCGGATGGCGACCGCCGCCAGCACGGTGTTGACGACCATGATGAGCAGGAACCCGAAGACCGTCGCGACTGAGGCCATTGCTACGTGGGGGTTGGGACTCGGCGCTCTTGTGGCTACCGGATGGGAGAGAAATCGGTGGTTCGGTGTCGATTGACGGCGACGACGTGGTGAAGAACGCTCCGAAAGCCCCCGCCCGGTCGCTACGAGTCGATTCCAGCTGAATCAAGAACGCCCGGAAAGCCCCCGCCCGGTCGCGGTCGTCTCAGCGACATATCCTCGGCTCCCTCCGGTCGCCTCGGATAGCTGTCGCTGAGACGACCACGTCCTCCGGACGCGACCGGGCGGCCCCTTTCATCCACCCCGCAGCACTGCAACCGCAGACCTCACGCCTCCCCAGCCTCCTCGTTCGCTTCGCTCACTCGTCCCTCGCGCGGCGTGGCGGCCCACGAGGGGCCGCTAGCGCGCGCCGAGTGGTTTGATTCCCGATTGCCTACCGGCCCAGGTCCTCGTGAGCGCTCGACAGGTGCCGGGAGGCCAGCGCCGCGAGCAGCGAGAGTTCGCCGGCGAGCGCGCCCACGGCGATAATCTCGGCGAGCGCGTCGGCGTTGCTGCCGGCGGGGTCGCCGCCGCCCCGGAGGCCTAGCAGGTCCAGCGCCTCCGACTGGGTCCCGAGCTTCGTGCCCCCGCCGACCGTGCCGACCTCCAGGCTGGCGAGGCTCACGCTGGCGTACAGTTCGTCTTCCCGGGCTTCTACCGTCGTGATGGCGTTGGCGCCCTCGACGACCTGCGCGGGGTCCTGGCCGGTCGCGAGGAAGGCCGCGGCGACCACGTTCGCGGCGTGGGCGTTGAATCCCAGGCTGCCGGCCTTCGCGGAGCCGACGAGGTTCTTCCGGGTGTTGGCCTCTTCGATGGCCTCGGGCGTGGTGTGGAGCCGGTCCCGGACCGTCTCGGCCGGAATCGTCACGTCCGCGGTGACGCTCCGGCCCCGGCCCTCCACGGCGTTGATGGCGGCGGGCTTCTTGTCGCTGCAGAGGTTGCCCGAGACCGCCACCAGCGACGCGGGAGTCTCGTCCTCGACCAGGTCGGCCGCCTCGCGGGTCGCGATGGTGGCCATGTTCATCCCCATCGCGTCCTTGGTGTCGTAGACGAACCGGAGGTAGACCGAGTCGCCGACCACGTAGGGCTCGACGTCGATGAGTTCGCCGTGGCTGGTCGTCGACTCGGCGGCCTCCCGGAGGTCGTCGGTGTGGTCGCTTACCCACGAGACGACCTCCTCAGCCTCCGCGATGCCCGCGACGCGGAACACCGGCGCGCGAGTCATCCCCGACTTGGTGACGCGGGCGTCCGCGCCCCCCGCCGAGGTGACGACCGACAGCCCGCGGTTGACGCTCGCGACCAGCGCGCCCTCGGTGGTCGCCAGCGGGAGGTAGTACTCGCCGTCCGCGGCGCCGCCCGAGACCTCGACGGGACCGGCGACGCCCATCGGAATCTGGGCTGCGCCGACCATGTTCTCGACGTTGGCGTCGGCGGCCTGCTCGGCGTCGATCGCGTGGTCGCCGACGGCGTCGAGGTCGGCGCCGGTCTCGGCCGCTAGCAGGCGCCGCCGGGCCGCCGCGGCGGTCTCGGCGTCGGCGCAGTCGTCCAGTTCGTGCAGTCGCAGTTCGCCCGCCCGGACTGCCTCGGCGAGGGCGTCCGGGTCGGCGGAGCCGGCATCGTCGCTCATGTCCGAACGGTTTGCCGGGCGGCCCCTAACAGTTCCCATTCGGGCCGACCGACGCTCCCGCGCCGGGGTGACCCCCGTTCCGACCACTTTTAGTTTCACCGCGCGTCTGGCCGAGGTTTATTGCGCTCTCGCGCATAGTCGTACTCGGCCCCCGAGCGGCCGACGGAGCCGGTGGATGACTCCCGCCCCGACCGCCCGCCTCCGTTCCGGCGCGGCGACGAGTTCGATTCGGTCTCCACCCCGGACTCGTGGCCTGTCACCCCTACCCGACGCCGCGCCGCGGCGCCGGGGGCCGTCAGCCATGACCGCGACAGCATCCGAGAGCGAGGAGTCGCTCACCGACTCGCGGTTCGCCCGCGCGCTCCGCCTGCTGAAGCTCCTGTTGACCGTCCTGACGCTGGCCGTCTCGCTGCTGAAGGCGCTGGGACTGGCCTGAGCGCCGGCGACCGAGACGGCGCGGCCCTCACAGCAATCGATACCGACCGCGGCTCTCGCTGACCTCGCCCCGGCGGGTCAGCTTCTCTAACGCCGACCGAACGTAGTCGCCCGGGACGCCGCGCTCCCCGGCGTACTCGACCACCTCGTCTTCGGTCGGCCGGTCGAGGTCGCGAAGCGCCGCCAGCACGGTGTCCTTCCGCGAGGTGCCGCGCGTGCTGGCCGACCGGTTCTCGACGCGCTCGGCGGCGGCCTCGACCTCCTCGGTGTCGATGCCCGAGGCCTCCAGGAACTCCTCGTCGGAGACGCCCGCGTCGTCGACCCGCGCCTCCATCTCGGTGAAGGAGTCGAGCTCCGCGAACGCCTCGCCCTCGCCCTGGCGGTTGGCGAGCATCGAGGACCGGACCTCGCGAGCGTGGTCCTCGTCGTCGGTCTCCACGAACTTCTTGAGCTTCTCGAACTTCCGGCGCTTGCCGCACCGGGGACACTGGGTGGTCTCGGGGCGCCCCTCCACGATCTTGAGCGCCTGACAGTCGCTACACCCAACGACGGCGTACATACTCCCGGGTCGGGCTCGTTCGTACGTGAATGTTCGGACTCGCGCGTTCTCGACGTTCGGTCTCGCACTGTCCCGAGGTTCCGAATCGGCGCGCGCCGGTGCGACGGCTCGTTCGTCGCACCGGCCGCGCGAGGGAGGCGGTCGCGTCTGCGCAAGCGAAGTGAGCGCAGGCTCGTCGGACGCGGTTTGTCCGACGGCGTTCAGGCGACCGCCGAGGCTGGGGAGGGATGAGGCCCGCGCTCGCGGCGCGGTTGCGGGGCTGTGCGGGACAGAGGTGACGGCAGTAGCTAGCTCTGACGAGTCGTCATTCCCTTCCTCGGGTTCCTCCACAGCATTACTCCTCGACTCCACTCTCCGTCGGCGCGACCAGTTCGACCTTGACGCGCTCGGGCGCCTCGAAGTAGACCGCGTAGTGGTCCGGGCCGCCCGCGTGGGGGTGGTCGTCCTCGTAGAGAATCTTCATCCCGCGCGCTCGCAACTTCTCGGTCGTCTCGTCGACGTGGGACCGCGACTCGGCGTGGAACGCCAGGTGGTTCAGCCCCGGATGCCGACGATGGAATCCTTCGTCGGCGTACTCCTCGGGAGCGCGCGCAACCACGAGGTACGTCGGCCCCAGCTTCCACGACCGGCCGTCGGCCCAGTCCTGATGGCGCTCGTAGCCGAGGTCGCCGAGGAACCACTCCCAGAACGAGACTGCGGCCTCGAAGTCCGCGGCGTACAGTTCGACGTGGTGGAGCAGTCCGGCCGGGGCGCCGCCGTTAGTTCTCGGGCGGTCGGGGTGCTCTTCACCCTCGGTCCGCACGTCCTCGTCCATACTCGCCACTCGCAGGGGTTCGACAAAAACGTCCGGCCGTCCGCGCCGGACGTTCTTACCGCCGGTCGAACCTTTAGGTACCTCGCCGCCTTCGGTACGACCGGTCATGGAAGTCGTACCCAAAGACGCGGAGGAGTCCACCGAGGCGGTCGAGGGCGTCCACCTCTCGCTGCTGGCCGGCGACGAGCGGATGAACGTCCAGCACTTCGACATCGAACCCGGCGCGGAGGTGCCCGAGCACAGCCACGACAACGAGCAGACCGGCTACATCACGCGGGGCACGCTGACGTTCATCGTGGGCGGCGAGGAGATCGACGTGAGCGCGGGCGACTCCTACGCCGTCCCCGCCGACGAACCCCACGCCGCCGAGAACCGCGGCGACGTGCCCGTGGAGGGCGTCGACATCTTCAGTCCGCCTCGCACGAACCCGGACTGGCAGGACTGACTGGGTGGTCTCGCCCGGGCGGTAGAGCGGAGAGATTTCGCGCAGATTCGGCAGTCGGGGATCGCTCGCGAAAGAAGAGTGTGCGTCGTCGAGTGGGCTCTACGCGAGGTCCTCGATCTTCTCGCAGATGGCCTCGGCGTACTCGGTCGTGCCGACCTTCTCGGCGTCCTCGCGCTGGCGGGCGAGATCGTACGTGACCGTGCCGGAGTCGATGGTCTGCTCGACGGCGTCGCGGATGAGCGCGCCGGTGTCGTCCCAGCCGAGGTACTCGAAGAGCAGGCGACCCGAGAGGATGAGCGCGGTCGGGTTGGCCATGTCCTGGCCGGCGCGCTTGGGCGCCGAGCCGTGGACCGGTTCGGCCAGACAGCGGTTCTCGCCGAAGTTGGCACCGGGCGCGATGCCGAGGCCGCCGATTTGGGCGCCCGCGGCGTCAGAGAGGTAGTCGCCGTTGAGGTTCGGCATGGCGAGCACGTCGAACTCGTCGGTCCGGAGCTGCATCCACTGGAGCATCGCGTCGGCCAGTCGCTCCTCGACCATGACGGCGTCCTCCGGGATGTCGACCTCGTCCTGCTCCTCCCAGAGCGAGTCGGGCGCGGCGAAGACCTCGTCGTCGGGGTACTCCTCCTCGGCGACCTCCATGCCCCAGTCGCCGAACTGGCCCTCGGTGAACTTCATGATGTTGCCCTTGTGGACCAGCGTGACCTTGTCGCGGTCGTTCTCGATGGCGTAGTCGATGGCCTCGCGGACGAGGCGCTTGCTACCCTTCTCGGAGATGGGCTTGAGACCGAGCCCGATGGGGCCCTCGTGCATCACGCCGTCGAAGTCCATCTCGTCCTCGACGAAGTCCCGGACCTGCTCGGCCTCGTCGGTGCCGGCCTTCCACTCGATGCCGGCGTAGACGTCCTCGGTGTTCTCCCGGAACGTGACCATGTCCATCTCCTCGGGCGCCTTCATGGGGGACGGGACGCCGTCGAGGTAGTAGGTGGGTCGGACGTTCGCGTAGAGGTCGAGCGTCTGGCGGAGCGCGACGTTGAGCGACCGGTAGCCGGCGCCGACGGGCGTCGTGAGCGGCCCCTTGATGGCGACGCGGTGCTCGCGGATGGCGTCGACCGTCTCGTCGGGCAGGTTGACGTCCTCGCCGTACTTCTGGCGGGCGCTTTCGCCGGCATAGAGCCGCATCCAGTTGACCTCGCGGCCGGTGGCTTCGGCGGCCGTCTCGAGCACCTTCTGAGCGGCCGGACCGACGTCCTGGCCGATGCCGTCCCCGTGGATGATGGGGATGATGGGGTTCTCGGGCACGTCGAGCCCGTCCTCGGCGTCGGCCACGGTGATCTTCTCCCCGCTCTCGGGGACTTCAACCTTGTCGTAGCTCATAACAGTCGAACGTGCGAGAGAGAGGGATAAAAGGCCTGCCGTTTGGCCGCGGCACGCGATAAACGACCTTAAATTCCTAGTTTGTGAACGCGAACCACTGATAGGCAGTTCGGTGCCGTCCGACCGGCCCCGCAACCACACCGACCCCGTCGAATCCCGCCCGTTTGACCGGAAGTTAAGGACCCGCGCGGACCACCCCAGGGCATGAAGGTCATCGTCCACGGCGGGGCCGGCGGCGCCCCCGACGAACCCGAACCCAGGCAGGCAGTGCTCGACGAGGCGGCGGCGACCGGCGCGGCCGAGTCGACGGTGCTCGACGCGGTCGAGGCCGCCGTGCGCGTGCTGGAGTCCTCGCCCCGGTTCAACGCCGGGGTCGGCGGCGCGGTCCAGAGCGACGGCGTGATCCGGACCGACGCCGGCGTCATGACCGACGACCGCGAGGCGGGCGCGGCCTGCTCGATGCCGGGCGTCGAGCACGCCGTGAGCGCCGCCCGGGTCGTCCTGGCGGAGACGCCCCACGTCCTTGTCTCGGGCGAGCACGCGGCGGACCTCGCAGGCGACTACGGGGTCGAGACCGGCGTCGACCTCTGGTCGGCGAAGACCCGCGAGAAGTGGGCCGACCTCGACGACAGGCCGGAGGGGACGCCCCGCGAGCACCTCGACTGGCTTCGGGACCGCTTCGGCGGGAGCCCCGACAGCGCGGAGGACGGCGCGTCCGGGGACGGCGCGGCGGCAGGCGACGACGCCCCGAACCGCGACCCGAAGGACCACGACACGGTTGGCGCTGTCGCCACGGACGGCGAGGCGTTCGCGACCGCCACCTCGACCGGCGGCCGGTGGCTCGCGCTGGCGGGTCGGGTCGGCGACGTCCCGCAGATCGGCAGCGGGTTCTACGCCGCCCCTGCCGGCGCCGCGAGCGCGACCGGCGCGGGCGAGGACATCGCGAAGGCGACGCTGACCCGTCGGGCGGTCCGCCACCTCGAATCTGGTCGGGACGCCTCGGCCGCCGCCGACCTGGCGATCGAGGAGTTCGCCGAACTCACCGGCTCGTCGGCGGGCGTCATCGTCCTCGACCGGGACGGGAACGCCGGGAGCGCCTACAACAGCGACGCGATGCAGACCGCGGTCGACGGGCGGACTGCCGGCGAGTAGTTCGACGGTCAGGACCGCCCGACCTCCGGTCGCGCTCGAAAAAAGAGTCGGAACCGGCGGGCCGCGTTACGCTTCCGACGTCGTGGTCTCTTCGCTCGCGGTCGTCTCTTCGCTCATCGCGGTGGTCTCCTCGGCCATCTCGGTCTCCTCGGCCGCGGCGGTCGTGGTCTGCTGACCGGCCGCGGTCGTCGTCTCCTGTTCGACGTTCATCTCGCCGTCGGTCTGGTTGCCCGCGGCGATGGTGAGTTCGCCCGTGGCCCGCGCGCCGTCGGTGTAGACGCCGTGGGTGTAGGTGCCCTCGGGGAACTGACCGAAGCTGACCTCGAAGGTCACGGTCGCGGCGCCCTGGGCGGGCACCTCCACGAGGTTGGCCTCGATGACGTTCCCGGCGATGCGGTAGGACACCTGCTTGGTGGCGCCCGCGTTACCGAGGTTGACGAGGGTCGCGCTCACGTTGTACTCCTCGCCCTGCTGGACCTCCGCGGGAGCGTCGAGGTTCTGGATGGCGACGATGGCGAGCTGGCCGTCGCCGACCTGGAGCGACCCGACCGTCGGGCCGCCGACGGTGGCGCGGTTGACGGTCGCGCTCTCGACGGAGACGCTGCTGACGGTCGTCCCGTCGCCGGCCTGCGCGGCGGTCGTGGTCTCCTGGGCGCCCTCATCGGCTGCGACGGTGGTCTCCTCGGCCTGCATCTCGGTCTCCTCTTCGGCCGCGGCGGTGGTCTCCTCACCCATCGCGGTGGTGGTCTCCTCCTGGAACGCGGCCTCCTCGGTCGTCGTCTCCTCGGCCATCGCGGTCGTCTCCTCCGCAGCCGCCGTCGTCTCTTCGGCCATCTCGGTCTCCTCCTCGGCGGCCTCGGTGGTAGTCTCCTCGGCAGCCTCCTCCGTCGTGGTCTCCTCGGCTGCCTCGGTGGTGGTCTCCTGGGTCGGCGTCGAGACGCCGCCGGTGTTCACGCTCATCAGGACGAGGGTCCCGATCTCCAGCTCCTGGACGTCGACGGTCTGGATGGTGGCGCTGTCGATGCTGACGTCACCGACCTGGGTCTGCTCCGCCGTCGTCGTAGTCGTGGTCTCCTGTGCCTCCGCCTCGGCGGCGGTGGTCTCCCCTTCCGCGGCGGCGGTCGTCTCTTCCTCCGCGGCGGTGGTCTCCTCACCCATCGCGGTGGTGGTGGTCTCCTCCTGGAACGCGGCCTCCTCGGTCGTCGTCTGCTGGGCCGCGGCGCCGTCCTGCTGGCCCGCGCTGGTCTGGACGCGGAAGTTCTGGACGGTCAGCTGCGAGACGTTCATCTGCTGGACGGTGAGGTCCTGGACGGTCACGTTCCCGGCCGACGCGCTCCCGCTCAGCGCCTGCGCGAGCGCCTGGTCGTCGGTCTCCAGCCCCGCGACCGAGAGGTTCGAGAGCGTGAGGCGCTCGAACCGGACGTTCTGGAGCGTCGCGTTCTCCAGCGTCCGGTTCTGGGCCTCGACCTCGATGCTGCTGGCGTGCATCGACTGGATCTGTGCGTTCTCGACCGTGACGTTACCGACCTGCAGCTGGTCGACTTGCACGTCCTGTAGCGTTACGCCGTTCGTCGTCCCTGCGTCGGGCGCGGATGCCGACGTCCCCCCGAGCGTCGCCAGCGGGACGCTGGCGAGAACGAGGGCTGTCATGATCAGCACTGCGCCGGTTTCTCGTTGCATATGCAGCCAATCATATCGGCGGAGTCGCCAATAAACGGGACCAACCGTTTCGCATCGTTTGGGGTTTTGACGGGCTATTACTGCCGTTACCACGGAGTTGTCTCGCGGGTACGACACCCCTAATCGACGGTCAGAAAGTGAAAGAACTTAAACACGTATCTCCCGGCCTGCGCGCGGTCGCACGGTCGGCACCCGAGACGCAAACTCTTTCCGGGACTCAGGCCAACGTGGGACCATGAGCAGCACCGACGTGGACCTCGACGCCGAAAAGTACGAGAAGCACCGCGAGGCCGGCGAGATCCTCGCCCAGGTCCGCGAGGAGGCGGCCGACCGGGTCGAGGTCGGCGCGTCCCAGCTCGAGGTCGCGGAGTACGCCGAGGACCGCATCCGGGAGCTCGGCGGTGAGCCCGCCTTCCCGGTCAACATCAGCGTCGACGAGGAGGCCGCCCACGCCACGCCCGCGGCCGACGACGACGCCGAGTTCGGCGAGGAGATGGTCAACCTCGACATCGGCGTGCACGTCGACGGGTGGATCGCCGACACCGCCATCACGGTGGACCTCTCGGGCAACCCCGAGCTCCAGGAGGCCAGCGCGGAGGCGCTGGAGGCCGCCATCGACGCCGTCGAGCCCGGCGTCGAGACCGGCGACATCGGCGCGGAGATCGAGTCGGTCATCGACGGCTACGGCTTCAACCCCGTGGTCAACCTCACCGGCCACGGCCTCGACCAGTACCAGCAGCACGTCGCGCCCAACATCCCGAACCGCGCCGTCTCCCAGGGCGTCGAGCTCGAAGTCGGCGACGTGGTCGCCATCGAACCGTTCGCCACCGACGGGACGGGCAAGGTCCACGAGGGCAACGACGAGGAGATCTTCGCGCTGGAGCGCGAGGGGTCGGTCCGCGACCGGTCGGCCCGGCAGGTGCTCGACCAGATCACCGACGAGTTCAAGACGCTCCCGTTCGCCACCCGGTGGCTCGACGCCTCCCGGGCCGGGATGGCGCTGCGCCGGCTGAAGATGAACAACCTCGTCCACGGCTACCCGGTGCTCAAAGAGGACGACGGCAACCTCGTCAGTCAGAAGGAGCACACCCTCATCGTGACCGAGGACGGCTGCGAAGTGACGACCGAGCGGTAGCGCTCGGAACCGAGCGGCGTATCGCACGATACCGACTCGTATCGGAGGACACCGGCGCGTATCGGCGCTGTAGACCGTGTACAGTTCTCCTCTCGGTCCGGCTTCGACGTCGAGCGACGACCGGAACGATGCTCCGGTTCGTCTCGCATCCCGACACTCCGGCGCTCAGAAGAAGAAACGGTGCGTCCCCGGCCCCCGTCCCCGAACGCAAGAGAGGACGATAGTTCGCACGGGCAGGTCGCGCGCCGGTCCACCCCCGTCGGACGCGAGGAGACGGCGGCGCTACGCGTTGTTCATCCGCTGGCTCGACTCCGAGCCGCAGATCTGGCACTCGGTGACCCGGTAGGGCTCCCGGGAGAACTCGGCGTTCTCCCGCTTCTGGCTCTCGGTCCGGATCTGGACGGAGACGTCGTGTGGCGTCTCGCGTCCGCATTCCTCGCACGCTTCCGTAATCGCCTGGAAACTCTGGTTTTGTGTAGCCATCGTGACCTTCCTCTCGCTTTCTCCTTGCGCTGATAGGAGCATAAAAACCCCAATCCGTTGGGGGGCGTTCGAACCGTTCATTCGGCCCGCGTCTTGCGATTTTACCGAATACCTGGTGGAAATCGCCCGAAACCGTTTATAGACTCGTTTGCGGGAGTAATGAAACGAAAACTGCCTGCAACGGCCGGAACAGTTAAATATAGCTTCTGCCGCTCCGTAATCGGCTATCGTCGAACGCCGGCGCGGAGAACGTCGGGACGACGAGCGGTGTGCCGACGTCGCCGCGCGCCGGTTCCCGCGTTCAGACCCAACTACAGAACCGACGAGCCCCATCGCGAAGGGGCGTCCGGGTCGTCCGCTTCATCCGTTCTCGGCGACGTCTGCCGACCTTCGTGTCGCCCACTCTCCGATGGTGTCACCGCCGCAGTACTGTAACTCACGGAACACCAGGCGCGAAACGAACGCCGAAGTCGCCGGCGCCTCGGCGGAGTCGGCCGACCAGTCGACCTCGGGAAACTGACCGGACTGCGAGCGACGCGCTCGAACGCGAGTCTGTCCGCGAGCGCCACTCCGACCCGAGTCGGGAAGTATCGTCGGCGCCGTCGTCGTGGGGCGGCTCCGCGATCCGTCGCCGACGGTTCCGCGTCGTTACGCCGTCGGTGACTCGCCGGTGTTGACGTGCCAACGCTCCATTACCTGCGGACGCGCGCCGGTAACGAGTCGTTCCGAGCACGCTCGGCCGCGGCTGGCTCGAGAGTTCCGGGACCGCCCGGGATCTCGTCGATTCCGGAATCGGCCGGGGTTCGCGTTCGGAGCGCCGGGGTCGGACAGTCGCGGACGCATCGTCCGCGCCGCGAGCGGGCGCGGACCGTCCACCGTCAGCCGACAGTATAAACCCGCGGTCTCCCAACGACGACACATGGACCAGGTCTTCGCGCCGTGGCGCATCGAGTGGGTCGAACGCGACGGGGACGACGACGTCGAGGGGTGCGTCTTCTGCGAACTGCCGGAGCGCGACGACGACCGGGAGAACCTCGTGGTCGCCCGGAGCGACCGCGCCTTCGTCATGTTCAACAACTACCCCTACAACCCCGGTCACGCGATGGTCATCCCCCGCGAACACACCGGCGACTACCGCGACCTCCCCGAGGAGACGCTGCTCGACCACGCCCGGCTCAAGCAGCGGACCTTCGACGCGCTGGAGTCGGCGCTCTCGCCCGACGGCTTCAACGCGGGCCTCAACCTCGGGCGGGGCGCCGGCGGCTCCATCGACGACCACCTCCACACCCACGTCGTCCCGCGGTGGGAGGGCGACACCAACTTCATGCCGGTCATCTCGGACACGAAGGTCATCGTCGAGGCCGTCGACGAGACGTACGACCGGACGCGCGAGGCGTTCGCCGACCAGGACGGTGCGGAGATTCCGGACGACGGGGACGGCGCGGTTCGCCTCCGGTTCTGACCTTCCCCGTCCGCGAACGACACTGCCTTCATCCCGGAAGTCGAACACCTACGCGATGAGCAAACGCGCGGTCCGCCGGGTCGGTGCGGTCGTTCTGGCGGTCAACGTGCTGCTGGTGGTCGCCAAGGGCGCCGTCTGGTGGACGACCGGCAGCCTCGCGGTCGGCTCCGAGGCGGTCAACAGCCTCGCCGACGTCGCCTACAGCGTCGTCATCCTCGCGGGCCTCTACCTGACGACTCGGCCGCCCGACTTCAGCCACCCGCACGGCCACGAGCGCATCGAGCCGTTCGTCTCGCTGTTCATCGCCGTGGGCGTGTTCGCGGCGGGCGGGGCGGTGCTCTGGCGGGCGACCACTTCGGTGCTCTCGGGCGATGTGGCGGCCGCGGGCGTCTCCCCGGCCGCCGTCGCCGTGCTGGTCGCCACCGCGGGCGTGAAGTTCGGCCTCTACCGGTACTGCCTGCGGGCGGCCGACCGGACGCTCTCGCCGGCGCTGACCGCCACCGCGCTCGACAACCGCAACGACATCCTGACCGCGGCCGCGGCGCTGGTCGGCGTCCTCGGGTCGGGCGTGGGCCTGCCGGTGCTCGATCCCATCGCCGCGGGCGTCGTCTCGGTCGGCATCCTCTACACCGGCTACGAGATCGTCCAGGACAACGTCGACTACCTGGTCGGGAGCGCCCCGCCGGAGGGGCTCCGGGCCGAGATCGTCCGTCGCGCGCTCGACCACCCCGACGTCGAGGGCGCCCACGACGTCATCGCCCACTACGTCGGCCCGGAGATCGACGTGAGCCTCCACATCGAGGTCGAGGGCGACCGCACCCTGTTCGAGGCCCACGACATCGAGACCGACGTGGTGGAGTCGATCCGGGAGCTCGACGAGGTCGACGACGTGTTCGTCCACATCGACCCGAAGGAGCTCGGCGAGTGGAAGGCCGACGAGACGGTCGACGAACTGGTCGGCGACGAGCCGCCCGCGCGGTGATATCGGGCGCGTCGTCGGTTGCACTCCGCGGAGATTTTCCGGTCGTACCGCCGAAGTGCCGCCGGTCGTCACCGTCCGGACCGAATGGCGGTCGGCATCGTTTTCAGTCGCTGAGAACTGATTGGGATTCTTATACATCTTGGCGAACACGTTCGACCGTGGTCCCCATGTCACGCGACTTCCGTTCCGACCGACGCGCGATGCTGAAGGCCGGCGGTGCAGTCCTCGTCGCCGGCGGGCTCGCCGGTTGTACCGCGGGCGGTCAGGACAGCCCCGGGAAGCCCACGAGCGGCTCCGGTACCACCCCGGCCGGCGACGCTACCACTACGGACGCTGAGGAGCCGACCGACGCCGAGACGACCGCCTCCTCGGGGGAGTCCGTGACGGTCGAGGTCGGCCCCGGCGGTCGACTCGCCTTCGAGCCGAGCGGCGACCGGCCGCTGGTCGTCGGGGCGGGAACGACCGTCGAGTTCGTCTGGAAGTCCGACTCCCACAGCGTCGTGGTCGACCGCCAGCCCGGCCACGCCGACTGGCAGGGGTCGCCGGGCGGCGCGGGCGAGGTCTACGACGAGGGGTACTCCTTCTCGCACACCTTCGAGGAGCCGGGAATCTACGAGTTCCACTGCGAGGCCCACGAGACGGTCGGGATGACGGGCGCGATATTCGTTACTCCCGAGGGCGTGACCCCGGAGTACGCCACCGAGGACGGCCTCCCGGTGACCGTCGGGCCGGGCGGCGCCCTCACCTTCTCGCCGGGCACTGTCCGGCCGCTGAAGGTCCCGACCGGGACCGAGGTGAAGTTCGTCTGGGACTCCGACACCCACAATATCAGGGTCCGCGACCGGCCCGAAGGGGCCGACTGGACGGGGACGACCGGCGACGCCGACGAGATGTACGACGAGGGCCACGAGCACGGCCACACCTTCGAGACGCCCGGCGTCTACTGGTTCTACTGCCTGGCCCATCGGTCGGTCGGTATGGTCGGCGCTATCGTGGTCGGGGAGAAAGACGAGAAGTAGTCGCAGTGCGCGCCGCGGGCCGGCCGGCGGGCCGTCACACCGGTTCGCCGAACGCGTACACCGTACTGTGGCCGGTGATCTCGACGTCGAGGAAGTCGCCGGGCTCGACGCCGCGCTCGGAGGCGTTCTGGACGATGACCTGGCGGTAGGCCTCGTCGTAGCACTTCACTGAGTCGCCGGTACCTTCCTCGACGACCAGCACCTCGTGGGTCTCGCCGACCATCGCGTCGTAGGCCTCGGCCACCACGTCCATCTTGAGGTCGGTCATCTCCTTCGAGCGCTCCTTCTTCAGGGTGCCGCCTAGCCCCTTCATCTTGGCGGCGTCGGTGCCGGGCCGCTTCGAGAACCGGGTGACGTTGATCTTCTCCGGGCGGGTCTCGCGGAGCAGCGCCATGCTCTGGGCGTGGTCTCGGTCGGTCTCGGTCGGGAAGCCGACGATGAAGTCGGTCGAGAGCGTCCAGTAGTCGAGGCGCTCGTCGAACGTCTCGACGATGTCGACGTACTCGCTGACCTGGTGCTGGCGGCGCATGTCGCCCAGCACGTCGTTCGACCCCGACTGGACCGGCGCGTGGATGAAGTTGTAGAGCTCCTCGTTCTCGGCGAACACCTCGGCCAGCTCCTCGCGGATGCCGTGGACGCCCTTGGGGTTGGCCATCCCGACCCGGACCCGGAACTCGCCGTCGATGTCGCAGATGCGGTCGAGCAGCTCGTGGAGCTTGCGCTCGCCGTCGTCCCAGCCGTAGACGCCGGTGTCCTGGCCCGTGATGCGGATCTCCTTCGCGCCGGCGTGGACCAGCGCGCGGGCCTTCTCGACGTTCTCCTCGACGGGCGGGGAGTCGATCTTGCCGGTCGCCCGCTTGGTGATGCAGTACGAGCAGTCGGACATGCAGCCCCGGGCGATGGGGAGGATGCCGATGACGCCGTCGAGCACCGGCTCGGCGTCGGGCGTGGTGGTCGGACACTCGCCGTTCGTGACCGCCGTGGGAACCTCGTCCCAGTGGAGCACGTCGGCGTCGACGCCGGCCTGCCGGAACTCCTCGCCCTGCGCGAGCGCCATGCAGCCGGTCACGATGAGGTCGGCGGTCTCGTCTTCGAGTTCCTCGGCCCGGCGCAGCATGTTGCGCTCGGTCTTCTCGACCACGGTGCAGGTGTTGAGGATGGCGACGTCGGCCGCCTCGGGACCGTCGACGCGGTGGTGGCCCGCGTCGCGGAGCCGCCGCTCGATCTCGCGGCTCTCGCCCCGGTTCGACGTGCAACCGTAGGTCTCGATGTGGTAGCGGGCCATTCGCTGTGGGTTCCTTTCGGTTACGCGGGCAAAAGCGCGACGGATTGAACGCAGGACGACCGTCGGACCGCGGCCTCTCGACGGGTCCGGGTCGTACGTCGCCGCCGGGCCGACAGTCGGTTCCACGGCCCTTACTCCTCGTCAGCGTGCGCGTACAACGACAGCGACACCACGGACCCGACGACGACCGGAATCAGCCTCGTCTGCGATTCGACCGACTCGCCGGCGAGCACGCTCCCGGCGGCGTAGCCGATGGCGAGGAACGCGAGCCCGGCGATGACCGCCGAGACGCCGACCACGTCGTCCGACATCGATTCGACCGCCCCGGCGACAGAAGCGCCAACCATGTCCGGACGTTTACTGTCGAGGGGTTTAGCATTTTCCGTCGGGACTTCGACCGCGCACACGACCGACCTTTCCGGCGGCGTTCGACACTTTCCCCATTGCTCGCGCGGCCATCGGGCGTGGCCGCCGTCTCGACCGGCGTCATCTGGCCGGAAGTTCGTGACTCGAAGCTGTCGAGACAGACTGGCTGTTGGCGACTCCCGCGACGCTCGTCGGGCGGTCCCTGCTGGAGACGGTCGGAGCGACCGACCCCGTCCGGACGTTCCGGTGGCTGCTGGAATCGGTCGACCGGTCAGTAGTTCCGCCGGAAGTCCTCGACGATGTCGACGCCCGAGCTCGCGCCGATGCGCTCGGCCCCGGCGTCGAGCATCGCCTTCGCCTGCTCGTAGTTCCCGACGCCGCCGCTGGCCTTGACCGGCAGGTACTCGCTCATCAGCTCCACGTCCGCGACCGTCGCGCCGCCGTCGGCGAACCCGGTGGCGGTCTTGACGAACGCGGCGTCGGCGTCCCTCGCGGCCTCGCACGCGCGGCGCTTCTCCTCGTCGGTGAGCAGCGCGGTCTCGACGATGACCTTGACCGGAATCGGCACCGCGGCGACGACCTCCTCGATGTCCTCGCGCACGGCTTCACGGTCACCGGCCTTCAGGCGGCCGACGTTGATGACCATGTCGAGCTCGTCGGCGCCGTCGTCCTCGGCGATGATCGCCTCCTCGCGCTTGGCCGCGGTGGCGTGCTGACCGTGGGGGAAGCCGATGACGGTCGCCAGAGTGGTGTCCGGCGCGTACTCGTCGGCCTCCGCGACGTAGCACGGCGGGATGCAGGCGTTCATGCCGTACTCGGCGGCATCGTCGAGGACGCGCTCGACGTCGGTCATCGCGGTCTCGGGCCCGAGGACGGTGTGGTCGATCTTCGCGGCGAGCGTTGCCTCGTCCATACCCGACCCGAGACGTCGCGGGAGTAAAAAGCCGGCTGTCCGGGGTGCGGTGTCTGTGTCCCGGCTCCGCTACTCCGACAGGACGAGTCGCGCGAGCACCAGCGCAGCCAGCGTCGGCGCGAACGAGAGCGCGCCGAATCCGCCGAGAATCGCGAACAGTTCCCACGCGTAGAGCAGCCCCGGGCCGCCGACGAGGACGACCCCGACGAGGACGCCGACCGCGGCGCGCACCCAGGCCAGCGTCTCGGGGCCGGCCCAGAGCACCGCGAGCGCGTCCAGCACGTCCGCGAGGACCACGGCCAGCAGGACCCACGAGACCCTGACGCGGGTCGGGTGCGTGACCCTCTCCGGCGGCTCGGGAACGGGGAACACCAGGCGGATGCGCTCCGGCAGGCGCATCTCCGGGAGGGAGATCGGCGGGAGCGAGAAGCTGAACCCGGAGGAGTCGCCCCGGTCGGCGGGGTCGCGCTCGCGCGGACTCTCGGGGCCTCCGGTCCGGTCCCGGCGTCGAGTCCGTCCGGCGTCCTCGTCTGCCATGCCCCGGAGTACGTCACCGAGCGCCAAAGGCTATTCGTCGCGCTCCGGCCCGTCCGCGGGCGACTCGTCCCCGCGGTCGTCGAGCAGTCGCTCGACCGCCTCGACCGCCGACTCGATGACCGCCTCGGGCGACCGGGTGGCGTCGATGCGGACGAACCGCTCGGGCTCGGCGTCGACGAGTCGCTCGTAGTTCTGTTGCACCCGGCTCAGGAACGCGGCCTGCTCGAACTTGTTGGTCGCGCCGCTCCGGGCCGCGCCCGTCTCGGGGTCGACGTCGAAGTAGAGGGTGGCGTCGGGCGGCCGGGTCCAGGGGCCGTGGACCCCGCGGATGTACTCCAGCGGTCGCTTGACCCGGTCCTCGATGCTCACCGCCTGGTAGGCGTACCGGGAGTCGGAGTAGCGGTCCGAGACGACGACCTCGCCGTCGGCCAGCGCGGGCCGGACCGTCTCCGAGAGGTGGGCGGCGTGGTCGGCGGTGTAGAGGAACAGCTCGGCCACCGGGTCGGCGTCGTCGTCCGAGATGGAGCGCTCGACCGCCTCGCCGTACCACGACTCGGTCGGCTCGCGGGTGTAGACGAACTCGGGGAACTCCTCGCGGAGCACCTCCCAGACGGTCGTCTTCCCGCTCCCGTCGAGCCCCTCCAGGGTTATCAGCATGTTCGGAGGTGGTTTCGCCGCGGTATAAAGCCCTGCGAGTCGCGGCGGACGCCGACGAGCACGTACCTTTACTTTGCGCGCGTCCCGTGTTCGTTACATGAACGTGCTCGTCGCCGGCGGAACCGGGTTCATCGGGACGAACCTCGTGGCCGAACTGGTCGAGCGGGACCACGACGTGACCGTGCTCGCTCGGGACCCCGACGAGTCGGACCTTCCGAGCGAAGTCGACCGTGCGCGGGGCGACGTCACCGCCTACGACTCCATCGAGGCGGCGTTCGACGACCAGGACGTGGTCGTCAATCTGGTCTCGCTCTCCCCGCTGTTCAAACCCACCGGCGGGCTGAGCCACGAGGAAGTTCATCTCGGGGGTACTCGGAACGTAGTCGAGGCCGCGGAGAGCCACGGCGTGCGGAAGATCGTCCAGATGAGCGGCCTGGGGGCCGACCCGGACGCCCCGACCTCGTTCCTCCGCACGAAGGGACTCGCAGAACGGATCGTCGCGGAGTCCGACCTGGCGGCGACCATCATCCGCCCGTCGGTGGTGTTCGGCGAGGGCGACGAGTTCGTCGGGTTCACGAAACTGCTGACGACCCCGTACGTCGCCGCGCTTCCCGGCGGCGGACGCACCCGCTTCCAGCCCATCTGGGTCGGCGATCTCGCGCCGATGCTCGCGGCGTCGATCGAGGCGGAACACGACGGCGAGACCTACGAACTCGGCGGCCCGGAGGTGTTGACGATGGCCGACGTGGCGAAGCTGGCCTACCGCGCCGAGGGCAAGCCGGTGACGGTTCTGCCGCTGCCGATGCCGCTGGCGCGTCTCGGGTTGGCCGTCGCGGACCCGTTGCCGTTCGTCCCGTTCGGAACCGACCAGTACCGCTCGCTGAACGTGGACAACACGGTATCTCACAACGACGTCGACGCGTTCGGCGTCGACGAAGCCGATCTGATCACCCTCCGGTCGTATCTCGACCTCCCCGAGTAATCGTCACCGCCGAACCGGCCGAAACGTCCGTCAGACGGTCGTCGGACGCGGCCGCACTCCTCCCGATCTGCGACACCTCCACTCACCGATAAACTTAAAGGGACATGTTCGACTTCTGGTGTTGTTTTCGAGCTCACGATAAACGTCGGCTTACTGTCTTGCGATTTCCCGTAACGAGACGTTTCGGGTCGGCGTGGAATGGACCAAAAGGATTATCACCCCTACGTGGTTGTATTTCTCCCAACGGAGTACGGTCCGGAAAATGAAGCTCGCAATGATTGGTTTCGGGCAGGCCGGTGGGAAGATCGTGGACCAGTTCCTGGAGTACGACCAGCGAACTGGGAGCGCAATAGTGCGGTCGGCGGTCGCGGTGAACTCCGCGAAGGCCGACCTCATGGGACTCGATAACGTCCCGCAGGACAATCGGGTCCTCATCGGCCAGTCCCGAGTGAAGGGGCACGGCGTAGGCGCGGACAACGAGCTCGGCGCGGAAATCGCCGAGGAGGACATCGACGAGGTGCAGGGGGCCATCGACAACATCCCGGTTCACGAGGTCGACGCGTTCCTCATCGTCGCCGGCATGGGCGGTGGGACCGGGTCGGGCGGTGCGCCGGTGCTCGCGAAGCATCTCAAGCGCATCTACACCGAACCCGTCTACGGGCTCGGCATCCTGCCCGGCAGCGACGAGGGCGGCATCTACACCCTGAACGCCGCCCGGTCGTTCCAGACGTTCGTCCGCGAGGTCGACAACCTGATGGTGTTCGACAACGACGCCTGGCGGCAGTCCGGCGAGTCCATCGAGGGCGGCTACGCCGAGATCAACGAGGAGATCGTCCGGCGGTTCGGCATCCTGTTCGGCGCGGGGGAGGTCGGCGGCGACGACGAGGTCGCCGAGAGCGTGGTCGACTCCAGCGAGATCATCAACACGCTCGCCGGCGGCGGGGTCTCGACCATCGGCTACGCCGCCGAGGAGGTCGAGAACGACGCTTCCTCGAGCGGCCTGCTCTCGCGGTTCACCGGCGGCGAGGAGAGCCAGACCGACACCGCCAACACCACGAACCGCATCACCAGTCTCGTTCGGAAGGCCGCGCTCGGCCGGCTCACCCTCCCCTGCGAGATCGAGGGCACCGAGCGCGCGCTGCTGGTTCTCAGCGGGCCGCCGCGGCACCTCAATCGGAAGGGAATAGAGCGCGGGCGGAAGTGGCTCGAGGAGCAGACCGGCTCGATGGAGGTCCGGGGCGGCGACTACCCGGTGGCCGACTCCCAGTACGTCGCCAGCGTCGTGCTCCTGTCGGGCGTCAACAACGTCCCGCGCATCAAGGAGCTCCAGGAGGTCGCCATCGAGGCCCAGGACAACATCGACGAGATTCAGGAGGAGAGCGAGGAGAATCTGGAAGAACTCGTGGAGGACGACGACGATGAACTCGAACCACTGTTCTAGGCTCCTGACGCTGCTGCTCGCGGCCGCGCTGGTCGTCTCGGCGGTCGGTCCCGCCGCGGCCATCTCGGCGTCGGCGAGCGGCGCGCCCGACGAGGCGAAGGTCGGATCGGACGTGACGACGACGTTCACGGTAGAGAAGCCGTTCAGCGAGTACGACTCGTGGACGCTGAACGGGACGACCGGACTGACCGACGTGACGTGGACCGTCAAGCTCTACGACCAGGGCGGCGACAAGATCGGCCAGCAGTCGTACGACGGCCAGTCGTTCGACCACGCGCTGGAGAAGAGCGACGCCTACGAGGTCGAGGTGAAGCTCGAGGGCACCGTCCCCGAGGTCGAGAACTTCACCTACGACCCGGCCCAGTCGCTGCTGCTCGCCGAACTGGACCAGGTCCGAGAGGGCGGGAGTAGCGACTCCATCGCCGACCCGTGGACGTTCCGCCCGTACACCGAGGAGAGCGGCGACGCCCGCGCGGCGATCGAGGACGCCGAGGCGACCGTCCAGGACGCCGCGGACAGCGGGGCGAACGTCGACGAGGCCGAGAGCACGCTCGCCGACGCCATCTCGGCGTTCGACGGCGAGAACTTCGGCCTGGCCAACGACCTCGCCGGCAAGGCCGCCGAGAGCGCCAGCTCGTCCCAGCAGTCGAGCCAGCAGACGAAGATGCTGCTCTACGGCGGCGCCGGCCTGCTCGCGCTGGTCGTCGTGGTGGGCGGCGCGCTCTGGTACCGCTCCCAGCAGGACAGCTACGACAAGCTCCGCTGACGGCGTCCCGTCGTTCCGGACCGTATTCCGGGGGCAGGGGTTCTTCGACGTTCTACCGGACCGCGACTCGGTCCGGACATCGCTGCGCGACGACGCGGAGCCGCGGCTTCGAGTTGAGCGAACAGGCGGCCCGCGGTCGACCGCGAGGGGTGGGCCGCGCTTCCGCCTCGACGCCCTCGCGGCGCGGTTCAGGTCACGGACCGGGTTCGTCGCCTCCCCGGATTTAAACCCTCGCGGACCCAGGTCGACTGCCGCGAGCGAACCCGATTCCACAGGGCCTATAGCCGCGCCGCGCGAGCATACGCAGGTATGCGAGTCGTCGTCCCGTACGCCGCGGCCGAGCCCAAAACGCGACTGGCAGACGCGCTGTCGGCCGACGAGCGGACCGCATTCGCCGAGGCGATGCTGACCGACGTGCTGGCCGCGGTGCGAGCCACCGGTCGCGAGCCGGAGGTCCTCGCCACCGCGCCGGTCGACGCGGACGCGTCGGTGACGGTGGACGACCGCCCGCTCACCGAGGCGGTGAACGCGGTGCTCGCCGGGACCGACGGACCGGTCGCGGTCGTGATGGCCGACCTCGCGCTGGCGACGCCAGACGCGCTCGGCCGACTGTTCGACGGCGACGGCGACGTGGTCGTCGCGCCCGGCCGCGGCGGCGGCACCAACGCCCTGGCGGTCCGCCACCCGGAGTTCCGGGTCGACTACCACGGGACCTCGTTCCTGGACCACCTCGCCGCCGCCCGCGGGGTCGGCGCGTCGGTCGCGGTGGTCGACTCCCACCGGCTGGCGACCGACGTCGACGAACGCGCGGACCTCGCGGAGGTGCTGATCCACGGGGAATGCTCGTCGGCGTCCTACGGGTGGCTACGGGAGGCCGGATTCGAACTGGCGGGCGACGAGAGCAGAGTCGGCGTGGTCCGGACGGAGTGACGCGGTTCCGGAGTAGCAACCGTTTTCCGCGCCGCGGGGAAACGAGGGAACGATGATTCCGGGGGCCGACGAGTACGGCGTTGACGTCACCGTCGACGAGGACGAGGTCGAGCGACTGTTCGGGGTCGAGCCCGCGGACGTCGACCCGGCCGACGAGCTCACCTTCGCGAAGAACGTGTTCGTGCCGCTGACGACCGCCTGCCGGTACACCTGCACCTACTGCACCTACTTCGACGCGCCCGGCGAGGCGTCGCTGCTCTCGCCCGAGGAGGTCCGCGATATCGTCAGGACCGGCGTCGACGCCGGCTGCACCGAGGCGCTGTTCACCTTCGGCGACGACCCCGACGACCGGTACACGGCGGTCCACGACCAGCTCGCCGAGTGGGGCCACGACTCCATCCACAGCTACCTCCGGGAGGTCTGCGAGATCGCGCTCGACGAGGGGCTGCTGCCCCACAGCAACCCCGGCGACCAGACCCGCGAGCAGATGGAACTGGTCGCGGACGTCAACGCCTCGATGGGCGTGATGCTCGAGACGACCGCCGACGTCGACGCCCACGCCGGCCCGCGGGTGAAGTCGCCCGGTCAGCGGCTGAACACCATCCAGAACGCCGGCGAACTCGGCGTCCCGTTCACCACGGGCATCCTGGTCGGCATCGGCGAGGACTGGCGCGACCGGGCCGAGAGCCTGCTGGCCATCCGCGACCTCCACGAGCGGTACGGTCACGTCCAGGAGGTCATCGTCCAGAACGTCGTGCCCAACGAGCGGTCGTCGTTCGACCGGCCCTCGGTCGAGACCATGCGCCGGGCCGTGGCGATGGCCCGGTACTCCCTCCCCGAGGAGGTGTCGGTGCAGGTGCCGCCGAACCTCTCGCCGACCCGCGACCTGCTGGACTGCGGCGTCGACGACCTGGGCGGGGTCTCGCCGGTCACCGACGACCACATCAATCCCGACTACGCGTGGCCCGCGCTCCGGGAGCTAGAGGACATCGCCGACGAGGCGGGCGTCCCGCTGCGCGAGCGACTCCCGGTGTACCGGCGGTACATCGACGAAGAAGCGGACGGCGACGCCGACGACGGGTGGGTCTCGGCACGAATCCGGGAGGCCATCGAGACCGACGAACAGTACCACGCCGTGGTCGGGGACTGAATCGGTTGTCTCTCGGCCGGACGGCTCCCGCTACTTCTCCCGCTCCAGCGCGAGCGGTCGGGCCAGCCGCCTGGTCCCGTCGCCGAGACGCTCGCGGGCGGCCGCGAGTCGTCCCTTCTCGAACGACGAGACGCGGAGTTCACTGCCCTCGCGGTCGAGCACGCCGCGTTCCCGGAGCGCGTCGAGGGCGCGCTCGATGTCCCGGTCGTCTGCGTCGAGCGCCCCGAACAGCTCCCGGCGGGTCCGCGGCCGCTCGGTCAGCGTCTCGTGGACGCGCCGCTCGACGTAGCTCCGGTACACCGCCTCGCCGTCGCGGACGTCGTCGTCGTCCGCCGCGAGGCCGTCGTGGCGCAGCGTCTGGACAGAGTCGAGCAGGAGCCACCCGCCGACGACGAGGAACGCCGCCGGAAGCCACCAAATTCCGTCCTCGAACGCCAGGAGCGCGACCCCGGAGACGAGCGTCACGACGGCGAGTCCGAGCGACCGGACGCCCGCCTGGAGGTCGTACGCCTCCTCGACGGCCTCCGACAGGCCGACCACGGCGCCGGTAATCGCCGTGACCGCGAGTTGCGCGACCGACGCGTCGAACAGGACGTGCAGCACCGCGAACAGTCCTGCGCTAAAGAGGAGCGGGCGGAGGCCGATTCGGTCCCGGAGTTCGTCGCGGAGGGCCTCGGACATCGAGTGGGCGTACTCGGTCCACGCTGTTAAAATCAGTCGGTCATCTGACGGGCTGCGCCTGTCGACGCGAAGACGCCCGACGGCGCCCCGCGGTTCCGACCCGTCTACACTTCCGCCAGTTCGACGACGAAGGTGGCGCCGCGCGGGTCGTTGTCCTCGATTCGGACGCTGCCGCCGTACTGGCCCACCAGCGTGTCTACCAGGTACAGTCCGATACCGGTCCCCGAACTGTCGATACCCTGTTCGCCTCGCCCGAAGACGGCGTCGCGCTGGTCGGCCGGGACCCCCGGTCCGTTGTCGGCGATGCGGATCTCGGCGGTGCCGTCGCCGGCGTCGTTGTCGGCGTTGTCGCGGGTCGCGACGTCGACCTCGACCCGCGGCTCCTCGGCGTCGTTGTGCTGGACCGCGTTGTTGAGGAGGTTCCCGAACACCGACGACAGCATGCTGTTCGCCCGGACCCGTATCTCGGGGAGGTCGTCGGGCGCGACGAACGTCGCGCCGTCGTGGGAGGTCCGGGCCTTCCGCACCTCGCTCTCGAGGACTCGGGCGGCGTCCACCGGTTCGAGGTCGGGGTCCTCCTCGCCGGCGACCGTCTCCAGCAGCGTCGAGGCGGTCTCGGTGAGCTCGACGACGTGGTCGCTGTTCTCCAGCATCCGGTCGAGGTACTCCTCGTGGTCGGGGTCGTCGACTCGCTCCCGGAGGAGTTCGGCCATCCCGGAGATGACGTTCATGTCGTTGCGGATGTCGTGTTCGAGGATCTGGTTCATGATGGCGAGCTGCTCGGTCCGGCGGGCGAGTTCGCGCTCGTTCTTCTTGCGCTCTATCGCGTACCGCATCGTGCGGACGAGGAGCTCGCCGTCGATCTCCCCCTTGATGAGGTAGTCCTGGGCGCCGCGCTGGACCGCGTTGACCCCGAACTCGCGGTCGTTGAGTCCGGTGAGCAGGACGATGGGAACCTCGCGGGTCCGGTCGAGGACCGCGTCGAACGTCGCTTCGCCGCTGCTGTCCGGGAGCATCAGGTCGAGCAGGACGATGTCGACCGGCTCGGATTCGAGGCGTTCGAGGCCGTCTTCGAGGCGCTCCTCGTGGACCAGCGAGAGGTTCGGCGAGAGGTTGTCGCTGTCGTCCAGGATGTTCCCCTTCATCTGGAGCATCTCCTCGAAGAGCCGGGCGTCGCCCGGGTTGTCCTCGATCAGCAGCACCGTCGTCTTGTCCTGTTCACTCATCGTTCGGGGGAAGCTTGACTATCGAGAGCCAGAACTGTTCGAGGTTCTGCGCCACGTCGATGAACTGGTCGATGTCCACCGGC
This sequence comes from Halorussus rarus, assembly GCF_003369835.1. NCBI lineage: Archaea > Methanobacteriati > Methanobacteriota > Halobacteria > Halobacteriales > Haladaptataceae > Halorussus > Halorussus rarus. The sequence continues at coordinate 847,047 of NZ_QPMJ01000002.1, read as the reverse complement.
TTCGTGATGTAGGCGTTGGCGTGGAGCTCGTAGCTCTTCACGATGTCCTCCTCGGCCTCGGAACTGGTCAGCACGACGACCGGGATGCGCCGGAGTTCGCGGTCCTCGTCGATGTCGCGGAGGACCTCCTTGCCGTCCTTCCGGGGGAGGTTCAGGTCCAGCAGGATGAGGTCGGGTTGCGGGGCGTCTTCGTACTCGCCCTCGCGACGGAGGAACCGCATCGCCTCCACGCCGTCCTTGACCACGTGGAGGTTGTTGATGACGTCGCCCCGTTTGAGCGCCTCCTCGGTCAACCGAACGTCGCCGGGGTTGTCCTCGACTAGCAGTATCTCAATCGCCTCTCCGGGCGGTTCGCTACTCATCGCCCGCACCTCCGGCGGAGAGGGCGAAGTAGAACGTCGAACCCTCGCCGACCTCGGATTCGAGCCAGATGTCGCCCTCGTGGCGGTCGAGTATCTTCTGACACATGGCGAGTCCGATGCCGGTGCCGGAGTACTCGTCGTTGCCGTGAAGCCGCGAGAAGATGCGGAACACCTCGTCCGCATCGTCCTCGGGGATGCCGATACCGTTGTCGCTCACCGAGAACACGTACTCCTCGTCGTCGCGTTCGGCCGACACGTGAATCCGGGGCGTCTCCTCGTCGCAGTACTTGATGGCGTTGCCCACGAGATTCTGGAGCAACACGACCATCTGGCTCTCGTCGCACACTACCGACGGGAGCGGGTCGTGGGTCACCTCGGCACCGCTCTCGTGAACTGCCATCTGGAGATTGTCGGTCGCCTGTTCGACGACCGACTCGAAGTCGGTCCGCTCGAACTCGCCGCCGCGGGAGTCCACTCGGGAGTACTTCAGGAGGTCGTTTATCATCTCCTTCATCCGGTCGGCCCCGTCTACCGCGTAGTCGATGAACTCCTGGGCGTCCTCGTCGAGGTCGTCCTTGTACCCGCGTTCGAGCAACTGCATGTAACTCGACACCATCCGGAGCGGTTCCTGGAGGTCGTGAGAGGTCACGTAGGCGAACTGCTCCAACTGGGCGTTCGACTCCTCCAGTTTCTCCACCGTCTCCTTCAGTTCTATCTCGGCCTCCTTGCGGTCGGTGATGTCCCGCGTGATGACCTGGAAGGTCTCGCGCTCGCCCGGCAGGTCCACCGATGCGAAGACGTTGTGGAAGTACTCGCCCTCGTAGCCGTCCTCGAACCGCCTGGTCTCCCCGGTCTCGATGACCTCTCGGCCGATTTCGAGTCGCCGCTCGGCCACGTCTTCGGGAACGACGTCGAACAGCGACTGGTCCGTCAACGCCGTCGGCGTCGAGTCGAGCGCCTCCGCCATCGCGGCGTTCGCCATCACGAACTCCCCGTCGGCGTTTAACTGCGCGATCAGGTCCGGGGAGTTGTTCACCAGCAGTTCGTACTTCTGCTCGGTGCGGCGCTGTTCGACCGCGTTGTCTATCTGGTTCGCCAGTTTCTCGAACTGCTGTTCGCCTTCCTCCTTCTGGAAGTAGTGGGTGACACCGGCGGCGACGGCTTCGCTCGCTACTGCCTCGCTCCCGGTACCGGTCAACAGGATGAACGGCTGTTCGAAGCCGCGCTCGCGCGCCGCTTCGAGGAACTCGATCCCGTTCATCTCCGGCATCTGGTAGTCGGTGACGACGCAGTCGACGTCCGCGGAGTCGAGGCGGTCGAGGCCATTGCGGGCGTCGTTCGCCTTCATCGTCGTCATGTCGTAGTCTGTCGCGAGCGTGTCGGCGACGATCTGCGCGTAGAAACTGCTATCGTCGACTACCAACACCCTTATAGAGGTGTCCATGTGTCTGGCAGGTTCGTATCTCATTTTATAAGTGTACTGAACTCGCCCACAATCTTGTTTATCTTTGAAACTACGCGGCTGAACGGGCGATCACGGCGTCGGTTGGCGCTCCGGCGGAACGTCGAGTGGCCCGGACGGGCGGACGCTACCGCAAGTACCGGGTCTCGACCTCCGGCAGTCGCTTCCGGACCGCGACGTACACCACCGACACCGCGAGGCCGACGACCGTCAGCGTCCGGACCGCGCCGTCGAACACCAGCAGCCCCGGCAGCGAGAACACCCCCGCGAGCACGAGGTCCTCGGGCGCGCCGTCGTAGCGGATCCACCGGCGGGGCGGAATCCACGCCCCCTTCGGGTGGACGTACACGCCGCGGTCGTCGGTGGCCTCCCAGGGCCGGAGTTCGAGGCCGCCCCCGGCCGCGTCGGCGACGCAGTGGAGGCCGGCCGACAGCAGGAAGAACGCCGCGGCGACCGTGGCCGCGGTCGGGAACAGGGCCGCCAGCGCGCCCGCCGGAATCGCGGCGACCGAGTAGTACACCGGGAAGTGGAGCGTCCGGCGGTGCTGGCCCGACAGCAGGTCGAGGTCGGGGAACGCGCCGCCGGCGAACCCGGCGAGCGCGGCCGCGGGGGCGAGTTCGGGCGCGAGGACGGCGAGCGGGGTCGCCAACGCGACGCCCATCGCGGCGTGGGTGGTGTTCATCATGGCGGCGAGTCCTCAGTCGTCGGCCGGCGAGCGGTCCTCGGCGGCGGCCGGCCCCGTGGCGGCGTCGACCAGCGGCGTCCCGTCGGCCGCGGGACCGAGTTCGGGGCCGAACGGCGGGTCGGACGGGTCTATCTCGCGGGTCTCGCGGTAGTCGGTCGAGCGCTCGACCGGGGTCCGGCCGATCGCCGTTATCATCTCGACGTACTCCGCGAACGACCGGGCCTCGCCGAACTCGCCGCCGGCGCGCTTGGTGATCTCCTCGCTCAGGATGGTGCCCATGAAGTCGTTCGCGCCGCACGAGAGCATCTTGAGCCCCTGCTCGTCGCCGTACTTGACCCACGACGACTGGATGTTGTCGACGTTGTCGAGGAACAGGCGGGAGACCGCGATCATCAGTTCGTCCTCGTGGGTCGTCGCGCCCGCGTCGATCATCCCGCGCTCCGCGAGGGGCGTGTTCGGGTGGACGAACGAGAGGGGGACGAACTCGGTGATGTTGCCGGTCCGGTCCTGGAGGTCCCGGACGCGCTTCAGGTGGCGCACGCGGTGGGCCTCGTTCTCGACGTGGCCGTACATGATGGTCGCGGTCGTGTCGAGCCCGACCTCCGCGGCGGCCTCCATCGCCTCTATCCACTCGTCGGTGCCGATCTTGCCGGGACAGATGACCGACCGGACCTCGTCGACCAGAATCTCGGCGGCGGTGCCGGGCGCGCTGTCGAGGCCCGCGTCCTTCAGGCGGCCGTAGACCTCCTCGTACGACCAGTCGGTGCCCCGGCGGGCGTGGTACGCCTCCTCGGGGGTCATCGAGTGGAGGTGGATGCCGTCGACGTCCATGGCCTCCATCTGGTCGACGTAGGTGCCCGGGTCGGTCTCGTAGGCGTCGGCGGGCTTGTAGTTGAGATCGCCCCGGTCGCTGGCCTCCAGTATCTCGACGTGCTCGTCGTCGAGCGCGAGCGCGGGGTGGAGCCCGCTGACCGACGTGACCTCGTAGATGCCCGTCTCGCGGGCCGCTTCGACGATCTCCCGCGATTCCTCGGGCGTCTTCGTGAAGCCGGCGTGGTCCTCGCCGTTCTTCACTTCGAAGTGCTGTGCAGTGTCCTTGAAGTTGCAGAACAGGCAGCCCGTGTTGCAGGCGGTGGTGACGTTGTTGTTGAGGTTGGCGACGAAGGTGACGTCGTCGCCGACGACCTCCGCGCGCCTGCGGTCGGCGGCCTCCAGCACCCGCTCCTTGCGCGCGAGGTCGACGCCCTCGCGGTCGGTGCCGGTAGTCATGAGTTCGACCCCGTCGGCGACGGTGAGTCGCTCGCCGTCGCGGGCCTTCGCCAGCGCATTCTCGAACGACTGGTCGGTCTCGGGCACGCACTCGAAGTCGAACCGTCCCCGCGGGACGTTCGTCCGGGCCGCGTCTTCCATCACCCGGTACGAGGACCGGCAGCGGTAAAAACCGACGGGTTACGGCAGGGCGGCCGTCCGGCGGCGGGGTGCGCCGGATGAGCAGTATCGGGCATCACTGGCGCCGATTCGGAGACTGCTTGATGCACGAACATGCGTATTTCTCCCCGGTGCTTCGCGGAAGTGCTCACGGGAATGGAAACGCCTTAGTCTCACCGTGGCCACCCCTCCCACATGTCCGACAGCGACGGGGCGCGCGCGACGGCGTCGAGGTGGTTGCGGTGACGAGCGTCAAGGAGTTCCGGGTCGAACGCGAACCGACCGCGACCACCCCGGGCCGCGGGGCGTTCGTGTTCACCGACGACTACTCGGTGTTCGACTGGGGCAAGATGCCCGACGAGATCCCGGACAAGGGCGCGAGCCTCTGCGCGATGGGCGCGTTCAACTTCGAGCTGCTGGCCGACGAGGGCGTCCCGACCCACTACCGGGGGGTCGTCGACCCTCGGACCGACGAGGTCGTCCCGCTCGCCGAGGCAGACGCGCCGCCGGTCGAGATGGCCATCGACCTGACCCAGGTGCCCGACCTGCCCCACGAGGGCCGGGCGTACGACTACGAGGCGTTCCACGCCGCGGCGGGTGACAACTACCTGGTTCCCCTGGAGGTCGTCTTCCGGAACAGCGTCCCCGTCGGGTCGAGCCTCCGGAGGCGGACCGACCCCGCAGACCACGCGCTCGACTTCGCGGAGTGGCCCGACGGCGTCGTCCAGCTCGAGGAGCCCATCGTGGAGTTCTCCACCAAGTTCGAGGAGAGCGACCGCTACCTCGACCGCGAGGAGGCCGACGGCATCGCCGGGCTGGCCGACGTCGACGAGCTGGAGGCGGTCGCCCGCGAGGTCAACCGGGTCGTGACCGAGCGCGCCGCCGAGGCCGACCTGGTCCACGAGGACGGCAAGATCGAGTGCCTCTACGTCGACGGCGAGGTCCGGGTCGCCGACGTGGTCGGCACGTTCGACGAGAACCGCTTCACGTTCCACGGCCAGCAGGTCAGCAAGGAGTTCGTCCGGCAGTACCACAAGCGAACCCAGCCCGAGTGGGTCGAGGCGGTCGAGGCCGCCAAGCGAGAGGCGAAGGAGCGCGACGTCGCCGACTGGAAGTCGCTGTGCGAGGCCGAGCCCGAACCGCTCGACGCCGAGGTGGTCCGGGCGGCCCGCGACCTCTACACGGCCGGCACCAACGCCTACGTCGGCCGCGACCTGTTCGACGCGCCCGCGCTCGTGGACGCGGTGGCCGCGGTCCGGGACCTCTGAGTCGTCGACGGACGTCGCCCCGTTTCTCGTTACTACGGCAGCAGAAGCAGTCGAGAGCCGATAGGCTCCCGGCATTCCGCCGGTCGGGCGTCAGTTGCCGGCGTCCGGCGGCGCGACGACGCTCCCGTCGGTCGGCTCGTCGGGGGTCGCCCGGTCGAGTTCGGGGCCCATCCCCAGCCGGTAGCCGTCGGAGTCCTCGCGCTCCTCTGCGGCGTCGTCCCGGAGCTCGGTCCGGCCGCGGTGGATTGCGACGTCGTCGGCGAGGTGGAGCCGGACCGCCTCCAGCAGCACCTCGGCCTCGAGGGGCTGGCCCCGCTCCTTGAGGGTCTCGACCGGAGCGCCGTCCGGGACGTTGAACGCCCGCTGGGCGATGATGGGTCCCTGATCGAGGTCGGTGGTGACGTAGTGAGCGGTCACCCCCGCGATGCGGACGCCCGCCTCCTTGGCCTGCCGGTAGGCCTTCGCGCCGGGGAACGCCGGCAGCAGGCTCGGGTGGACGTTGATGATGCGGCCCTCGTACCGGAAGACGACGTTCGGGCCGAGGATGCGCATGTACCGGGCCAGCGCCACGAGGTCGATGTCGTACTGCGCCAGCAGGTCGAGCAGTTCGTCCTCGTCGGGGTTGCCGTCGGCGTCGCCCACGTCGTGGAAGGGGATGCCGTACTCCGTGGCGACGGGCTGGAGGTCGGGGTGGTTGCCGATGACGACCGAGAGCTCGGCGTCGAGCTCGCCGGCGGCGTCGGCCTCGCAGAGCCGCCGGAGGCAGTGGCTCTCCTTGGTGACCAGCGCCGCGACCCGCCGGGTCTCGCGGTCCGACGGGAACCGGACCCGCACGTCGACCCCGAGGTCGTCGCCCAGTTCGTCGAGGTCGTCCCGGAGCGCTTCACGGGTCGTCTCCATCTCGGCGGCGTCGACCCGCATCGTCATCCGGAACAGGTCGTCGCGGACCGCCTGGTCGAGGTCCTCGATGTTGATTCCGCGCTCGAACAGCAGGCTCGTGACCCTGGCGACGAGTCCGGTGTCGTCGTCGCCGATGACGGTGATCTCGGTCAGTTCGCGCTCGCTCATCGTCTCACCTGCGCGGAGGACATAGTCGTATGTCTGGACGACGCTCGGAGATAAAAGCTACTGCTTCCGTGCAAGATTCCCGAGTGCGTGCCGATTCGTGGCACACTTTCGGGGAGCACCGCCGGTTCGTCCGGGCCGCACCGACGCTTCGGTATGCACGTTCGTGGTGCGAACGCGGATTCCGAAAGTGCTTTTGAGCACGGACGACCACCTTCACCCGATGACCGCCTACACCGCCACGGTCACGGTCCGCCTGAAGGAGGGCGTCCTCGACCCCGAGGCAGCGACGACCAAGCGGGCGCTGGAGCGGCTCGGCTTCGAGCTCCAGGGCCTGCGGTCGGCCGACCGGTTCGAGCTCGACGTCGACGCCGACTCGGCCGACTCGGCCGCCGACCGCGCCGGCGAGATGGCCGAGCGCCTCCTGGCGAACCCGACCATCCACGACTACGACGTCGAGGTCGAGCCCCGAGAATGACTGTTGCGATATCTCTGATGGCGACCGTTCGCCACCACTGGAGGTGGCTCCAGTGACGGTCGCCATCTCGACGATACCGACCGTCTGCCGACGCCACGGGAGGCGGTCGGCGTGACGGTCGCCATCGTCCAGTTCGGCGGGAGCAACTGCGACCGCGACGCCCGGCGCGCGCTCGACCACCTCGGCATCGACGCCGAACTCGTCTGGCACGAGGACGGCCTGCCCGACGACACCACCGGCGTGATGCTGCCCGGCGGGTTCTCCTACGGCGACTACCTCCGGGCCGGCGCCATCGCGGCCAACAGCCCCGTACTGGCCGAGGTCCGGGAGGCCGCCGCGGCGGGCACGCCGGTCCTCGGGGTCTGCAACGGCGCCCAGATCGGCTCGGAGTCGCGGCTGACTCCCGGCGCGTTCACCACCAACGCCTCCGCCCGGTTCCAGTGCGAGCGCGTCCACGTCAGAGTCGAGAACGCCGACACGCCGTGGACGGCGTCCTACGACGAGGGCGAGGTCGTCGAACTCCCGATCGCCCACGGCGAGGGCCGCTTCGAGATCGCCGACGATCGCCTCGCGGAACTGACGGACGCGGACCGCGTGCTCTTCCGGTACTGCGACGCGGACGGCAACGTCACCGACGAGGCCAACCCCAACGGCTCGAAAGACAACGTCGCGGGCGTCGCCGGCGAGGCCGAGAACGTGGCGGTGCTGATGCCCCACCCCGAGCGCATCTCGCTGCCCGACGTCGGCGGGACCGACGGCCAGGGTATCCTGCGGGGCTTCGAGGCCTGACGGCTCGGCGCGGAAATCCGTTCGGACACTACCGTCGCACGGCACCGTGGTACTCGGTCAGTACCGCGAACCCCGCTTCTGGCTCCGACCGTAGGCGTAGAACAGCACCCAGACGACCACGACGCAGACCAGCCAGCCGACGACCGCCACCACCGACCACGGCGTGAGCGGTCCTGCGGTCACCGTCATCGCTCTATCGAGACGGGCGTGTCGCTGGCGATCCACTGGTCGTCGGTCTCGTCGCTGTTCCGGATCTCGATCCAGCCGTTCGAACAGAAGATCGTTTCGTAGTCGCCCCAACCCTCGGACATTGTGCCCGACACACCGGGTCGGCGGCGTCCGGCGAACTCCCCGGGTCGCCGGGCGCCGCCCTCGATGTGCCACCCCCGGTCGAACCAGTGGGTCGGTGCGGACTTTGTTATCCGGTGAGTAGCGCGGCCGTAGGTCGGCCTTAGCCGCGCGAACGCCGCATTGAACGCCGTCCGCGGCCGCTTACCGTGTCGACGGTCCAACAGCTCGGCGGTCGCTGACGGTCCGGGGCGCGACAGAAAGCACTTGGCAGCCGGGGTTCTCTGCTCGGGCGTGCCCTCCAGACGCCGACTCCTCCGGGTTTGCGGAGCAGGCGTGTCGCTCGGCCTCGCTGGCTGTCTCGGTGCCGGCGGCGGCTCGCCGGGCGGAACGACCGGCGTAACCGGCAGTACGACCGCCCAAACGGAGACGACCGCGGAGAGCCCGCCCGAGGTCCGCGAGGTCGACCCCGCCGGGGTCGCCGACCGGGGCGTCCCGCGCTCGCCGACCATCGACTCGGACACGTACGAACCCTTCCGCGCCTTCGTCGTCGGCGAGCGACCGGACTCGCCGGGCAGCCTCTACCAGACGCCCCACGTCTGGGTCTGGAACCTCACCGGCGAGTCGGCGACGATGACGGTGACGGTGTCGACCGGCGGCACGGAACTCCGGCGGACGACTGCCGAGTTCCCGGCGGACGCGCCCCTCGCGGTCGTCTTCCGCGACCGCGGCGCCTACGAACTGTCGGTCGAGACGGGCGACCGCGAGGGGACGGTCGAGGTCGGGCAGGACCGCTTCCGGTGCAACGCCACGGGGACCGACGTTATCGTGAAACCGGACGACGTCGAGACCGGGACGGTCACGACCGACATGGCCTGCACGACGACGCCCGGGACTGAGAGCACTTCGGATGCCTCGGGAGGAGGGTAGCGATGCGACCGGACGACTGTCACGACGCGGCGCGGCCCGCCAGACGGCGCCTGCTCGCGCTCGGCGGGTCGGCGCTGGTCGGGTCGCTCGCCGGGTGTACGTCGTCGCTGTCGGTCGACGACGGACCGCCCGACGTCAGGGAGGTGCCGGGTCTGCGTCCCGACAGTAGCGCGCCGTCGGCCATGCCTACACTCTCGGCGGAGTCGACGCTCACGACGCTCGCTGTCGGCCGCGGTGGGAACAACCACCCGGTCACAGCCTGGAACGTGACCGACCGGAGCCGCGACGTCGCGCTCGAAATCGCCGGTGAAGGCGACGCCGAGCCGTGGTTCCGCGGGGAGTACGCCCTCGACGCCGACACGAATCTCATCGTCGACCTGCGGGACCCGCGACACTACGCGGTTACGGTCCGCGTCGGTGAGCGGTCGAAGACGGTCGACGTTCCGAAATCACGGTTCGACTGCAACAACTCGGCGACCGACGTGGCGATCCGGGAGGACGGCATCGAGAGCCGGTCGATCTCGACGTCGATGGCGTGCGGCGGACTGTAAGCGGTGTATTGTCGGAACTGGGTAAATCAATACGGGCGGTTCCGATGGCGGAAGAACGAGAGAAGCTAGCTACTGCCGTCACCTCTGAATTTCCCCACCGCAACTGGACCGACCCTCGTCCTCCCCAGCCTCCTCCTTCGCTCCCTTCGGTCGCTCAGTCGTCCCTCGCGCGCGTTACTCGCACGCGCCGACGATGGAAGACGCGCCGACGATGAAAAGCCGAGCAATCGCGAGAGAATTAACGCCCCCGACCTACCGCGCCAGCGGCAGGCTGAAGCTCGTCTCGCGCTCGACGACCGCTTCCCAGGTCGCCTCGCACTCGCAGGACACCTCCGAGAACACCGAGGGATCCTGCCGGAGGTCGAAGTCCTTGATGGCGGTCTGGACCCGGTCGTCGCACTCCCCACAGTTGTGCGGGCCGCGGTCGCTGCCGTGGCCCACGGGGTCCGAGACCACGATGGCGTCGGCGTCCGCGGTGTCCTCGAGCACCTCGGCGACCGACCAGAGCCACGGCGGGCGGTAGCCGTCCCGGAAGTAGAGCTCGTCGACCATGGTGTAGCGCTGGACGTTGGTCGGGTTCATCGAGACGGTGTGGGCGTACTCGGCGCACCGCCGGACCGAGGACTTCATGTCCTCGACGGCCTCGGACTCGCTGAGGAACGGCGGCTTCATCAGGAGGTAGGCCTTCACGCCGGCGCCCGCCTCGTCGGCCTGCTCGCTGGCCGCGACGAAGTCCTCGAAGTCGAAGTACTTGTTCACGCAGTCGTGGCGCACCCGGTCGGTCGCGGTCTCGAGGCCGATGGCGACGTCGGTGTCGAGGCCCTGCTCGGTGAAGTCTTCGAGCTTCTCGCGGTCGACGAAGTCGGGCAGGCTCTCGACCACGATGCGCTCGCGGTCGCCGAACGTCTCGGCGATGGCCCGCCGGGTCTCGGCGCCGACCTCGCGCTCGTCGAGGAACGACCCGGAGGTGTAGATCTTGATCAGGCCCGACTCCCCGTCGGCCTCGCCGGCCTCTATCTGTTCGCGCTCGTGGTCGAGGCAGACCTCGATCTGGTCCATCAGCGCGTCGTGGGCGACCGACCCGCCCTCGACCGACTCGGCGACGTAGCCGCACATGGTGCAGCCGCCGGCCCGGGCCCACCGACAGCCGCCGGTGTTGAGGATGATGGTGAGGCTCTGGTAGACCCCGCCGGGCGTCCGGTCCTCGTCGATCCAGACCCGGGTGGGCTCGTGGGGGTCGTACGTCTTGTCTTTCTGGGCCCGGATGTCCCGCATCACCTTGTTGTGGGCGTCCATGCCCCGGCCCTGCTCGTAGACCTCGGGCGTCGGCTTGCTCATTACCGGCGGGTAGCGGCCCGGCGCGTAAATCGGCTTCGGGTCCGATATGCTGGGTGTTCCCCGTTAAGCGGTGATGACTGTCACCGTACGCAGAGCTAAATCTGTGCTCAGGCGCGTGCTGGCGCGACCCTCGTGGTCGCGCCGTTATGCGCGAGGGACGAGTAGCGCAGGCCTTTGGCCGAGCAACGCAGGAGGCTGGGGAGGTGTGTGGCTGTCGCAGGGCGGTTGCGGGGCTGTGCTGTACATAGGTGACGGGAGTAGCTAGCGTCACGCTGTTTTTCCAGGCCGAGAATGCGCTAGCTACTGCCGTCACCTGTGAATTTCCGCACCGCTATTAGACCGACCCTCGTCCTCCCCAGCCTCCTCCTTCGCTCCCTTCGGTCGCTCAGTCGTCCCTCGCGCGCGTTGCTCACGCGCACCAGAAAACCCAGAAGTCAGTGTCCCGCGCGCCGTGACCTACTGAGACCGTATCACACGTCCGACTCGGGTCGCGACTCCGTTCGAGACCCGCCCATCAGCCCTACCAGCACGCGGTAGCCCAGAACCGCAATACCCGCTCCCACAGCGTCGGCGACCATGTCCGCGACCGAGAAGTGGCGCGCGGCCAGCGGGGCCTGCACGAACTCCACGCCGACGCCGTAGCCGACCGCGAGCAGGGCCGCGACGCCGGCCACGACCGCGGGGCTCCGGCCGGGCGCGAGGGCGACCGCGAGCGACCCGGCGAGCGCGGCGTACGCCAGCGCGTGGAGCCACTTGTCGATCTCGACGAGGCCGAGCGGGCCGAGCGCGGGCAGCCCCGACGACGGCGAGTCGAGCACCGAGGCGTAGAGGATGCCGCCCGCGATCAGGACGACGGTCGCCCAGCGCAGCCAGCGCGGCGGTCGGACGTCGGCGAGGACCATCCCGTCGAGATTCTCGCCCGGGGGTGTAAAAGCCGACGGTCGGCGGCGGCCGGGCCCGCCCCGCGCGAGCCGCCGGGAAGCCTGTCGACGTAACCGGTCCCGGTTACGCGCTCACGACAACGACTAACAGGATACCGGCCTAATACAATGATAGACCGTTACTATGACTGACCTCGGCGGATTTCAAGACCACGTCGCCCGGATCGACCTCGGTGACGACAAGGTAGACTACGAGAGCATCGACGACGAGGACGCCAAGAAGTACATCGGCGCGCGCGGCCTCGGCGTGAAGTACGTGTTCGACAACGGACCGGACGTCGACCCGCTCGGCCCGGACAACCTGCTGGCGTTCATGAACGGGCCGCTGACGGGGACCCAGACCGTAATGAGCGGCCGGATCGCGGTCTGCACCAAGTCGCCGCTCACCGACACCGTCACCGACTCCCACCACGGCGGGTGGTCGGGGGCGCGACTCAAGTGGGCAGGCTTCGACGGCCTCCTCTTCGAGGGGAAGGCCGAGGAGCCCGTCTACGCCGTCGTGGAGGACGGCGAGGTCGAACTCCGCGACGCCTCCCACGTGTGGGGATGGGGCGTCCACGACACCATCGAGGAGCTCGGCGACGAGGTCGACGGTGAGGTGGGGAAGAACCTCTCGGTGATGGCCATCGGGCCGGGCGGGGAGAACCAGGTGCGGTACGCCTGCATCATGAACGAGGACGACCGGGCGTCGGGCCGGGGCGGCACCGGCGCCGTCATGGGCTCGAAGAACCTCAAGGCCGTCGTCGTGAAGTCCTCGACCAAGATGCCCAAGCCCGCCGACCAGGAGACGTTCCAGGAGGGCCACAAGCAGGCGATGCAGGTCATCCAGGAGTCGGACGTCACCGCCCCGAACGAGGGCGGCCTCTCGATGTACGGCACGAACGTCCTGATGAACCTCACCGAGGAGATGGACGGCCTGCCGACCCGGAACGCGAGGAACACCTCAACCCACAGCGAGGCCGAGGAGGACCCCAGCGAGCCCAACATCGACGCCGAGAACGTCTCCGGCGAGAACGTCCGTGAGAACATTCTGGTCGACGAGCCGACCTGCCACTCCTGCCCGGTCGCGTGCAAGAAGGAGGTCGAGGTCAACGTCCGCCACAAGGGCGAGGACCACAACATCCGGATGGAGTCCTACGAGTACGAGTCGGCGTGGGCGCTCGGCCCGAACTCGATGAACGACGACCGGGACAAGATCGCGATGATGATCGACCGGTGCAACGACATGGGCGTCGACACCATCGACATGGGCAACACGATGGCCATGGCGATGGAGGCCTCCGAGGAGGGCCGCCTCGACGAGGGGCTCGACTGGGGCGACGCCGACACCATGATCGAGATGATCGAGCGGGTCGCCAACCGCGAGGACGACCTGGCCGACCTGCTGGCCGAGGGCTCGATGCGGGCCGCCGAGGAGCTGGGCGACGCCGACATGTCCCTCGACGTGAAGGGCCAGACCATGGCCGCCTACGACCCCCGCTCGATGAAGGGGATGGCCATCGGCTACGCCACCTCGAACCGCGGCGCCTGCCACCTCCGGGGGTACACCCCGGCGGCCGAGATTCTGGGCATTCCGGAGAAGGTCGACCCCCAGGAGCCCGAGGGGAAGGGCGAGCTCTGTGCGACGTTCCAGGACCTCCACGCCATCAGCGACTCGTTCGACATCTGCAAGTTCAACGCCTTCGCGGAGGGCATCGAGGAGTACATCATGCAGTACAACGGCATGACCGGGCTCGACCTCTCGGAGGACGAGCTGCTCGAGGCCGGCGAGCGCATCTACAACCTCGAGCGCTACTACAACAACCTCGCTGGCTTCGACGGCAGCGACGACGACCTGCCCGCCCGGTTCGTCGAGGGCGACGAGAAGGCCATCCCGGGCCAGGGCGGCTCGGAGGGCCAGCTCGTCGAGCTCGACCAGCTCAAGGAGGAGTACTACGAGGTCCGCGGCTGGGAGGACGGCGTCGTCCCCGACGAGAAGCTCGAGGAGCTCGGCATCGACGCCGGCCCCGGAACCGGCGTGAGCTCCGGCGGCGCGGCCGCCTCCGGCGACGACTGAACCGCACTCGCAGTCGATTCCGAATCACCGTTTCTTTCGCGCTCGCTCGGACAGCGCCGGCCGGCGACCGCCGGCGAGGAGATACACTCCGACGCCGAGCAGCGCGAGCGGACCGAGCGCGACGAGCCCGGCCGCCGGCCCGCCGGCGAGTGGCCCGCCCGCGAGTCCCCCGCCGACCAGCAGTCGCCCGACGAGCAGGAAGGCGGCGGGCGCGGCGACCAGCAGTCCGACGGCGACGCCGACGCCCCGCCGGACCGGCCGGGCACCGCCCGCCCGGCGGTGGGCGCGGAAGACCGCGTACCCGGTGAGAACCGCGGCGAGCGGCGCGGCGGCGAACAGGAGGAGGGCGGCGAACTCCAGGGTGTCGTTCATCGCTCCGACTCGTTGCCGAACCGTCATAAGTGATTCCGTCGCCCGGGGGTTCCTCCGCGGTCGCGCGCGGCCCTCGGCGGCCGCTAGCCGTTTCGAGCTCCGCAACTCTCCACCTTCTGCCACGACCGCCGACGAATCCGACCGCTACGGCTAACGGCTTCTCGTGCTAACGTGACTCATGGACATTCGAGACGCCACCGACGACGACGTCCCGGCCATCCGGTCGGTCGCCCGCGAGTCGTGGTCGGAAGCGTACGCGGACGTCGTACCCGAATCGGTCATCGACGACGCCGTCTCCGAGTGGTACGCCGAGGAGACGATGAACCGGTTCATCGGCGACGACGAGCAGGTGTGTCTCGTCGCAGCGGACGAGGACGGCGCGGTCGTCGGGTTCGCGCACGGCGCGACGGAAGGGGGCGAGCGGAGCGAAGCGACGCGAACGTCGGAAGGCGAGCGAACCGAGTCTTCCGGAACCGAGGGCGACGTCCTCAGGCTGTCGGTCAGCCCGGACCGGTGGGGCGAGGGTATCGGGTCGACTCTGCTCGAGGCGGTGGAGGACCGTCTGACCGCGATGGGCGCCGAGCGCATCCGGGCGATGGTGCTGGCCGACAACGAGATGGGCAACGCCTTCTACGAGGACCGCGGCTTCGAGAAGGCCGGCGAGGCCGAGACCCAACTCGACGGGACGACCAGGACCGAGAACGTCTACGCCAAGGCGTACTGAGCCGGTCCGGGCTCGCCCGCCCAATCGTCGGCCGGGGCCGCGCGCGAGTTCCGTCCGGCGGCTCGCCGCGATGAAATTTCCGCCGACCGGCTGGCAACTTCTGCCGGTATTCTGTCCGGTAATCTTTCGCGAGGAGATATTCTTTCGACGCATTAGACAGTCGAAGGAATGATGTGGGAGACTACCGGATTTCAGGTGGTTACGTATGTCCTCCGACGACTCGACCGGTCCCGGCGGCAGGCGCTTCGAGACCCTCGCGGTGACCCACGGCGAGGAACCCGACCTCGACAACGGGGTGGGCGACGTCACGTCGCCGATCCACCTGGCCTCGACCTACGCGGTCGACGGCATCGACATGGACACCGCGCTGGAGGACCTCGATCCCGACGCCGACGAGTTCCTCTACACCCGGCTCTCGAACCCGACCCGCCACGCCGTCGAGAAGCGCGTCGCGGCACTGGAGGGCGGCGACCACGCGATGGCGTTCGCCTCGGGGACCAGCGCCGTGGTCTCGACCATCACGGCCGCGGTCGAACCCGGCGACCGAATCGTCGCCTTCGAGGACCTCTACGGCGGCACCAACACGATGCTGAAGGAGCTGTTCCGCGACAAACTGAACGTCGCTGTGGAGTTCGTGGACGCGACCGACCCCGAGGCGGTCCGGGACGCCACCACCGACGACACCGCGCTGCTCTGGATGGAGACGCCGACGAACCCGCTGCTCAAGCTCTGCGACGTTGAGGCGATGGCCGAGATCGCCGACGAGCACGGCGCGCTGCTCGGCGTCGACAACACCTTCATGGGCCCGTACTTCCAGCGCCCGCTCGAACTCGGCGCCGACGCGGTGGTCCACAGCACCACGAAGTACATCAACGGCCACAGCGACTCGCTCGGCGGCGTCGCGGTCACCTCGGACGACGAGTTCGCGCGGGAGATCGGCTTCCTCCAGCAGGTCGGGATGGGCAACGTGATGGCGCCGTTCGACGCCTACATGGTGCTCCGGGGGCTGAAGACCCTGCCGCTGCGGATGCGCCAGCACGAGACGAACGCCGCGGAGGTCGCCGCGTACCTGGCGGCCCACGAGCGGGTCTCGGCGGTCCACTACCCCGGCCTCGAGGCCCATCCCCAGCACGACCTCGCGAACGAGCAGATGGACGGCCACGGCGGCGTCCTCTCCTTCGAACTCGACGGCGGCCTCGCCGCGGTCGAGCGGTTCGTCGCCGCGCTGGAGGAGTTCACGCTCGCGGTCAGCCTCGGCGGCGTCGAGAGCCTGATCGAACACCCCGCGAGCATGACCCACTCACCGCTGCCGGCCGAGGAGCGGGCAGAACTCGGCATCACCGACGGGCTGCTCCGGGTCTCGGTGGGCATCGAACATCCGAAGGACCTCGTCGCGGACCTCGAACGCGGGTTCACGGCGATGGAGGAGGCGGAGGTCTCGGCGACCGACGCCGGGACCGCGGTCAGCGACTGACTTCGGTCGTTCCAGTTCTGTCACCGACTCTGCTCTTCTCTCTCGCGGTCGCTCCCGACGACGACCGCATCGCGCAGTTCGAGCGCGGACTCGAACTCCTCGCGGCGGTCCTCGCGCCGGCCGACCCGGAGCAGTTGCTCGGCGTTCGCGCGGGCCACCGCCTCGCGCTCGCGCTCCGACCAGCCGAGGTCGTCACCCACCTCGGCCCAGAACCCCTCGGGCGCGAGCAGCACGGTCCGGACGTCGTCCTCGTGGACGCACTCGTAGCGCCGCCGGAGGTCGTCGGCCCGGACCTCCGCGGCCCGGCGCCCCTCGGCCACCAGGTCCGGGACGCGCTCGCCGGCCACGCTCGCCTTGGCCGCGGTCAGGACCAGCACCTGGCCCTCGATGGGGTTGTTCTCGGTCATCCTGGTGAGGGAGTCGGGGGACGCGCGGTCGTCCGCCGCCGCGTCGTCGGTCGGACCGGGCTCATCCGCCGGCCCGCATCGCCTTCTGGGAGAACTGTTCGACCAGCGAGTCCAGCGTCGCCTCCTCGCCCTCGAAGGCCACCGTGACCTCGGTCAGCGTGACCGAGGGGCCGACGCTCACCTTCTCGGAGGAGACGCTGGCCCGCCAGTCGTCGGCGACCACGTCGGCGTCGCCCTCCTCGTCGCCGTCCGCGATCTCGCCGCCGAGGTTCGAGAGGTACCGGCGGGCCAGACGCTCGGAGATGCCCCGGTAGGACTTCTCGACCCGGGTCATCGATTCGTCTCTACCGTCCCCGTCGCCTGGTCGCCCGCGCCGCCCGCGACCGGCGGGAAGACGCTGAGCGTGTCGCCGTCGTCGAGGGGAGTGTCCCGGCCGTCGATGTGGACCACGTCCTTGCCGTTCTTCATCACCGACAGCTGGGGCCGGATGTCGCCGTCCTCGAGGACGTCGAGGTCGTACTCCTCGCGGAGGTCGGTCAGCACCTCGCCGACCGTGGTCCCGTCGGGGTAGTCGCGTTCGAGGGTCTTCTGGCCGACCGCCTCCCGGAAGTTGGCGAAGAAGCGAAGTTCGAGCGTCACGCCACCACCTAGGGACGCCCGGAGCATAAATTATCGTGCGTCGGGGCCGCGGCGACGCCCGCCGATCGCGCCCGCGAGGGCGCCGACGAGCGACCCGACCGCGACCGCCGACGCCGCGACGACCGGGAACGACGCGCCGGCGAGGTAGCCCGCCACGTCGCCGCCGGCGAGCCAGACGCTCGCGGCCGCTCCGAGGACCGCGGCGGCGGCGATCGCGACGCCGCCGTGGCGCGCGCCCCGGCGACCGCCCGGCCCGCCGAGGTAGCCCGCGACGTACGCGCCGAGCGGGACGGTCAGCAGGGTCGCCGCCGCGAGCGCGGCCGCCACCGAGTCGGGGACGCTGATCGCGACCCCGAACGCGGGAATCGCCTGCGGGCCGAGCGCGGCGACGACGCCCGCCGCGACCGCGCCGCCGTCGAGCCACCGGTCGCTGCGCTGGCCGGCCTTCGCCCGGCGAACCCGGTCGAGCGCGTCGGACCTGTCGTCGCTCATCTGGATTCGGGGAGATACCGCCGCTCTCGTCCTACCGGCCCGGACGGATGCCGTCGCTCACGATGCGGGCGTGGCGCTCGCGGTCGATGCGCTCGCCGAGGTCCTCGTGGTCGTACAGTTGGCCCATCAGCGCACCCATCAGGTCGCGCCACGCCATCGCGTAGATGGGCGACTGGCCCCAGGCGCGGAGTTCGGCCACGAAGTCGTCGTACTGCTCCCACCGGTCCTCGAAGCGCTCGAGGGCGTCGACCACCGCGCCCGCGGCGGCGTCGTCGCTCTCGGCCTCCTCGAACGCGCGGTTGAGCCGGCGCTCCCAGCCCTGGACCGCCCGCTCCATGTCGCGGGCGGCGTCGTCGCCGTCGGCCGGCAGCGATTCCGCGATGGGGTCGGGCACCGTCAGTGAGATCTCGTCCATGCCCGGGCCTTTGCCGTCGCGGCCCAAATACCTACGGTCGCGGTCTCCCGCGACCCGGACCGACCGCATCACTCGCTCGACCGGAACTTGCCGAACATGTTCGGAACACCTCTTTCGGCGGCGGACGCCGTACCGACGGATATGGACACCACTGCGAGAGGCGCCGAGCCGAGCGGTCGCCAGTCCGAGACCACGGTCGAGGTCAGGTGCACCGGTCACGTCCGGACCGCGGTCGGGGAGCCGACCCAGGAGTTCACCTTCGAGGGGACCACGCTCCGGGCGTTCCTCGACGCGTTCTTCGCCGAGTACGACGTGGCCGACCTGCTCATCGCCGAGACCGAGGACGAGGCGACTACCCGCGGGTGGGCCGAACCGCCCGAGGAACTCCCGGGCAAATGGGCCAAGAACCCGGAGGGCGAACAGACCCGGACGTACGCCCGGGTCGCGGTCGACGGCCAGTTCAACGAGCACTTAGACGGTCTCGACACGGAACTCCGCGACGGCGACCGGGTCTCGCTGATGTACCCGTTCATCTTCTGCTGCTGAGATGGGCGCGGGCGCAGTGACCCGGTGGGCGCGGCGGTTCGTCGCCGCGAGCGCGCTCTTCCTGGTCGCCTGGCAGATAGCGGCGCTGGCCGCGACCGTCTCCGGGACGACGAGCGCCGCGGCGGTCCCCCGCCAGACCCGGGTCGCGCTGGCGGTCCACGGGTTCGTGCTCCACGCCGTCTTCGGGAAGGCCTACTCGCTGGTGCCGTCGTACTTCGACCGGTCGCTCGCTGTCCCGCGCGCGCCGGCGGTCCAGTTCCCCCTCACGACGGTCGGCGCGCTCGGGCTCGCGGCCGGGCCGCTTGCCGGGGTCCCCGACCTCGCCGCCGGGGTCGGCGCGGTCCTCTGGGCCGCCGGCGCCGCCGTCTTCGTCGCGGCGCTGGCCTGGACCGTCCGGGACGACCCCACCGGTCGGGAGACCGGGACGAGCGACGCCAACGCGGAGCGCCGGCCGGTCGACCGGGCCGCCAACGCCTTCGTGCCGGTCGTGCTGGCGTACCTGCTCGCCGGCGCCTACGCCACGGCGGCGCCCTCCCTCGGCCTCCCCGGGTTCGCCTCGCTCGGGTTCGCGCGGACGGCCCACCTGCTGGCCGCGGGCGCGGCCGCGCTCCTCGTCTTCGCGGTGGGGTTCCGGCTGTTTCCCCGGTTTCTCGTCGCATCGCCGCCCCGGGCGCTGGTCGGGGTCGTCCTGCCCGCGGGCGCGGTCGGCCCGGCGCTGCTCGCGGGCGACCTCTACGGCGGGACGTGGTTCCGCGCCGGCGCGGCGCTCGAGGCCCTCGCCGTCCTGGGATTCGGGGCGGCCTACGCCGTCCTGTTCGTCCGGTCGGAGCGCCGCCGGGTCGGGTTCTACGCGGTCCTGACGGGGGTCGCGGCCGGCGCGCTCGGCGTGGCCGTCGGGCTTCACTTCGCGTTCGCCGGAAGGGGGTTCGAGCTGATCGAGACTCACTTCCGGCTCAACGTCCTCGGGTTCCTGGGCCTCACCATCGTCGGCGCGACCTACCAGTTCTACCCGCCGACGGTCGGGACGTTCCCCGGGGCCTCCGACCGGACTGCGTTGGCCTCGATCGCGCTGGTCGGCGCCGGCCTCGTCGCGGAACTCGGCGGCGCCCTGGCCGGGGCGGAGGCGGTCGTCCTGGTCGGGCGAGCGAGCGCGCTCGCCGGCGCCGCGCTGTTCGCCGGGCTGGTCGTCGGCGTGTTCGCCGAGCGGTGACGGTCGCTCGGGGCTTTCCGCCCGCGAGCCGGCCCGGTCGCTACTCGTCGAGCCGCGTCGTCAGCTGGACCTCGTCGACGAGGTCGCCGTCGATCTCGTAGTGGTCGGCCCGGGTCGCCTCGCGCTCCCAGCCGTGCTCGTCGAGGAGCTCGAGCGCGTCCTCGTTGGTCGCGGGCAGGCTCTGGTAGACCTTGATGCACTCTTCCTCCTCGGCCCACTCGATGCCGCGCTCGAGCAGCGTCCCGCCGACCCCCCGTTCGCGGTTCTCGGGGGCGACGCCCACGGTCAGCTCCGCGGTGTGGCTCCGGGCCGGCAGCTCGAACCCCTGGAGGTGGACCCACCCGATTATCTCGCGGTCGGCGCGCCCGTCCTCGCTCGCGCCCCCGTCGTTCTCGCGCCGGAGCTCGGCCACGAAGAACATCCGGGACTCGCGGTCGTTGAGCCGGACGAGCGCGCCGTCCCCCTCGATGGCGTCATCGGACTGCGTCCGATTGCCCGTCGGAGTTCGTCCGACGACGTCGGCGACGCGCTCGTCGACGACGATGGCGCCCTCGTCGGCGGTCTCGCGGATGAGGCCGGCGACCGCCTCGCGGTCGTCCTCGCGGGCCGGTCGCGTGACGTACTCGAACTCCTCGGCCCCGTGGGTCCGCTCCTCGGCGTCGGGCGAGACGCAGAGCCGGCCGTCGCGCTCGGTCAGCAGGCCGTCGGCGAGCAGCTCCTCGACGTGCTCGCCGAACTCCGGGACCGAGAGCCGGCCCTCGGGCTCGGTGCCCGACCGCGGGGGCTTGGCGCCGACGGTCTCCTCGACCCTGACCGCGTCGCGGACCTCCTCGCGGGTCGCCGACCCGTGGCGCTCGACGTACCGGTAGACGCGGTCGGTGACGTCGCTCTCGAACTCCAGTTGCGGTGTGCCCATGTCGGCCGTGGGTACGCCGTCCGGGACCAAGGTTATTCACCGGATACGGCGGGGTATGCGACGGATACGTCCGAGCATTTACTGACTGCCGAGTGAAAACTGAATCGAACGTCGCGCCGGTGCCGGTCCGTCCCCGACCGGAGCCGACGGACGCCCCACGCCCGGTCTACTTCTCCTCGACGTGCCGGACCGACGCCGCGATGCCGCGGGTGCTCTCGGCCATCTCCGGGCCGGACATCTCGGCGCGACCCACGGCGAACGCCTTCGGTCCCTCGATGACCACCTCGTCGCCGACCCGGATGTCGTCGTCGGCGTCGACCACGCCCGGCGCGAGCACGCTCCCGTGGGGCGCGAAGCTGTCGATCTCGACGCGCTTGGTCGGGGCGTCCGACTCGACCCACCGGCGCGCGCCGGCGAGGGTGAACGAGAGCACGCCGTACTGTGGCACCATCGCCGCGAGCTGCTCCCCCTCGCGGTCGTGCACCCGGAGCTTGGGGTAGCGCGCCTCGGTCTGCACGTCCTCGAAGAGGGCGTCGCCCGCACCGTCCCCGAACTGGTAGTCGGCGATGGCCTTGACGGTGTTGTGCTGGCGCTCGCGCTTGCCGAACTTGAGTTCGCCGTCGAGCGTCCGCATCAGGTTGCCGAGCGACTCGGTGGTCGTCGGGTGGTCCTCGACGGTGTACTCGAACTCCATTCCGAGGTCGACCTCGACGCGCTCGCAGACGTCGCGGTACCCCTCCGGCGGGACGTGGGCGACGACCCGCGGGTAGTCGTTGCGCTCGAGGTAGCGCCGGAGCACCTCGGCGACGAACTGCTTCTCGTCCTCGGACCACCGGCCGGTCACCACCGAGTCGTAGTGCTGGGCGGGGTAGGTGAGCTCGAGCTCCTGGGGCACCACGCCGATGGGCGAGGTCATCGAGACGGTGTGCCCCCGGAACTGGACGGCGTCGTGGAACTGGCCGTGGCTCTGGGACTCGCTGTACGGCTTGGTGGCCGAGCAGGGCACCAGCACCAGCGGGTTGTCGAACCGGCTGCGGTACCGGGTGGTCACGCGCTCGGCGAACCGCTGGATCTCGACCCGGCGGATGGTGTCCTCGGTCGCGGCCGAGAGCTCGGCGTCCCGGAGCACGGGCGTGCGCTGCTCGAGGTACGACCACTGCTGGTCGAACTCCCGGAACGCGGCGGTGAGCCACTGGTCGTGGCGGGCCTGGCCCTCGATGTAGTCCCGCAGCCGACCGCTCCGGACGCGCTCGCGGACGATGCCGAGCTCCGCGCGGAGCGCGTTGACGTTGTGGTCGGCGCAGTCCTCGCGGGTGAACTCCGAGACGGGCTGCCGACACGCCGGACAGGCGCACGGCAGTTCCGAGAGGTCCTCCAGGTAGTGGGTCCCCTCGCTCGTCAGGTACTTGCCCTGCGTCCCCGCAACCACCGCGCGGTCGGTGTCGACGAGGTCGACGCCGGCGTAGACCAGCGTGGCGACGTTCGCGGGGGTGGCGACGCCCGGCAGGTAGAGCGCGCTGTCGCCCGGAATCGCCTCGCGGGTCTCGATGATAGCGTCCCTGAAGCCCGCGCCGTGGCCGACGAACCCCTGCGCGCCCGAGAGGACGTAGGCGTCGGCGCCGTAGTCGTCGGCGGTCTCGGGCGCGACGACGGCGGCGCTCGGGTAGTCGACGTCGGGGTACTCGACCGCGAACGACTCCATCACCTCCTCGTCGGTCCCGCTCGGGAAGCCGCGGTGGGGCAGGATGGTGAGCACGTCGTCGCTCCCCTCCGGGAGCTCGCGGTCGGCGGTCCAGAGGCTGCCGGCGTCGGCCAGCAGGCCGTCGGCGACGGCCGGCGTCGTCACCGAGTCTGCGAGGCGCAACTCGGCGATCCGCGCCGGTCCGTCGCGCTCGTGGACCTCGAAGTAGTCGGTCATACCTCCGGGTCGGGGGCCGACGGGCAACTATCTTGCGAGACGGACTGGCTACTCGACGACCCGCTCGGGCTCGTCCTCGCCCTCGCCGGGCTCCATCCGGACGGTCAGCGCGTTCGCGACGAGGTTGCCGTGGCCCCGCCGGAGCCGCTCGGACAGCGCCTGGTGGGAGATGTCGAGGTCGTCGGCCAGGTCGCGGGCCGACGTCCCCCGGGGCACGTTGTAGTAGCCGGTCTCCAGCGCGGTCGTGACCGCCTCGTACTGCTGGGTCGTCAGCCCGAACTGCCCCTGCGTGTCGCGCCGGTCGAGCTCGTGTATCTGCTCGACGTCGATGCCGAGCTCGCGGTCCCGCGAGAAGTCCTCCGTCTGGGAGACGGCCTCGCGGTCGGGAAACAGGATGCGGAGGTGCCACCTGTCGCCCTTCCCGCGGGCCTTCAGCACCGCGGCGCCGTGCTCGGTCATCGAGTGGAGCAGGACCTCGACCGACTCGACCCACTCCATCCGGTAGAACCGGCCGTCGGCCAGCTCGGTGAGCCGCTGCTCGTTCTCGACCGAGGGGTCGTCGGCGAGCGCGTCCTCGAACTCCCCGAGGTCGTCGCCCGACGCCCAGACGAACGGCATCACGCGGCCGTCGTCGTGGGCGACGACGCGCTCGGCCTCGACCGCCACGTCCGAGACCCGGGGCAGAGTCTCCCGGAGCGCGAACGCCTCGGCCGGGACGCCGAGTTGCGCGATTGTGCTCATGCACCCCGGTACCACGCACACACGGATATGCGTTGTAGCCGAGCGCTCGGCGGCGTCGGCGGAGATCGCGGGTCCCGTCCGGGCCGTCCGAATCCGCCTCGGCCGTCCGTCGGACCGAAGTCATTATCCGACAGAGGTGAAATCGCTCGACAAATGGAATCGGACGCGACCGACCGCGGCGAGTCGCGGTCGCGCGGACTGTCGCTGGCGTGGTCGCTGGCGCTCGCCGCGCTGGTCGCCGTCTCGCCCGCCTACGACCTCTACGAGGCCGGAACGGTCTCGTGGGGCTGGCTCGCGGTCGGGGCCGTCGCGTGGGGGACGGCTGTGGGACCGGCCGCGGCGAGCAGCTACGGCCGGCGGGTCGGGGCGTGGTTCCGGTCAGTCGGTGCCATCGGTCGGGCCCTCGTCATCTTCGGCTTCGCGGGCGCGGCGTGGGCGTTCCACGCCGCGGTCGACCCGCCGGCGGTCGCGGTCGACAGCTTCGTGCTCGGCGGGATGGTCGGCCTCGCCGCGGTCGCGCTGTGGCGGGAGATACGGTCGGGCTGACGGGAGCGCACTTCTTCTACGACTCGCTGATGTCTACCGTCTCGACGCGCTCGGGAACCAGCGAGAGCGCGTGCGCGGGCCAGCCGCGGTGGGCCAGCGTAAATTCGGTGTCGGGGTTCGCCTCGTCGAGCCGGGCGACCCCCTCGGCGGCCGACCGGTACCCCTCGGCGTCCATGCGCTCGGGGACCTCGGCGGTCAGCGGGTAGGTCTCCGAGAGGTCCCGGGGGAACGGGCCGAACGGCGCGACCACGCGCCACGACTCGTCGTAGCGGTCGCTGGGCCCGCCCTCGGTGAGGAGGACCGACCCCGACGGATCCAGCCGGGCCAGTCGGTCGTGGTGGCGCACGACCTCGGGCCGACGGGCGCTCTCGCCCGAGAGGTAGAAGAAGGCTCCCTTCGAGGTCCGGTCCTCGCGCTCGAGCTGGGCGGCGTGGTCGCCCAGCGCGCGGTAGCCGTCGAGCATCGCGGGATGGGCCCGGGCTCGGGTCTCGACCAGTTCGAGCAGGTTCCCCGACCGCAGGGCCTGCTTGACCGTCCGCATCTCCCGGAAGGTGACGTGGAGGTTGTGCTCGGCCAGCAGCTCCTCGCGCTCGCGGTCGCCGAGGGTCCGGAGCTCCGCCGGCGCGTGGTCGGTACAGACCGGACACGAGCAGGGGAAGTAGTCGAGGTCGTCGAGCTGTTCGGTGCCCCTGACGGTCAGGTAGCGGTCGTCGCGGGCGTACAGCGCGTAGGCCGCCGAGTCGAACAGGTCGCAGCCCATCGCGACCGCGAGGGCGAACATCATGGGGTGGCCCGCGCCGAACAGGTGGACCGGCGCGTCGGCGCCCAGCCCGCGCTTGGCCGCCGCCACCACGTCGACCATGTCGGCGTACCGGTAGTCGTTCATCAGCGGGACCACCGCGCCGACCGGGAACACGTCGAGGTCGGTGGCCTCGGCGTGGCGGCCCGCCTCCTCCCGCAGGTCGGGGTAGGTCGACCCCTGGACCGGCGCGTTCACCAGCATCTCGCCCACGTCGACGCCTTCGGCGACTTCGAGCCGCTCCTGCGTGGTCGCCAGCTCCTCCGCGGCCCGCTCGCGCGGGACGTCCGGCGGCGTCGGGATGTCGACCGGCGTCCCGATGTCGCTCCCGACGTCGCGCTGGAACTCGAGAATCTCGGGCGTGGTCACGTCGATCTCGCCGTACTCGGCGAGCTGGAACGACCCCGAGTCGGTCATGATGGCGCCGTCGAACCCGAGCACGTCGTGGAGCCCCCGGTCGAGCGCCGCCTCGCGGTAGTCCTCGCTCCCGTAGAAGATGTAGGAGTTGGTGATGAGTATCTCGGCGCCGAACTCCGCGGCGAGCCGCGACGGCTCGACGGTCCGGACGTGGGGGTTGACGACGGGCAGGAGCGCGGGCGTCTCGACGGTGACGCCGGCCCGGGGCACCGAGAGCTCCCCGATGCGACCCAGCCCGTCGTGGTCGCGTACCTCGAAGTGGTCCCTCATTGGCGCGCTATTGCCCGAGGGGCCGGGTAAGGGTTCCGTTCGCGGTCGCCACTCAGAACGTTTATCTGTGGGCTGTCCGACGTGAGACCATGCGACGCCGCGCCCTCCTCGGCGTCGTCGGCGCGACCGCCCTCGCCGGCTGCGGCGGTCGCCTCGGCGGCGACCCGACGGACGCAGACTCCCCGACCGAATCGCAGACGACCGACCGAACCACCACCGCCGACCCCGCGCCCCGGCTCGAACTGGCGAGCGGCGAGCTCGTCCGGTCGAACGAGGGGTCCGAGAGCGAACTGGCCCGGGTGACCGGGACCGTCCGCAACGTCTCCGAGGAGACGGTCCCGGAGGCGACGGTGACCGCGACGTTCGAGGACGCCGACGGCGAATCGCTCGACCGGGCGAGCGCGAACACCTCGGACCTCTCGCCCGACCGAACGTGGTCGTTCGAGCTCGTCTACCCCGGCACCGGCGAGGACGCCCGCGCCGTCGCGGACTACTCGCTCGCGGTCGAGACGGGCGACTGAGACCGTCGACCGTGGGTCGGTGAATCGGCGGTAAAACGCTGCTCTTTCTCGCCAGTAGGTGACGAAGCTCGTCCGAGCAACTGCACGTCGTTGCAGCCGACGGCACGACGCCGATAAAAAAGAACGGTCAGCGAATCGCTTACTCTGCGGTCTCGTTCCGCGTAATCTCGTAGCTGAACCCGATGACGTCCTCGGGCATCACCTGGAGGTCCCAGCTGCCGGCCTCGGGGTCGTCGATGCGGTAGACGAACTGCTGGCCGCCGCTGCGGTACGAGTACTCGCCCTGCTTCTGGGTGTTGGGGTTGTTCGACTCGCTCAGGTCGACGTAGCCGCTGTCGGACACGCGGACGCGCTCGGCGTCGACCGTGGTGCCGTCGGGCTTGACGAACGTCACGTCGAAGTTCGCGGGGTCGGAGTCGCCGCTGGTGCCGTAGCCCGACCGCGGGGAGAGCGTGAGCGTGACGTTCTGGGCGTCCTCGCTCACGTCGAACGACGTCTCGAACGGCTCGTCGGGCTGGTTCCAGACGTCGAAGTTCATGCTGACGCGCTGCCAGTAGTTGTTGTCGTCGTCGCGGTTGGGGTCCTTCAGGCCGAGGTCGAGCTCGCCGCGGTAGCGGTTACTGTCGGCGTCCTCCGGCGGGGAGAACGTGACGGTCACGGTCGCGGTCTCGCCGGCGCCGATCCTCGACGGCGCGTCGATGTCGACCCACGCAGGGTCGACCTGCGAGGAGCTGCTGCCGTACCGGTTGCGCTCGGACTGGAACTGCGGGCTGAGCGGGACGGCCTGGTCGCCCTTGTTCTCGATGACGATCTGCTTGGTCGTGGTGTCACCGGCCTCGACCTGCCCGCGCAGGTAGGTGCCGGAGACGATGTCGACCGTCGGCTGCTTCCAGACGCGGACGTTGACGCCCGCGGCGTGGACCGGACGGGCGGGCCGGCCGGGGTACGTCACCGTCTCGTTGGTGAACGCGACCTGGCCGCTGTAGTGGCCCATCTCGGCGCTCTCGGGAACGGAGACGGTGACGGTGAACTTGGTCTCACCGCCGGGGGCGACCGTCGAGTCGCCCTCGATGGAGACCCACGACTTCTCGAGGAGGTTCTCGCCGACCGGGGGCACGTAGACGTGCGGGTCGAGCTCGACCTCGGAGTCCTCGCGGTTGGCGACCGTGACGTTGAACGTCGTCGACTCGCCGGGCTTGAGCTCCGGATAGTCGTAGTCGCTCTCGACGTAGAGCTTGGTGTAGTCGGTCGACGTCGAGTCCGAATCGGACGACTCGGACGCCGAACTGCTGTCCGAGCCCGCGTCCGAGTCGGTCGCGGTGGTCTCGTTCGCGTCGTCCTGTGCTGCCGATACTGTCGAGTCCGTCAGGGCGGTCGAGTCGGTGGCCGACGGCGTCAGCGCCGTGGCGGCGGGCACTGAACCGACGACCAGCACGACGAGGGCTAGGGTTCGTAGTTTCATGTTTCTACCGCAACTCGCGCTCACGGACGGCTCCCGGAAGTGGAGGGCAGTCGCGGTGGCGGAGTTGCTCGTCTGACGTTTCTCAGGTTGGCCTTAAATGTTTTACGAGCTATGGTTTCGCGCATTAATTCCCGCCTTCGACCGGTTTGGCCGTCTATAATTCCGGTCTGCCGACGTTCCTTTCCGCTGTCCGAACGCCTCGACGGTCGGTCGGGGAGCGCTTCGACGCTCAGTCGAGGAACGGGCCGACGTTCAGTCGGCGAACGCCTCGTAGTAGAGCACGCCCAGCGTCGTCCGGCCGTCGCGGATCTCCCGGCTCGCGACGTGGTCGCGCAGCGCCTCGAACGTCGCGGTGTCGACCCGGATGGACTCGTCGTGGTCGAGCTGCTGCTCGGCGGTCGGGGTGCAGCCGCGGGCGACGAAGAAGTGCAGGACCGAGTTCGCCACGCCGTTGGCGGGCTCGATGCTGGTGAGCAGCTTGACGCTGTCGGCCTCGTGGCCGGTCTCCTCGCGGAGTTCCCGGCGGGCCGCGGCGGCGAGGTCCTCGTCGTCGGGCTCGGTCCCGCCGACCGGCAGGCTCCGGTTGACCCGCCGGACGGGCTGGCGCCACTCCTCGATGACGACCACGTCGCCGTCGGGCGTGAACGGGAGGATCACGACGCTCTCGGGCTCGGCGAGGTAGTCGAAGTCGGTCTCGGTGCCGTCGGGCAGTCGGACCTGCTCGCGCCGGACGTCGAAGCCCGGACAGGAGTAGGCGACTTCCGAGTCGAGCAGGTCCCACGCGAGCGGGTCGTCGGTCGGCTGCTCGTCGGCGGGTCGCTCCCCTGACGTGCGTTCGTCGGTCATACCCGTGAGTCGCGCGGCGAGCGCGAAAAAAGGTATCATTCGCCCGGCTTGCTCGCCCCGCCCGTTCGATTTATCGACTTCCCGTACCAACCTCGAACGGGGGTCCAGGCATGAGCGAAACGGCACGGAGCGACGACGACATCGGGGGATACGTGTCGGCGGCGACGGCCCTGCTCGGCGGCTGGATCGTGGTCGGAGCGTTCGTCTTCGCACCGATACCCGTGGCCGACTTCTGGAACGACATCGTGGTCGGCGCCGCCGTCGGCCTCATCGCCGGCTACAACGCGTTCCGGGCCGACGACCCGGAGGGCATCAACACCGGCGCCGCGTCGCTGGTCGCGCTGCTCGGCCTCTGGATGGTCGTCGCGCCGTTCGTCTTCGAGACGACCGGCGCGGCCTCGTTCTGGAGCGACGTGATAAGCGGCGCGCTGGTCGCCGTCCTCGCCGGCTACAACGCGTACCGGTCCCGGGGCGTCGATCGCCGCGCGCCGACCGCCGACGCCGAGACCCGGTAGCCGAGTTCGGCCGGTCGTTTTTCGCGGCATCCATCGTTCTCGGAGCGACGGCTGCGTCCCTCAGCGCACGGGCCGACGCGACGGCCGGAGCACACTTCCCCGTCGCGGCCGGAAGTCGGACGGGGGAGACCGTGGCTTCGATACCACCGATACTCGACATCCGAGACGACCTGCGGCGCGCCCGCGAGGCGGCCGACGCGGACGTGCGCGACGACTTCGAGACGGTGCGCGACCGGCTCGACGCGTTCGGCGAACGCGACCTGGCCGACCGCGAGGGCGTCGTCGACGAGATCGACAACGAACTGCTCCGGGTCGAGGAGCTGCTTGACGACGACGAGGCGTCGCGGGCGATCCAGTCGGCGCGAAACCGCATCCACATCTACCGGGAGAGCCGCGAGCAGACCGCCGAGGACTTCGCGGTCGTCGACTCGTCGGTCGACGAGTCCGACGAACCGGCCGCCGACGGGGTGCTCCCGGTCGGCGAGGTGACGCTGTCCGTGACCGTGGCCAACACCGGCGACGACGCCGAGGTCGTCCCCGTCGCCGCGTTCTACGACGAGCACGGCGACGAGGTCGAGTCGGTCCGGGGGCCGGCGTTCGACCTCCCGGCGGGCGTCGAGGAGCGCATCCACGTCGACGTTGAGGTGCCGAGCGAGGCCAGCCGCTACGCGGTGTCGGTCGTCGAAGCGGGCGTCTGAACGTACCGGACCTCGCGCTCGGCCCTGTCGTCGCCCCAGACGAGGTAGTAGGTCATGTCCGGGTCGCCGTCACCGACCCGCTCGTCCTGGTAGCCGCCCATGATGGAGTCGTCGTCCAGCTCCCAGGTCTCGGTCTCGCCCGCGGGGACCAGCACCGAGACCTGCGACACCGGCGTGTGGGCGACCATCGGGCCCGAGCGGTTCAGTCCGGCGACGAACCGCCCCGGCACGTCGCCGTCGTTCGTCACGCTCACGCTGACGGTGGGGTGGTCCGTAACGGGGACCTCCTCCGGAATCTCGACCGAGACCGAGAGCGGCGGCTCCGGGGTCGCCAGCCGCCGTCGGAGCGCCTCGTCGGGCCGCCACTCGCCGCCGGGCCACGCGAGCGCGGCTGCGGCCGATTCGCCGTCGTGGGCCGACTCCGGTAGCTCGAACAGCAGCAGTCCCTCGCCGGAGTCGGCGTCGTAACGCCAGTCCTTCTCACCGTAGAACCGCCAGATGCGCCACTGCTGTTCCGTCACCGGCGGGCGGGTCGTCTCCCCGAGTCGGAACGCGAAGTCGTCGGCCGCCGGCGGCGCGGGCCCCTCCGCGGCCACCTCGAGCAGGAGGTACTGGCCGTCCGTCGGGTGGACCCCGATGGAGTCGGGCGAGTTCATCGACACCAGTCCCGGCTGGAGGGCGTCGAGCGCGACCGAGACGTCGGCGTTCGCGGTGGTCGTGGTCGCGCCGGAGCGCTCGGTCGTTCCGCCCGAACCGCCGGTCGTTCCCATCGTCGCGTCGGCGGTCGTGCCGGCCGTCCCGTCGGAGCGCGTGCCGCCGAGACAGCCGGCGAGACCCGCGATGGAGGACCCGGTCAGGGCGAGGAGGGTGCGGCGTCGCATGGCCGACGGTTCCGCCGGTCCCGATAAATGTCTTCTGTCGGGCACGAGCCCGGTGTTCCGGTGTTCCGGGGTTCCGATTCGGCCCTCCCGATTTCCCCGTACTCCGTCCGGAGTCGCCGTCACGCGTACCGCAAGCCTTTCGGCCCCGCGCTCCGCTGTCTCGGCCATGGTGCTTCCAGAGGGGTTCGCGCTCCCGCCGCTGCCGTACCTGGTCGGCCTGCTCGCCGCGGTAGGGCTGGTCGGGGCGGCGCTGGTCCGGACCGACCCGGCCGTCTCCGACCGGACGGTCCTGGCGCTCGCGCCGTGGGTGGTCGTCGGGTCGAGCCTCCACGTGCTGTTCGTGCTCGGCTGGGTCCCCGCGGCGGTCGAGCCGCTGCTCGGCACGCCCGCGGTCTACTTCTCGACGTTCGCCGTCGCCGGCGTCGTCTGGCTCGCGGCGATGGGCTCGGGCGCGGCCCCGGAGCGTCCGCTGGCCGCGGCCGGGACGCTGGCTGCGCTCGCTGCGGTCGGCTACGCGCTCGCCCGCGGCGCGCCGGACGGCCTCAGGCTGTTCTGGCCGCTGGTCGGCCTGGTCGTCGCGACGGTGCTGGCCGCGGCGCTCTGGGCCGCGACCCGACGGACCTACCCCGGCGTGACCGCCGCGACCGGTGCGGTCGGCGCGCTGGCGCTGTTCGGCCACGCGCTCGACGCGGTCTCGACCGCGGTTGGCGTCGACCTGCTCGGGTTCGGCGAGCGGACCCCGATCTCGCGGGCGGTGCTCGACCTGGCGGCGTCGCTGCCGACCGCCGAGACCCTCGGCGTCGGCTGGCTGTTCGTGCTCGTGAAGCTCGTCATCGCCGAGGTCGTGGTGGTGCTGTTCGCCGACTTCGTCCGGGAGGACCCCCGGCAGGGGTTCCTGCTGCTCGGGGCCGTGGCCGCGGTCGGCCTCGGCCCGGGCGCGCACAATCTGATACTCTTCGTCGTGGCGGGGTAGTCCGGGTGATTTATCGCGCAATCTACCGGTTTGCCCGAACTTTGAATTACGTCTGGCGCGCGCTGGCGGACCCTCGTGTCCTGCTGAGCGAAGCGAAGTCGTTCGAAAGGCGAAGCCTTTCGTGATCCCGAAAATCTCCGATTTTCGGGCGACAGGGCTCGGAAGACGAACGCAGTGAGTCTTCCGGTGGTCCGCCAGGCCGCGCGAGGGACGAGCGAACGGAGTGAGCGAGGAGGCTGGGGAGGCGTGAGGGCCGTGCGGTGGTGGGCGGAAACTCAGAGGTGACGGCAGTAGCTAGTGCTACGCTGTTTCCACCCAACTCGCGAGACTTCCTATGCTGACTCAAGCTCCCAACTCGCGTCCCCGCCAGCGTTTTGACGGCCGGGTGCGTACCGTGGCGGTATGTCGCGCGTAAACCGCCGCCACGGTCGCCAGCCATGGTCGACGTAGTCGCCGCCGGCCACGTCAACTGGGACGTGACCCTCCGCGTGGACGCCCTCCCGACGCCCGACGGCGAGGCCCGCATCGACTCCCAGATCCGGTCCGGCGGGGGCAGCGCCGCCAACGTCTCGGTCGCGCTGGCCGGGATGGGGTTCGACGCCGGTCTGGTCGGCAGCGTCGGCGACGACGAGACCGGGGAGTTCGCCCGGCGGGGGCTCGAGGCCGCCGGCGTCGACTGCTCGCACCTGCTGGAGGTCCCCGACGCCGAGACGACGACGAAGTACCTCATCGTCGACGAGCGCGGCGAGGTGATGGTGCTGGGCAACGAGGGCGCCAACGAGGCCGTGGGGCCCGACGACGTCGACCCCGAGTACGTCGCGACCGCCGACCACCTCCACCTGACCAGCCAGCGACCGGACACCGCCGCGGAACTGGCCCGGATCGCGACCGAGGCCGGCGTCGGCGTGAGCTTCGACCCCGGCCGGCGCCTCGCCGAGCGGGACTTCGCCGAGGCGCTGGCCTACGCCGACGTCGTCTTCCTCAACGACCGCGAGGCCCGCGCGCTGCTCGACAAGGACCTCGACCACCCCTCCTCGGAGCTCCACGGCCGTGTCGTCGTCATCAAGCACGGCGAGGACGGCGCCCGGGTCGACACGCCCGGGGCCTCCTTCGACCACCCGGGCTTCGACGCCGAGGCGGTCGACACCACGGGCGCTGGCGACGCCTTCGCCGCGGGATTTCTCGCGGTGCTGCTCCGGGACGGCGGGGGTCCGACCGAAGGAGCCGACTACGAGCGCGCCCTGGAGTTCGCCAACGCCTGCGGCGCGCTCGCGGCGACGGAGGAGGGCGCCCGGACCGCCCCGACGTTCGGCGATGTCGAGGCGTTCCTCGACGAGCAGTTCTGACCCTGCCGTTCCGAATCCCCACGCTTTTTCTCCCGCTCGGGAGAATCCACGCCCATGGCGAAACAACCCCATCTCCTCGTCGAGGAGGGCGACGTGAACGACATCGCGCTCATCCCCGGCGACCCTGGCCGGGTCGACCGCATCGCGAACCTCTGCGACGACTCGGCGGTCGTCGCGGAGAACCGCGAGTACAAGGTCGTCAACGCCAGTTACGAGGGGACCGACCTCACCGTCTGCTCGACCGGCATCGGCTGTCCCTCGGCGGCCATCGCGGTCGAGGAACTCCACGAGGTCGGCGTCGAGACCGTCATCCGGGTCGGGACGACCGGCGCGCTCCAGGAGGGCATCGAGATCGGCGACATGGTGGTCGCCACCGGCGCGGCCAAGAACGAGGGGACCAGCAAGCGCTACGAGTCGGTCGAGTACCCCGCGGTGCCCGACTACGGCGTCCTGTCCGCGCTGGTCGACTCCGCGGAAGCGAACGACGAGGACGTCCACGTCGGTCCCATCGCGAGCGACGACGCCTTCTACGCCGAGACCGACGAGTACGTCGAGGACTGGGAGGCGGCCAACATCCTCTCGGTCGAGATGGAGGCCGCCGCGGTGTTCTCGCTGACCCGGCGCCGCGACATGCGGGCCGGCGCCATCTGCACCGTCGACGGCAACCTCGTCGAAGGGACCCAGAAGGGCGAGACCGAGGACGACGAACTCCCCGAGAAGGCCAAGGACAACGTCGAGCGCGCCATCCGCATCTCGCTCGACGCCGTGGTCGACCTCGCGGCGTAGCCACGCAGGTATCGCGGCGTAGACGGTTCGACTCCTCCTCGTCGGCGCCCAACGCCCTCGATCGCGAGCGAACAGATACTTGAGGCGGGACCGCCGACGTGACCGTAATGTCGGACGGTCTGCGCTCGCGGTATCACGCCGCGCTCCGGCGCGTGCGCCGGTTCGAGCGGCGCGAGGTGCGGGAGTTCCGCCGGTGGATCGAGCACACCGCCAACCTCATCCACCTCTCGGTGCTGCTGCTGGTCCCGCTGCTCATCGCGGCCGTGACCGCCGTCGCCAACTCGCTCGAGGCGCTGCCGTTCGTCCTGTTCCCGCCGCTGGCGTCGGGCACGTTCACCCTGTTCGCCGAGCCGGAGGGCAAGTACGCCTCGCCGACCAAGTTCGTCGGCGGCCTCACGGCCGGGGCGCTCTGCGGGACCGTCGCCATCTGGGTCGGCCTCCACACGTCGATGCGGGACCCGCTGGGCGCGAGCGGGCTGCTCGTCTCCCCGCTAGAGGCCGCGCTGGCAGTCTTCCTCACCGGCGGCGTGACCTGGGCGCTCGACTTCGAGGAGCCCTCGGCGTTCTCGACCGCGCTGCTCGCGCTCATCGCGCCCGCGTTCAGCAGCCCGGTCGGCTTCGACGAGTTCTTCCTCCAGTTCGTCGTGTCGGTGTTCGTCGCCAGCACCATCGTGGCCGGCGCGTTCCACGTCTGGCGCGAGCAGTTCTACGAGCGCCGGTCGCGGCTCCTCTACCAGTCGACGAAGGGCGACGATCACGTGCTCGTCCCGATGCGCGACGAGGAGAGCCGCAGCGCCGCCATGTTCGGCGCGCGACTCGCCGCGGCCCACGACGCCGGCAAGGTCGTCCTGCTCGACGTGGTCGACGAGTCGGCCATCGAGGAGGCCGAGCGCACCATGGAGGTGCCGACCCGCGACGCCGACACCGAACTCGTCGACTCGGCGGCGGCCGCGGCCGAGGGCGCCGAGACCGAGGAGGTCCAGGTCGCCGAGGAGTCGGCCCAGCGCCTGGAGACCGAGGCCAACCGCATCGAGACCAGGGTCGGCGTCCCCTGCCAGGTGGTCGTGGTCGGCGACGGAGACGACCCCGCCCGCACGGTGCTCAAGACCGCCCGCGAGACGAACTGCGACCTCGTGGTCACGCCGTACGAGGAGGAGCGCGGCAGCCTGTCGGGGTTCGTCCGGGGGCTGTTCCGGAGCGACGTCGACACGATCGCGTTCCGGTCGGGCAGCGAGTCGCGCGAGCGCTGGAAGCGGGTGATGGTCCCGATCCGACGCCCCGGCGACACCGCCCACGCCATGATCGACTTCGCCCAGCGGCTCACCGGCCTCGCCGGGTCCATCAGCGTCTGCACCTGCATCGACCGCGAGAACGAGCGCCGGTCGGCCGAGACGACGCTGGCGAACCTGGTCGAGACGTTCGAGGGGTCGTTCGAGACCCGGGTGTCGCGGGCGTCCATCGAGTCGTTCCTCGCGGCCAACGACGAGTACTACGATCTGATCATCGTGGGCGCGAGCACCGACCGGTCGGCCGCCTCGCGGTTCGTCTCGCCGCCGACGTTCGAGCGCATCCACGACCTCGAGTGCGACGTGGCGGTCGTCCACCGGAGCTGACCACGCTCCGCGCCGTGTCGAGGGAACCCTCGACATACGACAGCAGTCACATCTTCGTTGTGCCACGTCGGTACCAGCATACTTAAGGAAAGATGATTACGTTCTCGGTGGTCCGTGCGAGCCATGCGCAAGGGCTACGACCGGCGCGACGCGGTGGCGCTCCTGACGACGCTGGCGCTGGGGAGTCGGGCGAGCGCGACCGCGGCCGCGGCACGAGAGGACGGCGACGGCGACCGAAACGGCGGCGACGGGGACGGACCGGGAGGACGAGACGGCGCCCAGACCGGCCCCACGCTGAATCGGCTGGCGACGACGGTCCTCGGGGCCGAGATAACCGGCCTGTTCCTCACCACCGACGGCGAACTGTTCTTCAACGTCCAGCACCCCGACCCGGACAACGTGCTGCCCTACGACGAGGGCACCGTCGGCGCGCTCGTCGGGGCCCGCATCGACGACCTCCCCTCGGACTTCGAGAGTGTGCAGGTGCCCGACACCCGGATCGAGCACGAGCGGGTCCGGACCGCGGCCGGCACCTACCAGCCGCTGATGAACGGCGGCGACCAGGTGCCCAACTCCGGCGACGAGTTCGGCGTGGTCTACTCGGCCGCGGGCGAACCGATGACCGACGGGATGTGGCCCGACTTCAACGGGTTCGTCCGCGACGGCCCCTCGGCGGGCTACCTGTTCACCAACTGGGAGCGCTCGCCAGGCCTGGTGAGCCGGCTCCGCGTCGAGCGGCGGGGTCGGCCGGGAGCCGCCGCCTGGCAGGTCACCGACGCGATGAACGTCGACTTCCGGCCGGTCGAGGGGACCTGGACCAACTGCTTCGGCACCGTCTCGCCGTGGGGGACGCCGCTGACCTCCGAGGAGTACGAGCCGCCCGCCGACGTCTGGTACGACCCCGAGCAGGAGACCTACGGCAACGGCGACGGCCGGATGGCCGAGTACCTCGGCTACTGGGGCAACCCCTACCGCTACGGCTACATCGTCGAGATAACCGAACCGAAGTCCGACGACCCGACGCCCGACAAGCGGTTCGCCATGGGCCGGTTCTCCCACGAGAACTCGGTGGTGATGCCCGACCGGCGGACCGCCTACATGAGCGACGACGGGACCGGCACGGTGCTGTTCAAGTTCGTCGCCGACGAGGCGGGCGACCTCTCGTCGGGCACGCTGTACGCCGCCAGGGCGAAGCCCGGCCGGGGCAACGACCCGGCGAACGTCGCCTTCGACATCGAGTGGGTGGAGCTCGCCCACGGCGACGAGGACGAGATCGAGTCGTGGATCGCCGAGTACGACGGCCAGGAGGAGAGCACGGACGCGAACTACATCACCGAGCAGGAGGTCCGGCGGTGGGCCAACGGCGACGCCGCCGACGACCGGGTGGCCTTCCTCGAGTCCCGGAAGGCGGCGGGCGCAAAGGGCGCGACCGACGAGTTCCGCAAGATGGAGGGGATCACGGTCAAGTTCCCGCAGGCCGGCGCGGCCGAGCCCGGCGACTACGTCTACGTCGCGATGTCGGAGGTCAACGAGACGATGGCCGACGGCGAGGGGACCATCCGGCTGCAGGGCAACGACTACGGCGCGGTCTACCGGATGGAACTCGACGAGAGCTTCGACGTGAGTCGGATGGAGCCGGTCGTCACCGGCGGCCCGAACGCCAACATCTGCGGCGGCTGTCCGTACGACGCGCGGCCCGACTCGGCCAGCACCGTCTGCCGGTCCTGCGCGTTCAATCCGACGCACGACGAGGAGAGCGAGGGCCCGGCCGAGAGCGGCGGCGCGGCCGGGAGCACGGAGGGGACCGGCGCGGCGCTGCTCGGCACCGCGCCGATGCAGGGGCAGGTCGACCCCGAGAACGCCGTCGCCAACCCGGACAATTTACTGGTGACGAGCGACGACCGCGTGATCATCGGCGAGGACAGCGAGTTCCACGAGAACAACATGATCTGGCTCTACGACCCGGGTGACGGGGAGCGGACGGGAGACGGCGGCTCGTAGGGCCGCTTGACCGCCGCTCCACTGTCTCGCGATTCTCTCGACGGGCGCCATCGCTCTCCGGGGGAGCGCTTATCCGAACCCTTCGGATTCGATTCGGGACTCCGGAACGCCGAGCCGCTCGACGGCCTCGACGAGGCCGTGGACCATCGCGTTGATGCCGCACGCGTACACCTCGGCGTTCGCCGGGTCGATGCGGGCCTCGACGCCGGACCGCGGACGCGCCCGCAGCCAGCGCTCGAGTCGCTCGCCCGTTCCGGCGGTCACGGCCGCGGAGTCGGCGTGCTTGAGCAGCGCGTGCTGGACGTAGTCCGTCTCGCCGTCCCACTCCGAGAGGACGGGCTCGCGGCTCAGACACGGCACGAAGTGGAAGTTCTCTCGAGTTCGGTCGAGTTCACGGAACGCCTCCCGGTACGGGAGGTCGTCCTCCCAGCCCGCCCCGAGGAACAGCCAGACGTCCCGTCTGCCGCCCGCGTGCTCGTCACGGCCGGTCTCGAAGACGCGGTCTATCATGCTCTTGAACGGTGCGACTCCCGTCCCGGTGGCGAGGAACACCATGTCCCGCGGGGAGTGGTCCTGGAGGACCAGCTCGCCGTACGGGCCGCGTATCGTCAGTTCGTCGCCGACGGTCAGCTCGTCGCAGAGTCGCGGGGAGAGGCGCCCGCCCGGCATGCGCCGGACGCAGATTTCGAGCTCGTCCTCGGTGGGCGAACTCGCCAGCGAGTACGCCCGTGACGTGCCGCCGTACCGGAGTCCGACGTACTGGCCGGCGAGAAAATCGACGTCCGCCTCCGTTCGGAACCGAACGCGGGTGAGCATCGGCTCAGGTCGCTCGATCCGCTCGGCGAGCGTCGCGACGCGCCGGGCGACCGCCGGACGGCCGTCGCGGCCGAGCCGGGCGGAGAGCCGCCGGCAGTCGTCGGGGCCCTCGACCGGGCCGTACTCGTGAGCGACGCCGCGCTCCTCGAGCCACCGAGCGACTGCGGCGGTGACCTCCGACCGCCGGTTCCGGTCCATCCTGGTGACGTCCGTGACGCGCGCGGACTCGGTGATGAGCGGGAGGTCAGCGATGGCGTCGTGCTGGGACTGGTGTTCCCGTATCGGTGCGACCATACCGCACGCCGGAATCGGAGCTGGAAATACGTGGCGATAGCCCCACCCCGCTTCGTGCGCCGGACAGCGCTCCGGGTTCGCCCCGTCGCCCGCTTCGTTCGCTGGTCCGCCCGCTGCGCTACGCGACTCCCGCGGTCGGATGGCGACCGTCGAGGCCTGATGCGGTGATCGTCGGCGAGTCCGGCCGCGCGAACTCGTCCGTCGACGACGAGCGGACCGGTCGCGCGGTCGAGACCTCCCCGCTCTCACGGATCACGATGACCGTCACGTCCAGCCGCGTTCGGGTTCGGATTCGCTCCCGGAGGGCATCCGCCGCGCCCGCCGACCCGCCGACGGTCCGAACCGTCACCGTGGTGGGGTGGCGGAGGAAGAGCTCCGTCCGATACGACACGTCGGTCGAGAGGACGCGAGCGTCCGCCTCGGACACCGTCTCGGTGACCGTTCGTTCGAATTCCGCGTTCTCCGAGACGTTGATGGTCGTGACGACGAGCGCCGACGAGAGCACGAGGACGACCGAGAAGAGCAGTGCCGCGCGCCGAACGACCGCACGCCGGGCCGCCTGCTCGGCGAACCAGTGTTCCGGCCGGTAGCCCTGGACCCAGAGTGTCCCGAGGCTCGCGACGTTGATCGACAGGACGTTGATGAGGACGAGGATCCCGGCGCTCACGGCGGCGGTCAGGTCGCCGTAGGCGATTCCGAGACCGACGGTCGCCGCCGGCGGGATGAGCGCGACGGCGATGGCGACCCCGACCAGCGCGACGCTCGTCGTGGACGTGAGCGACATCGCCCCCGCCACGCCCGCGCCGAGCGCGACCACCAGCGCGAGCGCGCCCGGATTGATGCGTTCGGCGACCTGCTCGACGACGTGCAGGTCGGCGTGGGGCATCACCGTCGCGCGGAGGAGGCCGGCGAACGCGGCGGCGCTCGCGACCGCGACGAGCAGGCCGGCGAACTGCGCTTTCACGCTCGTCCGGAAGAGGTCGTCGTCGTCGAGGATGCTCCCGACGCTCGCGGCTATCGGCGGGCCAATGAGCGGGGCGATCACCATGGAGCCGACGACTACCGCGGCGCTGTTCATCAGCAGACCGGCCGTCGCGATGATCGTGCTCACGACCGTGAAGACGACGTAGTTCGGCGTTATCGGCGCGACCGCCGCGGCCCGAGCGCGGAGTTCCTCCCGCGCGATCCGACCGTCGGTCTCCTCGACGGTGCTCTCGGCGGTCGGTCCGTCGTGCTGCTGGCGCTCGAACCGGTCGGACAGGACCGTTTCGAGTTTGCCGACGGTCACGTACCCCTTCCGCTCGATGCCGATCGCTCGAAGCTCGTCCACCAGGGCCTCCACGTCCTCGGGCCCCGTCGGGACGAACACGAGCGCCGCGTAGTCGCGCCCCGAGGTCTCGTCGGTGAGAAAGTAGTCGACGTCGTTGTCCGACAGCACCCGCTCGACGCCGTCGCGCTTGCCGACGGGCACGGCGATCTGGAGCAGCCGCATGTCTGGGGGTCCCGCGCCGGCTCAAATAACCTTGGGGAACGCGGCGTGGACCCGCCGCTCGGCGAGGTCGGGTCGGGAATCTCGACGGACGCGCTCCGGCCCCGTCCCGGGACCCTCCTTCGACGCCGAGCCCGCGGTCCGACAGCCGCTATGCCCGGCCCGGAACCCGGACGGACTGGTCGTATTCACCGCTTTGCAGACTCACTGCTCGGAGACTCGCCGGAGAGCCGGTCGGCGACGCTCTCCATCCCGTCGTTGCCGAGCGCCGACCGCACCAGCAGGTGGCCGCCGATGGTCGCGGGACTGATGACCGAGTCCGCGCCCGCGCGCCGGAGCTTGTCGACGTTCTCGCGGTCGGTGGCGGCCGCGACGATGCGGATGTCGGGGTTCAGCTGCCGGGCGGTCAGCACCGCCAGCGCGTCCTCGGCGTCGTTGTTGGTGGCGGCGACGACCGCGCGGGCCTCGTCGATGCCGACCCGGCGGAGCGGTTCCTCGTCGCTGGGGTCGGCCCTGAGGACCTTGAACCCCCTGTCGCCGAGTTCGGTCGCTCGCTGCGGTTCCGGCGTGACGACCACGAACTCGGTCTGGCCGTCGAGTTCGGTCAGGATGGGTTCGGTCAGGTCGCCGTAGCCGAGCACGATGACGTGGTCTTCGAGGAGTTCGAGCTGTGTCTCTGTCATTTTACCGAGTGCGGTGGCGAGGCGGGCTTCGATGGCGGGCCCCAGCAGCGAGGCCAGCGCGATGGCGAAGCTCGCGGTGCCGAGGACCACGACCGTCATGCCGAACAGCCGGCCGGTCTGGGTCGTCGGCGTGAGGTCGCCGTACCCCACGGTGCTGGCGGTGACCAGCGTGTAGTAGAAGGCGTCGAGCGGCGTCTCCACGTTCTGGAAGTGGTCCTCCAGCGCGTACGTGCCCGCCGTCCCGTACACCAGCACGCCCGCGAGCGCGGCCACCGCCGCGAGCTGGGTGGTCGACAGGTCGACCTCCCGGTCGAACCGGCGGCGCGCCAGCGCGATCACGGGGAGCGACCCCAGCGACGCGACAACGAGGGGCAGCGAGTACGGGCTCGACTGGATCAGTCCCTGGGCCGCGGTCAGCGGGAGCAACAGCGCGGTCGAGTACCACGCCGCTCGCAGGCCGCGGCGCATCCCGAGCGCGCTCGCGAGCATCAGGAAGCCGGTGAGCGTCCCGGTGAACCCGGCGGTCTCCTGGGCCCACCGGGGAATCTGGCCGCCGAAGAGGTTCTGGGTCGACGCCGCGGTGAACCCGATGCTGGAGATGCCGGTCGCTATCGAGAGCAGGGCTACCGCGAACGTCAGCGTCACCGCGAGCCGGACGCCGACCCAGCCGCGCCGAGTTCCCGCCTCCATACCGGTGGTTCTCGCGGTCTCGATTAAAAAAGGTCGGTAGTTCTTTGGGGGTGGTGTGTCTGTCCGGAACGTAACGCATGCCTCTCGGCCCCGATCTCGTCGTCGATCTGCTCCTCGGTCTTTACCTCGGGGTGCTGACGGCCGTGGTGCCCGCGCTCGTGGCGTGGTCGCTCGGCTTCACGTTCAAGTACTTCACCGGCGTCTCGATCCCGGGGTTCGGCGTCCTGGTGTTCGGCGTCGCGCTCGCCGGCATCCAGGGCGGGCTGCTCGGCCTGCTCGACCCCCAGTTCGTCACCTCGCCCACCGCGCTGGTGTCGGCGCTGGTGGTGATGATGGCGACCCTCTACGCTCACGCGCAGGGCGACCGGATGGGCGCGGAGTTCCCGCGGCGGCTCACGCTCCGGCGGCTCCGAGAGCGCGGGCTGTCGGCCGACGCGGTCGAGCGCGTGGGGCGGTTCGGGCAGGTCCGGGTGCGGGTGACCGGCGAGGTCGGCGACGTCGAGGGGTACCCGTCGCTCTCGGCGGAGCTGCGGGCGACCATCCGGGACGGCGAGTGGACGTTCCCCGCCGACCTCCCGCTGTCGGAGATCGAACTCCGCCTGGAGGAGCGGCTCCGGACCGAACACGGGCTGGCGGAGGTGACCGCGAGCATCGACTCCAGGGGGCGAGCGACCGTGAGCGCCGCCCCGCCCGCGGGCGCGCTCTCGCGGCGGGTCCCGAAGGGCCGGCGCGCGGTCTCGGTCGACGCGCTGGTCCCGACCGGGCTGGCCCGCGCCGACGAGGTGACTGTCGCGACGCCCGGCGGCGAGGTCGAGGGGACCGTCCTGAGCGCCCGGTCGGGGTCCGACGCGGCCCCCGCGACGACACCGACCGCTCCGGCCCCTCCTGCCGGCGAAGACCCTGAATCCGACGAACCGGAAACCGCCGAACCGAGTGGGACGCGTCCGTCGACGGCGAGCGGGGCCTCGGCGCGGGCGACCGGCGGGGACGGCCGGGTGACGGTCGCCGTGCCGCCCCGCGACGCCGAGCCCCTGCTCCGGGCGTCGTCGGCCGCGGTCCGGGTCCGCGCCCGCGGCACCCGCCGGGAGTTCGAACTCCTCTCGCTCCTCCGACGGGACGGTAAACGGGTCCGGCAGGTCGAACTGGCCGCCGGGTGCGCGCTCGACGGCGCGACCCTCGGGGCGGCCGCGCCCCGCGAGGCGCACGGCGTCGCGGTGCTGGCGGTCCGGCGCGACGGGTCGTGGACGGTCGCGCCGGGCGGCGCGACCGGACTCGCGGCGGGCGACGAACTCTACGTCGTCGGGTCGCGCGAGGCGCTCGACCGCTTCGAGGACGCGGTCCGGCGGTCGCCGGAGACGGCGGCCGCGCCGGAGTCGGACGACGGAGACGTCACCTCGAAATCGGACGGCGGTGGCGTCGTCTCGGAACCGACCGACGCGGCGGCCTCGTCGGGGTCGGCCGACGCGGCAATCGCTCCGGAGGCAACTGACGAGGCGGTCGCTCGGGAGCCCGACGACGGGGAGGCGGACCGATGAACCTCCTCGCGGCGCTCGAACGCCCCGCGGTGGCTGTCGGGCGGGTACTCGGCCTCACGCTGCTCGCCGGCGGCGCGGCCACCCTGGCGAGCCTGCTCTACCGGTCGTACGCCCGCGAGGAGATGCCGGAGGGCCTGGCCGTGCTGGTCGGCCTCGGCGTCGTCGGCGCGTGGCTCAACACCACCACGGCGCTCCGCCAGTTCCTCAGCGCCGGCCGCGTCGTGCCGTCGACCGGTACCGTGGCGGTCACCGTCGCGGCGTTCGTCCTGGGCGCGGGCGCGGCCTCGGTCGGCGCGCGGTCTGGCGCGCACCTCCTCGCCGGCGTCGTCGGCGTCGACGCCGACGTGAGCCGGTTCGTCGGGTCGGTCGGCCGGTTCGTGACCGTCGAACTCCCCGACGAGATAGAGGAGATCGACGGGTACGAACCCCTCGACGCCGAGACCGCCGAGTCGCTGGCGGGCAAGACGCTCCGGTTTCCGCGCGGCCTGACGGTGGCCGAACTCCGCGAACGCTTGGTCGAACGCCTCCGCGACGACTACGGCGTGGCCCACGTGGACGTCGAACTCGCCGACGACGGGACGGTCGCGTACCTCGCGGCGGGCGGGCGTGCGGCCGGAATCGGGCCGACGCTCGCGCCGGGGACGGTCGCGGTCGCGGTCCGGGCGGACCCGGCGTTCAGCGCCGGCGCGGGCGACGTCGTGCAGGTGTGGCGAGAGACTCCGCCGGCGGGGAGCGGTGATGAGGAGGGAGGTGGAGACGAGCACCCGGCCGACGAATCGCCGAGTTCCGAATCGGCGAGCGCCGAATCTCCGGACTCGGATCCCCAGCGGATTGCCACGGCCGAGCTCCGGGCGACGGCGGGGGACGTGGTGACGCTGGCGCTCGACGCCGCCGACGCCGCCCGCCTCGACCCCGGCGCCGAGTACCGGCTGGTGACGCTGCCGACCCAGCCCCGGGCCGACCGGGAGTTCTCCGCGCGGCTCCGGGCGGCCGACGAGACGGTCGGCGCGGTCTCGCTCTCGGCCGACAGCCCGCTGGTCGGCGCGCCGGTCGGCAGCATCGACGCGACGGTGGTCGCGGTCCGCGGCGCCGACGGCGTCGAGACGATTCCGCCCACCGACCGGCTGCTCGGGGCCGGCGACACGCTCTACGTGGTCGCCCGGCCCGAACTGCTCCGGAAGGTCGAGGCCGCGGCGGGCGGCGGGACCGAACCGGTCGTCGCCGAGTGACCGGGTCTCGA
The DNA here is from genome assembly GCF_003369835.1 of Halorussus rarus. Taxonomy (NCBI): domain Archaea; kingdom Methanobacteriati; phylum Methanobacteriota; class Halobacteria; order Halobacteriales; family Haladaptataceae; genus Halorussus; species Halorussus rarus. The sequence goes on along the minus strand of NZ_QPMJ01000002.1, from coordinate 803,131 downwards.
GAGGGGACGAGGGGGTCTCCGCGAGCGATGGAACAAAGGCCGACCGGTGCCAACCAGTCGGACATGGAGTGGAAGCTGTTCGCGGACCTCGCCGAGATCGCCGGCGGCAAGCGGGTCGACGTCGACGCCGACCCCGGCGAGACGGTCGGGGCGGCGCTCGCGGCGCTGGTCGCCGACCACCCCGGCCTGGAGGACCGAATCTACGACGAGGAGGGCGACCTGCGCGACCACATCAACGTCCTCCGGAACGGGACGAACGTCCACGCCGAGGACGGCCTCGACACCGAGCTCGACGACGGCGACGAGCTCGCGCTGTTCCCGCCGGTCAGCGGCGGGTCCGTAACCGCGCCCTGACGCGCCGCAGGTAGACCCCGGGCCGCGGTCCGGATCGGCTTTCCGGGTCAGCCAGAAGTGCTTAACGTTCCGCGCCGCTACCAACGGTGGAATGGAACTGGGTGGGGACGGGTCCGAGGAGCGCGCGCTCGATTCGCTGATACCGGGCGAGCGGGAGCGAGAGAAGGCGACCTCGCCCTATCGGCGGCTCCGACAGTGGATCGTCCTGCGCGGCAAGCGGATGTGGGTCGCGTTCGCCCTGCTGGTCGGCGTCTTGGCAGTCCTCCTGATCGCGTCGGTGCTCCGGCCGTGGAACATCGACAACCTGCTCTCGAACACCAACACGGTCCAGACGCTGTTCAGCGCCCTCCTGAGCGGGTCGATACTGCTGGTCTCCATCGTCGTCTCCATCAACTCCATCGTCCTCTCCGAGGAGATCACCGACATCGAGAGCCAGCGCGAGCGCATCGACGCCTCCATCCGCTACCGGGGGCAGATCGAGGAGTTCATCGAGTCGGACGTGAGCCCCGCCCGGCCGGCCGAGTTCCTCCGGACGATCCTCAAGGTCATCGACCGCCAGGCCAACGGCATCGAGGAGATCGCCGAGGAGGGCGACAACGACGAGTTCGCCGAGGAGGCGAAGATCTTCTCCGAGGAGGTCACGAAGGAGGCCGAGCGGGCGGCCGACACGCTCTCGGGCTCGAATTTCGGTTCGTTCAAGGTGCTGCTCGCCGGCCTGAACTACGACTACTCCTGGCAGCTCCACGTCGCCCGCCGGTTCAAGCGCAAGTACGGCCACTGCCTGAGCGACGACCAGCAGGAGGCCATCGACGACCTCGTGGAGACGCTGAAGGTGTTCGCCACCGGCCGGGAGTACTTCAAGTCGCTGTACTACAAGCGGGAGTTCGCCCGGCTGTCGGCCCGACTCCTCTACGTCGCGCTCCCGACCGTGGTCTTCATCTCGTACGTGATGCTGGCGATCCACTCCAAGCAGTTCATCCCGATCGAGGAGCTGTGGATCGTCTCCCAGGAGTTCAGCATGAAGCCGCTCACGATGTTCGTCGCCTTCTCCTACACCATCGCGCTCGCCCCCTACGTCGTGCTGACCTCCTACGTCATCCGCGCGATGACGGTGACGCTCCAGACGCTGGCGTCCGGACCGTTCGTCCTGCGCCACAGCGACGAACTCGACGAGTTCGACTGGGACGACGGCGTCGAGGTGTCCGACGCGAGCATCCCGACGCCCGACGACGGGGGCGACGACCAGCCCGACGAGAAGCCCGCCGCCGACGACGATTAGCGCGAGTCGTCCGCGGCCGCACGCCACGAACCGCCCGAGCTCCGCGACCTACCGGGTCAGGTCCGCGCCCAGCACGAAGTCGGGCTCGTCCGACACCTCGACCCGGCAGTACGCGACGTCGCTGACGTGGCGGACCGACTCGGGGATCAGGACCCGGGTCCGGTCGGCGCCCCGGTCGGCGGCGTCGCGGGCGACCGCGTCGAGGACCGCCCGCGCGCCCTCGGCGTCGGCCCACGCGCCGACGCCGTACTCGACCCACCGTTCGGTCTTCTCCGAGCCGTCGTCGTCGCCGGCCTGCCGCTCGTACTCGCGGACGCGGTGGGCGAACCCGCGCGTGCCGTCGTCCTGGACGACGAACAGGCCGTCCTCGTCGGCCGCGGCCCGGAGGTGCTCGCGGGTGAGCTGCGAGACCGCCCACGTCTCCTCCGGGTCGAGCGCGAGCCCGCCGAGTCGGTCGCGGGCGTCGCTGTCGGTCCAGAACCGCCACGCCGCGTTCGGGTCCGCCGTCGTCTCGGCGTCGCTCCCGTCGGTCGAACCCCGGCCGGAGTCGGGACGGGGCTCGGGGTGGGCCCACCGGAACTCGGTCGCGGGGTCGAAGCCGGCGGCCCGCGACTGGCCCAGGCCGGCCACGTTCCACGAGAAGACCATGTTCCGGGCGACGGTCGCACCCTGCTCGCGCGCCCAGTCGAAGAGGTCCTCGGTGACCGCGACGCTGACGCCCCGGCCGCGGAACTCCGGGTTCACGCGCATCCCCTGACACCACGCCTCCCACTCCGAGAGCATGACGCACTGGGCGATGCCGGCCACCTCGCCGCCGACCTCGGCGACTGCGGTCCGGCGGCGGTCGCCCTCGATCCAGTCGTGGTAGACGTCCGGGATGTAGTCGCCGCCGTCGCGCTCGGGCCAGGTGTTCGTGGTGAACGCCTCGATGTCCTCGTAGTCGTCGTGACGCGCCGCTCTGACGTCGACGCTGACGTGCGTGCCGCTCACGCGACTCACTCCCAGGGCACCGAGCGCTCGGTCAGTTCGCCCGCGACGGGCTCGCGCATCGTCTCGGCGGGGTCGGCGCTGTTCTCCAGCGCCCACATCAGCTTCACCTTCGCGGTGCCGGGGAGCGTGTCGCCGGCTTCCACGACGCCCGCGTCGAGCAGGTCCCGGCCGGTGTCGTACACCCGGTCGCAGACCCGGCCCCGGAGGCACTGGCTGGTCATGACCACTGTCGTCCCGTTGTCGACCAGTTCCCCGATGCGGGGGATCCAGTCGGTGTGGACGTGGCCCAGGCCCGTGCCCTCCAGCACGAGTCCGTCCTTGCCATCCGCGAGGTCGAGGATCGACTCGTCGGTGCCGGGCGTGAACTTGACCAGCTCCACGTCGGGGTCGAGGTCGGGCGAGAGGTCGAGGTCCGTCTCGCCGCGCTCGCCGTGAGCGCGCCGGAAGCTTATCTCGACGTCGCCGCCGCCGTACGCGGCCTCGCCGAGGGGGCTGCGGCCCACCGTCTCGAAGGCGTCGCGGCGCGAGGTGTGGTTCTTGCGGACCCGCGTCCCGCGGTGGAGCGCGCAGACGTCGTCGCTCTCGGTCGCGTGCATGCAGACCAGCACCTCCGCGGCGTCGGCCTTGGCGGCCTCGACCGCGCAGACCGCGTTCATCACGTTGTCCGAGGACGGCCGGTCGGCCGACCGCTGGCTCCCGGTGAACACGACGGGAACGGGGGTGTCGAGCATGAACGAGAGGGCGCTCGCGGTGAACTGCATCGTGTCGGTGCCGTGCATCACGACCACGCCGTCGGCGCCGGCCTCGATCTCCTCGCGGACGGCCTCGGCGAGCTCACGCCACACGTCGGGGGTCATGTTCTCGCTGAGGATGTTGGTCACCACGCGGCCCCGGTAGTTGGCCCGGCCCGCGAGGTCCGGGACCGCCCGGAGCACGTCCTCGGCGTCGAACTGGGCGGTCACGGCGCCGGTCCGGTAGTCGACGGTCGAGGCGATGGTGCCGCCGGTCGAGATGAGCGAGATGGTCGGGAGGTCGGGGTCGAACTCCACCGCCGACTCCTCGTCGGTCTCGCCGGCGTCGATGTCGTAGACGTCGGTCTCGAGCACGTCGACGTCGGCGTCGTCGCGGTCGATTCCGACGTTGTAGCCGCCCTCCAGCTTGACGACGAGGTTCTGGCTCGTCGAGGAGGGGAGCAGGACGCCCTCGTAGGTCTGGTCGGCCCGCTGGACGCGGACGCGGTCGCCGGGATTCATACCACGAGGTACCGGCGCGCCGGACTTGAAACCATCTTTTCGGGCGGAACGTGTGGTGTGGGGCGACGCGGCGGGCACGATCGAGGAAGAAAGCAGCGACAGGCGCCGGACGCGCTCGGTGAGACAGGCCACCGGGAAGCGCCCGGCGGACCAACCGACAGGGTGGGACTGAAAGGGGCCGTGCTGAGCGAGGGGCTTTCGAGGGGGCGTCACGACCACGACTGTGCCTGCATCGAGAAACGAGCGTCAGGATGCTCTATCCGGGCAGATTGGCAAAACCGATACGGGGGAAAACACGCAGCGAGATGGCTCATCCACGGAAAGACCCATTACCTCGGCCGACACACACTCCCGTATGCCCCAGCGCTCCGACCAGCGCACCCGCGATTCGGTCGCGGACGACTTCACCGACGTTCTCGGTGACGACTCCGCGGACGCCGAGACCCAGTCCTCCGCGTCGTCCTCCACGTCGTTCGGCCGGCGCCTCCAGCACCGCGCCGCGAACATCTTCTCGCCCCGCGCGTTCCTCTACGCGCTCGCCCTGCTCGGCGGCGGTATGGTCGCCGGCACCGCCTTCGTCCCGCTCCCGTTCCTCGACAACCTGGCGGGACTCCTCGGCGTGTTCGCCGGCGCGTTCGTGCTCGGCCTCGCGGTCGAGCGCTCGACCGTCCTCGAGTCGGCCACCGCGGGCGCGGTCGCGGCCGGCGTCACCGCCCTGCTCGGCCACCTCGCGCTCTCGGTCGCCGGCGGAATGGGCGTCCCCATCGCGGCGTTCGGCGCGGGGACCGGCCTACTGGCGGGCGCGCTCGGCGCGTACTTCGGCGGCGACCTCCGGAAGGGCCTGACCGAAGACATCTGAGTCGGACCCCCGTCGCGTTCGTCGCGCCGCGTCACTCCGCGAGCGTCCACTCCCCGTCGTCGGTCCGGTCGACGAACCCCCGGTCGGCCAGTTCGACCAGCGACGCCTCGACGGCGTGCTCGGGGGCCTCGACCGCCCGGCTCACCTCCGCGACGGTGGTCGCGCCGCCCGCGACGGCCGCCAGCGCGTCGGCTCGGAGCCGGGCCTCCCCGTCGCCGTCGACCGCGTCGCCGAGCCGGTCCTGCACGTCGGCGATGCGGCCGTGGACCCACCGCTGGGCCAGCGACAGCTCGCGCTGGAGCTGCCTGAGCTCGTCGAGCTCCGACGCGAGGTCGGTTGCCGTCCCGTCCGCGGCGTCGTCCCCGTCGCTCTCGGCGCTGGCGTCCTCTGCTCGCTCGTTCTCGGGACTGTCGACCGACTCGGTCTCGGCGGCGTCGTCCGGTTCGCTCTCGGGCTCTCCGGACTCGATTCCGGCGTCCGCGCCCGACTCGTCCGACCGTTCGTCGGCCTCGGCGGCGTCGAGCTGGACGTTGAGCGAGACGTAGCGCCACCGGCTTGCGTCGAGGTTCGCGCTCGCGGGGTAGGCGCTCTTCATCCCGAACTCGTAGGGCGAGACGCTGACCTCCAGCCGGAGGTTGCGCGAGATCGAGAAGTACTTCCGGCGCTGGTCGTCGGTCCGGCTCTCGACCAGCCCGGCGTCCTCGAGCTTCCGGAGGTGGTCGATGACGGCCTTCGGGCTGACGCCGAGGTACTCGCTGATCTCGGTGACGTAACAGGGTCGTCGGGCGAGCAGTCGGAGGATGCGCCTCCGGTTCTCGTTCCCGAGGATGTCGAGTAGCTCGGCGGAGTCCATTCGCTACCGGGGGTAGGAATCGCGCGCCCAAAAGCGTGTCTCTCGGTCGCGTCCCGGCGTCGCCGGCCGGCGAGACCTACGCGGCCGGCGCGACGGCGGGCGCTTCGAGCGCGGTCGAGACGTGACCGAAGAGGCCGGGAGTCGCGGTGACGGTCGCCAGGACCGTCTCGGTCGGGCCGTCGACCGCCGCGACCGTGCTCCGGACGCCGTCGGCCGCGCCGGCGGGCGTTCCGTCGCTGCCCGGTCCGCCGCTGCTGGCGTTCCCGTCGCCGTTGCCGCGGCGACTCGGCGGGTCGCCGTCGCCGCTCTGTCCCGCACCCCTGTTGCCGTTACCGACGTTCGTGACGTTGTTACCCTCGGAGCCCACGCCGGCGCCGTTCGCTCCGGTGGCGTTGCCCGCGGCGTCCTCGCTACCGACGCCGGGTCGGTCTCCGTCGCCGACGGCGGTCCCGTTCCCGAGGTCGGTGCCGTTCTCGAGGCCGAGCCCGTTGCCGGTTCCGTTGGCGTTGCCGGCGCCGGGCCGCTCGCCGTTCGCCGGGCCGGCCCGGCCGTTTCCTGGAGCGACGGGGGTGGTGCCGACGCCGGTCACGTTGCGCGCGACCGCCGCGAGCTCGGGCCCGGACAGGTTCGCGGTCGCGGTCCGGAGCGTGCCGAGCGCCTCGGGGTCGACGCCGACCTCCTCGGCGCGGTCCGCGGTGGCGTCGACGGCCGATTCGAGCGCGTTGATCCGGCCGACGAGGCCGCTTATCTTGGCCTTGTACGCCGCCTCGCTCGCGTTGCCGGCGGCGCGCTCGGCGACGAGTTCGGCCTTGCGCTCCCGGAGTTCGGCCAGCGTCGAATTGAGCTCCTCGGTCCGGCGCTCGACGAGCCGGACGCGCTCCGACCGGTTCTCGGTGCCGTTGAACGCCGCGCCCCACATGCCGGTCTCGACCGCGCCGTCGACCTCCGCGGCGCTCGTCTGCATGAACGCCGAGATGTCCGCGCCCAGTGCCGAGCCGCCGGTGGAGTTGTTCGCCGCGTCCTGGGCGGCGGCGCCGGCCCGGACCTCGGCAGCGTCGACGTCTGCGGGGACCGGCGAGGCGGTGCGCTCGGCGCCGTCGCGGTCGGCGGTATCGTCCGCGACGCGCTCCGCGCCATCGTGGACCGTCGCGCCCGCCGCGACGCCGGCGGTCACCGCGCCGCCGACGACGATCAGCGCCAGCAGGAGGGCTCGGTAGAGGCTCATCGGTTCCTCCTATACCCCCGTGACTTAAAAAGGCCGAGATTCGTTCGTTCCGTTCACGCCCCCGACTCGGGGAGTCAGGTGTCTCCTTAGAGTTTAAAATCGGCTTAGAACCTTCCTACGTAGCCCCGCCGTCGGCCGGGAGGCGGTCGAACGCGCTCGCGGCCGCCGCGACCGCCAGCACCGAGAGCGCGACGGTCGCGACGGGAAGCACCAGGCCGGGGTCGTACCGGAGCGGCGGGTGGTAGCCCAGCAGGTAGTCGACCGCGTCGTTGGCCAGCAGGGCGACGAGCGCCGTCGCCAGGGCCCCGCGCGTGGTGGCGCCGAAGTACGGCAGCACCCCCGCTTCGCCCACGAATCCGAGGTGGGTGACGACGATGAACCAGTACGACCAGAACGCGTCGGGGTTCCACGGCGGCCCGAAGTACGCCCCGAAGCCGAGGTTGAGCGCCACGAACGTCCAGATGCCGTACTTGACCAGCCACGCGAACGCGAGCGTGTGGAGGTACGCAAGCGCCCGATTTCTGGGCGCCTCGTCGAGCGGCCGACCCAGGTTCGGCAGGAGCGTGACCAGCGACAGCGTCACCAGGAACAGCGCGGCGGGCGAGTCGGCGTAGTACGGCCAGAGGTAGATCGGGACCTCGGGTAGCGTCTCGACGTAGAACTCGATCCCGACGAGGATCGCCAGCACGTTCACGGCCACGAGCCACGCGAGGTTCGGCCCGTCCTCCAGGTACCGTCGCGCGTACCGCTCCAGCGTCGCCATGCAGGTGACCGGGGGCGCCAGCGACAAAGGTCTTCCCGGACCGCGACGGCGCCCGGGGCCGCAACTTCCGACCCCAAGAATGGGGCTTGACGGTCCTTGAGAGTGCGGGGCCGCCAACCCCAAGTCGAAACTCATTAAATAGTGGACTTACTCTTCTATATAAGTGTTTACGTAACCTTTATCACTGGGCAGTGGTATACGACAACACGACCCATGTTCGAGGAGTTTTCGAGCGGCTACTACCTCGGGCGGCTCTACGTCGAACCGTCCGACGGGGAACACGCGGTCATGCGCCGCGACGACCACCGGCGCATCAACGAGCAACTGTACACCACCGGCGAGGGCGTCGAACGGCTCGACAATCCGCTCGTGATGAAGGTAGACCGGCGCCACGTCGCCGTCCACGGCGGCGACGGCGTCCCCGAGGGGACGCTCGCGCTTCCCGAGGGGCTCCTCGACGACACCCGAATCCGGAACCCGCCGACGCTCAAGGAGGTGCTACTGGCGAAGGCCGACCGGGCCGACCAGTTGCTCCGGTACCAGGAGACGACCCCCGGCGTCGGCACCTGAATCCGGAGTCGCTGACCCTGTGTCCCTACTACGTGGACCGGCAGCCGGGCGATTATTTTCCAAGATGGAAAACAAATTTAATCGACGCGGCGCGTAGTGGCGACCATGGCGAAACCCGTTCTCGGCTCGGACAACCCCCTGACGTACACGGAGGTCCACGCCCTCGTCCTGGGCGGGGTCGTCGGCGTCCTCGCGGGCTACGGCCACGTCATCGGTCGGACCGACCTGGCGACCTGGCTCACGGCGGCGTTCGTCGCCGCGGCGCTGGGCCTCGGGGTCGCCGGCAGACTGTCGAAGGCCCAGGCGACCGTGCGGCGCGAGCCGTGGTACGCGCTCGCGGCCCTGCTGGTCGGCGGAACCGCCGCCGTGGCGTTGCTGGGCGGCGGGACGGCGATGGTCGCGTGAGAAATCGGCTACAGTTCTCGGTTCCGCGGCGCTACTTGCCCCACTCGCGGACCCGCTTCGGCCGGTCGCCGACCGGCTGGACGTCGAGGGGTTCGTCCCGGGCGCCGAGCGCCTCCAGCGCGGCCGCGGCGCTGGCCTCGGTCGAGAAGTAGGTGATCTCCTCCTCGACCGCGGTCTCCAGCAGGTCGCGGTTCCGCGAGACGATGAGGTCGATGTCGCCGTCGAGGACCGCCCGCTTCGCGCGCTCGGTCCACTCGGCCTCGTCGTCGCCGAACTCGTCGGGCGTGACGACCTCGAAGTACGTGCCGAACTCCTCGGTGCTGAAGTACTCCCCGAAGTCGTCGGTGAGGTCGACCAGCGCGGTGCCGCCCGACGGGATGGGCTTGCCGGTCGAGTCCTGGGCCTTGTCGTAGGCCTTGCCGAACGTGTCGGCGGTGCCCATGACCTCGCCGGTGGACTTCATCTCCGGGCCGAGCCGGGGGTCGCTGCCCGGCAGGCGGTCGAACGGCAGCACGACCTCCTTGACGCTGATCTGCTCGGGCACCTGTTCGTCGATTTCGAGGTCGGCCAGCGACTCGCCGGCCATCACCTTCGCGGCGAGCTTCGCGATGGGGACGCCCGTCGCCTTCGAGACGAACGGGACCGTCCGCGAGGACCGCGGGTTGGCCTCCAGCACGTACACCTCGCCGTCCTGCACGGCCAGTTGGACGTTCAGCAGCCCCACGGTGTCGAGCGCCACCGCGATGTCCTTGACGACCTCCCGGACCCGACCGAGGGTCTCGTCGTCGAGTGCGCGCGGCGGGATCATGCAGGCCGAGTCGCCCGAGTGGACCCCGGCGGTCTCGACGTGCTCCATGATTCCCCCTATCAGCACGTCCTCGCCGTCCGCCACGGCGTCGACGTCGAGCTCCACCGCGTCGGCGAGGAACTCGTCGACGAGGATGGGCTTGTCGGGGCTGACCCTGACGGCCTCCTCCATGTACTCCTTGAGTTCCTCGTCGTCGTGGACGACGTCCATCGCGCGGCCGCCGAGCACGTACGAGGGCCGGACGAGCACCGGGTAGCCGATGTCGTGGGCGAGGTCGAGCGCTTCCTCCTCGCTGGTCGCGGAGCCGCCCTCGGGCTGGGCGACGCCGAGGTCGTCCATCAGGCGGTTGAACCGGTCGCGGTCCTCCGCGAGGTCCATCGCCTCGACCGACGTCCCGAGGATGTCGCAGTCGAGGCCGCGGCGGTCGAGCTCGGCCTCCAGCGGGTCGCCGATGTCGACCGAGGTCTGGCCGCCGAACTGGACCATCACGCCGTCGGCGTTGGTGGCCTCGACCACGTCGGCGACCTCCTCGGCGGTGATGGGCTCGAAGAACAGGCCGTCGGAGGTGTCGTAGTCGGTCGAGACCGTCTCGGGGTTGTTGTTCACGACGTGGGCGTCGATGCCCTGCTCGCGCAGCGCGCGGACCGCGTGGACCGAGCAGTAGTCGAACTCGACGCCCTGCCCGATGCGGATGGGGCCGCCGCCGACCACGACCACGCTCTCGACGTTGCGGTCGACCTGGACCTCGTCGCGGCCCAGGCCGTCGCCGGGACGGCGCGAGGAGTAGTAGTACGGCGTCGATGCCGCGAACTCCCCGGCGCAGGTGTCGACCTGCTTGAAGTCGCGGTCGGGCGAGCCCGCCTCGACGTCCTCGACCGTCACGCCCGCGCCGTCGGCGAGCTTCTCGTCGTCCGCGCCTGCGTCGTCGCCGGCGCTGCTCTCGGCCGGAATCCACGACGAGTGGGTGTCGGCGAACTCGCCGCCCGCCATCGCGGTGATCTCGTGGTCGGTGAAGCCGATCTCGGCGGCCTCACCGAACTCGCCGTCCTGAGCCGCGACCGCGGCGTCCGCGACGTTCTCGTAGCGCTCGACGTACCACTCGTAGATGCCGGTCAGGTCGACGACCTCCTCGACCGAGTAACCCCGGTCGAACGCCTCGAACATGGCGTACGGGCGGTCGGGCGTCGGCGCCTCCAGGTAGTCGGTCTCGAGGGTCTCGTCGTCGACCTCGGCCCAGTCGGCCGCGGGGTCGTACTCCGAGGAGCGCAGCGCCTTCAGCAGGCTCTCCTCGAACGTCCGGCCGATGGCCATCGCCTCGCCGGTCGACTTCATCGCGGTGCCCAGCTCGAAGTCGACGTCCGGGAACTTGTCCTTGGGCCAGCGCGGGACCTTGGTGACCACGTAGTCGATGGCCGGCTCGAAGGCGGCGGTGGTCTGGCCCGTGATCTCGTTCTCGATCTCGTGGAGGCGCTTGCCCAGCGCGACCTTCGCGGTCACCCGGGCGATGGGGTAGCCCGTCGCCTTCGACGCGAGCGCCGAGGACCGCGAGACCCGGGGATTGACCTCGACGACGCGGTACTCCCCGCCGGGGGTGCCGTCGTCGCGCCACGCGAACTGGATGTTGCAGCCGCCCTGGATGCCCAGGTCCCGGATGACCTCGAGCGCGGCGTCGCGCATCTCCTGGTGGCCGTCGTCGGGGATGACCTGGCTGGGCGTCACGACGGTCGACTCGCCGGTGTGGATGCCCATCGGGTCGATGTTCTCCATGTTGCAGATGATGATGCACGAGTCGCCGGCGTCGCGCATCACCTCGTACTCGAGCTCGACCCAGCCGGCGATGGACTCGGTGATGAGCACCTCGCCGTTCCGCGAGAGCCGCAGGCCCTTCCTGACGCGCTCGAGCAGTTCGTCCATCTCCTCGACCACGCCCGACCCCGAGCCGCCGAGGGTGTAGGTGGTCCGGGCGATGACCGGCAGGCCGCCGACCTCCTCGACCGCGGCCTCGACGCGGTCCCGGAGGTCGCTCTCGGTGATACCGGAGAGCTCCTCGTCGTCGTCCAGCGTGATGGTGGTCGAGCGCGCGACCGGCTGGCCCAGGTCCCGCATGCGCTGGCGGAACAGGTCGCGGTCCTCGGTGGCGTAGATGGTGTCCAGCGGCGTGCCCATGATGTCGACGTCGTACTCCTCGAGCACGCCCTCCTCGGAGAGCTCGGCGGTGACGTTCAGCCCGGTCTGGCCGCCCAGCCCCGCGATGACGCCGTCGGGGTTCTCCTTCCGGATGATCTCGGCGATGGCCTCGGTGGTGATGGGCTCGATGTACACCTCGTCGGCCATCTCCGGGTCGGTCATGATGGTCGCCGGGTTGGAGTTGACCAGCACGACTCGCGCGCCCTCCTCCTGCAGCGCCCGGCAGGCCTGCGCGCCCGAGTAGTCGAACTCGGCGGCCTGGCCGATCTGGATCGGTCCGCTACCGATGAGCAGGATGGTCCGTCCGTCGCCTGCGGTGTCGTCGGTCATTCGTTGGTAGTGGGAAGTTCGCTCATCGTAATAAATCCGACGATAGATTACGAGTTCCGGAACGCAATTTCGAAATTCGTATTTCGGCGTTCGCGGGTCCGCGCTCCGTCCTCGCAGCGTGCTGACGCGGTTCTGGACCCCTCACCCCCGTGCGCTCGGGAACCAGCTGCGGGAGCGCACTCGCCGAATTCGGGTCGGCCGCACTCGGTGACACCGCCGACAGTTCGGGTGAACGAAAGGGGCCGGCCGCTCGCCGTCACGCGAGCGGCCGGGGCTTTCGGAAATATACGCGCGGTAATCGTTGACTGTACCCTCTCCTCCCGGACACGTGACTGCGACCGGAGACAGCCTGACCACCGCCTCTTCCGTCGCCGCGAACTATCGAAGACGGTTTTACCTATCCCCGACAAGCAGAGGCCAATGAGCACCGACGCCAACGACGGGGCTGACGAGGCCAGGACGTCCACTCCGGAGGAGCGCCACGAGAACGCACGCCAGCACGTCGTCGCCGTCGACGCCGACGACGAGCGACAGGACGTGGTCAACCGCCTCGACGCTCACACCGGCGACGGCATCCGCCACCGCGCGTTCACCTCGCTGGTGTTCGACGGCGAGGGAAACATCCTGCTGGCCCAGCGCGCCCCCGACAAGCGCCTCTGGGGGACGTGGTGGGACGGCACCGTCGCCTCCCACCCGGTCGAGGGTCAGAGCCAGGAGGAGGCGACCCGCCGGCGACTCGACGAGGAGCTGGGGGTCACGCCCGACCAGTACGACGACCTCCGGGTCACCGACCGGTTCGAGTACAAGCGCTACTTCGAGAACGCGGGCGTCGAGCACGAGGTCTGCGCCGTGCTGAAGCTCACGCTCGACGACACCGGCGTCGACCCGAACGAGGAGGAGGTCGCGGGTCTGATGTGGGTGCCCTACGAGCGGCTCCACGAGCACCCCGAGTGGTACCGCCAGCTCCGGCTCTGCCCGTGGTTCGAGATCGCGATGCGCCGGGACTTCGAGTAGGTCGGCGGCGCCGGTAGAACAGCAGTATCCCTCTCCCGGTACCTTCCGCTCCGGTAACTACTCCTCGCGCGAGGCGAGCCCGGCCAGGTGGCCGGCCTCCTCGACGATTATCTCCTCGACGCCGAGGCGGGCGGCGTTCTCGCTGCCCGGCAGGCAGAAGACGACCACCCCGTCGACCACGCCGGCGGTCGCGCGCGTGCCGACGACCCGCGTGCCGATCTCGTCGTGCGAGAGCAGCCGGAACAGCTCGCCGAACCCCGGCAGCTCCTTGTCGAAGAGCTGGCCCGCCGCCTCGATGGTCACGTCGTCGGGCGTCACGCCGGTCCCGCCGGTCGTGACGACGATGTCGACGTCCTCGCGCCCGACCAGCCCGGTGAGCGAGCTCTGGACGCCGTCGTAGCTGTCGCCGATGAGGTCGCGGCTCACCACCCTGTGGCCCGCGTCTTCGACCCCGGCGACCACGGCGTCGCCCGAGGGGTCGTCCGAGAGGCTCCGCGAGGACGAGACCGTCACGACCGCCGCGCCGAGCGAGTCGACGTCGTGGGCGTGGTGGTCGTGTGCGTCGTCGGCGTGCCCGCTGTCGTGCCCATCGTCGGAGGCGTCGGGGTCGTGGGCCTCCTCGTCGACGCCCTCCGCCGGCGCCGACTCCGACCCGTCGTCCTCGTCGTCGCGGTCGCGCCGCGTGTCGCGCGATTGGAAATCGACCATGCGCGAGTATTTGACAGACAGCACCTTAAATCAAGGCGGCGAGTCGCGCTCGTGTCGGACTGATTACCGTCGGCTCCCCCCGCTCGAGGCTGGCGGCCGAAGCGTCCGCGACGACCGGCCGGGCGGACCGGTTGAGGGACAGGACCAGTTGAGGTACAGTTTTACCACGCGAGACCCACGTGGTAGGTATGAAAGCCGTCCAGTTCAGCGAGCACGGGGACCGGAGCGTCATCGAGTACGACGACTTCACGGACCCGACGCCGGACCGCGACGAGGTACTGGTCGACGTGAAGGCGGGCGCGCTCAACCACCTCGACGTCTGGACCCGGAAGGGGCTCCCGGGCATCGACCTCGACATGCCCCACATTCCCGGCAGCGACGCGGCGGGCGTCGTCCTCGAGGTCGGCGAGGACGTGACCCGGTTCGAGCCGGGCGACCGCGTGGCGGTCTCGGCGGGCGTCTACTGCGGGAAGTGCGAGTACTGCCGCCACGGCGAGTACTCGATATGCGTCAACTTCCACATCATCGGCGAGCACGTCCGGGGCGTCCACAGCGAGCGCGCGGCGGTGCCCGAGGACAACCTCGTCGAGGTTCCCACGGGCGTCGAGTGGGAGACCGCGGCGGCCGCACCGCTCGTGTTCCAGACCGCGTGGCGGATGCTGCTCAACCGCGGCGACCTCACGTCGGGCGAGTCGGTACTGGTGCTCGGCGCCTCCGGCGGCGTCGGCCACGCCGCGGTCCAAGTCGCGGACTACGCCGGCGCGGAGGTGTACGCCACCGCCTCCTCGGACGAGAAGCTGGAGTACGCCGAGGAGATCGGCGCCGACCGCACCGTCAACTACGAGGACGAGGACTTCGCCGACGCCGTCCGCGAGTGGACCGGCAAGCGCGGCGTCGACATGGTGGTCGACCACGTCGGCGAGGCGACCTACCCCGACTCGCTCAAGAGCCTCGCGAAGGGCGGCCGGGTCGTCACCTGCGGCGCGACCACCGGGCCGAACCCCGGCGCGGGCCTCAATCGCATCTTCTGGAATCAGCTCTCGGTCATCGGCTCGACCATGGCCAACCCCGGCGAGGTCGACGACGTGCTCGAACTGGTCTGGGACGGCACGTTCGAGCCCCGCATCCGGGAGGTCTTCCCGATGAGCGAGACCGCGCAAGCCCACGAGATGCTCGAGGACCGCGAGGGCTTCGGCAAGGTCGTCGTCGTGCCCGACGGCAGGTACGACGGATGACCGAGGACACCTACACTCACCGCCCGGGCGAGGTCGGCGACGTCGACGAGGGCCGGGGCGGTCGGCGGAGCGGCCCCGGCGAGGTCGGCGACGTCGACGAGGGCCGGGGCGGTCGGCGGAGCGGCCCCGACGAGGACGGCGTCGACCCGGCCGCCGACGAGTTCGACCCCGCCGCGCCGGTCGAGCGCGGCCGCGAGGAGTGGGACTGGCGCGGCTGGGTGCTGGTCGGCGTCATCGCCCTCTGCTTCCTGGTGGTTCCGGCGGCCATCCTCTACCTCCCGCCGGTCCGCCCCTACAAGTTCGCCTACCTCGTCCTGCCGATGATCCCGGCCATCCTGCTCGGCGCGACCGCGGTCTGGTCGGCCCAGCGCAGCGAGTGAGGTCGCGCAGTCCCCGCGACTCCGCCGTCACGCGGACTCCGCGTCCGCGAGTCGGACCGTCTCCTCGACGAACTCCTCGCCGTTCCAGCGCCACGCCCCGAGCGAGGCCTCTGGTTCTCCTTCGTCGTTCCCCAACGAGACGATGACGTACGACCTGTCGGGCCACGTCGCCTGCGCGGCGTCGGTGGCGCTCGGGGCGGCCGGTCCCCGCGGATGCGAGTGGTAGAAACCCACTACTTCCCGGCCCGCGTCCTCGATCCGCTCCAGCAGGTCGAGCTGCTCGCGGGGATCGATTTCGTAGCGCGTCCGGGGCGTCTCGGCGACGTTTGCGGCCGGGTGTCGGCTCTCGACGCGGTGTCGTGTCCGGTCGGCTTCGCCTCGAGCCTCACGAACACCCGCGAGGATCCCGCAGACCTCCTCGGGCGCACCCTCGCGAGCGTGTGCGACGATTTCGTCGCGAACTGACGCGGGGACGGCGATGACCGGACGGTCGGTGTCGTCGGTCGTCACTGGCTGTCTGTCGTCCGATTCGCGGTTCGTCGGGATAAGTGCTGGTTCTCGCGGCGTCTCCCTCGACGACCTCCGGACCGCTCCCGAACTCCCCGCGAGCCCCCGACCGCTGTCGGCAGCCGGAGGACCCGGGGCCTTTAGGCGCTTCGGCGCGTGCGTGGCTCCATGGCAGGGGGAGCGCGGCTCGCCCTCGCGCTGGCGGTCGTGCTCGCGTTCGCGGGCGCGTCCCCCGCGGCGGGCGACCGGCACTCGGGGCTGACCGATTCGATTCCGGCGGCGGGCGACCGAACGGCGGAATCGACAGCGAAGGACGCGACGACTGCGGCAGTGACGCCCGACGACGCGGCGGCGACCGGTGCGCCGACCGACGACGCAGGGGCCGACGGGACCACGACCTGGACGGCCGACCAATCGGCCGACGAGACGGTCGAGATCGAAACCGAGGGGTTCGACCCCGACTACGACCCGGCGACGGTGCTCGACCGGGTCGAGCGCCTCCGCGACCTCCCGGCGCTCCAGGGCATCACGCTCCACGAGTACGAGCCGCCGGCCGACGAGACCTACGACGCCCGGGACGTGTTCGGCGGGATTCGGCCGGCCGGCGCGAAGGCGCTCCAGCTGTACTCGAACGCGTCGACCGAGCGCCGCGCGCCCCTCGGGTACACGGTCGAGCGCCAGGCCGCCGTCCACATCTACCTGCTCAACGACTCCGCGCTGGCGGCGTTCAACGTCTCCCAGCGGGCGGTGCTGGCCCACGAGTTCGTCCACGCGCTCCAGTTCCAGCACGACCTGCTGTCGCCCTCGCGCGCGGCGCTCCAGTCGGAGTTCCCGCGCTGGACGACCGACGCCCGGCTGGTCACCACGGCGCTGGTCGAGGGCGACGCTATGTGGGTCACCGAGCAGTACCTCCGGCGGTACGGCGGGGGCGACTACTCGGTCACCGAGTACAACCGGACGCTGACCCGGCCGGCCTGGACCCACAGCGTCGCCGGCACGCCCTACTACTACGGATACGCGTTCTACGAGCGAGCCGGCAGCGCCCCGACCGAGCGGACCGCCGCGATCCGGGACCCGCCGGGCTCGACCGCCGAACTGCTCCATCCCGGCGAACGCCTCGAACCCGCGTCGATACCCGACGCCCCGGAGATTCCCGAGTCCGCGGAGTTCTCGCGGATTCACGCCGACACCGCGGGCGAACTCGTCGTCCGGCACGCGCTCCGGATGAACGGCCTGTCGTTCTCCCGGGCCGCCGCGGCCGCCGACGGGTGGGCGGCCGACCGGATGTTCTACTACGCCGCCGGGGGCGCGGCCGGGCCGGCGACCCGCTGGGTGACGGTCTGGGAGTCGGCGGGCGAGGCCCGGGAGTTCGCCGACGCGTGGCGCGCGATGCTGGCGGCGAACGGCGCGGCCGCACCCGGCGGGGAGGGCGACGGGACCGTCTCCGTGCCGGCCAGCGACCAGGCGCCGGGGATGCACTACGAGATAGCGCGCGACGGTGCGACGGTCCGCATCACCGCGGCCGAGCGGCCCGAGACGGTCGACCGGCTCGGCGACGCGATAGCGGAGGGCGCGGAGGCGGCGGTCGATTCGGAGCCGGACGTCGATTCGGCCGCCGGAACGAACGAGAGCGGCGCGGTCAGCTCTCCTCGTCGTCCTTGAGCTCCTCGAGTTCGGCCTCGACGTCCTCGTCGACGGGTTCGCCCTCGGTCTCGACCTCCGTCTCCAGGTCGGCCTCCAGATCGGTCTCGGCGTCGGCGGGTTCGGCCTCCGAGTCGCTCGAATCGGTCGAGCCCTTGCCCATCTCGGTCTTGAGCGTCTCGAGTTCGGCGTCGACCTCGCCGGAGGTCCGGACCTCCTCGAGCTCGCGGTCGAGGCTGTCCTTGTCCGAGAGCGCGTCCTCGAAGACGCCCGAGTCCTGGAGCTCGTCCATCGCCTGCGAGCGAGCCTCCATGTCCTCGGTGCGCTCCTCGGCGCGCTCGATGGCCCGACCGACGTCCTCCATCTCGTCGCCGGCGCCGGTCATCGCCTCCGAGACGCGTGTCTGAGCCTCGGCGGCCTCGTAGCGGGCCTTCATGCTCTCCTTCTTCGTGCGGAACTCCTCGATGCGGTTCTGGAGCTCGTCCTTCTTCTCGACCAGGTTGTCCTGGGTGTTCTGGAGGCTGGCGATCTGTCCCTCCAGGTCCTCGATCTGGTTCATCTTCTGCTTCTTCTTCTCGAGCGCGCGCCGGGCGAGGTCCTCGCGGTCCTGGTTGACCGCCTCCCGGGCCTGCTCGTTGTGCTTCTCGACGTTCTCCTCGAGCCGGCGCTTCTGCATCTCGAGGCGCTTCTTCTGGGTGGTCAGGTCGGCGATGCCCTGCTTGACCTCCTGGAGCTCGTCGCGCATCTGCTCGTAGGAGTAGTCGAGCGTCTCCGACGGGTCCTCGGCCCGATTCAGGACGGCGTTTATCTTCGACCGGACGACGTACGACATGCGTGAAAGCACTCCCATATCCCCTCATTCGTGACCTGACCCTTAAAATCCTCACCTCTCCAACAGTCGTCTGACGAGCGTTCGACGGTGGGCCAGGCGAGCGGTCGGCTGGCGTCGACTCTGCGCGCTCGGTGACACAGTCCTCCGGCGAACGCTCGGTGACGCGATCCACCTGGCAGACGCTCGGTGACGTAATCGCTGTTGGGGTGGATGAAAGGGGCCGCTCGCTCGCGTTCACCTTGTCGTCTCAGCAGGCCACTATTCGATGCGCAGAGCGCAGCGAGGCGCGAGAATATCCTGCTGAGTCGTTCGAAAATCGAAGATTTCGTGATCACGAGAGAGCGTCGCTCTCTCGGACGACGACCGCGAGCGAGCGGGGGCTTTCTGGGGGTCACAGTCCGGGAATCGACTTCGGTTGGTGTTGACCAATCAGAAGATACGACCGCCACGAACCCGGAGTACAACCCTTATCCGGTCGCTCGCACTACGGACGCGCATGCACTCCGAGGACCTGCCGATTCCCGGCGGCCGGGACGTTCGCGCGACCCTCGACGCTCCCGACGACGCCGACCCCGAGACCGTAATCGTCGCGTGCCCGCCCCACCCGCAGCACCGGGGCCACCGCGGCGACCAGCGGCTGACCGCGGTGAGCGAGGCGCTGGTCGCCGCGGGAATCGCCTGCCTCCGGTTCGACTACGGCGACTGGGACGAGGGGTACGGCGAGCGCGAGGACGCCCGCAACGCGCTCCGGTGGGCGCGCGACCGGTACGATACCGTCGGCGTCTTCGGTTTCAGCTTCGGCGGCGCGATCGCGGCGCTCGCGGCCGCGACGGTCGAACCGCAACCCGACGCGGTCTCGCTGCTCGCTCCGGCGTCGAGACTGGCGAGCGACCTCGACGCGGCCGCGGCGCTGGCAGACCTGACGGGACCGGTGCAGGTCGTCTACGGGACGCGCGACGACACCGCCGACTGGCGGCCGCTCGTGGAACGGGCGAGGGAGCTCGATCACGAGGTCGTGGAGCTGAGCGCGGACCACTTCTTCGTCGGCCAACAGGAGAAGGTCGCCGACCGCGTGTGCGAGTTCCTGGTCGGAGCGCTCGGGGCGGAGTAGTCCCCGCGCCGTGCGCCCGCGTCATCGGGAGGCGAGCTTCCGACCTCGGCTCAGGCGACCAGCTCGGGTCGCTCGCCGACCTCGACCGCAAGCGTCCGCACCTCGCCGTCGCGGCGCACCCGCATCGAGAGTTCGTCGCCGGGACTGGCTTCGAGCGCGAGGTACGCGTGGAGGTCCGTCGGCGCGTTGATCGACTCGCCCTCGACCGCGAGGACGGCGTCGCCGCCGACCGGGACGCGGAACCCCTCGACGCGCTCGGCGCTGGTGCAGGGCCGGAGCTGCCCGTCGGCCGGAACGCCGTCCGGCACCGAGACGACGAGCACGCCCTTCGCGCTCGGGAACTCGTTCGCGCGCGCGATGAGCTCCGTGACGGTCGCGGTCTCGGCGCCGAGGTACGGGTGGTCGTACTCGCCGTCGGCGATCAGCGCCGGCACCACCCGTCGGATCAACGGCGCCGAGATGGCGAACGCGATGTTGTCGCCGCCCCCGGAGTTGACCACGCCCAGCACGTCGCCCGAGAGGTTCACCAGCGGGCCGCCGGAGTTGCCGGGGTTGACGGGCGCGTCGGTCTGGACGGCGTTCGGAATCCGGTAGTCGCCGACCGGACTCGGCACCTGGCGGTCGACGCCGCTGACGATGCCCGAGGTGAGCGATCCCCGGAGCCCGTACGGGCTCCCGACGACCGCGACCCGGGTGCCGATCTCGGGCTCGGACTCCACGAGCGAGAGCGGTTCGGCGCCGTCCGGCGCCGAGGCCTCGACGACCGCGAGGTCGCTCCGCGGGTCGCGGCCGACGACCCGGCCGACCCGGGAGGTCTCCTCGTCGAACTGGACGCTCAGCCGGTCGGCGTCGCCCACCACGTGGTAGTTGGTGACGATGTGCGAGTCGTCGTAGAGGAACCCCGACCCCTGCGAGCCCGACGGGGTCCGGAGCAGCGTGACCCCGTCGGAGGTCCGGCGGTACACCCGGGTGTAGACGCTCCCCCGGTCGGCGGCGGTCGTGGCCGACGCGTCCCGGACGGGCGCCGCCGCGGTACCGGTCCCGGCCGACGGGCGTCCGGTACCTGCGGTCCCCCGATCGGGCGGCGAGTCTGACGAGCAGCCGGCGAGACCGCCTGCGGTCGCGGCGGCGAGCGCGCCGAGGAGGTCGCGCCGCGTTGGCTCGAATGGCATCGTCCGACGGTTCGACCGTCGGCTAAAGAAGATTGGGAAAGGGGCGACTTCCCGCCGCGGGCGGGCGTCCGGCTCCGAGTATCGTCCCCCCGACTGCCGGCGGTTCGAACCGGCTCGCGTCCGCAACTCGCGCTCCGAAATCGTTTTGAACAGCGCCCGCCGAAACCCAGTATGCCGACAGAACCGGAAACCGAATACGACCCCTCCCTCGGGAACAAGTTCATCTTCGTCACCGGGGGCGTCATGTCGGGACTCGGCAAGGGCATCACGGCCGCCAGCACCGGCCGTCTGCTCGCCAACGCCGGGTTCGACGTGACGGCAGTCAAAATCGACCCGTACCTCAACGTCGACGCGGGGACGATGAACCCCTTCCAGCACGGCGAGGTGTACGTCCTCAAGGACGGCGGCGAGGTCGACCTCGACCTGGGGAACTACGAGCGGTTCCTCGACGAGGACATGACGTTCGACCACAACGTCACCACGGGCAAGACCTACCAGCACGTCATCGAGAAGGAGCGGGCCGGCGACTACCTCGGCAAGACCGTCCAGATCATCCCCCACGTCACGGACGACATCAAGCGCCGCATCCGGGAGGCCGCCGAGGGCCACGACGTCTGCATCGTGGAGGTCGGCGGCACGGTGGGCGACATCGAGGGGATGCCCTTCCTCGAGGCGCTCCGGCAGTTCGCCCACGAGGAAGACGAGGAGGACTTCCTGCTGACCCACGTGACGCTGGTCCCCTACTCGAAGAACGGCGAGCAGAAGACCAAGCCGACCCAGCACTCGGTGAAGGAACTGCGCTCTATCGGCCTCCAGCCCGACATCCTCGTGGGGCGTTGCGAGGACGAACTCGACCCCTCGACCAAGGAGAAGATAGCCCTGTTCTGCGACGTGCCCACCGACGCGGTCTTCTCGAACCCCGACGTCGAGGACATCTACCACGTCCCGCTGATGGTCGAGGAGGAGGGTCTCGACGAGTACGTGATGGAGCAGTTCGACCTGACCGACGAGGCGATCCCGGCCGGCGAGCGCGACAACAGGTGGCGCGAGCTCGTGACCCAGGAGACCCATGGCGAGGTCGACATCGCGCTGGTCGGCAAGTACGACCTCGAGGACGCCTACATGTCGGTCAACGAGGCGCTCAAGCACGCCGGCCTCGAGAAGAACGTCGACGTGAACGTGCTGTGGGTCGACTCCGAGAAGATGGCCGAGGACCACGAGGAGCGGCTCTACGAGGCCGACGGCATCGTCGTCCCGGGCGGGTTCGGCTCCCGGGGGACCCGGGGGAAGATCGAGGCCATCCGGTACGCCCGCGAGAACGGCGTCCCGTACCTCGGGCTCTGCCTGGGCTTCCAGCTCGCGGTCGTGGAGTACGCCCGGAACGTGCTCGGCCTGGAGGGCGCCCACTCCGCCGAACTCGACGAGGAGACGCCCTACCCGGTCATCGACCTGCTGCCCGAGCAGTACGACCTCGAGGACCTGGGCGGCACGATGCGGCTGGGCGCCCACGAGACCGACATCGAGCCCGACACCCTCGCGGCCGAGGTGTACGGCGGAACGTCGTGCACCGAGCGCCACCGCCACCGCTACGAGGTCAACCCCGAGTTCTTCGACGCGTTCGAGGACTCCGGGCTGGTGTTCTCCGGACGGTCGGGCAACCGGATGGAGATCCTCGAACTGGCCGACCACCCGTACTTCTTCGGCACCCAGTTCCACCCCGAGTTCCGGTCCCGGCCGACCCGGGCGAGCCCCCCGTTCGTGGGGCTGCTGGAGGCGGTGCTCGACCGGACGGAGCAGCGGACCGGCGAGCAGTCCGGCGACGAAACGGATGCAGACGGCGAGGCGGAAGCTCCCGAGGAGGTCGAGGCCTGATGGTCGACACCGACGAGTTCGTCGACGAGAAGGTCGCCGAGATCCACGAGTCGGTCGGCGACGCAAACGCGGTCATCGCGCTGTCGGGCGGGGTCGACTCCTCGACCGCCGCCGCGCTGGCCTACGAGGCGGTCGGCGACCAGCTCACTCCGGTCTACGTCGACACCGGCCTGATGCGAAAGGGCGAGACCGACGAGATCCGCGAGACGTTCTCCTACATGGACAGCCTCCGCGTCGTGGACGCCCAGGACCGGTTCCTCGACGCGCTCTCGGGCGTCACCGACCCCGAGGAGAAGCGCCACGTCATCGGCGAGCAGTTCATCCGGGAGTTCGAGACCGTCGCCGAGGAGACCGGCGCCGACTATCTGGTCCAGGGCACCATCTACCCCGACCGCATCGAGAGCGAGGGCACCATCAAGTCCCACCACAACGTCGGCGGGCTGCCCGAGGTCGTCGACTTCGAGGGCATCGTCGAGCCGATGCGGGACCTCTACAAGGACGAGGTCCGGGAGGTCGCCCGGGCGCTCGACCTGGAGGAGATCATCGCCGAGCGCATGCCGTTCCCCGGTCCGGGCCTCGCGGTCCGCATCCTCGGGGAGGTCACCGCCGAGAAGCTGGAGGTCGCCCGCGAGGCGACCCACGTCGTCGAGGACGAGCTCGAGGAGTACGACCCGTGGCAGGCGTTCGCCGCGGTCCTCGGCAAGGCGACCGGCGTGAAGGGCGACAACCGGGTCCACGGCCACGTGGTCTCGGTCCGCTCCGTGGAGAGCCGCGACGGGATGACCGCCCGCGCCCAGGAGATCGACTGGGAGACCCTCCAGCGCATCCAGAGCCGCATCACCGGACAGAACGACAACGTCTCGCGGGTGGTGTACGACGTGACCCACAAGCCGCCCGCGACCATCGAGTACGAGTGAGATGAAGGCCATCCTGATTGGTCCCGACGACGACGGACTGGGCGACGCCCTCGACGCCGAGGGGGTCGAACTGACGCGGATACCCGAGGTCGCCACCCGACCCGCCCTGGAGGAGGCCGGCATCACCGACGCGGACGCGCTGGTGCTGACCGAGACCGGCGGCGCGACCGCCATCCCGGTCGCGAGGGACCTCAACGACGACGTCCGGGTGGTCGTCTACACCGACGCCGACCTGCCGGACTTCGCCCGCGGCCAGGCCGACCTCATCCTCGACCCCGCGCTGCTGTCGGCCGACGCGGTGGCCGAGGAACTGGCGGCCTGAAGCCCGCCCGCCGCGCTGCTTTTACCGGTTCTCAGGGCCGGTTGGCCGCCTCCCGGAGCCGGTCGCTCCCGTTCCGCAGGATGGGCGTGCCGTGGCCCATCGCGGCCACCTCGAAGTCGGGCGCCTCCCGGACGAGCCGCCGGAGGCTCCGGTCGACCTCGTCGGTGTCGTAGCTCATCGCCCACGGCGAGGCCTCCAGCCGGCCGTCGGACTCGCGCACCAGGTCGCCCAGGAACGCCACGCTGGGTTCCTCGGCGACGTAGACGGTGTGGCCGGGCGAGTGGCCCGGCGTGTGATAGGCGGTGAAGCTCCCGATCCGGTCGCCGTCCTCGACCGGGCGGATGGGCAGGTCGGGCGCCGAGACGAGCAGGTCGCTCGCGCGCTGGAGCAGCCCCTTGTGGTTGCGCCAGTCGGGCTTGCGCCGGCCGACCAGCACCTCGGCGTCGGCCCGGCCGACGTACACCGGCGCGTCGAGGTCGAGCTTCGACAGCGCGCCGACGTGGTCGAGGTCGTAGTGGGTGACCACCACTCGGTCGACGTCGGGGACCCGGTGGCCCGTCTCCCGGACGGCGTCCCGGATGTTGCCGGCGTCCCGGGGCGTGCCGGCGTCGACCAGCACCAGGTCGCCGCGGTCGTCGGCGAGGTACGCGTTGACGCCGCCGAGGTCGAGCCACCAGACGCCCGCGCCGGCGCCGAGGTCGGCTTCGAGCTTGGTCGTCGTCGCCATGGTCCGGAGTACGTCGCCGGTCACCAAATCCCTGTTCCCCGGCGGTCGGGACCGCGGCTCCGCGGTGTCCCCGCTCCCCCGGCAATCCAGGCCGACCGACGCCAGGGTCGCCGCGGCCGAACGGACACTTTTTGTCCGTCCGGGCCCGTGGTTCGAGTATGGAGAATCGCTTCCCGGACTCGGGGTCGCGGAACCGCAGGAAGGCGGCGCTCGCCGTGCTGCCGTTCCTGACGCTGGGACTGCTCGACGTGGTGCTGCTGCTCGGGTGGGGCGTCGACCCGCTCTGGGGGTTCGCCATCCTGCCGCCCATCCTGTTCGTGAGCGTGCTCGCGTGGATCGCGTTCTCCTCGGGGTTCGTCGGCGAGCACCGGACGTAGCTCCTCGGCGACCGCTCGGCCCGTCCGTAATCCGGACGACCGGCCGTCGTCCCCGAGTCCGTCCCGCCCCGACGCCTCCTTTTCGAGTGCACTTACTCGATGCTTGAGCGCGCGTCCCCTCGCCTACGCGGAAGTTGAACTGTTCACGACCGTTCAATCGACGGTGAACGGGTCTGAACCATCTGGACGGTCGCCCCGGTTGAAGTGGGCGGCGCCCATACGTTTCGACGCGGTCGTTGCGACAGGCGCGCTGTCGTCCCGCTCCCGATAGCGCGTGTCCGACCGCAACCGCACATCCCGGCGCGACGAGCGACGACGCACACACCCGGCCGGGCCGGACCCGCCCACCGGCCCGGTTTCCGTCAGCGCGACAGCCGACCGCCTCGGCGTCCGCTCGTCGTTCCTACCGCCAGAGGCACAGTCCGCACCCATCGACCGCCGCTCCGCTATCCCTTGCGAACCGGCCGCCCCGCTTTTCTCGGGGCGGCCGCCGGCCGGGGACGACCCGACCTCGGCCGCACTCGTCTCGACCGGACCCGATTTTAAGGCCGACCGCCGCGTCTACCGTCCCATGGGACTCGACCGCTACCCGGAGCTCGACCCCGACGAGGGCGAGGTGCTCGACGAGGAACTGGCCGTGACCGACGACGTGCTCGTGAAGGCGTTCGCGCTCGGCCCGGGCGCCGAACTGTCGCCCCACGACCACGCGGGCGCCACCAACGTCTTCCACGTCCTCGAGGGTACCGTGACCGTGATACAGGACGGCGACGAGGAGACCGTCGAGGCGCCGGGCGTGGTGCTCCACGAGCGCGGCCAGGTTCACGGGGCGCGCAACGAGACCGACGAGCCCGCGGTGCTGACCGCGAGCCTCTGCCCGCTGCCGTCGTGATTCCACCGGCCGTGATTCCGTGAACGCTACCCGTACGCGTACACTGTCGTCCCGGTGATGTCGCCGCCCGGCTGCCGGTCGGTCACCACGGTCGCGTACACCGTGCCGCCCGCGACCGAGATGCCACGGACTTCGTCGTCGTATCCGATTTGCCAGCGCGTCTCGCCGGTCGCGGCGTCGAGCGCGGAGAGCGACGACGGCCTCCCGTCTCCGCCGTAGGTACCGACGAACAGCGCGTCGCCGGCGCCGGCGATCCGGTTGGGGAGGCGGTCGAGCGACCGCGACCACGCCGCCTCGCCGTCGGCGACGGCGTAGAGGCGCCCGTCGTCGCAACCCGCGTAGACGCGCTCACCGTCGCAGACCGGCGGCGTGAACAGCCCGCCGTTGGGACCGGAGTCGGCCGCGAACCGCCACAGTCGGTCGCCGGTCTCGGCGTCGCGGGCGTCGAGTCGCGCCCGCCCGGCGCCCTCGACCGCCGCGAAGACCGTCCCGTCGACGACCGCCGGGTTCGAGCGGAACCGGGCGCCGGTCAGCGCGAGGTCGCGTCGCCACCGCTCGACCCGGTCGTCGGCGACGTACGGCAGGTCGGCGTCGTCGCTCTCCCAGGGCCACCGGCGCGACGGGGTCGCGGTCGCGTCGAGCGCGACCAGGCTGTCGTAGCCGGTCGCGTAGACGGTGTCGCCGACCACGGCGGGCGTCGGCGGGACGTTCGAGAGGGAGGCCGCCCACGTCGCCCGACCCTCGGCGTCGTAGGCCGCGAAGCCTCCTACAGCGAGGTAGAGCCGTCCCCGAGCGACCGCGGGCGCGGCGGTGTTCGCGCCGACGCAGTCGCGCTGGCGCCACGTCTCTGCGCCTGTCTCGAGGTCGAACCCCCGGACGCAGTCGTCGGCAGGGAAGAACGCGCGGCGTGCTCCCAGCGTCGGCTCCCTGAAGCCGCCGCCGTCGTTTCCGGCGGTCCAGACGCGCTCGCCGTCGGTCGCGCGGAGTGCGGTCACTCCGTCGTAGGTCTGGAGCACGACGCGCGTGCCACGGACCAGGGGCCGGAACCCCCAGCCGACGTCGGTCGCCCAGCGCGGTTCGGGACGGCCGCGGGGCGGGTCTGCGCCGGCGTTCCAGCCCGCGTTGCGAGCGTCGTACCGGAGCGTCGGCCAGTCGGCGGCCGTCGGCGTCGCGTTCGGAAGCGGTTCGGCGTCAGACGACCGGCCTCCGGCCGAACAGCCGGCGAGACCGACCGTCGCAGCGACGCCGGCGGTCGCGAGGAGGCGTCTGCGGGAGGGCACGTCTCGGCCGTGGTACTCCGGGGCGAAAACGTCCGGGGGTTCGCGACCGCGGTCACGCCAGTTCGCTCTCGGCCTCGGCCTCCGCCTCGATCTGGCGGTGGACCACCCAGAACCCGACCAGGAGCGCCGCGAGCAGGAGGGCGTAGACGCCCGCGAAGGTGATGGCCTCGGTCGAGCCGTAGTCGTCGGGCTTGAAGGTGATGATCTGGCGCACGACCGCGATGAGGCCGGCGTGGATGACTGCCAGCACGACGCTCTGGGCCTCGACGTAGGCGACGACCGTGTGGTACAGTTCCACGATGACGAACAGGTAGAGCACGATGTCGATCGCCGACCGGACGAGCGACAGCGTTTCCGCGGTGTCGGTGACGTCCCGAACGAGGATCGACTCCCCGATGGTGACCGCGAGATTGACGACGCCGAGCAACAGGAGGACGACCAGGAACGCCGCGATGGCCGACTGGAGGATCGTGACGCCGCTCTCGAGCCAGCTCGTGAAGCGGGAGGCCTCGATTGGATCCATCGTCGTGTCGGAAACTCGACCCGCCGCCGGAAGTGCGTTCTGCCCGAGAACAGCCGAAGACCCTCCAGCGGTCGCGGTCTCGCACGAAGGTTCGAGTGCGAAGCCGGGACGAAGCCGACCCGGACGCCTCGCGCGGTCGGTCGGCGGCGGGACCGGCGACCGCCAGTCCGACTACCCCGAGAGGGCCGAGCCACCCCGACGGAGCGACGGCTGCGACGTCGGCCGGCGGGGGTTCCCGGGCCCGACTTCACGCGATGCCCAGCAGATTCAACCCGGTCTCGACGGCTACTCCCACGAGCGCGCCGAACGCGAGCGCGCCCGACGCCGAGTAGAGCGTGAACTTCCAGCGGACCATCCCGGCCAGCCCCGCGGGCACCGAGACCACCGACCGCAGAACCGGTAGCAACCGACCCCAGAGCACCGAGCTCTCGCCCCACCGGCGGAACCATCCGGTCGCCCGCTCCAGTCGGTCCTCCGAGAGCCGGAGTCGACCGCCGCGGTCGGCCAGCGCCGACCGACCGTACTCGGCGAACACGTGGAACGCGAACAGGCCCCCGGCCGTGGTGCCGACGACCACCGCCGCGACGAACAGGCCGAACGACGCCGGCCCGCCGACGAGGATGGCCGCCGCGCCCGGCACGACCACCTCGCTCGGGAGGAGCGGGAACAGCATCGAGGCCTCGAGGAACGTGAACGCCGCGAGCGCGAGGTAGCCGTACTGTTCGACCACCCCGAGCGCGGCCCCTCCGAGGTTCTCGAACACGCTCGGACTTGGTGCTCGGACGGCAAAATACGGTCGGCCAGGGGGTCGACCCCGGTCGTTCGACCGCGGGCCCGTCCCGGTCCCCGCTGCTCCTCACTCCTCGCGGTCGGCCGCCGCGACAGTCCCGATGTCCTCCTCGTCGTCGCCGACCATCGGGCAGCCGGCGACGCGGAAGTGCTCGGCGTCGGGCATCGCCAGGATGTCGGTCCCCTCGTGGTTGCAGGCGAGCTCCGGCGGGTCGCCGAAGTGGGGACAGCCGTGGCACGTCGCCTTCGGAATCGTGCGCACGTCCCGTCCGTCCGACCACTCGCCGTCGTCCTCCGCTTCCGGGGGGGCAGTCACGGCCGGTTCGTCCTCGCCTTCGGCCAGCCGCTCCCAGAGCTCTTCGCCGTCGAGTTCGCCGACCTCGACCGAATCGAAGGCGTCGACGTCGTCGCCGTCGCGCTCGCGGCGGCGCTCGTCGACCGCCGCGGCGACGTCGGCGAGCGGGCCCTCCCTGTCCGGCCGGTCTGCGGCTTTCCCCGGGCTGCCCGGGGCGCGCTCGTCGGCGCGCCCGCGGCCGGTTCGATTCCGGACCTCCGCGGCGAGGTCGCCGAGCGGCTCGTCCGGTCGGTCTCCCCGTCGCCCGCGGCGGTCGTCCGCGGGGCGCTCGGCCTCGTCGCTCGCGGTCTTGTCGCGCGACGATTTCGCGGCCTCCTCGCGGTCGTCGCTCATCCGTCGTCCTCCGCGACGATGTCGTCCAGTGCCTCGCCGACGTCGCGGTCGTCGGCGACCACGTCGTCGAGGTCCCAGTCGGCGCGCTCGCCCTCCAGCGCGGGCGGATCGCCGACCACGAGTCGGGCCGACCCGAACAGCCCCTGCTTGGGCTCGACGTCGTTGAAGGTGCTCGCGCAGTGGGGGCACTTGGGCTCGGCGAGCAGCCCGACGTGGACCGTCTCCCTGCAGTGGCCGCACTTGGCGCTGTCGACGCCCCGGCGGTTGGCGAGGTGCGCGAGCTCGTCGGCCGCCGCGCGGGCGGCGTGGCGCGCCGAGAGCGTCCGGGTCTGGTCGCGGAGCTCGACGGTCACCTCGGCCAGCGTCGCGAGCCTGGTCTCGACGTCGTCGGTCGCGTCGGTCAGGTACTCCAGGACGTCCTCGTAGTTCTCGAACCCGGTCTCGACTCTGTCCTCGAGTTCGGCCACGGTCTCGGCGAGCGCGTCGAGTTCGTCGGCGAGCCGGTCGGCCCGGTCGGCCACGGTCTCGGTCTGCCGGTGCAGGTCGTCGTGGCCGTGGTCCGCGGGCGCCTTCTCGTCGGTCTCGCGCTTGACCTGGACGACGCGCTCGCGCACGTCCTCGATCTTCTCGTCGAAGTCGGCCTCGGCGTCTGCGAGGTCGGCCTCCACCTCGGCGAGCTGGGCCTCGAACTCCTCGCGGGTGTCCGCGAGCCGCTCGCCGAACTCCCGGCGGAGGTCGGCGAACGGTTCGCCGTCTGTCTCGGGCGCGTCGCCGTTCTGGAGGCGGGCGAGCAGTTCCCGCCGACTCACGCCCAGCTCCTCGGCCTTCGCGTCGAGCCACCCCTCCAGAGGGTCGGCGGTCGCGTCCGACGACTCGCCGACGTCTTCGCCAGCCATTCAGTTCGAGTTATCACACCCCCGACTTAATGGTTGGCCTCCGCCGTCGCGTCCTCGTGACCATCCACCGACACGATTTTCGCCCTCGGCGTCCGACCTCCGCCCGACGACATGTCCGACGACGACACTGCACCCGCCGGCGAAGTTCCCGCCGCCGACAGCACGGCCGCCGACCCCGTCGGGAGTGACGGTAGCGCCGCCGACGTGGACGCCGTCCTCTTCGACCTCGACGGGACGCTGGTGGAGTACGAGCGCTCGCCCGCGGAACTGCTCGACCTGGCCTTCGAGTCGGTCGGGGTCGACCCGTTCTTCGACGCGACCGCGTACTTCGACCGGTACGACGACCACCTCGGCCCGGGCGTCTCGATCGCCGAGGGGCGGGCGAACTGCTTCGCGGCCATCGCGGCGGACCGCGGCCGCGACCCCGACCTCGGCCGCCGGGTCGCCGACGCCTTCGCCGCGAAGCGGGACCACTCCCGGGTCGAGCACTTGCCGGGCGCGGTCGAGGCCGTCGACGCCCTCGCCGCCGACCACGCGCTCGGGGTCGTGACCAACGGGCCGCCCGAGATGCAGGCGACGAAGCTGGCGGCCGCGGGGCTGGCCGACCGCTTCGAGACGGTGGTGTTCGCTGGCCACGACGCCGCGGCCAAACCCGACCCCGAGCCGTTCGAGGTCGCGCTGGCCGACCTCGGCGCGGCGGCCGACCGGGCGGTCCACGTCGGCAACTCGCTCTCCTCGGACGTGGCGGGCGCCCACGCCGCCGGGCTCCGGTCGGTCTGGGTGCCGGCCGAGTCGGGCGTCGAGCCCGTCCCCGAGCCCCACCACGCCCTGTCGTCGCTGGAGCGGCTGGCCGGGAGCGGGCGTCCGCCGTGGGTGCGGTGAGCTGGCCCACCCGTCTCGGCGCGAGGGATAGAACAAAACCTATCCAAGATTATAAGTCCTGACGTGAGTAGAAATCGGCCAAATGGGGCTGTTCAGCAAGAAATGGCGGTGCGCAAAATGTGATACTAAACACCGCAAGAACCCCGAGGAATGTCGAAATTGCGGGCACACAATTCTTCAGCAGGTCAGCACTGGTGAGGAGGAAAAGAAACCAAGGACCAAGGGGAATCGGACCTCTTCAGCAACTTCTGATTCCTCATACTTGAAGAGATGGATCTGCAACCATTGTAAACAAGCTCACGACGAGCAACCCTCCCAATGCAAGGTCTGCGGCAGGGAGCAGTTTAGTGCTGTCGGAGATGGCAACTCGGAATTAGAAACCCGGGCTGATGATGGCGTTGATGACTCGGAATTAGATAACGGGGCTGAAGATGGAGACGATACTCCTACATTTTCGAACATCAATGAAGTACGGAAATACGAGAACCAAAACAGCACTACCAGAACGGAGTCTGTCAACTATTGGTGGCTTGCGACAAAGCTAGTCGTTTTCTTGATTGCAGTTGCTGCCGTACTCTACATCTTATAAATGGTCCAAGTTACGACGGAAGACTTCTCTTTCGTATCGGCTTCAATATGACTAATTATCGGAGGTTCAGCGCAGCCACCGCGACCATCACGACCCCCATCGCCGCGAGCAGCAGCGAGACGAGGTCGCCCGACGCGGCGTACTCCCAGCCGCCCCAGACCGCGACGCCGCCGAAGAACGCGAGCTGCCAGCTCCGGGCGTTCGTGGCGTCGCGAAGGACCCCGGCGAACAGCAGCCCCGTCAGGTACGCCCCGAACAGCGCGGTGACGAGGTCGTCGCCGGTCTGCACGGCGAAGGCGAGCCCGATCAGGCTCAGCGCGAACAGGACGCCGGCCAGCCCCTTCGCGGCCAGACCGACGAGGCGGTCGCGGCCCACGGCTCAGTCGTCGGCGGCCGGGGCGTCGCCCGGGTTCACGTCGGTCACGGTGCCGACGCCCTTGCTCTGGCCCTCGCGGAAGACGAACCGCTGGCCCTCCTCGACCAGGTAGGGCCGGAACTTGAACCGGACTCGGGTGGCCCCCGAGTCGCCGGGCAGCAACTGCCCCTCGGCGGGGTGGAACTTCACCGCCTCGCTCACGGTCTCGAGGTGGATGACCGGCTCGTAGCCGTCGCCGATGCGGGTCGGATGGTTCAGCACCATCACCTCGGCCTCGAACTCCCGGACGGGGTCGGGGTCGGCGTCGCCGGGCAGCAGCACCATCCCGCGCTCGACGTCGGCCTCCCTGACCCCCTTCAGGGCGATGCCGACGATGCGGCCCGCCTTGGCCCTGTCGACCCGGTGGTAGTGCATCTCGATGGACCGGACCTCGACCTCGCGGAACGCCCCGTCGGCCATCGGGCCGAGCAGCAGCTCGTCCCCGGCCTCGACCTCGCCCGACATGATGGTGCCGGAGGCGACCGCGCCGACCCCGGTCACCGAGTAGGTCCGGTCGATGTACATCCGGAACTCGCCCGAGTCGGCGGTCGTCTTCGGGAGCCGCTCGAACAGCTCGTCGAGGTCGTCGAGCCCCTCCTTGGTGACCGCGCTGGTCGTGACGATGGGGACGACGCTCTCGCCGATCTCCTCGACTGCGGCGTCGACTCCGTGACGGTCGACCAGTAGCGGCGTCTTGTCCGCGCCCCGGAGCAGCCGCTCGACCTCGCGCTCGACCTCCGCGACGCGCTCGTCGTCGACCGCGTCGGCCTTCGTGATCGCCACGATGGTCGGGAGCTCGGTCGCGAGCAGTACGCCGAGGTGCTCGCGGGTCGTCTTGGTCGGCCCGTCGTCGGCCGCGACCGTCAGCAGGCCGTAGTCGAGCTTCTGGCCGACCAGCCCGCGGATGGTCGTCCGGAGCCACGGCTCGTGACCCACGGTATCGACGAACGAGACGAGCCGGTCGCTCTCCTCGACCACGCGCGCGCGGTCGGACTTACGGTGGGGGTTGTCCATCCGGACCGGGCCGTCGCCGTCGAAGCCGTAGACGGCGTACGAGAGGTCGGCCGACAGCCCCCGCTCGACCTCGTGGGGCTGGACGTCGAGGAACCCGCGGGTGCCGCCCTCGCCGTCGTCGGCCTGCCCCGTCACGAGCGACCCGACCAGCGTCGACTTGCCGTGGTCGACGTGGCCCGCGGTCCCGACCACGATGTGCTCGCTGTCGGTGTCGAGCATCGCGCCCTCGCGGACGGTCGCGACTCCGACCAGACCGTCGGCCTCGCCCTCGGTGGTGATGGTGCCGTCGGTGATTCCCCACGTCTGGACGTCCTCGATGTGGGCGCCTGCCTCCTCGGCGAGCAGGCTCAGCACGTCCATCGACTCCGAGAAGTCGTCGTGGTCGATCCCCGCGATGCCGCCGTCGTCGGTCACCCCGACTACGTATGTGGCCTCGCCGTCGCCCGAGAGCACCCGGTGGCGGAGCTGGGCCGCCAGGCTCTCCATCCGGCCGTCGGCCAGGTGGAGCTCCTTGGTGAGTCGCTCTTTGAACTCGACGCTGCCGCCCTCCTGTTCGCCGCGTTCGAGGGCGCTTTGCAGTACGGCCCGGTTAGGGCACATACGACCGGGTTAGGGAGGAGCCGTCAAAAGCCTTGCCCGAACGCAAGTCTACGTTTCCCACCGTACCGGGCCGTACGCCTCCGTTCGCGCGCGTCGGCTACCGGCGGCGTCGCGGTAGGTTGTCGAGCCGCCACACAGGCACGTGCACAGGTACAATCAGAACCGCTTCCGCCCCGCTGCTACAGCTGCGTCTCGTTCACCGCGATGTCCGAGTCGTGGACGAACTCGACCGCGACCGGGGTGTCGCTGACGTTGTGGTCGTAGGTCAGCGTCCCCGCGGCTCCCTCGGGCACCGAGAAGACGGTCCAGCCGGCGTAGTAGGTGCCCGGCGACATCGAGAAGTCCATGAAGCCGTCGTGGTCCCGCAGCGGCTGGTGGGAGTAGGTCTCGCCGTCGACCCGGAGCTCGAACCCGGCCTGCTTGACCGGTACCGTCCCCTCGCCGGTGTTGTTGACGCGCATCGCCACCAGGACGAACTGCTCGCCCGCCGGCGGGTAGTAGGCCCTCTCGTCGGTCCGGTTCGGGTCGATCTCGTCGACCGCCTTGGCGTTCCACGAGACCCGGAGGGTGGACGTGCTGTTGGGCGGCGACACGTTCTCGGCCGAGACGGGGCCGCCGCCTCCGCCGAGGAACGGCAGCGGGACTCCGGCCAGCACGCCGGCGGCCAGCACCGCGGCGACGACCACGACAGCCAGCACGGGCTTCGTCGGGACGCTCCCGCCGAGCGCGCCCCCGACCGTCGCCTTCGCGCGCGCGCCGACCGCCCGTACCCGGTCGACCGGCGAGTTGCCGCCCTCGCCGTCGCTCTCGTCCGACGCGTCGGCGTCGCCGTCGCCGCCGTACTGCTCGGCGAGGTCGGTCCACCCCTTGCGCTCGAGTATCGTCGCGATGCCCTCGCTGCCGAGCAGGTCGACGCCGGTCCCCTCCGAGACCTTCTCGGCGTGGTCCGAGATCTCGCCCGCGGTGACGATGGCCGACTCCCCGACCTCGTACTGCTGGCAGAGCTTGGCGAACTGCTGGACCTGCTGGCCGCCGACCTCGCCGTCGCCGGCGAGCGCCCACAGCAGGCCCTCCTCGCCGGTGGACGGTCGCTGGACCGCGACGAACACTCTGCCGTCGTCGCGCTTGACCTGGGTCTGCCAGCCCTGCCGCTCCCAGAGGGCCGCGACGAACTGGCCGAACTCGGACTCGTCCAATCCCTGCAACATTATTTCACCGCGCGGGGAACCGCGTTCGCGTTCATATCATCAGTCACCGTATAAAAATTCATCTCCCTCGTCCCCTCCGGGCAGCCAGCACGGCGGCCGCCAGCACCGCGACGACGCCCGCGGTCGGGCCGAACCCCGGGACGGGGCCGCCGCTGCTCTCCTCGCCGCCCTCGCGCACGGCCTGCTGGCGCAGCGGGCGCTCGGTGCCCGGTCCGGCGGCCTGCGTGAGGCCCTCGGCCGTGGTCGTCGCGGTGGTTGTCGTCGTGGCCGCGGTAGTCGTCGTGGTCGTCGGTACCGTCGTGATCGTCGTCGCGGTCGTCGTGTTGGGGGCCGCCGTCGTCGTCTCCTCGGGCTCGACCATACCGGGGACGGTCCGGCCCTGGTCGACGAGTCTGATCTCGAACGTTCGGCCGGGCTGGAGGTCCGAGAAGTCGATGGCGGTCCCGAACGTCCGGTTGGCCGAAACCCGCACGGTCCGCGACTGGTGGAACGGGGGCATCCCGTCGTCCCGGACGGTGACGTTGATGGTCGAGCCGGGGGTCAGCGTCGTGGTTCCGGCGATGGTCGCCTTGCCCTCCACGACGACCTCGTCGCCCGGCCCGTTTCGCTCGACGGTGACCCTCCTGGGGGCGACCCTGAACGAGGTGGAGACGACCTCCTTGTGCTTCGAGAGCTTGCTACCGGCCTCGATCACGAAGCTCACGTTGTACCGGTCGCGCGCCTCGATGTCGTGCTCGTCGGTGTCCACGAAGACGTAGAACCCGTCCTCGACGGGGACGAACCGCTCGGCGTCGTCCCCGTCGAACTCGTTCAGGTCGGCGTTCATGACGCCCTCGGTCTGCTCGAACCGGAGGTCGACGCCGCTCGCGCTGCCGAGGCCCTTGTACGCGAACAGCCCCTTCAGCCCGGTTGCGTTGACGTGGACCGCGAGCCAGTCGCCGCGGGCGACCGAGTTGTTCCCCCACGGCGCCCTCGTCGCCCCGACGATCTTCGACTTCTTCTTCAGTTCCGCCACCTTCAGCGACGACGGCGCGATGCGGGCGTCGATGCCGTTGGTCGCCCGCTCGTCGAGGACGAGCTTTCCGAGCGCGATCTCCCGGCCGTCCCTGGTGACGTTCAGATCGTACTTGGCGGCCTCAAGCGGCTTGTCGACCGGGGTCGGCGCGGCGCGGACCACCGTACCGCCCGACAGCGCCCGCTTGACTTCGGCCTCGGTGTCCGCGACGCCCGCCCGGTAGGTGTTCAACCTGAGCTGGGTCTTCCCGTTGCCGACCTTGACCTGCATCCAGAACGCCTCTGACTGCGACCCGATGTTGACGATACCGCCGTCCGAGGCCTGGACGGTGATGTTCGCCACGTCGCCCCGGACCCCGTATGTGACCGTCGGCGAGAAGGAGGCGCTCGCGGCGGTCGAGCTCGCGCCGACGGCCGGCGCGACGGCCGCCGCGAGCAGCAGCGTGACGAGGGCGGCGGCGCGGAGTCGGGGAAGTCTCGCTGACATGGCGGGGTGAAAGTAAGCGACGTGTTATGACCCATCCGTAATAAATCCGATTGGTGATACCCGCGCTGCCTGCGGGGTTGCCGGAGTCGGACCGCGTCGTCGAGGCCGAGTTCGGCCCTCAGTTCCGCGCCTGGAGGCGTTCGTAGGCCTCCTTCACGCGCTTGAACTCCTCCTCGTCGCCGGACTCCCGGTCGGGGTGGACCTCCTTGACCCTCTCGCGGTAGGCCCGCCGGACCGCTTCGCCGTCGGCGTCGGGGTCGAGCCCCAGGACGCGGTAGGCCTCGGCCGCGCTCGGCCCGGAGTCCCGGACCGCGCTCGCCGCGCCGCCCCGGCCGGTGCGTGCCCCCCGGGCACCTGCGGCTCGTCGCCCGCCGGCCTGCCCCGCCCGCGTCCCGCCGCCGTCGGCGTCGAACCCCCGCCGCCCGGTGAAGGAGTCCCGCGGGCCGGCGCCGAAGCCGCCGGTCTCGGTCTCGGCCCGCCGGTAGCTCCCGGCCCGGCCGCTCGCGACCCGCTCGCGGAGCCGCCCGCTGGCGTGGTACCACACCAGGTAGGCGGCCACGCCGAACGGGACGGCGATGGCGAACAGCGCGGGGGTGTAGACGAACGCCAGGACGAACTCCAGGGTGGCGATGCCCGCGAGGACCGCCGCCAGTCCGAACAAGAGCCGGTCTTCCTGCACGATCCGGCCTTCGTGGTCCGGGACCGTAAGCGTCCCGCATGGCGTGACGGCGCGAACGAGCCGGCTCGGGGTTCGTCCGACCGCGGGGCGCTCCTGTCCCGGAGATTCCCCGACGAGACGGCGCCGAGCGTGGCGCTTATGGGGAGTCGCCCGCTAGCGCCGGGTATGCAGTTCTGCGACGAATGCGGCTCCATGATGAAGTCCATGGGGTCGAAGATGGTCTGCTCGAACGACGACTGCCAGCACACCGACGCCAAGGACGAGGAACTGGCCGCCGAGTTCGTCTCCACCGAGGCCCAGACCGACGACGACGTCATCGAGACCTCCGAGGACGCCAACTTCGAGGGCAAACCCACCGCCGAGGACGTGACCTGTGAGGAGTGCGGCCACGGCAAGGCGTGGTACACCATCAAGCAGACCGGCGCCGCCGACGAACCGCCGACGCGGTTCTTCAAGTGCCAGGAGTGCGGACACCGGTGGCGCGAGTACAGCTAGGCGCCGATCCGCCGTCGCCCCGTCAGATGGAGGACCTCTCACTTCTCGCGGGGTTCGGCGAAATACTCTCCCCGCCCGAACCATAACGAACCTTCATGGGGCTCATCGGCAGAGTCGAGACCGACTCCCAGCCCGGCCAGGTCGCGCTCTCGGCCGTCCCGGACATGGTGGCCACGCTCGAGGACGTCCGTCCCGACTCCGACGAGGCGTGGCGGGTCATCTTCTGGGCCTCCGGCGACGACTTCGAGACCTACGAAGCCGCGATGACCGACGACCCCGCCGTCGCGGACTGGGAGCGGCTCACCGCGCTCCCCGACCGCCGGCTCTACCGGGTCACGCTCGGCGAGGAGACCCGCCAGCAGATGCTCCACTCCATCGTGGTCGAGCAGGACATCACGATCATCGACCTCTCCCTGACGGCCGACCGACTGGAGATGCTGGCCCGGTTCCCGTCGCGCGAGGCACTGGCCGCGTTCCGCGAGGCCTGCCGCGAGCGGGGGATGGCGTTCGGCCTCGAACAGCTCTACGACGAGGAGGCGGTCGCCAACGACGGCGGCGTCGCGAACCGGTACGGCGTCACGGACCCCCAGCGCGAGGCGCTGCTGTGCGCGCTGGAGGCCGGCTACTTCGACGTCCCGCGGGCCGCGAAGATGGCCGAGATCGCCGACGACCTGGGCGTCTCGACCACCGCGCTCTCCCGGCGGCTCCGGCGGGGCCAGCGCAACCTGCTCCGCAACACCCTCGCGCTGGCGGGGGATACTTAAACCGATAACTGGGTGAACCCGGTGGCGTTCGGTCGGCCGCGCCCTACTCGTCACCATGACATCAGCGAGCGACGCCGGGGACGGGTGGCGGACGGGCGACACGTACTACTATCGGGCGGCGAGCGACGAGTCGCTCTCGGAGGCGGTCGTCCGCGCGGTCGCGGCGTTCTCCGACAGGAGTTCGGCCGGTGAGGACCCGGACCAGCGGCTCGACCCGCTCTACGACGCGGTCGACCCCGACGCGCTCGACGCGCTGTTCCGCCACGTCGACGACTCGCGGACCGGGGCGGTCGAGTTCGCGTACGCCGGCTACGAGGTGACGGTCGACAGCACCGGCCTGGTGACCGTCACCGAACCGTAGCGACCGTCGCCTCGTTTCGGCCGTCTCGTCACGCCTTTGAGCGTCCGGGCGCTCACCGACACACATGCCCCTCTGGGGACCCGAGAGCTACTGGCTCGTCCGGCTCCTGTTTCACCGGGGGCTCGCGGTCATCTACCTGCTGGCGTTCCTGGTCGCGGCGAACCAGTTCCGGGCGCTCGCGGGCGAAGACGGCCTGCTGCCTCTCGACGAGTATGCTGAGCACGCCGAGTTCCGCGAGCGTCCGAGCCTCTTCTACTTCTTCCCTTCCGACCGCGCCGTCGGCCTGGCGGCGTGGGCGGGCGTCGGCCTCTCGGCGCTCGCGCTCGTCGGCGCGCCCTCGTGGCTCCCTCGACAGTTCGTCCTCCCGGCGTCGATGGCGCTCTGGACCGCGCTGTGGGGGCTCTACCTCTCGTTCGTCAACGCCGGCCGGGTGTTCTACGGCTTCGGCTGGGAGTCCATGCTGCTCGAGACCGGCTTCCTCGCCGTCTTCCTCGGTGCCGGCCCGTTCGCGGTCGCGTGGCCGGTCGTCTGGCTGCTGCGGTGGGTGCTGTTCCGCAACATGTTCGGCGCGGGCCTCATCAAGCTCCGGGGCGACGAGTGCTGGCGCGACCTGACCTGCATGGAGTACCACTACGAGACCCAGCCGATGCCGAACCCGGCGAGCTGGTACGTCCACCACCTGCCGGCGTCGGTCCACAGGGCCGCGGTCGTCGTCAACCACGTCGTCGAACTCGCGGTGCCGTTCCTCTACTTCGCGCCCCAGCCGGTCGCCGCGCTGGCGGGCGTCGCCACCGTCCTGTTCCAGGGCTGGCTGATGGTGACCGGCAACTTCTCGTGGCTCAACGCGCTGACGGTGGTGCTCGCGGTCCCGACGTTCGCCGACTCGGCGCTGACCGGGGCGTTCGGCGCGCTCGGCCTCCCGGTCGCGGCGCCGGCGACCGTCGCGCTCCCCCTGTGGTTCTGGGTCGCGGTCGGCGGCGTGACCGCTGCGGTGCTGGCGCTCAGCGTCCGGCCGACGCTCAACATGGTCTCGTCCGAGCAGGTGATGAACACCGCGTTCGACCCGCTCCACCTCGTCAACACCTACGGCGCGTTCGGCTCCATCACCCGCCGGCGCTACGAGATCGTGGTCGAGGGGACGCGCGACGAGGAGGTAACGCCCGACACCGAGTGGGAGGCGTACACCTTCGAGGGGAAGCCGACCGACCCCGAGCGCCGGCCGCCGCAGGTCGCGCCCTACCACCTGCGGCTCGACTGGCAGCTCTGGTTCGCCGCGATGTCGCCCTCGGCCGGCCGCCACCGGTGGTTCGGGCGCCTGCTGGAGAAGCTCCTGGAGGGCGACGAGCGGGTGCTGGGCTTGCTTCGCACGAACCCCTTCCCCGACGAGCCGCCGACCCACGTCCGGGCGGTCCGGTACCGCTACGAGTTCACGTCGCCCGAGGAGCGCGCCGAGACCGGCCGGTGGTGGTCCCGCGAGCGCGTCGGCAGCTACGTCCGGCCGGTGTCGCGCGACGACCTCGGAACGGGCCATCGGACCCGGGGTCGGGCCCGCCGCCGGTGACGTTCGACCCCGACTACTCGCGGTCCTCGGACTCTCGCCTCGCCGGCGGCGTCTTCGAGACGACCTTCCCGAACAGGTCGCGGTTGTCCGCGACCGCCCGGTAGGCGTTCTCCCGGAGCCGTTCGTAGTCCTCGAAGCTCCGGAGGAACCCGACTACCGGCCCCGCGTCCTCCCCGACGTCCGACCGGACGAGCGCCTGCTCCAGCGACTCGCCGCAGGAGTACACCCGGCCGTCGGCCAGCAGGTGCGAGCACTCCTCGTAGTCGTCCGGGAGCCGGTCGCGCTCCTCGTCGGTGAGCTCCGCGAAGCCCACGACCCGGAACTCCGACCGGCGCTCGAAGAAGTCGGCCCACCACGTGCAGAAGCCGCAGTCGTCGTCGTAGACGAGGGTGACCTCGCTCATACGCGGACCGACGGGCGTCGGGAACTAATTCCTGCTGGAACCGCCTCGCGGAAACGAGCTGAGAGTTTACTCGTTATCGAGTGGCAATTTTTCCGGCTTCCGGACGTTTTAGCCCCGCCGTCACGAAGGGCGTGGCATGCAACTCCACGCCAGAGACGTGCGCCGGGACGTCCGCGAACTCGGGGCGCTGCTCGGGGACGTGCTGGAGGACCAGGCATCGGCCGAGGCGTTCGAGGTGGTCGAGTCGGTCCGGACCGGGGCCATCGACTACCGACGGGGCGACGCCGAGAGCCGAGACCCGCTCAGGGCCCAGCTCGCCGGCCTCCAGCCCGAGCGGGCGGGCGTCGTGGCCCGCGCGTTCGCCACCTACTTCGAGCTCATCAACCTCGCCGAGGAGCGCGAGCGGGTCCGGGCGGTCCGCGAGGGCTCTCAGGACGGGACGCTGGCCGACAGCGTGGCCGAGACCGCCGAGGTGCTGGCGGACGCGGGCGCGGACCCCGAGACGGTCCAGCGGGTGCTCGACGACGTGCTGGTCGAGCCCACGTTCACCGCCCACCCGACCGAGGCCCGGCGCAAGACGGTGAAGGCCAAGCTCCGGGCGGTCGCCGACGACATCGAGACCCTCGACGAGCGCCGGCTGACCGACCGCGAGGAGGCTGCCGTCGAGCGCGACCTCGAGGCGGAGGTCACCAGCCTCTGGCAGACCCCGCAGGTCCGCGAGCGCCGGCCGGAGGTCACCGACGAGGCGCTCAACGTCCAGTGGTACCTCGAGAACACCCTCTTCGACGTGGTGGGCGAGGTGTACGACGAACTCGAGCGCGAACTCGGCGAGGAGTTCGGCTCGCTCGACATCCCGAAGCTGTTCGAGTTCCGGTCGTGGGCCGGCAGCGACCGGGACGGCAACCCCTACGTCACCCCCGAGGTGACCGCCGAGACGCTCGACCGCCAGCGCGAGGTCGTGGTCGAGCGCTACCGCGAGGAGTGCAAGCGGCTCTCGGGCGTGCTGAGCCAGGACGACCGGAGCGTCGATGTCGGCGAGACCCTCCGCGAGCGCCTGGAGGCCGACCGCGAGCGCATGCCCGGCGTGGCCGCCGAGGCCGAGGAGCGCTACCCCGACGAACCCTACCGCCAGAAGCTGAAGCTGATGCGCGAGCGCCTCGACCGGGTCGGGGGCGTGCGACCCGGCGGCTACGAGGGCGAGGACGAACTGCTGGCCGACGTCGACGCCATCGCCGCGAGCCTCCGGGCCAACGGCGCCGAGACGGTCGCCGAGGCGAAGGTCGACCCCTTCCGGCGGCGGGTCGCCACCTTCGGGCTCTCGCTGGCGAGCCTCGACCTGCGCGACCACCGGGAGAACCACACCCAGGCGGTCGGCGAGGCGCTGGCTCGCGAGGGCATCGACTACGAGGCGATGGGCGAGGACGAGCGCGTCGAGGTGCTGACCGAGGCCGTCCTGGAGGACGATCCAATCATTGACGTGACCGACACCGACGATCTCTCGGACACCGCGGCCCGGGTGCTCACCTTGTTCGACCGGACCGCCGACTGGCAGGCCGGGTACGGCGCCGAGGCCATCGACACCTACTGCATCAGCATGACCGAGGAGCCCAGCCACGTGCTCGAAGTGCTGTTCCTCGCCGACCAGGCTGGGGTCGTCGACCTGCCGGGCTACGCCGGCATCGACGTGGTGCCGCTACTGGAGACCGAGTCGGCGCTGTCGGGCGCCCGGCGCATCATGGGCACCCTGTTCGAGAACGAGGCTTATGCGGCCGCAATCGAGGCCAGAGGTGGCACCCAGGAGATCATGCTGGGGTACTCGGACTCCAACAAGGAGAACGGCTTCCTGGCGGCCAACTGGAGCCTCTACCGCAACCAGAAGCGGCTGGCGGCCATCTGCGACGACTACGACGTGACGCTCCGGCTGTTCCACGGTCGCGGGGGTTCCATCTCGCGGGGCGGCGGCCCGATGAACGACGCCTTGCTCGCGCTGCCGAACGAGACGGTCACCGGCCAGGTCAAGTTCACCGAGCAGGGCGAGGCCATCGCCGAGAAGTACGCCAACCCCCGCATCGCCGAGCGCAACCTCGAGCAGATGCTCGACGCCCAGGTGCGCGCCCGCCACGAGGCCATCCGCGAGCCGACCGAGGCGGTGCCCGACGAGTGGTCGGCGGCGATGGAGACCGCCGCCGACGCCGCCCGGGAGGCGTACCGCGACCTGCTCGAGACCGAGGGGTTCGTCTCGTACTTCGAGGACGCGACCCCCATCGAGGTCATCGAGGAGCTCAACATGGGGTCGCGGCCGGCCTCGCGGTCGGGCGAGCGCACGGTCGAGGACCTCCGGGCCATCCCGTGGGTGTTCTCGTGGACCCAGGCCCGGTGTATCCTGCCCGGCTGGTACGCGCTCGCCGAGGGACTCGACGCGTACCTGGAGGACGGCGGCGACCTCGACACGCTCGGGGAGATGTACGACGAGTGGCCGTTCTTCCGGACGACGCTCGACAACGCCGCGCTCGCGCTGGCCCGGACCGACCTCGAGATCGCGGCCGAGTACGCCGCCCTCGCGCCCGCGGACCGCCGCGACCGGTTCTTCCCGCGCATCGAGGCCGAGTACGACCGGGCGGTCGAGCTCGTGACCGCCATCACGGGCCGGGACAGCCTGCTCCGGCGCGAGTGGCTCGCGGAGAGCCTGTCGCGTCGCAACCCCTACGTCGACCCGCTGAACCTGCTCCAGACCCAGCTGCTCGGCCAGTCCCACCTCACCCCCGAGGAGGAGCGCACCCTCCGGCTGACCGTCAAGG
The DNA here is from genome assembly GCF_003369835.1 of Halorussus rarus. NCBI lineage: Archaea > Methanobacteriati > Methanobacteriota > Halobacteria > Halobacteriales > Haladaptataceae > Halorussus > Halorussus rarus. Next base: position 760,105 of record NZ_QPMJ01000002.1, on the reverse strand, counting down.
GCATCGCGGCCGGGATGAAGAACACCGGGTAGCTCGCGGCGTCCGAGGCGGGGCGTCGGGACCGCGGATTCGTGGGGACCCGGTCGCTCCGTCACTGTTCTTGGTGCGGGTTCCCGAGGCGGCAACAACCGTTACGGGCGTCCGCGCCCTGGCACGAACGGGATGGGGAAATGACCGAGGAGAACGACATCGACCGACGGAGCTTCCTGAAGCAGAGCGCGGTGGGGGCGTTCGGCCTGGGCGGCTTCGCGCTGCAGGACGAACCGGACCAGGCGCTCTTCGCCCGCCGAATGGCGTTCAACTACCCCGAGCGACTCAACGCGGATCTCAAGCGGAAGATAATCCTGCTGACCGACAAGACGAGCGAGAACCCCGACGTGAGCGCGGTCGAGAACTGCGAGTTCGCCGACTGGCCGCCCGAGCGGCTGACGCTCTGGGAGGGTATCATCGTCGAGTACGAGGGGGCGCTTGGCGGGTTCTTCGGGACGAACCCGAACGTGGACGCCCAGCAGCTGGTCGAGCGCAAGCAGATCTACGTCGACCAGCAGGACACGCCGCCCGAACTGGGGACGCCGTACATCGTCAGCGGTCTGGTCGGCTGTCCGGGCGACACGGCCGGCGTGACCGCCACCCAGCTCCCGGGCGTCGACATCCAGACCGGTCCCGACGTGAGTACGGGCGGGGGGACGAACGACTTGAACGAGGAGTTCTGAGGTCTACCGTTATCGGCGGCTCGACTGTCGCCGGCAGCTCTACCGCTGCCGGCGGCTTTTCTCCGCGCGAGCCCGACCACGGACTGCGAACGCAGACGGGGAGCGACCGCTTCGCCCGAGGCTCGTTCGCGGTCGCCGGTCGCCCGCCGACTCGCTCCCCGCCGCGGCCCGGAGTTCCGACATAGCAAGACCCATCCCGGCCCGCCGCCAACCACCGACCATGAACGACAGCGCCGAGGAGACCAAAGTCGAGTGGCGCGAGTGGGGCGAGGACGCTTTCGCGGAGGCCCGCGAGGCGGACCGCCCCGTCCTGCTCTCGCTGTCGGCGACCTGGTGCTCGTGGTGCCACGAGATGGACCGCGAGGCGTACAGCAACCCCATGGTCGCCGCGAACGTCAACGACTCGTTCGTCCCCATCCGCGTCGACGTCGACCGCCAGCCCCGGGTCCGCGAGCGGTACAACGTCGGCGGGTTTCCCTCGACCGTCTTCTGCACGCCAGACGGCGACCTGCTGACCGGCGCGACCTACCTCGGCGTCGACGGGATGCGCCAGGTGGTCCAGCGCGTCCGGGACCTCTGGACCCACAAGGGCGAGGACGCCGCCCGCATCCCGCGCAGCCTCCGGGAGGACCCGCCTGCGGGCGAGCTCTCGCCCGAGATCGAGCGGCTGGTCGCCGGCCAGCTCGGCGACAAGTTCGACGACGGCTACGGCGGGTGGGGCGACAGCGAGAAGTTCCCGCTCCCCCGGACCGTCGAGTTCGCGCTCAAGCGCGAGCGCGAGCAGGCGCTGGGCACCCTCTCGGCGGTCAGCCAGCACCTCTACGACGACTACGACGGCGGCTTCTTCCGGTTCGCCGAGGGCCGCGACTGGTCGGAGGTCCACCACGAGAAGCTGGGCTCGACCAACGCCGCGCTGGTCCGGGCGTACGCCAACGCCTACCTCTACACCGGCGACGAGACCTACCGCGACCCGGCCGAGCGCACCGTCGAGTACCTGACCACGACCCTGTGGACCGGCGAGGCGTTCGCCGGCAGCCAGGCTCCGGGCGCGAGCGACGACGACCCGGACGTCAGCGAGTACTACGGCCTCTCGCCGACCGACCGCGAGGCCGCCGACCCGCCGGCGGTCGACCAGACCGCCTACGCCGACGTGAACGCGATGGCCGCCGACGCCCTGCTGACCTACCACGCCTACACCGACGACGACCGCGCACGCGCGTACGCCGAGCGCGCGCTCGACTACGCGCTGACCGAACTGGTCGACGGCGGTGAGATCACCCACTTCGTCGCGACCGACGACACCGAGGCCAGCGAGTCGGGCCTGCTCGCCGACCACGCCCACCTGACGGGCGCGCTCGCGACCGCCCGGCAGGTCACCGGGGACGAGCGGTACCTCGGGGCGGCCCGCGAGGTCGCGGACTACGCGCTCGACGAACTCCGCGAAGACGGCGACGACGCCGGCGCCTTCGTGGACGGCCCCCGCGAGGGCCCGGGCCTGCTCGACCGGCCGCTGCGGCCGCTCGACCACAACGCCGAACTGGCCGACGCGCTGACCGACCTCGCGCTGTTGACGGGCGAGGACCGCTACCGGGAGGCCGCCGAGGGCGCGGTCGCGGCGTTCGCCGACGCGGCCGACCGGTTCGGCGTCCAGGTCGCGTCGTACGCCACCGCGGCGGCCCGGCTCTGTCGGGACCCGCTGCTCGTCGAAGTCGCCGACGAGGCCGGGTCGGACCTCCACCGCGCCGCCCTCAGGGTCGCCGACCACGAGAAGGTCGTGGTTCCGGGGGTCGAGGGCGACGAGTACGAGTCGGGCGCGGCCTACGTGACCGTCGACGGCGAGCGCTCGGAGCCGGTGACCACGCCCGAGGCGCTGAGCGAGCGGGTCGCCGAGATGACCGAGTAGCCGGTCGCAGACGGACGTATTCGGGGATGTTCGGTCGCGCAACCGTTCGACGAGGTGCGATTCCACCGGTAGAGTTAAGGCGGTGTGTAAAGGACGCTTTACTGTAAAGCGCGCTTTACGTCGCGCTCGCCTCACCAATGACACCGACATCGACCACCGAGCCGAATCCGCTCGCGAAGCGACGCACGCATCGGCGACTGATGTGGGGGTTCCTGGCCGGGGGCGTCGGTCTCGGGCTCGTCCTCCGGGAGGTGCTGGGCTACCCGCTGGTCAGCGAGGCCGTCTACTGGCTCGGCGTCCTGGGGTTCCTCGCCGTCGCGGTCGGCTCGTCGATCACGCTGTTCGACGAGCGCGACCGGGCGCTCGAGCGCCGGGCGAGCCAGCTCACCCTGACCCTGCTGGCGCCGGTGCTGGCGGTCGTCGCGTCGGTCGGCCGCCTCCTGCCCCGTTTCACCGACTACGCGCTGCCCGCCGAGGTCTGGTACGCGCTGTACGGGGTCGTCGCCGTGTACGTCGCGTTCGGCGCCGTCTACGGCGTCCTCCGGTTCCGCTCATGAAGAACCGAGTCCGGGAGCGCCGGGACGCGGAGGGCATCAGCCAGGCCGACCTCGCCGCCGCGGTCGACGTCACGCGCCAGACCATCAACGCCATCGAGCGCGACCGCTACGACCCCTCCATCGAGCTCGCGTTCAAGCTGGCCCGCTACTTCGACTGCTCCGTCGAGGACCTGTTCGACCCGGAGCTCGAGGGCAACGGGTCGGGCGACCGAACCTGAACCCCGTGCCGGTCGCGTTCTCGTCGCGACTATAAACTTGAAACGATACGAGAGTTTATAGGGGCGGGGCGTCTGCTGTCCGACATGGCGAGTCTACGAGACCTCGGCCTCTCGGAGTACGAGGCCCGGGCCTACAGGGCGCTGCTGAACGCTGGGCCGACGACCGCCAAGGAGCTGTCCCGCGCCAGCGACGTGCCGATGGGCCGCATCTACGACGTGCTGAGCAGCCTCGAGACCCACAACCTCGCGCGCTCCCAGAGCGCGAGCCGACCCAAGAAGTACGTCGCGGTCGAGCCCGACACCGCGCTCAACCGCCTGCTCGACGACAAGCTCGAGGAGCTCGAGGAGCAGGCCGAGCAGTACGAGGACATCGTCGACGACCTCACCGACGAACTCGACGCGGCCGAGCCGGTCGAGGAGGGGTTCTGGACCGCCGCGGTCGGCCCCGAGGAGTCGGTCGACCTGCTGGTCGAGCGGCTCGACGCCGCCGACGACCGCATCGTGATGGTCGCGGGCGACTCCTCGGCCCAGTTCGACATCGGCGACGTGGGCGACCTGGTGGCCCGCCACCTCGAATCCGCCCTCGACCGGGGCGTGAGCATCTCGCTGCTCATGACGCCCGAGGTCGTCGAGACCCTGCCGCCGAGCGTGGGCGAGCGCTACATCGACACGATGGCCGACCACCCGGAGTTCGCGGTCCGGACCACCGGGGGCCTCGACGGGGCGTTCAACCTCATCGACGACGTGGAGGTGTGCATCGAGGTGGCCAACCCCCTGAGCCCGGGCGAGGCGTTCGCGATGATCGACATGAAGGACCCCGAGTTCGCGGCCGACGTCCGCGAGGCGTTCGCGCCCGAGTGGGAGGAGGCCGACCCGCTCTCGTTCGGCGGGACGTGACCGCACCGGCGCCCTAAGCCGACCGAAACCGCCTCGCGGTCGGTTCCATCCGGGATTGACTCGCGTAACGCGCCGTTTCGAGATTAAATCGGGGTAAAGTCGGCCGAAAGGCGGCGAAATCGGAGTTGAGGGGCGTCGGGGTTGAAACTGCTGGCGACCGCAGGGGCTGACGGGGTGTGGAAGCAATGAACGACACCGAGGGAGACGGAGAATCGACCGACGGACGTATCGACAGGCGTTCCGTCCTGAAAGGCACTGCGGCCGCCGGACTCGCGGGCACCGCCCTTGCCGGGAACGCGAGCGCGGCCGGCGGCGAGAAGGAGATCCGGTTCTGCGCGACCGGTCACGAGACGTTCGAGTACTACGTCCGCGTCTCGGACAGCCTCGAGCGCGGGGGCAAGTACGAGAGCGACGAGTGGGACAAGGTCGGCGACGTGTTCGCCAAGGGCGCTACGAGCGAGAAGCGGTGTGACAGTTTCATGTTCGAGGGAGAGATCGAGGAACTCAAGCTGGACGGACCGGGCAAGGTGTACGTCGACGGCGACCTCTACAAGGACACCACGAAGGACGACGACGATGACGACGACCACGAGAAGCTCTCGAACACGGTGACCATCGAGGGCGGCGACGAGCGCGTCGAGTACAAGTTCCGGGTCTCCGGCAAGGTCGAGAAGGGGCCCGAGGCCGGCACCCTGGGCGTCGACACCATCGAGGACAACGTCGTCCGGGGCAAGGTCGGCGGGTCCATCGAGGGCAACGACGACCCGGTCGACGACTACCACTACTCGGGCGCCATCGCGTTCGCCGACGCCGACGGCCCGCTGACGGTGACCCTCGACATCGACCAGGACTGACGAAACGTGTCGCCGACCACCAATCGGACGCGGCGCGCGGTGCTGCGCGGCCTCGCCGCCCTGACGGGAGTCGCCGGCGCCAGCGGCGCGGTGGCCGGCGATCGGACGACGACCCGGACCGCCGACGACCGGCGAACGCCGACGCGAGGCGCGGTCGCCGAGCGCGCGGCGATCGGGAGCGCCGACGACGCGCGCGGCCGGTCGGCCCGCCAGCAGGTCGACACCGACCTCCCGCCGGGGGTCACGCTGTTCGACCTGAACGACGACGGCGCCTACACCGCGAGGGTCGAGGCGGCGCCCGAGGCGATGCGCGACGACGCCCACCCGCGGCCGATCCACGTCACCTCGGGCGGGAACTCGACGGTCGACTACGCCGCCTCGATCGCCGAGCCGAGCGCCGGGACGACGCTGGGCGGCCTCGACCGGCTCGCCTACGACTACTACGAGGGGCCGAACAACGTCAACCGGGACGGGTCGGGTGCGCTCGCGCCCGACCAGACGTTCCTGGTCGTCGAGAACGACGACGGCCGCCACGGGATGTACCTCACCTACGGCGGGGGCGGCGAGGCGCCGACCGAGGAGTGGCGGACGTTCGACGTGCTCGCCCGGATGCGGGGCCAGACCGGCGGCACGAGCGGCTGGTTCGAGTACACCGAGACCGAGGACGGCTACGAGGACCGGAGCTTCGACGACGTGGTCGCGCGGTTCGGCGCGGACGCCAGGCTCGTCCGGGTCGGAGTGGGCCACGGCGACGCGGTCAACCCGACTACCCTCGACGTCTACTACGACAACCTCGCTGTCGGCGGGACGACCACGCGATTCCCCGTCGACGTCGCGAAGCGGGTCGACCGCGCGCCGCCGGTCGGCGGCGGGTCGAACTGACGGTCACCGCTGGCGGCCCCGCCGACCGGTCGGCGGGGAGAATCAGTCCTTCCGGTCCTCTTCCTTCGCCTCCTCGCGCTCGGCGAGTTCGAGGTAGCTCCGGAGCCGGTCGAACCCCTCGCCGGGGACGACGTCGCCGCTCCGGGGGTCGAACTCGACCAGGTGGAGGTCGGCGAGCTTCGGCAGGTCGCGGTGGTGGAGCCGCGCGGCGAAGTGCTCGCGCATCTCCTCGGGGACCGCCTCGGGCGCGCAGTCGGCCTCCCGCGCGGCGACGCGGCGCGACAGGTCGTCGATCGAGACCACGTCGTCCGCGTCTCGCAGCTCGTAGAGGACCTGCCGGCGGTGGCGGTCCCCCAGCAGTCCGAGCAGGTCGTCGAGCCCGGGCCGGTCGGCCCCTCCGTCGCACCGGACCGTCGCGTCCGACAGTCCGCGCTGGCGGTCGGCGGTCACGATTGCTTGCACCGAGTGGCCCCGGACTTCTAAACCCGTCGTCGCTCCCGAGCGGAACGGAACGGTCGCGCCGGGGGCGGTCCGTGGTGCGGCGTTCAGGCCGTCTCGGCTAACTTCTCGATTCGGATAACCGCGTCTTTCGTCACCGTCACCCGGCAGTCGCCGAGGGGGAACGTCACGTTTCCGAGCGACGCCTCGCCGTCGTCCCGGAGTCGGATCGCGCGGGCGAGGTCGTCGGGGTCGACGGACTCGGCCAGCGGGCGGATGTCGGTCGGGTCCGCGTCGAGGACGTCCGCGACGGCGAGGACCGCGAGCGTCACCACGTCCCGGTCGGCCTCGGGGTCGTAGTCGAGCCGGTAGCTGTCGGTCTCGGGGTCGTACGTCGGCTCCGACCGGTCGTAGCCGCCGAACCCGACCGTCACGCGGGCTCCCCTCCAGCCGTTGCTCGACGTCGCGTCCGCACGGTGGTCACCATGGCTTCCTCCTAGCTTCCTGCCGATTTTATACCTTGCCGTTTGGTTAATCAACTCTCAAAGAGAGTTAATCATCCTCTCCTTTTCACCGGAGAGAAAATTATCAGCGCTGAAACGCGGGTCGCGGCGGTCGATTCCATGTCGGACCCGAATCGAATCCCCGAACGGCGCTACTACCCACCTCGCGTGCAGTAACGACGGCTCCGGAGACAGTATCGCCAGACAGAGACGGTTCCCCACCGGTCCCGAAAGTCGGCGCCGCCCGCCGGGCTCAGAAGAGGGTCGCGTACTCAGAGTCGTTCTCGTACCGCTCGAAGAGCCGCTCGGCCCAGTCGCGGACCGCGGGCGACTCCGACACCACGAACTGCTGGGGGAACCCCCGGCCGTCGTGGGCGGCCAGTCCGACCGCGTCCTCGAAGACGAACAGCTCGAACGGGCAGTCCTCGTGGATCTCGATGGAGACGTCGCCCTCGCTGGCGGCGTTCCGGGACAGCCCGCCGTACTCCTCGAAGAGGACCTCCACGGCCTGCGGGTCGAAGACCGCCTCGACGGCGGCGCCGTCGAGCACGGCGTCGTGGATCTCCCGGAGGTAGAACGGCGAGACCACCCCCGAAAGCAGCCGGAGCGACCGGCTCGACCGGATGCGGTCGCGGATGGCCGCCTCCACCCTGTGGGGGTGGCGCTCGTCCGGGCTGACGACGGCGGCGTCGGCGAGCGCGGCCAGCGGCAGGTCGACGTCGCGCAGGTCCGCGGCGTCCAGGAAGGGTCGGAGTTCGCAGGCGGTCTCGGTCCGGTCGCGGAACCGGACGACCTCGTCTGCGACGAGCCGGCCCGACCGGGTGAGCTCGAACGCCTTACCCTCCTTCCGGAGGACGCCCTCGTCGGCGAGCCGTTCGGTCGCGCGGTGGACGGTCGACCGCGAGGCGTCGAGGTCGCGCTCGAGGTCGCCGGCCGTGCGCGGCTCCTCCCGGAGCGCGTCGAGCAGTTCGACGCGCTTGACGAGCGAGACCAGCGGACAGTCGCCCATGGTCTACGTTGACTCTATCTCGTCCCTGATGGCGTCGTCCTCGATGTCGAGGTCGTGCTCATCGGCGGCGTGCTTCTCGACGAGCCGTACGATCTCGTCCTCGGTGTCGGCCCGCACCATGAAGTTGCAGCCGCTCTGGAAGCATTCAAATTCGTATGGCATTGTAGGGTAACGACCGGTCTAGCCGATCACAACGCGTAGTGGGTCGCGTCGACAATAAGGCGCACGGCCACCGTTCTCGCCGCCGAGTCCCGCGAGGGACTATTCCGGGATTTCCGGCGCTGGAACTCCGAAAAACGGCCGGTACCGGTTCAATCTCCGGTCGGACGATTCACTCGTCGCGCTTCCCGAGGAAGCCCGCGACCAGCAGCTCGTGGCCGCGGCGGAGCCGCTCGGAGACCGCCTGCCGGGAGATGCCGAGCCGCTCGCCGACGCCCTCGAGGTCGATGTCTCGGGGCACGTCGTAGTACCCTCCCCGGAAGGCGGTCTCCAGCGCGTCGCGCTGCTTGTCGGTCACGCCGGTCCCGACCGCGGGCGCGTCGCTGGTCCGGTGGAGCCGGGTGATGGTCGCGTCGAACTCCCGGCGGAACTCCTCGTCGAACACCTCGCTCACGTCGTCGTGGTCGGCGAACCGGAGCTGGAGCGTCCAGACGCCGCCGGTCGCGGACGCCCGGAGCACCGCCCCGTCGCGGGCGAAGACGGCCTCGGCGAACCGACAGATGCCGGCGTCGAACTCGATCTCGAACAGTTCGGCGTCGTCGTCGGCGCCGAGCCGTCTGGCCCCGGCGACCGACGGGTCGGCCGCGAGCAGGTCGGGGAGCCGGTCGAAGTCGAGGCCGGAGATCCACGCGAACGGCACGGCCGTGTCGCCGGCCTGACCGACCGTGCGCTCGAGCCTGACCGTCGCGCCGGGCGCGCGCTCGAAGGTCTCCCCGAGCGCGAGCGCCGACGCGGGCACCTCGATCTCGAAGGCGGTGGCTACCCCCATCCGTCGGCGTGTCCTCCCCCCGTCGCACGTCGACCCGCCGTCCGCGCCGTGTCTGCTGCCATCGTTCGCATCGTGCCACGATAATCAGAACGCCAGCATAAGGCCTCGGCCTCGATATTAATGCAGCCCCGTCGCCGGCCGTCGACGTTTCTCCCGGTCCCCGACCGCCGACGCTCATCCCCGTCGGCTGCCGTCGACGAGCAGGGTGTTGCGGACGAGCGCGTCGTGGGCCCGGCGGAGGCGCTGGGAGACCGAGTTCGTCGAGATGTCGAGCCGGTCGGCGATGTCCTCGACGGTGGCCTCGCGGGGCACCGCGAAGTAGCCCAGCTCCGACGCGACCACCAGCGCCTCGCGCTGCTCGGGCGTCAGGCCGAAATCGGCGCGTCTGGGCTCGTTCGTCCGGCGCTTCCGGACCAGTTCGAAGTTCGACTCGAAGGTGTCGCGGAACGACGAGAGCTTGTCGTCGTCGACGAACCGGACCTTGAGGAACCACTCGTCGTCGGCGACGGCGTCCTGCACGGTGGCGTGCTCGTCGACCATCGCGTCGACGAGTCGCTCGACCGACTCGTTCCACTCGATCATGTAGAGCGCGGTCTCGCCGAGGCGGTCGAGCGTCTCGGCGTTCGCGACCGTCTCGTCGTCCGCCAGCGCGCCCTCGAACGCGTCGAGGTCGCCGCCCGTCGCCCAGACGAACGGCATCACCCACTCCCTGCTGTGGGTGGCGAGGCGGTCGACCTCGACCTGCACCCCCGGCGCCGCGTCGAGCGCGTGCCCGAGCGCGAACTCGTCGGTCGGAACCGAGAACTCCACGACGAGGCTCATGTTCACGGTTGCGTCCCGAGACGGAAACCTCGTGTGGCGGGCCGGCGGTGCGGCGACCCGGTCGGCGGCTGTGACGCCGGCTCGATCGGCCGGCAGTAAGGCTTTGGGGGCGCCCGGCGTATCGGGGGTATGGTTCGTGCCTACGTCGCGATAATCACGGGCGCGGGTGCCTCGGCGGACGCCGCCGCCGCCATCCGCGACGTACCGGGGGTGTCGTCGGCCCGCGTGGTCTCGGGGGACTACGACGTCATCGCGGAGATCGAGGGCGAGACGGTCCGGGACCTCCAGAAGACGGTCACCGGCGGTATCCACGGGATCGAGGGCGTCGGGACGACCCGGACGTACGTCCACCTGGACTAGGGCCGCTACGGCCCGTCCGGGGATCGATGGCCCGCGGCGCCGACCTGCGGCCCCACGGCGCCCGCCCGGCCTCGTCGCTTCAGACCGCGGCGACCCACGCTCGGAACGACTCGGGCTGGCCGTACACCTCGCGGAACACGCGGTCGACGCACTGGGCGACCCGGTTGGGGTCGGCCAGCGCCGACACCCGGACGTTGACCCCCTCGGCCTCCTCGGGCCGGGTGATGTCGTCGATCTTGAACGCCGGGAACTCGCCGAGCACCGACTTGAGCTCGTCGAGCTCGTCCTCGGTGCAGTCGAGGTTGAGGACGCCGTCGCCGAACTGCACCCACGGCGGCAGCGCCTCTGGGTCGTCGGCGTCGGCAGTGCCGCCGGGGCCGGCGCCGGCGCTTTCGCCCGCATCGCCGTTCTCCTCGTCGCTCGCGTCCGCTTCGGCCGCCAGCGCCGACGCGTCGGCGTCGGCCTCGAAGGTGGCGAACGGACTGCCGCGCTCGCGGTGGGCCGCGATCGCCTCGGCGAAGAGCTTCCGGCGCTCCTCGGGCGTCGCGGCGTCGAATCGGGTCATGGGCGGCGATACGGGACCGGACCTCAAAAACCCCGTCCGAACGGCGGGGTTTTTGGCGGTGGGTCCGCATCCGGTTGGTATGACGCTGGACCCGGTGCACTTCGACGGCATCGCGGGGTTGGCCGACCGCATCGACTACGACGCCGACGACGAGGACCACCGGGACTCGGCCGAGACCGTCTGGGAGCACTTCCTCGACCCGCTCCGGGACGGCGACGGCGACAAAGTCCTCGAACCGGTCGACGAACTGGCCCGCCGTCGGGTCGACGCCGAGGAGATCGCGCTCGAGGACGAGCCGTTCGGGACGACCCACGGCCTCGACGCCGGGACGCTCAACCCCAGGCCGTTCAAGAACGGGCTGGTGCTCGACGTGGCCCACGCCGCGATGAGCGCCGCGCCGTCGGACCTCGACCTCCACGACAGCCGGACCGTGGTGAAGGCGCTCCACTCGAACGACACCTCGAAGAAGTTCGGCACCGAATGGGAGGCCTACGACGGCGGGAGCCGGCGGAAGATCGTCCACACCCACCTCCCCGAGAACCAGTACGAGGAGGACGTGGTCCACGCGCTCGCGCTCTACCTGGCCGAGAGCACCCACGCGCTCGAGCACGCCGACCGCGTCTCGGAGTTCCTGCTGCTCGACGGCCCCATCTACCCGAAGGGACTGCTCCGGTGGTACTACCGGAGCTCGGTGCTGACCGACCTGTTCGAGGAGTCGCCCCACGTCAAGCAGATCCTCGACAACTACGTCGACCTGGTCGAGGCGTTCGCCGACCGCGGGGTCCCGCTCGCCGGGTTCGTCAAGAACGTCTCCTCGAAGGCGGTCGTCCGGACGCTCAAGCGCGAGACCGACTTCGGGCCGGTGCCGTGGGCCCACGACGCGGGCCTGTTCGCCCAGATTCTGGAGCGCCGCGAACTCGTCGACGGCGAGTTCGAGCGCCTGACCGACGAACTCACGCTCACCAACTGGTTCGCCTCGACCGGCGGGATGGACGAGTTCTTCAGCAAGTCCGACAACCCGCACCTCGACCGCGAGCTCGACCCCGAGGACTACCAGGTCACGTTCTGCGTGGTGTACGACCCCCGCCGGGACCTGATATTCAAGGTCGAGGCCCCGCGGGCGGTCACGGCGGACCGCGAGACCCGCGAGCGCATCGAGCGCCAGGTCCTGAGCGAGGTCGCGGTCCAGCGCGGCCCGCCGCAGGCGGTCGCGAAGGCCGACGACCTCGCCGCAATCGACCGCGGGAGCGCCGGGTCGCTGGTCCGGGCGTTCGAGCGCTCGCTCGACACCGACCTCGACGAGAACTACAACGCGGTCCGGTGGGGCCGGGACTACTGAACCGACCTTTTTCGAGGAGGGGTCTCGGTTCCGACGTTTTTCGAGGAGGGGTTTCCTCGCGCCTCCGGCGCTGCGGGAACCCCTCCACCAAAAACGTCGATGAAAAAGTCCCGACTGCTCGGCCGAAGGCCTCGCGGTCGGCGAAACGCCTCGCTCCGCTCGGCGTAGAGTCTGCGGGTTGGACCGATCGCTCCGCTCATCTCATCTGGTAGACTTCACCGGCAGCAGTTGATAACACGATTCCCTTTGTTCGGAATCGCGTCGGTATCGTCGCTCGATGCAGAGCGTGAATTGACCGATAGACCGATTTTCGTGGCGCTGATACTGCGGACACGATGGACCGGCAACTCGCATTCAGCATTCTCCAGTTAGTGGCGCTCTCACTCCCTGCGTTCGCCATCCTCCTGCAGATGGTGGTCGAATCTGAGATGCCATATACGCACTGGACAGTCCCGATAACGACCGCCGGATTGGGGCTGTTTCTCATTGGCGGTGCTCTCGTTGTCGGGAAACTCATGCTTGCCACGACCACAACCACCGCGACGGTGGCACTGGGGTTCATCCTCCTTGGGATACTCAGTATGCTCCTCGGAGCCAGTCTTATCGGTTTGCAAACCGGAGCGAAACAACGCCGTGTTCGAGACAGTGAGGACTGACTAGCGGAGTTCACTGAGCAATTTGCACCGCGAATGGAGCAGAACCTCCGAACCGCAGACCCTAGTGCGTCAGCTCGACCTCACTCCACGTCGTCGTGGGTCAGCAGCGGGCGGTCCCGACTTCCCTCGGGCGGCTCGTAGGTGACGACCTCCAGGAGGTTCCCGTCCGGGTCGAGGAAGTAGAACCCCTCGAACTCGCCCCAGTCGTAGGGGCCCTGCTTCGGGAACTGGTCGTCGAGGTCGTCCATCACCGCCTCGTACTGCCCGCGTTCGGTCTCGAACGCGACGTGGGCCTTGTCGAGCGGGTGGTCCAGCCCGCGGTCGTCCCACCCCTCGGCCCGGCCGGTCTCGGCTAGCGTCACCACCGTGTCGCCGGCCTCGAACATGGCGTGGGCGCCCTGGAAGTCCTCGGGCGGTCGGACGAGGTCGAGGTCGAGCGCGTCCCGGTAGAACGCGAGGCATGCCGCCAGGTCGTCGACGTCGACGTTGATGTGGTCTACGCCCCGCATCGCCCCCACTCCCCCCGCATCCCGGTTGATGCCGCGCGGCCGGTCCGGTTCCCCGCTCTCATCGGTCCTTCCAGTCGGCCTCGCGGCGCGGCGGGCTGTAGACGCCGATGCCCACCGCGGGCTCGTCGCGCCGGTTCTCGCAGGCGTGGGGCTCCTCGCTCAGGAAGCAGTAGGAGTCGTCCGGGCCGAAGACCCGCTCCTCGCCGTTCACCGTCGCCACCAGCTCCCCGCTGGTCATGTACCCCAGCTGCTCGTGGTCGTGGGTGTGCTCCGGGATGGTCGCCCCCGGGTCGATGCGGAAGTGCTGGATGCTCATGTTCTCCCCCGCGGCCAGCTGGGTGAAGTGCACGCCGTCGACGGCCTCCTCGGTCTCTCGGGCGGTCAGGTTCACCAGTTCCATGCCACGCTGTATCACACGGATGCACTTAAAGGAATTGCGAAAAACCCTAAGTAGGACTCTCACGTTAGCTGGTTGCGATGTCCGAACAAACGACCGTTCGGCTCTTTCACCTGCCGTTCTCGTTCATGCTGCCCCAGCGGGTGGCGAGCGAGCGGGGGTACTTCGGGGACGAGGGGTTACGGGTCGAGCTCGTGGAGCGCGACCGGGAGGAGGTCGAGCGCAAGTACATCCCGGCCGAGGAGACGCTGACCGACGACTACGACGTGGACCTGTATCCCATCTGCAAGTGGGAGAGCCTCAAGCGCACCTGGGAGATGCACGACGGGAAGGTGGTGGCCAAGGGGACGTTCGCCGACCAGCCGTACGCCGTGTTCACGCGACCCGACACCGACGTCGAGGAACCGGCGGACCTCGCGGGGGTGCCGGTCGGGGTCAACCGCCGGACCGGCCAGGAGTACACCGCTATCCGGGCGCTGGAGGAGCACGTGCCGCCCGAGGACGTGACCCTCGACCACCAGGGGATGCCCACCGACCGCCTGCGGGCGCTCCGCGACGGCGAGGTCGAGGCCGCGACGCTGCTCGAACCCCACAGCACGCTGGCCGAGGAGCTGGGCTTCGAGCGCGTCATGGAGTTCGAGAACCACATGGGAATCGTGGGCGGCGAGCAGCTGACGGGGGAGGCGCTCCGGAAGTTCGTGGCCGGCTATCGCCGCGCCGTCGAGGACATCAACGAGAACCCCGCCGAGTTCCGGGACGACTACCTCGACATGCTGGGCAAGGACGAGGCGGTCGCGCCCGACCTGTTCGAGGACGTCGACGTGGACGCGGTCCGCGACCAGATCACCGTGCCCGAGTACGAGGCGCCCGAGCTCGCCGACTACGACGAGCTCCGCGAGCACCTCGACTGGATGAAGGAGCGCGACCTGGTCGACGCCGACGCCGAGATCCGGTCCATCGTGGCGCCGGGAGGCCGGCCGTGACCCGCGAGGTCGCCCCACCGGACACCGTCGTCCCACCGCACGCCGCCGCGGTGCGAGGGGGCCAGCGATGACCTCCATCGCCGAGAAGCAGGCCGCGCTCGACGAGCAGCACGGCGACCCCGGCGACCGGCCGGTGATGCGCGCCCGGTTCGAGCACAACGGGAGCCCGCGCTACCTCCTGTACACCATCAAGCGCCTCGGCCTCGACCGCGACCACGGCTTCCACCTCGACGTGGAACTGGTCTCCGACGAGACCGAGGACGGACTGGAGACCGTCGAGGCCAAGCTCCAGGAGGGCGACGCCGACCTCATCGACATCGACTACATTTCGACCGCCCGGGAGCGCGCCGAGGGCGCGCCCATCGTCGGCTTCCACCCTTACGGCCGGACCGTGGGGTCGCTCGTCGCCGCGCCCGACTCGGACGTCGCGGGGCTCGACGACCTCCGCGACGTGGACGTCGGCGTCGTCCGGCGGCTCGACAAGAACTGGATTCTCACCCGGGCGGCCTGTCGCAAGTACCACGACTTCGACCCCGCCGACACCGCCACCGCGGTCGAGGCCGGCTCGAAGGTCGAGCTCTCCCGGCTGCTCCGGGAGGGCGAGGTCGACGCCGGACTCCAGTTCTGGCAGATCGTGCCCGAGCTGACCGAGGCGGGCGACTGCCGGGAAGTGCTGCCGATGGCCGACCTGGTCCAGCGGCTCTCGGGCACCGACGACCGGCTCCCGGTCTCGACGTTCCTCACGAGCGAGGCGTACCTCGACGACCACCCCGAGACGGTCGGCGCGTTCCGGGACGCCTACCGCGACGCGGTCGCCAGGCTCCGCGAGGACGACGAGCTCTGGGCCGAGATCGGCGACCGGCTGATGGACACCGACGACGAGCGGGCCTGGCGGGCCATCCGGGACGGCTGGCGCGAGATGGTCGTCGCCGACTGGGACCGCGAGACCGTCGCCGGGATGGAGCAGCTGTTCGACCACCTCCGCGACGTCGCGGGCGCCGACGCGCTCGGCGTCGAGCGCATCCCCGACGGCGCGTTCGTCCCGGAGGCCGGCCGATGACGACCGAGGTCGACTTCCAGCTCAACTGGGAACCCAACGGGTTCCAGGCGCCGTACTTCCTCGCGCGCGAGCGGGGCTTCTACGACGAGGAGGGGCTCGACGTCCGGTTCGTGGAGGGCCACGGCTCGCCGTTCGCCGCCGAGCAGGCCGGGGAGGGTCGACGCGAGTTCGCCCTGGCCGGCGGGAGCGCGGTGCTGTCGGTCCGGAGCCAGGGCGTCGAACCCCTCGCGGTCGCCGCGGTCACTCAGAAGACGCCCGCCGCGGTGTACACCTTCCGGGACGCGTTCGGCGCGGCGCTCGAATCGCCCGACCAGCTCGCCGGCTGCACCATCGCCCCCTCGGCGACCAAGACCCGCATCCTCACGGCACAGCTCCTCGAAAACGAAGGTATCAGTGACGATGTCGACCTGCTGGACGTCGACGAGCACACCCACCACCGGGTCCAGCACAAGCTGGTCAGCGGCGAGGTCGACGCCGCGGTCGGGGTCGTCACCAACGGTTACGAGCTCCAGGCGGAGCACGACCGGACCGCCGACGAGCTGCGCATCGGCGACTACCTCGACGTCTACGGGATGACCATCGTGACGAACCCCGAGTTCGCCGCGGAGAATCCCGAGACCGTCAGGTCGTTCCTCCGGGCGACCGCCCGGGGCTGGGTCGCCGCGACCGAGGACCCCGACGAGGCCGTCGACGTGCTGGTCGAGCGCAACGCCACCCTCGAACGGACCCGCGACGTCGAGCGCCGGAAGTTCGGCGTCGCCGCCGACGAACTCCAGTGGACCGACCGTCTCCGGGAGACCGGCTGGGGCCACCACGACGCCGACCGGTGGCGGACCTTGGGCGAGACCCTCGCGGAGACCGACCTGCTCGACGGCGAAGTGGACCCCGACGCGGCGTGGACGAACGAGTACCTCGACGCGGACGCCGACGCTATCGGGGCGTACGCGGGGCAGGCGAGTCGGTGACGCGTCCGCCGACCGGGTCGGCCGTGGGGTCCTGGGGAGCTCGGGACCGCCGGAGTACTTTTGCTCGTCGCGGTAGTGCACCTAGCGAGCCATGGAGGTTCGCACGTTCCCGGCCCTCTCCGACGACGACGAGCCGTTCGTCGAACGCCTCGGTGCGGGGCTCGGCGACCGGCCGGCCCGCGTGCTGGCCTACCTCCTGCTCCGGGCCGAGCGCGACGGCGTCGGCGACGAGCCCGCGACGCTGCTCACCGTGCAGGTCGGCACCGGCCTGGGTCGGAACGCGGTCACCGACGCGCTCTCGTCGCTCGAAGACCGCGGACTCGTGACCGCGACGACCGTGCAGGACGAGACCCGGGGCCGCCCGCCACAGGCCTGGGAGGTGGCGTACGGTCCGGCGTCCGCCCCCGGTCGGGTGTACGACCGCCACGCCGACCGGCTGCTCGACCGGGCGCGGACCGCGTTCGACGTCGGCGACGAGTCCGCCGAAAGTGCTCAATTCAGTGATTCCGACGACGCCGACCGCGACGACGACGCCGACCGGGAGTTCACGGTCGGCCTGAACTGGACGCCCAACGGCCTCCACCTGCCGCTGTTCGCGGCCGCTGGCCGGGACGAGTACGCCGACCGCGGCCTGTCGGTCGACTTCGCCGAGCACCGGGGCTCGTCGGCGTCGCTCGCCGCGGTGGCCTCGGGGGAGGCCGACGTGGGCGTGGCCGGGGCGGTGTCGCTCGTCGAGGCCCGGCGGCGGGGCGAGCCGGTCGTCCCGCTGGCGCTGCTGTTCCAGCGGGCGATGACGGTGCTGTACGCCGAGCGCGACCGGTTCGACGGCGGCCTGGAGAGCGTCGAGCAGCTGCGGGGCCGCCGCGTCGGGATGCCCGTCGAGTCGGAGGCGGGGCTGCTGGGCCGGCTGTTCCTCGCCCAGTCGGGCGTCCTCGCGGACGTGGAGCTCGTGGACATCGCGGGCGAGGAGCGGCGGGCGCTCCTGGACGGCGAGGCCGACGCGGTCACGGGGTCGTTCTCGGACCCGCGGGAGCTCCGGGAGGACGGCGTCCGGACCGACTCGCTCCGGGTCGCCGACCAGTTCCCCATCTGCGGCCCGTCGCTGGTCGCGACCGAGGGGGCGCTCCGTCGGCGACGGGGGCCGCTCGCGGAGTTCCTCGCGGCGACCGCGGCGGGGTGGGCCGCCGCCGTCAGCCGCCCGTACGAGGTGTCGACCGGCAGCGGGATCATCTTCGACGACGACGAGCGCCGGACCTTCGAGCGCGCGGTCGGCGAGTTCGGCGCCAACGATGCGGTCTGCGAGCACGGCTGGGGCTGGCAGGACCGCGAGACGTGGGACCGGCTCGAGACCGCGCTCTCCGTGGCGGACCTCGACGCGGACGAGTAGGCGCCGGTCGCGCTCGGGGCATCGATCCGACTCGTGAGGCGCTCGGGGACTTATCTGCGTGGCCGGCGAACGAGACGTCCATGTCTGGGCACACGCACGGCGAGTACGGGTGCTACATCGATGGGGAGGAGCGACCGGGCGAGGACGCGTTCGCGGTGCTGGACCCGTCGACCAACGACCCCGTCGCCACTGCGGCCGAAGGCGGGCGCGAGGGCATCGACGCCGCGCTCTCGGCGGCGGAGGGCGCGCTTCCCGAGTGGCGGGCGATGGACCCGAGCGACCGCGGTCGCCTGCTGCGGGAGGTCGCCGACGCCGTCCGCGAGCGCGCCGACGACCTCGCCGAACTGGGGACCGCCGAGACCGGCCGACCGCTGCGCGAGTCCCGGCTGTTCGCCCGGAACGGGGCGAAGTACCTCGACTACTACGCCGGGCTGACCGACAAGATCGAGGGCAAGTCGGTCCCGGTCGGCGAGGGGTACCTCGACTACACCCGGCTCGAGCCGCTGGGCATCACCGGCCAGATAATCCCGTGGAACGCGCCCGCGCTGCTCTCGCTCCGGGGCATCGCGCCGGCACTGGCCTGCGGCAACGCCGTCGTCGCCAAGCCCGCGCCGGAGGCGCCGCTGGTCGCCACCGAGATCGCACGCATCGCCAGCGAGGCCGGCCTCCCCGACGGCGTCTGGAACGTCGTCCCCGGCGACGGCGCGACGACCGGCGCGGCGCTGACCGGCTCGGACCGCGTGGACAAGGTCGTGTTCACCGGGTCGGTCGAGACCGCCAGGGCCGTCATGAAGTCCGCCGCGGACCACCTGACGCCGGTCGGCCTGGAGACCGGCGGCAAGAGCCCGAGCCTCGTCTTCCCGGACGCCGACCTCGATTCGGCGGTCGAGGACACGCTGGGCGTGTTCGCGATGGCGGGCCAGGTCTGCTTCGCAACGACGCGGGTGTTCGTCCACGAGGACGTCTACGACGAGTTCGCCGACCGCGTCGCGGCCGCGACCGAGGAACTGACGACCGGGCCGGGGACCGAGGACCCCGACGTCGGCCCGCTCATAACGAGGGAGGCCCGGGACCGCGTCGCGGCGTACGTGACCGAGGCGGTCGAGGACGGCCCCGGACGGGTGCTGGCGGGCGGCGAGATCCCCCGCGAGGCGGGCAACTTCTACGCGCCGACCGTCGTCGAGGGCGTCCCCGACGACGCGCCGCTGTCCTGCGACGAGGTGTTCGGCCCGGTGTTCACCCTCTACGAGTTCTCGGACGAGGACGAGGCCGTCAGGCGCGCCAACGACACGCGGTACGGGCTGTACGCGACGGTCTGGACACGGGACCTCGCGCGCGCTCACCGGGTCGCCGGGCGGCTCGAGGCCGGCAGCGTCTCGGTCAACGAGTTCCCGGTCACGCCGCCCCAGGCGCCGTTCGGCGGCTACAAGGAGTCGGGCATCGGCCGCGAGAAGGGCACGCAGGCGATCCGGGAGTACACGCAGACGAAGAACGTCGTGGTCTCGCTGGACGGGTAAGGGCGTCGTCGGCTCGCTCCGGCAGTCGAAGTCGCGATCCGACGGCGGTCCGGCTACCGCGGTTCGGCGGTCTCGGCTTCCTGCTTCTCGACGGTGATCTCGACGTCCGCGGGATCGATGCCGATGCGCGCGAACTGGGTCCGGATGTGCTCGCGCGCCGCCTCGGTGGCCTGCTCGCGCGTGTCGAACCCGCGGGGCATCGGCGACTCGAAGGCGACGTTGACCTCCTCGCCGTCGACCCGCTGGACCGTCCCGCCGCTCTCGACCTGGTAGAACTCGTCGCAGACCCAGACGTAGGGGGCGTCCTCGTCGGGCGCGCCCTTGAACCGCGGCGCCCGCTCCCCCCGCTCGTACAGCGTGCCAGTCAGCGTCGTCCCCCCGGCTTCGCCACGAATGAGTAGCATGGTCGGGGGTACGGTGCGGGAAGGTAAAAGGAGCGCGACCGTCACTCCAGCGCGGCGTCGACCGTCCCGCAGAGGTCCGCGAGCGCGTCGTCGTCGCCGACACCGACGTAGCAGCCGTCCCACGACCGGGAGGCGACCCCCGACTCGTCGGCGAACAGTTCGCCGGTCCACTGCTCCTCCTCGTCGGCGCGGAACGTCACCATCCCGTCGACGAGGCCGCGGGCGAGCAGCCCCCAGTGGACGCAGGGCGACCAGGTGTTGATGACGCGCTTGCACCTGGC
Source organism: Halorussus rarus (assembly GCF_003369835.1). Classification (NCBI taxonomy): domain Archaea; kingdom Methanobacteriati; phylum Methanobacteriota; class Halobacteria; order Halobacteriales; family Haladaptataceae; genus Halorussus; species Halorussus rarus. Next base: position 739,898 of record NZ_QPMJ01000002.1, on the reverse strand, counting down.
CTCCAGGCGGTCGCGGATCGCCTTCGACGTCGCCAGCAGGTCGTCGTCCAGCTTCACGTCGTGGCCGATGACGAACCCGATAGTCGCGCTGTCGAGGTCCCGGTCGCTCCCGGCGGTCGCGCGCTCCCCGTCGTACCGGACGCCGGCGCCCCGGCGCGCGACGTAGCAGTCGTCGAGCATCGGGACGTAGACGACCGCGAGCACGGGGTCGCCCCGCTCCAGCACCGCGACCGAGGTGGCGAACGACCCCATGCCGGCGGCGAAGTTGTTGGTCCCGTCGAGCGGGTCGACGACCCACCGGTACGGGGTGTCGTCGCCGGGGTGGTCGCCCGACTCCTCGGCGTAGACGTGGTGGTCGGGGAACGCCTCGAGTAGCACGTCGAGCATCCGGCGCTCGGACTCGCGGTCGGCCGCGGCCTTCACGTCGTGGGCCGTGAACTCGCCGTCGCGGTCGCCGGCCCGGAACGCCTCCCTGAGGTACGCGCCGCCGTCGCGGCAGGCCCGGACCGCGGCGTTCTCCATCGCGTCGAGGTCGGACATGCGGGAGTCGTCTCGCCGGGGTGACAAGAATCCGTCGGAGCGCCCGGAGGAAAAGTGACAAGGGGGTCTGCCGCAATGGGCGGAACGATGACCGACCTCGGCGACTTCAGCACCTCCGGCGGGGACGACGACTCGGGCGGCTCCGGGTCCGGCTCCCCGACCGACGAGTTCGACGCGGACGCCTTGGGCGTCGACGCCTCCGACGGCCCCGCGGCGGACCTCGACGACGTGGGCGACTTCGAGACCGGGACGACGGACTCGAAGACGCGCGGCGACGACCGCTTCGACGCGATGGCGACCGACCCCGCGGGCGCGGACCGCGGCATCGGCATCCTGTCGGCGGCCGAGGGTCTCCGCATCGGCGAGGGCGAGGACGAGACCCACCTCCAGGCGTACGTCACCGCCGACAACCGCGAGGACGTGCGGGTCGGCAAGTACCTGCTCGTGGGCTACCCCGACGGCGAGAAGCTGTTCTGCCGGGTCTGCGCGCTGGAGTACCGCCAGGAGTACCGGGTCGACGACGCGACCGAGATCCACTCCCGGCGCGCGATGCGCCGCGACGACATCGAGGAGACCGACTACAAGCTCATGGCCGACTTAGAGCCGGTCGCCGTGCTGTACGAAGACGGCGAGGGGCCGGACGCCGAGCTCAAGCGCCGGATGACCGACCGGGTGCCCAAGCCCAAGTCGGTCGTCAGGGAGGCCAGCGACAAGCCCGAGATCAAGACCGGGCTCAAGATGCCCGCGGACGGCGTGTTCCTCGGGCACCTCTCGGTCGGCGGCGAGAAGGTCCGGACCGCCGCGGAGCCCCCGACCATCGACTACCGGCTCAAGGACGACTACACCGACGGCGACCCCCTCGTCTTCCGGCACACGCTGGTCGCGGGCGGGACGGGCTCGGGGAAGACCCACGGCGCGAAGAACATCCTCCGGCAGTTCCTCGCGGAGGAGCGCCGGTACGAGATGGAGGACGGCGCGGCCCGCCGGGCCGCCGTGGTCCAGTTCGACCCCCAGGACGAGTACGCCCAGATGCACGACGACAACCCCGACGCGACCCGCGAGGACGAGCGCCGGTGGGCCGCCGAGGGCGTCGCCCACGGCGGCCACGACGAGACCAAGGCGTTCGTGCCGAAGGTGGGCGAGGGCGGGTACGCCGCCGACCATCACCGGGCCGAGCAGGTCGCGTTCACCATCCCGTTCTCGATGGTGCGCTCGCGGCCGTGGCTCATCGCGGGCGCGAGCCTCAACGACAACCAGTACAACGCCCTGGAGTACCTCCTCCGGCGGTTCTTCTCGGAGCACGAGACGACGACGTACGCCCAGTTCCTCGACTTCGTGGACGACCCGGCGCTGCGCGAGGAGCTCGACGAGAGCGGTCGGGTCCACGAGGCCACCTTCGACGCGGTCCGGCGCAAGACCGACAACTGGGCGTTCCGCCAGGTGTTCGACCGGGACGCCCGGCCCATCACCGACCAGATAAAGCAGTTCGTCAAGCCCGGCCAGCTCAGCGTCGTCCCGACCTACCACCTCAACAACTCCCGGGCGGCGGAGGTCGTCGTGCTGGCGCTGTCGAGCCTGCTGGTCGACGAGAAGCTGTCGAACTCGCCGCACTACCCCCGCATCAAGGAGACGCCGCTGGTCGTCGGGATGGACGAGGCCCACAACTTCCTGACCGACGCCGAGAGCGTCCAGGCCCGGAAGGTCATCGGGAAGTTCACCGAGGCCGCCAAGCAGGGCCGCAAGGAGCGCCTCGGCCTCTTTCTCATCACCCAGGACCCCCAGGACATCGCCGAACCCGTGTTCAAACAGGTCAACACCACGGTCGTGCTGAACCTGGGCGACGAGGACGCCATCAAGAGCGTCAACATCCCGAGCAAACTGGAGGGGAAGGTCCCCTACATGGAGAAGGGCCAGATGGTGGTCTACTCGCCCGACAACTCCGAGCCGGTCGAGATCGTCGGCCTCTCGAAGTGCGTGACCAAGCACGGCCGGGAGTAGCCCGCGTCGGTCCGAGCCGCCCGAGAGATTCCGACGCCGGGCTCGCCCGTCACCGCCCTCTCGGCGCGCCGGCCGGACGCGATCCGAGCTGTCGCGGCCCGGAGTTCTCATTCGCCGGGAATTGCCTGAATACTTAAACGACCGCCCGCCGTAGCTTCGCGCATGGCCAAGAAGATCCTCGTCCCCATCGACGGGTCGGTCCAGTCCGACGACGCGCTCGAACACGCGCTCGAAGAGTTCGCCGACCACGACATCACGGTGCTCCACGTCATCGACCCGGTCGACGCGGGGTACAGTTCGCCGGTCGCCATCCCCGGCGGGTCCGAGGAGTGGTACGAGAACGCCCAGGAGGAGAGCGAGGCGCTGTTCGCGGAGGCTCGGGCCGTCGCCGACGGGTACGGCGTCGCCCTCGACTCCGCCACCGAACTCGGCAGCCCGTCCCGGACCATCGTGGAGTTCGCCGACGACGAGGGGTTCGACCACATCGTGATGGGGAGCCACGGCCGCGCGGGCGTCTCGCGCATCCTGCTCGGGAGCGTCGCCGAGACGGTGGTTCGGCGCGCGACGATGCCGGTGACGGTGGTCCGGTAGGCTACTCCTCGTTCTCGTCGTCGTCATCCGGCACGGCTTTCCGTCCCACCCGATACGCGCCCGAACGCGCTTGAGGGCCGCCCACCAGCGGAGGCCGACCGAGCCCGCGAGCAGCGCGCCGAGTCCGAGGAAGATGGCAGACACCAGGAGGACGACCGCCTGCTGACTGTCGACCGGGAGCGGACCGATCATTCGTTCGGTGTATGTACGGCGTCGCACCTGTTAAACGACGGTGAGCTCACTACCGGCCGAACAGCAGATCGCGCCGGGGAACCGATCCACGTAGAGTACCAGCAGTTGTACCGCGAGCGAACGAGCGAAGCGAGTGAGCGAGCGGCTCTTTTTCATCGACGTTTTTTCGAGGAGAGGTGCCCGCAGCGAGCGAAGCGAGCGAGGACACCCGACGAGAAAAAAGGTCGCTTCAGAAGATGTTGGCCTGCCGGTAGACGCTGATGCCCTCGTTCGTGATGGCGTAGGGCTTTATCTCCCGGGAGTGGTTCGCGTCGCGTATCTTCTGGATCTCCACGGCGAGCCGGGTCTCGCGGAAGTCGTCGGTCGACCGGATGTACCGCAGGATGAAGACGGCGTCGACGAGGTACTCGATGATGCCGTGCCGGGAGGCGTAGGCGTTGTCCTCGCTGGCCTCGCTGGTGAGCATCGTGGTCACGCCGGCCTCCTTGAGGCTCCTCGTGAAGTCGTACACCTCGTTGCGGCGGGTGGCCTGGTCGTCGTACATCATCTCCAGCAGCGACACCGAGTCGAGCACCAGCCGGGTCGCGCCGAAGTCCTCGACCAGCCGGGGCAGGTCGTTGCGGATGGAGGTGAGGCTGTTGGCCATCTCGATGGGGTCGAGGTCGATGACCGCGAGGCTCCCCTCGTCCTCGTACGTCTCGAAGTCCCAGCCCTTCTCGCCGGCGGTGCTGCGGATGCGGTCGCGGCTCTCCTCCAGGGTGATGAACACCGCGTTCTCGCCGGCGACGAGCGCCTCGTGGAGGAACTGGAGACCGAACGTCGTCTTCCCGGTCCCGGCCGACCCGATCGTGGTGATGAGCGACCGCTCGGGGACGCCGCCCTGGATCATGTCGTCGAGCCCCTCGATGCCGAGGTCGATGCGGGGGATGTCCGAGTCGAACTCCTCGTCGTCGAACGTCTCGCTCTCGAAGGGCTCGCCGCCGCCACCGCCGAACCCCTCGTCGGCGTCCGGTCCGAAGCCGCCTCCGCCGCCGAAGCCGCCGCCCGCGTCCTCGCCGCCGGCCGGTCCGGCGCCGGGGCCGCCGCCGGGCGCGTTCTCGAACGCGGTGGCGAAGTCCTCGTCGAAGAGGTCGTCGCCCCCGTCCGACTCGTCGGGGTCGTACGGGTCGGCGTCCGCGAATCCGCCCGACGGAGCGTCCCGTCCCGAATCGTCGACCGATCCGAAGCCGGCACCTGCCGATCCCGAGCCGGCGTCGCCCGTTGGGAAGTCCTCGGCCTCGTCGCCGAACGACCCTTCGCCGGGTTCGGGGGCGTCCGCGGATCCGCCGACCTCCTCCGGCCCTTCGGTCGCATCGCCGAACGGCCCGTCGGTCGAGCCGGCGCTGGAGTCGGCGAATTCCGAACCCACGTCGTCGCGGTCGACCGACCCGTCCGCGTCGCCCTCCTCCGAGCCGTCCTCGTCCGCGTCGTCCTCGCGGAGCGCGCGCTCGAACCAGTCGTCGTCCTCGGTCACGGCGGCCACCTCCGCGGCGGACGAGCGCGGGACATATCGGGCACGTCGGACCGACCGCATTTGAATGTTTCTCGCCGCCGCGTCGGCGGACTTTTGACGGGCGGGCGAGAATGGCCAACGATGAGAGTCGGCATCGTCGCCCAGAAGGGCAACTCGCGGGCGTCCGTGCTGGCGGGCCGGATCCGCGACACCCTGCCCGAGGAGGTGGAGGTTCGACTGGACGACGCGACGGCCCAGCGGCTGGACCGCGAGGGCTACCCCGTCGACGAGATGGACGCCTGCGACCTGGTGGTCTCCATCGGGGGCGACGGCACGTTCCTCTTCGCGGCCCGCGGCGCGGGGCCGACGCCGATCCTGGGCGTCAACCTCGGCGAGGTCGGTTTCCTGAACGGGGTCGCGCCCGACGACGCGGTCGAGACCGTCGAGGCGGTCGTCGCCGGCTACCGCGAGACCGACACCATCCCGTCCCGGGAGGTGCCCCGGCTCCGGGCCACCGGCGACGGCGACTGGTCGGTCCACCCCGCGCTCAACGAGATCGTCGTCCAGGGCCCCCAGCGCGGCCACGGTCAGGGGTTCGACTACGCGGTCCGGGTCGACGACCGCATCTTCACCTCGGGGACCGGCGACGGCGTGCTGGTGTCGACCCCGACCGGGAGCACCGCCTACAACCTCAGCGAGGGCGGCCCGCTGGTGCACCCGGACGTCGACGCGTTCGTGATCACCGAGATGTGCGCCGCCGAGTCGATGTCGCCGCTGGTCGTACCTGGAGACAGCGAGGTCGAGATCCGGGCCGAGGGCGCCGAGCACGGCTACGTCAGCAGCGACAGCACGCGCGAGCGGATCGAGATGCCCGAGTCGGTGACGGTCCGGCCCGACCCGGACCCGACCCGCATCGCCGAGCCGTCGAGCGACTTCTTCCAGGCGCTCGGGAAACTCGATTAGTCTTTCCGGAAGGGAAAGTCCTAATCCCGCGGCTTCGCTACGCTCGGGTAATGGAAGAGCAACTGCCGGACGTTCAAGCCTCCGAACCCGACGTGAGCGTGGGGCTCAACCGGGTCGGCGTCACCGGCGTCACCAAGCTGGTCAAACTCGCGCGTCCCGACAAGCGGCCCATCGTGCTGACCGCCGAGTTCGAGGTGCTGGTCGATCTGCCGGGCTGGCGGAAGGGCGCCGACATGAGCCGCAACATGGAAGTCGTCGACGAACTCCTCGAGGACGCCGTGAGCGAGCCGACCTACTCGGTCGAGGACCTCTGCGGCGAGGTGGCCAACCGTCTGCTCGGCAAGCACGACTACACCTCGAAGGCCGAGGTCCGGATGGAGGCCGAGTACATGGTCAAGGACCGGACCCCCGAAAGCGACCGGCCGACCCAGGCGACCGCCGACATCGTCGCCAGCGCGACCGCGACCGAGGACGGCGTCCGCCAGGAGATCGGCGCCCGCGTCACGGGCATGACGGTCTGTCCCTGCTCGCAGGGGATGATGAGCCAGACCGCCCGCGAGAAGCTCGAAGAGCTGGGCGTCGGCGACGCGGAGGTCGAGGAGTTCCTCCAGGAGGTCCCGCAGGCGGGCCACTCCCAGCGCGGCCACGCCACGCTCACCATCGAGAGCGACGGCGCGCCCGAGGCCGACCTCCGGGACATCATCGAGGTCGCCCGCGATTCGATGAGCGCCCGCATCTACAACCTCGCCAAGCGCCCCGACGAGGACCACATGACCTTCGAGGCCCACGCCAACGCCAAGTTCGTCGAGGACTGCGTGCGCGACATGGCCGAGGGCGTCCTCAGGGAGTTTCCCGACCTCCCCGACGAGGCCGTGGTGACGATGAAGCAGAGCAACGACGAGTCCATCCACCAGCACAACGCCCACGCCGAGCGCGTCGCCGAGATGGGGACGCTCCGCGAGGAACTGGCCGACGACTGAGGACGTTACCGAACTCTCCCGTTCGGTTGCTGTTCTCCCGTTTTCGACGGCCGCCCGTGCCGGAGCCTCCCACACACTGATACGCCTCGACGCCCTACCTCAATCGAGTGAAAAACATGAGTGTCACGGGCCTCTGCCAGATCTGCGAACAGCACGAAGCCGAGCACTCGTGTCCCAACTGCGGGACGCTGGCCTGCGACGAGCACTGGAACGAGGCGACCGGCCTCTGCGCGAAGTGCGCCGCGGCCGTCGACCGCGGTGGGGGCGACGGGGGGACGGTCCGCCCCGAGGACCTCGACGACGACGAAGTGATGCGGTTCTGAGGCCGCCAGTCAGTACGGGAGGCGGGGTCAGCGGTATCGATTCAGTTGCTGCTTCAGCCGCTTGGCCGACTGCCGGGCGGCCGCGGCGTAGTCGTCCTGGCCGCGGCGCCGACCACGCCCGGCGGTCTCGCCGGCGTAGAGCACCTCCCGCGAGGCCGCGACCAGTCCGACCCCTTCGACCGGCCCGCCGTCGGGCGCGGCGTGGGCCGCGACCTCGGGGTCGTTCCGCGCGCCGCCGACCGCGAAGAACGGGAGGTCGGGCGCGCGCTCCCGGAGCGTCTCGACCGTCGCGGCGTCCCCGCCGACGAGCAGGCCCACGTCCGCCGCGGCGTCGTCGGCCCACGAGGCCGCGATAGCCGCCACCCCCTCGGACAGCGTCGGGGATTCGTCGTGCTCGCTGTCGTCTTCTTCCGTCTGACCCCCGGTCGACTCTGCTTCGATGGTAGCAGGCGCGTCGACACCGTCGACGAGCTCGCGGTCCTGGAGGTCGGCCGCGCCGGCGTTCGGCGTCCGGCAGGTCACGAAGACGCCCAGGTCCGAATCGAACAGGTCCCCGAGAGCGTCCCGGCCGCAGTACGGCGACACCGTCGCGGCGTCGGCGGCGTCGAGTAAGTCTGCGTTCGGATCCGGGAGGTCGCTCCACTTCCCGTCGACGACGACCGGGACGCCCCTGCCGCGGGCGTAGGCGACGGTCTCGGCCACCGCGATCCACCCCGAATGGTCGGCGTAGAACGCGGGATTCACCGCGTACGCCGCGGCGTGGTCGTGGGTCGCGTCGACGACGCGGCGATTGAACGCCCGCCGCGGGTAGTCGTACTCCCGGCAGTCGTCGGGGAGGCGGGCGAGGTCGGGGTTCAGGCCGACCGCGAGGACGCCGCCGGTGGTCCGGATCCGCTCGCGGAGGCGGTCGAAGAACGCCATACCACGGATTGCGATGGGGCGGTCAAGGCTCTTGCTGTCCGTCGATTTCGCTCGCGCAGCCGATTCCCGTCTCGCTCGGTCCTTCCGAAGACTCCGGGCCGCCCTCCCGCAGGTATCAAGGGGTCGTCCCGCCAACACCGACCCGTGACCGTCTCAGCCGTCGTCTTCGACTTCGATTACACGCTGACCGTCCCCGACCGGCCCCGCCAGGAGGTGCTCGACGAGGCCACCGACGCGGTCGGCGCGCCCCGGATGAGTCGGGAGGCGTATCTAGACGCCCACTCGCGGCACCTCGACAGCGACAGCCGCGTCCCCATCTTCGCGGAGTTGCTCCCCGAGGACAGCGACGTCGACCCGGCGGCGCTCGCCGACGCCTACCGGGAGAAGGTCGCCGACTCGCTCCGGTCGGTCGAGGGCGTGGCCGGCCTGCTGGCCGACCTCCTCGAGGAGTACGCGCTCGGACTGCTCACGAACGGGCCGGCCGACGCCCAGCAGAGCAAGCTCGACCGGTTCGACTGGGTCGAGGAGTTCGACGCAGTCGTGATCACCGGTCACCTCGAAGCCGGGAAGCCCGACGAGCGCGCGTTCCGGGCGGTCCTCGACGGGCTCGGCGTCGACCCCGACGAGGCCGTCTACGTCGGCGACGACCCCGAGGCCGACGTCGAGGGCGCGAAGAACGCCGGGATGCACGCGGTACAGGTCCTCTACGCGGACGGGCCGGAGCCGCATCCGGACGCCGACGCCCACGTCGAGCGCGACGCGCTGGCGACGGAACTTCCGGACGTAATTCGCCAGTTGTAGTGTCGCGGCGTACGCCGACGGCTACAGCACCGCCACGAGGACGTCGGTCGCGCGCTTGACCTCCGCGCCGTCCTCGACGAATACCAGCGTCCGCGGGGGACGGACCGCCTTCGGTCGGACGCGCAGGTCTGCCTCCTCGGCGGCCTCCGCCGCAGCGTCGACTTCCTCCCGGAACTCGATTCGGGCGCGGTCCTCCTGGACGTAGACCTCCGCGAGAAGTTCTGACTCGTTTGAGTCGCCGTCCTTTCTGGCGATCTCGTAGGCGAGCTCGCCGTCGGCCGACGGCTCTACGTCGGCGTCGGCGTTGACGACGTCGAGGGCGTCGAGCCCGGAGTCTTCGCGGCCCGACACCTCAGAGGAGAGCAACTGAGCGATGCGCTTGCCGTCGGTGGTTCGCTCCTCGACCATACGTCAAGAATGACGGCGGATCCGAATCAGCCTTCGGCTTTGGGTTGCGGAGATCTCCGGAATCGAGGACTGCCTGTCCAGTCTCTCTGGATGCGCTCGGTGACACAACCGGCGTTTGGGTGGACTGAAAGGGGCAGCCCGGTCGCGTTCACGTGGTCGCTTGCACGACCCCTATCTGCGCCGGGCGGTGCGGAGAGGCGCAGATATGTCGTGCAACGACCGCGACCGGGCGGGGGCTTTCGAGAAAGTACAGCCCCTCGTTTTCTCGCTTCCCTGTTTGCCTAGTCGGCCTTCAGTTCCTCGCGCGCTTCGGCGGCCTCGCGGGTGACCTCGACGCCCCGACGCCGGGCGTACACCACCGCGGCGGCCTCGATGGTCACGCCGAGCCGGTTCTGGAGGTCGTTGATCTCGGCGACCGCGGTCTGTTTCTCGGTCCCGGCCGAGACGACCTTGTCGAGCAGCTTCTCGAAGGTCGACTGCTCCTGGAGGATGGACTCGTCGGGGACGAACCCCTCGGCAATCTCGACTTCGCTCGGGTCGAATGCCGTCACGACGTCGCCGTCCTCGCGGACGAGCAGCCCCTGCCCGCTGGCCACGTCGATGAGGCGCTCGGCCTGGTCGGGCGAGAACCAGTCGCGGTCCAGCGACAGCGCGACCACGAACTCGCTCTCGGCCATCGACTCCGTGCCCTTCTGCTGGAACGGGGCGGCGACCGCACTCCGGAGACTCATCGGTTCCAAGGGTGACGGAGCGGCGCGTAAAGGTGGCGGTTCTCCGACGGCGTGTTCTCAACGCGTTACCGAATCGCGCGAGCGTCGACTCCGAGTTGTCCTCGAAAGCCCCCGGCCGGTCCCGGTCGCTCTGCAGGATATTCGGCTCGCTGACGCTCGCCGAATAGTGGCCTGCAGAGGCGACCAAATCCTTCGGACGCGACCGGCCGGCCGGCCCCTTTCAGTCCACCGGAGGACAACCCCGTCCTCCGAGCCTGCACTCGCTTCGCTCGTGCAGACACCCAGACGGTGGGCTGATTCACCGGGCGCTACCGGTAGCCGGGTACAGGGCGCATCCTGATGGCTTGCGGAGTACAGCGAAAGCTTGGGGTTTAACCCCCCTTCGGCGCTACGGAGCCACATGCAGACCCACATCGTCCCGGTCGGGTTCGACTACGACCGGCTCATCGCGCCCCTCGTGCGCGACCAGCTGGACGTCGACCGCGTCATCCTGCTGGAGGGCGCGGTCGGCAGCGAGGCCAACGTCGAGTACTCCCGGAACCTCTCCCAGAAGCTCGAACAGGACTTCCGGAACCTGCTAGGGGCGACCACCGAGCGCGTCGTGGTCGATGACGTGTACGACTACGACGCCGCCTTCGAGCAGGCCTACCACCTCATCAACGACGAACTCGACGCGGGCCGCGAGGTCTGGGTCAACATCTCGGCGATGCCCCGGACCGTCAGCTTCGCGTTCGCCACCGCGGCCCACTCGGTGATGGTCGAGCGCGAGGAGGACCGCGAGCAGATACACACCTACTACACCGCCCCGGAGAAGTACCTCGAGACCGAACTCGCCGAGGAGCTCCGCCGGCAGGCCGGCCTGCTCGAGGACCTCCGGGAGGACGCCGAAGCCGGCGACTCCGCCGATGACGAACCGGCCGCGCAGGCGAGTAGCGACCGCATCGACGAGCGCCTCGACAGCGCCCGCGAACTGCTCTCGGAGTTCGACGAGCGGGGCACCACCATCGGCGCCAAGCGGGTCGGCGACGGCCACATCGCCGAGATCCCGGTCGCCTCGTTCTCGAACGTCAAACCCTTCGAGGAGGTCATCCTGTTCAAGCTCGGCGAGGAGGGCGAGTTCGAGTCGGTCTCGGAGCTCGCGGAGGCGCTCGCCAGCGAACTCGACGAGGAGTACACCGACAGCTTCCGGTCGAAGGTCATCTACAACGTCGACCGGCTCGGGCCGGGCGGCAAGGGGTACATCGAGCAGGAGGAGCACGGCAAGTCCTACCGGACGCGACTGTCGCGCATCGGGGAGCTGTGGGTCCGCTCGCACGCGAACGGCGAGGCCGGAACGTAGTGGAGGCCTCGTGAGGTGAGCGGGGAAGGACGACCCGCGAACGGGGAGACCCGAACGGAGTGAGGCGCAGACCGGACGGCAACGAGACCTCCGGGCCGGCGCGACTGCGCAAGTATTATGACCGCGAACGGATAACTCGGGAGTGATGACTGCGGCCGACGCTCGTCCGGCGCGAGCCCTCGCGGTATCCCCGGCCGTAAAGGTAGGGGGCCGCTAGCCCCCGCTCTCTCCTCACCCACGTCCCGACGCACCGCCTTTCAGCGCGCAGGCCGCCGACCGACCCGCGCGACAGCCGTGACAACCGACCAGTCTACGCGACATCCATGACAGCCGACCAATCCCAGACGACCGGAGAGAGCCGACCCGAAGCCACCGATTCGAAGCCGACCGGCGAGTACGACCCCCGAGGGGTGGAACAGAAGTGGCAGCAGCACTGGGTCGAGGACGAGACCTACGCCTACGAGGGCGACCCCGAGACCGACCCCAACACCGTCTTCTCCATCGACACCCCGCCGCCGACCGTCTCGGGCGACCTCCACATGGGCCACCTCTACGGCCACACGCTCCAGGACTTCGCCGCCCGGTTCCGCCGGATGTCCCGGGCGGAGGTGTTCTTCCCGTTCGGCTACGACGACAACGGCATCGCCTCCGAGCGCCTGACCGAGCGCGACCTGGGCGTCCGCCACCAGGACTTCTCCCGGCGGAAGTTCCAGGAGAAGTGCCGCGAGGTCTGCCGGGAGTACGAGGCCGACTTCACCGAGAAGATGCAGGGGCTGGGCGTCTCCATCGACTGGTCGCGGACGTACAAGACCATCGAGCCCCGGGTCCAGCGCGTCTCCCAGCTCTCGTTCGTCGAACTCTACGAGGACGGTCGGGAGTACCGCCGGGAGGCGCCCGCCATCTGGTGTCCCGAGTGCGAGACCGCCATCTCGCAGGTCGAGACCGAGGACGCCGAGCGCGACGCCCACTTCAACGACATCGCGTTCCCCCTGACCAGCACCGACGGCGAGCTCGTCATCTCGACCACGCGGCCCGAACTCGTCCCGGCGTGCGTCGCGATGTTCGTCCACCCCGACGACGAGGACCACGCCCACCTCGCGGGCGAGACCGCCGAGGTCCCGCTGTTCGGCCACGAGGTGCCGGTCATCGCCGACGAGCGCGTCGACCTCGAGACCGGGACCGGCGCGGTGATGTCGTGCACCTTCGGCGACCAGACCGACATCGAGTGGTACCAGGCCCACGACCTGCCGCTCCGGGTCGCCATCGACGAGTCGGGCACGATGACCGACCTCGCGGGGCCCTACGAGGGGATGAGCACCGAGGAGGCTCGCGAGGCCATCGTGGCGGACCTGGAGTCGGAGGGGCACCTGCGCGACCGCCGGCCCATCACCCACACCGTCAACGTCCACGAGCGCTGCGGCACCGACGTCGAGTTCCTCGTCACCGAGCAGTGGTACGTGAAGCTGCTCGACCGCAAGGAGGCGTACCTGGAGGCGGGCCGGGAGATGGACTGGTACCCCGAGAAGATGTTCACCCGGTACGAGCACTGGATCGAGGGCCTGGAGTGGGACTGGTGCATCTCCCGCCAGCGCGACTCGGGCATCCCGTTCCCGGTCTGGTACTGCGGCGACTGCGGGACCGAGGTCGTGGCCGACCGCGCCGACCTGCCGGTCGACCCCCTCGCCGACGACCCGCCGGTCGACGCCTGCCCCGAGTGCGGCCACGACGAGTTCGTCCCCGAGGAGGACGTCTTCGACACCTGGGCCACCTCGTCGCTGACGCCGCTCATCAACGCGGGATGGGACTACGACGAGGCGACCGGCGAGACCGAGATGGCCAACCCCGAACTCTATCAGTTCGACCTCCGTCCCCAGGGCCACGACATCATCTCGTTCTGGCTGTTCCACACCGTCGTGAAGTGCGTCGAACACACCGGCGAGGCCCCGTTCGACGCGGTCATGATAAACGGCCACGTCCTCGACGAGAACCGCGAGAAGATGTCCTCCTCGAAGGGCAACGTCGTCGCGCCCGAGGAGGCGCTCGCCGACTATCCCGTCGACGCGGTCCGGTACTGGGCCGCCGGCACCGCGGTCGGCGACGACTTCCCCTACAGCGAGAAGGACCTTCGAACGGGCGACAAGCTGCTCACGAAGCTCTGGAACGCCTCGAAGCTCGTGGCGGACCTCGCTTCCGGCAGCGGGTCCGGCGGGCCCGGCGGGACCACTGATTCCGGCGACCCCGACGACCTCGCCGCGATTGACCGCTGGCTGCTGGCCGAACTCGACGAAGTCGTCGCCGACGTCACCGCCCACATGGACGCCTACGAGTTCTCGAAGGCCCGCGACCGGCTCCGGAGCTTCTTCTGGAACACGTTCTGCGACGACTACCTCGAGATTGCCAAGCAGCGCGAGGCGTCGCGCTCGCGGGACTTCGCACTGACGAGCGCCCACCGGACCTTCCTGAAGCTGTTCGCGCCGCTGCTGCCCCACGTCACCGAGGAGCTGTGGCGGACGATGTACGGCGACGAGAGCGTCCACACCGCCGACTGGCCCGAGCCCGCGGGCTACGAGGCCGACCTCGCGGCGGGCGAGACCTCGATGGCGGTCGTCTCGGCGCTCCGGAAGTACAAGACCGAGCACCAGCTGGCGCTCAACGCCGAACTGGACGAGGTCGCGGTCCACGGCGACGTCGCGGGATTCGAGGACGCCATCCGGGAGGTCGCGCACGTCCGGAACCTCGACGTGCTCGCCGAGGAACCCGAGACCACGACCGAGATACGCGACGTGAACCTCGACTACGAGACGGTCGGCCCGAAGTACGGCGGGACGGTCGGCGACATCGAGGCGGCCATCGAGACCGGCGAGTTCGAGCTCGACGGCGACCGGCTCCGGGCCGCGGGCGAGATCCTGGAGCCCGAGGAGTTCGCCGTCGAGCGCGAGCGCACCTACGCCGGGGAGGGAGAGATGCTGGAGACGGAGTCCGCGCTGGTCGTCGTTCGGGAGTAGGTCGGACGGTCCACGAAAATCACGCTTCTCGAGTCCGGGCCTCCAGCTTCTTCACCCGGGTCGCGAGCGCCAGGAACGTGGCGGCGATGGTGATGACGATCGCCCCGGCGGCCGCGATCTCGTGGGTCGGCGACGGGTGGGTCGCGAACCCGTCGGGCCCGAGCAGTTGGGCCGGCAGCAGGGTGTGGTGGGCAGACCCGACGATGGGCACGAAGTAGTCGACGACGTCGTTGAAGCCGTACCAGACCACCGCGACGAACACCGCGCCGACCGGGAAGTCGCTGTACCGGTGGACGAGGAACGCCTCGGCGACCATTCCGAGGTGGCTCCAGAACAGGAAGTTGTACATCCAGACCGAGTTGTACGAGAACCCCTCCATGAACGCCAGCAGGGTGAACGGCGTCCAGAGCCCGAGCTTCAGACAGCCGAAGAACGCGAGCGCGTTCACCACCTCGGAGTTCCGGCCGAGCTTCCAGAGCGCGAGGCTGCCGGCGATGAACAGGGTCGCCACCGGGCTGTCGGGGACGAACGGCCACATCACCGGGGGTTCGAGCCCGAACTGGAGCGCGATGAGGGGGTCCGACAGCGGGAGCGGGTGGAAGCCGTAGTACCAGAAGCCGAACGCGGTCCCGAGGAGGTTGACCGCGACGATGACCCAGGCGTACCGGAGCGCGACGTCCTCCAGCCGCTCGGGCAGCGGGGCGAGGTACCGCGGGAGCTGGGCGCGGTCGGGCAGCCGCGAGCGGCCGTCCCGGTCGGGGAGCATACGGGTGTCGTCTCACCTCCGGCGCAAAGCTCTGACGGTCCCGGACGGCGCGACGCCGGCCGGCGGACCCGGCAGCCGAGTCGGGCAATCGGTACGCATTAACCGTTCGCGTGGCAACTGACTCGCATGGCCGAAGAGACCGACATCGAGGAGCTCAAGCGCGGCAGCGAACTCGTCAAGCGCGGGTTCGCGCGGATGCAGAAGGGCGGGGTCATCATGGACGTGGTGAACCGCGAGCAGGCCCGCATCGCCGAGGACGCGGGCGCGGTCGCGGTGATGGCCCTCGAGGCGGTCCCGGCCGACATCCGCAAGCGCGGCGGCGTCGCCCGGATGGCCGACCCCGCCGACGTCGAGGAGATCATCGACGAGGTGTCGATCCCGGTGATGGGCAAGTCCCGCATCGGTCACACGAAGGAGGCACAGATTCTGGAGGCGATCGGCGTGGACATGATCGACGAGTCGGAGGTGCTGACGCCCGCCGACGACAAGTACCACATCGACAAGCGGGAGTTCACCTCGCCGTTCGTCTGCGGCGCGCGCAACCTCGGCGAGGCGCTCCGGCGCATCGAGGAGGGCGCGGCGATGATCCGGACCAAGGGCGAGGCCGGCACCGGCGACGTCAACCAGGCGGTCCACCACCAGCGCAACATCAAGGGCGCCATCCGCGAGATCGAGGGGATGACCAAGGAGGAGCGCGAGGCGTTCGCCCGCGACATCGAGGCGCCGGCTCACCTGGTCCACGAGACCGCCGAGGAGGGCCGGCTCCCGGTCGTCAACTTCGCGGCGGGCGGCATCGCCACGCCCGCGGACGCCGCGCTAATGATGCACCACGGCTGCGACGGCATCTTCGTCGGGTCTGGCATCTTCGGCGCCGAGGACCCCGAGGCGATGGCCGACGCCATCGTCGAGGCGACCAACAGCTGGGACGACCCCGAGCGACTCGCCGCCATCAGCAAGGACATCGGCTCGGGCATGAAGGGCGAGGCCAACGCCGACCTGCCCGACGAGGAGAAGCTCCAGGGCCGCGGGAACTGAGCGACGCGCCCGCGATCGGACCGTCGTTCTCCCCCGGCTCACACGTTTCACCCCGACGATGACCGCCTACCTCACCGTCGACGACGCGCCGTCGGCCGACCTCCCCGAGAAGCTCGACCTGCTCGGCTGAGTTCGTTTCTCGCCCCGCTCCGACCCCGCCCTACGAACGATACTGCACCGCGCCGCCGCCGATCTCGGTCTGGTAGGCGCACGCGTCCACTCCGGCGTCGTCGAAGGCCTCGACCATCGCCGAGGCGACGGTCCGGCGCTGGCTCCGGTGGCGACACACCGCGAGCACGCCCGGACCCGCGCCCGAGACGGTCACCCCGGTCGCGCCGGCCTCGCCGGCGGCCTCGGCCACCGCCTCGTAGCCGTCGATGAGCTCGGCGCGGGCGGGCGTCACCACCGGGTCGGTCAGCCCCCGGCCGACGAGGTCGGGGTCCGACCGGCACATGCCGGCGACCAGCGTCGAGGCGTTGCCGACCGTCTCGACCACGTCGTCCATCGCGACCGAGTCGGGGACGACGCCCCGGGCGTCGCGGGTCGAGACCACCGTCTCGGGCAGGCAGACCACGACCGGCAGGTCGGCGTCGACGCAGGTGATGCCGTCGTCGGTGACGACCGTGAATCCGCCCAGGATCGAGGGCGCGACGTTGTCTGCGTGAGCGTCGCCCGAGACGACTGCCTCGCCCTCGGCCGCGACCCGGACCAGCTCCTTCCGGGAGAGCCCGCGGTCGTAGAGGTCGTTGAGCGCGACCGCGGCGCCGGCGGCGCTAGCGGCCGAGGAGCCGAGCCCCGAAGAAGGCCTGACGCCCTTGTCGATCCGGATGCGGGCCGGCGCGTCGAGTTCGCGGGCGACTACGCCCGCCGTGTTCTCCGCGGGGTCGGTCGGGATGAACTCCGCGCCCGCACCGGTCACCTCGATGGTGGTCTCGCTCGCTCGTTCGACCCGCACGACGTCGGCGGGACGGGTCAGCGCCACCCCGAACACGTCGAAGCCGCTCCCCAGGTTCGCACTCGTCGCCGGCGCCCGCACCGTGAGCATGGCCGTGCATTATCAGGGCCAAATCAAAAGTCTGCCGGGGCGCGCCCGCTCCGCGGCCCGGTCGAGCGCCTACCGGGCCGGTCCCGGCGGGCGTCCATCCCGCTCGACGCCCGCCCCGACAGCCGGTCGGAGCGTCGTACTGTCCGCTTTCTTTAAGCCTTTATGCGAGGGCGGCGCACTCTCTCCCATGGAGCCGCACATTCTGATACTCGGCGCGCCGGGCGCGGGCAAGGGTACCCAGAGCGACAACATCGTCGAGGAGTTCGGCGTCGACCACGTCACGACGGGCGACGCCCTCCGGGCGAACAAGCAGATGGACATCAGCCACCTCGACGTGGAGTACGACACGCCGGGCCAGTACATGGACCGGGGCGAACTCGTGCCCGACGAGGTCGTCAACGAGATCGTCGACACCGCCCTCGACGAGGCCGACGGATTCGTCCTCGACGGCTACCCGCGCAACCTCGACCAGGCCGAGACCCTCTCGGAGATGACCGACCTCGACGTCGTGCTCTACCTCGACGTCGACGAGGAGGAGCTGGTCGAGCGGCTGACCGGCCGCCGGCTCGACCCCGAGACCGGCGACATCTACCACGTCGAGTTCGACATGCCCGACGACGAGGACGTCCGCGAGCGGCTCGTCCAGCGCGAGGACGACACCGAGGAGACGGTCCGCGAGCGCATCCGGGTCTACCAGGAGAACACCGAACCGGTCATCGAGTTCTACGAGGAGGAGGGCGACCTCATCCGCATCGACGGCGAGCAGACCCCCGACGAGGTGTGGGACGACGTGAAGTCGGCCATCGAGAGCAACGCCTGAGGCGTCCGCGGTTTTTCGCTGGGGCGCCTGTCGCTTCTCCGACCGGAATCGGACGCACTGCCGACCAGCACCGCGACCGATCCCCGACCGGCCCCCGGGAGGGACCGGTTCCAGCGCGCCCTCGCGGACCGAAACGCCCGATTACGCGGTCGGGACGGGTCGACTAAAGACGAAAGTTGATTAACCGGGGGATTCCAAATCTCTCACAATGGCACGGACCGCGGACAAGATAGAGTCGCTCATCGCCGATGGCCGACGCCCTGGCGGTCGTCTACGACCGCACGGACGGCGGCTCCGAGCGCATCGAGTGGGCCGACGTGAACGACGCGCTCACGAGCGGCCAGTGGGGCCGCCTCATCGAGAAGGACGTCCTCGAGAGCGTCGGCGACGAGTTCCGGCTCGCCGACCCCGGTGCGGTCGAGGCGGCGCTCGACGACGAACCCGCCACAACCGTCACGACGACCGACACCGACGCCGACGTTGCGGACATCGACGACGACGAGTCGTCGTGGACGAAGTGGGACAAGCTGGCGGCGGTCGGCGCCGCCGGCCTCTTCCTGGGGTACTCCCAGCGGCCGATCCGGGACATCGTCGGCGGGACCGTCGACGTCGTGCTCGGCCCGGTCGACGCGGTGGTCCCGTTCTACGTCGTCGTGCTGGTCGTCGCGCTGCTGACGGGGCTGTTCACCACGCTGCTCCAGGCAAATCTGATGGACATGGACAAGATGAGCGCCTACCAGCAGCGCATGAAGGACATCCAGGAGAAGCGCAAGCAGGCCCAGGAGCGGGGCGACGACGAGGCGCTCGAGGAGATCCGCGAGGAGCAGATGGACGCGATGGGCGACCAGATGGGCATGTTCAAGGAGCAGTTCCGCCCGATGGTGTGGACGATGTTCGTCACCATCCCGGTGTTCCTCTGGATCTACTGGATGGTGCTGGACGGTCACGTGAGCACCGGCGAGTGGACCATCGTGGCGCCGCTCATCGGCGAGGCCCGGTGGACCTCGAAGGTGCTCGGCCCGATGCAGCTCTGGATCATCTGGTACTTCCTCTGCTCGATGAGCTTCACCCAGCTCCTCCGGAAGTCGCTGAACATCCAGACGACGCCGACGTAGGCGGCCTCCGCTTCTCTCTCGGATTCTCGGTCCTCTCCCGCGATTCATCGCTCACCGTCGGGCTTTCGATTCGCGTGCGAACCTCCGCGTGCGACCGTCTCTCGCGGCGCGTCGCCTCGAACCCCGGGCCGAGTTCAAAACCTCTTTGAGACCGCCACTCCGAGTTGAGATATGTTGATCACAGTCTCCGGCCCGCCGGGGAGCGGGAAGAGCACGACGGCCTCCAAGCTGGCCGAGGCGCTGGGCCTCGAGCACAAGAGCGGCGGGGACATCTTCCGGGAGCTGGCCGCCGAGCGCGGCTACTCGACGCTGGAGTTCAACAAGCTCGCCGAGGAGGACGACCAGATCGACCGCGACCTCGACCGCCGGCTCGCCGACATCGCGGCCGAGGAGGACGACCTCGTGCTCGAGTCCCGGCTCGCCGGGTGGCTCGCGGGCGACCACGCCGACTTCCGGGTGTGGCTCGACGCGCCGCTCGACGTGCGGGCCGAGCGCATCGCCGAGCGCGAGGAGAAGCCTGTCGAGAACGCCCGCGAGGAGACCGCGGCCCGCGAGAGCAGCGAGACCGATCGGTACCGCGAGTACTACGGCATCGACATCACGAACCTCAAGATCTACGACCTCTCGATCAACACGGCGCGGTGGGACGCCGACGCGGTGCTGGACATGCTCGTGACCGCCGTCGAGGAGTACGACGCCGGCGTCGACGAGGGCAAGTACCCCGTGGAACTGGACGCGGACTTCTGACGCCCATGCTCCGCGGACCGCCCGACGACCGCTCGCCCGACGAACTGCTCGCGTTCGGCGTCGTCGACCTCGACAAGCCGCCGGGTCCCTCGGCCCATCAGGTCGCGGGCTGGGTCCGCGACATGGCGGAGGTGGAACAAGCAGCTCACGCCGGCACGCTCGACCCGAAGGTCACCGGATGTCTGCCCGTGCTGACGGGTGCGGCGACCCGGCTCTCGCAGGTCTTCCTGGAGGGCGCGAAGGAGTACGTCGCGGTGCTGGAGCTCCACGACGACCCGCCGGCCGACCTCGACGCCGTCGTCGCGGAGTTCGAGGGGCCGCTCTACCAGAAGCCCCCGCGCAAGAGCGCAGTCGCCCGCCGGCTCCGGGTCCGGGAGGTGTACGACCTCGACGTGCTGGAGGTGAACGAGCGCCAGGCGCTGCTCCGCATCCGGTGCGAGAGCGGGACGTACGTCAGGAAGCTCTGCCACGACCTCGGCCTCGCGCTCGGGACGGGCGCGCACATGGGCGACCTCCGCCGGACCGGCACCGACCCGTTCGACGATTCGACGCTGGTGACGATGGAGGACCTCGCCGACGGGCTGGCGCGCTGGCGCGAGGACGGGAAGGACGACTGGTTACGGGAGGTCGTCCACCCGGCCGAGCGCGCGCTCGAACACCTCCCGGCGGTCACCGTCGCGCCGAGCGCGGCCGCGGAAGTCGCCCACGGCGCGCAGGTGTACGCCCCGGGCGTCATCGACGCGGAAGACGCCGAGGAGGGCCAACTAGTCGCTTGCTTCACCCCGAACGGCGCCGCGGTCTGTCTGGGGACGATGGTCGGCGACCCCGACGCCGAGTCGGGCGTCGTCGTGGAGCTAGAGCGCGTGCTGGTGTAGCGTCTCGCCAGACCCACCTTTTTCACCGCGCCCCGCCACCCTCCGGGCATGCAACTCGGCACCGCCGAATCCGCGCCCGGCGAGCTCGCCACCGGGTGGCTTGACGTCACCGACCTCCCGACCGGAACGGCCGAACGACTCCCCATCGTCATCGCGGAGGGCGAGGAGGACGGCCCGACGCTCTGGATAACGGCCGCCATCCACGGCAACGAGGTGACCGGCCTCGCGGTCGCACAGGACGTGATGACCGACAAATTGGCGGAGGAGATCCGGGGCACTGTCGTCTGCGTCCCGACGCTGAACCCCGCCGGTCTCCGGCGGAACTCCCGGACGTCCTACTACGACGACGAGGACCCCAACCGCTACTTCCCGGACCCCGACGCCGAGAGCGCGCGCCCGCCGAGCGTCCAGCAGCTCATCGACGAGCGCGTCTACGAGGCGTTCGAGGATTCGGCCGACGCGCTCGTCGACCTCCACACCGCCCACGTCGGGTCGATGCCGTTCCTGATTCGGGACCGGGTGCTGTACGGCGACCACCGCACCGAGGACGAGGCCCGCGAGCTCGCGACGGACCTCGAATCGCTCGTCGACGCCTTCGGGATGCCGGTGGTCAACGAGTACGCCGCCGCGGAGTACACCGAGCAGAACCTCCAACGCTCGACCGCAGGCGCGGCCCTGAACAACGCCGGCATCCCCGCGTTCACGGCGGAGCTCGGCGGCCACGAAGTGGTCGAGGAGGACGTCCGCGAGGCGGGCGTCGCGGGCGTCCGGAACGTCATGCGCGAACTCGGCGTACTTCCGGGCGACCCCGACCCCGACGCCGTCGGCCCCGAGGCGCCGGTCGACTACCCGGTCAAGCGCGCAGTCCACCCCCACACAGACACGGCGGGTATCGCACGTCACCGCGTCGACGCGGGCGACGTGGTGGCCGAAGGCGATGTCGTTGCCGAGGTCTGCACGCCCCACGGCGACCGGAAGGCGACGGTGGAATCCGACCACGACGGCTACGTGCTCGGACGAATGGCCGGCGTCGCGGTCTACGAGAACGACGCGCTGGCGAGCATGGCGGTCCGCGACGACGGGGATCTGGTGGTCCCGTGGGACGCGGGCGAAGACGAGTCGGAGTGACGGCGGAGCGGAGTCGAAGCGACCGGTACGCCCGAGGGCGAAACGAAGCGCTTAACTCGGGGACGGCCTTTCGTCCAGTTGCGCGCTATTGCGCGTGAGCGGGACCGTAGGGTAGTGGTATCCTCTGCCGATGGGGTCGGTAGGACCTGAGTTCGAATCTCGGCGGTCCCACTAACCTTTCACCAAGGCTCTCATACTCCGGAGCGAGAGCCTTCAGCAACTCAAAATACGCTCTCTAAAACGTTAGATTTAGAGATAGGGGACTGTAATGGAGGTGTCGCCTGATGGCGGGTCGTGCGGAGTCCGCCGACGCCATCAGTCGTCCGATCTGTAACTACTGTGGCGGCTTCATCGACAAGCCAGGCCAGCAGTGTCTGGCACTCGACGAGGGGAGGTGTTCGCCGTGACGCTGGAGTACCGCAAGAAGCCCAACGGGAAACACCTCGTCGTCACGACCGCCTGCGGCCTCTGCGGAACCTCGCTCCGGCCTCGCCAGGGCATGGCGGACCATCTCCCCCACTGTCCAGTTCGCGACCTCTACGCCGAGCTCGGCGCGCTCCAAGAAGGCGGCCCCGACCCCGATCGCGTCCGGGCCATCATCAAGCACCACGAGGACGACCCTGAAACCGAGCCTCCGGTTCTCGCTGACGGTGGCTCCCTCACCTGCGACGACTGTGGCGGACAGGTCGACCCCGAGAACCACAAGATTCTGATTCGCGACCGCGACGAAATCGAGTACCTGGACCTCTGTCTCGAATGCCAGCCGAAGCACCCGAGCGAGGACCAGTTCACGCCCGCCACCGACGGTGGCTGGATCACGACCGCCGACACGACCTGGTGCCCCGAGTGCCAGCGAGAGCGCGTCAGCTGTGCCCACATCGGACAGGAGGTGGACCGATGAGCCTCGAGGACTGGGGCGCGAGGACGTGGGCCTCCCTCCGGGAGATCCAGCGGGACGACGCTGGCGAGGTCGTCTGTCCCGTCAGCGAGATTCCGATCACCTACTCCCGCGGCGAGATCAGCGTTCCGGTCGTCCGGCTCGCTGACGACGATCTCCGCGAGGCACTCGAGGACGCCGACGTGGAATACGTTCGCTCCCGCGGCTACGAGAGCCCGGACGAAGATCTCCTGTTCCCCGAGCAGGTCGGCGGTCCCGACGCCCACGGCTACTCGAGTCGCATGGTCGGCGTCCGCGCCCAGCTGACCGAAGGCACCGCGTGGATTCCAGTCCGGTCAGACGACCTCGAGGCCGCCGACAGAGCCCACGAGGTCGCCCACGACCCCACGGCTTCCGCTGACGGCGGGAGCACGACCCGTGACGGTACTGGGCCGGCTCGGACTCCTGAGGCCACCAGCGAGCCCACTGAGGTCGAGACGGGAAACGAGGCCACGATTTCCGAGCGCCTCGGCGAAGCCGAGCCACCCGTCGGCGTCTTCGAGCGCCCCGACGTGGTGGACGAGCTGGGCCTCCCGACCGAGTACGAGGACGGCCACCCGCGGTTCACGTACGTCGGTCACTGCCAGGAGGACGACGTGGACGTGTACGCCGGTCGCCACGGCGACGAGGGGAGCCAAAATCTCGTGACTGTCGACGAGCCCGGCGAAGCTGGGTGGCTCGGGAACCCGTACCCCGCGGACGACTTCGGCCGCGAGCAGTCCGTCGCCATGTTCACGAGCTCGCTGTTCCTGGCGCTCGAGCAGCGCCCCGAGTTCGTGGACGCCGTGTACCAGCTCCGCGGGAACGTCCTCGGCTGCTGGTGCCATCGCCTCGAGGACACTGGCGAGGACCATCCGGTGTGTCACGCCGACGTGATAGCTCGGGTGGCCGACCGCGTGCTGAAACGTCGCCCGGAGGGCGACCAGGGCGGTGATCAGGTGTGACCGGGCAGTCCGCGAACGAGACTGAGCGCAGCAAGGGGGACGCCTTCGTGCGCTCACTGCTCGCCGAGTCCGACGACCTCGATGCCTCCAACGACCTCGAATACCTGCTCGGGCTGATCGGCGAGGCCATCAAGTACCACCGAGATTTCGAGAGCGACAAGGAGCGCGCCCAGTGGGTCGTCGCTCAGTGGTGTCAAGAGACCGGCTACCACCCGGACCTTACCGAGTACCCGACCGGCCAGACGGTCCCGAGAGGCACGACGCCCCCACGGCTGGACGGCTACCAGCGGACCCTTCTGGAGGGAGAGAGCGATGACTGAGCAGTCCGCGGACAGAATTGAGCGTCGTAAAAACACCGGAGGGCTACAGTGGTTGGGACACTGGACTGTGCCTTTTGAGGCACGTTCCCCCCTGATAGGGAATGGTGGACCAGACGTAATAGTCTGTAGGATTCCTAAGGTATTCACTAAACAAGTGAATGCTGAAATTGGGCAGTCGAGCACGGCCACCCAGCAGGGCGGTGATTCCGATGCCTGAACAGGCCAGCTGCCTCCAGGTTAGCGACCACGCCGAGCGCCGGTGGCTCGAGCGGTCAGAAGCGCCGTGCATGGCCGTCCTGAACGCCTGGGGTGCCGCCACCCCTATCTACGGCCACGGCCTCGAGGGCGACGAGGTTCGGTACCACGAGCTCTCCGAGACCGTGCTCGTCCGGAAGAACACCCAGCTCGTCACTGTGATTCACGCGCCGACCGCGAAGCTGACCGTCCGCCGCGCGGTCCACCACTTCGGAGGTCGGTCCGAATGAGCCAGACTACGCTCTCGTCCCGCGAAGCGGGAGATAACGCCGAGAGCGCCGTCCTCCAGGTCGTCGCCGAGCTCGAGTACGTCCCGGACGAGGAGGCCCTCCACTACGACGCCCGAGCCACGACCCTCGTGACGCCCGACGAGACGGTCCCGTTCGCCGGCATCTGTGTCCTTGAGGCCGGGACCGTCGTGGAGATCAAGACCGTCATGGCGGTCTACGGCGAGAACCAGAAGCACGGCCGGTACTACCTCCGGAAAGGCCAGCACGAGGCGCTGCTGGACGCCGAAGGCGTGTACCTGTTCGGTGTCTGTGAACCGACCCCCGACCGCGACGTGATCGCGCTGAAGGTCGTCCCCGCGACGATCGTCGACGAGCTGATCCACTCCTGGATCTCGCCCGACGAGCGCCCCGACTACGCCCAACTGACCTGGACCAATGTCTTCAACCCCAGCGAGGTGGAGCCGTGAGCCTGGACGCTCCGAGTCCGGCCGAGCCGCCGACGGACCCGGATAACGGCCTGGTCCGCGTGGAGGGAATCGAGACCTCCACCGAGCTGCTCCCGCGGCCGACCCGCCACGGCGGGAACCTCCACCTCGTGCTGAACGACGTGTACCGGCCCGAGACCGAGATTCCCCACGACTTCGGCGACCGCCGAATCCGGGACGGCTCGGCCTACCAGTACGCCCGCGCTCGGTGGTACGAGGCGCAGGACGACGGCGAGATCGTCACCGTTGAGGACAGCCGCGGCCGGGAGCGGGAGTACGTCGTCCTCCTGGACGAGTACGAGCTGTTCGGCGAGACGGTCGCCGTTTCGCTGAACAGCTCCCGCTGCGAGCTCGGCCGCGAGACCAGAGGCGGCGCCTTCCGTCAGTGGTTCAAGTACAATCTGACACTCCAGCCCGTGGAGGACGGCGAAATCCAGTGGTTCAAGACCCCTACGACCTCGCTGAACGTGACGCTCCGGCCCCAGTACGCCTCGCTGCTGAAGAAAACTCAGCAAGGGATCTCAGAGAACTGGACGCCGCCGTACGGTGACGGGACCGAGCTCACCGTCCAGACTACGTGGGCCGAGGATAGCGCCGAGATCGAGGACCGCGCCGTCACGCTGCTGTACGACGCCCTCGAGTACGACGTGGACGACCTGGACGTGAACCAGGAGAGCCGGACCTTCTGGAAGAGCGAGGTCCACCACCGGATTTCGGAGGGCGTCGCCGACGAAGTGGTCCACGTGATCCGGCAGTCCAGCGAGCTGCTGGCTCGCCACGAGGCGGAACTGAAAGAGGAGTCCGTGTACAGTGACGGAAAGTGGCAGATCGTGAAGCTCCGGACGGACGGATGGGAGCAGCTGGGGTTTCCGATTCTCCACGGCCAGGAGATCCAGATTAAGCTGTACCTTCCCGACGCGCCGGCCGAGTACCTGGAGTATCCGTATGACCAGCCGAAGGTGGAGGTCTCGCTGGAGGGCCGCCCGAAGGGCGGTGACGCCTACAGCGCCGACCGGTGGGAGCAGATCACCCACATCCTCGAGCAGATCCTACTGTCCCACCTCAAGTGGGCCGACGTGGGCACCGAGCACATCCTCCAGGACGAGCAGAGCCTCGGCCCGGCCGCCGAGCTGCTCCAGTGGGAACACCCGGAGGGCCGCCGTGCGTGGCTCCGCGACCACTACGAGAGCCTCCGGCCCCAGCTGTACGCCGAGGCCCGGAAGGCCCAGACCACGGCCGTCTACGACATTCTCCACTCGATTAAGCGCCGCGGCGTCGCCACGTACGACGAGATTGCCCAAGACGTGGGCCTCGTGAAACGGACCGTCCGCGGCCACGTCAAACGCCTGTGCGGGACCGACAGCGAGCCGGGAATCCTGAAGACGATTCCCGACGCCTGTACGTTCGTCACCTTCAGCGCCCAGTGGTGGGAGGAAGACGCCCACGAGGCCCTGGACGAGGTGTACCCCGAAGACAGCGCCGAGGACCGCCACGACCGCGCCCAGCAGCGCCGGGAGAAGCGTTTCCTGAAGCGGACCCTCGAGGGCGACCAGGACGCCGACCGCGGCGAGCGCGACGCGCTCCTGGAGGCGATCGCCGACGCCGGCCAGGGTGACCGCGACGATCGGGCCGGCGACCAGGACGGCCGCGTCGATCAGGGCGAGACTGTCGACGAGGACCAGGACGATGCTGACGCGGTGAGTTCGTCCAGCAGCGAGAGCGACGAGGCGCTGTGGAAGGCGTTCCGAGAGCTCCCGCTGACCGGTGAGCAGCTCGGGACCGCCCTCGAGGTCGGCGCAATCGCCGACGAGTACGTGGAAGTCCGGACTGATCCGTACCCGACGTTGCGGGACTGAATGGGCCCCGTAGGGGCCACGAGCCCGCTGGTCGCCAGCGGCGGCGCTGTCGCTTTTGCGGTCTTAACCAACTTTTCTCCGACCACCTCCCTCCGAGCGTTGGTTAAGAGGGTCAGAATTCGCCACCTTTCACTTCCGCTGGGATGTTACCGAGGCCGCCCGTGTTGAGTTCAGCCAGTTTTCTTGTGCAAGTATAAATGAATCCTGCCTACGGCCGGCCCCGATTAGGCTCTCTCGCTCCGCTCGAGGCCGCCAGCACCCTTACAGAGAAGGGTGGCAGTGCGGGGTACCTCTCCGGGACCCCTTAGTGAGAGTGCCCCTGGGGGGAAGGGAGAAAACGGCCGGAGCCATAGCGGCTCCGGCCTACCGCAACCGCTCGCCCCGACCGCAACCGCCGTGGACGGACGAGCGAGGCGCTCACGGTGGAAAGCCAGCGGGAGCCCCAGCAGGTGGTACTTCGGAAGGGACCCGTTCCGGGACCGCTTAGGCCGACGCGCGGCCGGTCGCACGCGACTCCCCTCCGGCGATTTGAGGCAAATAGCGAAAAGGGGTGTCAGACCACCGGACGGCGGTCCGTCTTGCGGTCTTTCGGGTGGAGGCGTTTCAGGTGGAACGCTCTCGTGGGTCCTCGAACTCTTCGTACGTCGGCATGGTCAGACCAGCCCGGCCACCCACTGCTCCACGGGGAGCTGGGCGAGCCGCCGCCCGATCACGCCGGCCAGCTCCCGCGCTCGAGCCACGTCCAGAGTCGCCACGCCGAGGACGAGCAGCCCAGCCAGGACCAGCGCCACCACTTGAAGGTCGTGGCGGACTGTGGAGCCCGCGTGGACCGCTTTCGAGCCGGCGCTCCCCAGCTTGTGGGCGTAGAGCGCCACTGCAACGAGCAGCGCCAGCACGCCCGCGCTGACGCCCTGGACGCCAAACGCGCGGACCGCCTCCCGGACGATCTCGGCCAGCATGGCTCAGTCGCCACCACCCTTCCCGAGGTCCAGCGTCACTTTCGTCTCGGGCGTGGACGCCTCAGCCTTCCGTGACTGCCACCACGTGACGACTGAGTACACGACCACGCCGATCGCGGCCAGCCCCGCCAGCGGGACGACCTCCTGGAGGCCGACGTTGATCGCGCCCGAGACCGAGCCTGGCCGGAGGATCTCGAGCGCGCCAAGTCCCGAGCCGAGGCCGACCGCGCCGACCACGGCCCAGCGCCGCCGGCCCTCGAGGTTGGACCGCCCGGTTGCTCCGATCAGAACGATCACCAGCGCCACCCACGCGCCCAGCACGGCGAGCTGCTGAAGCGTTCCATCCGGCGTGCTCTCGTCCCACGAGCCGCCCGCAACCTCGCTATCGCCGGAGTTGTCCGACGAACTCCCTGAGTCTTCGGTCGCCGTCTTGATCGCCAGTACGTCCGAGCTATCGTCATCATAGAGTTCGACGTACGACCCGCTGAACTCGGCTTTGTCCAGGAACCGGCTCTGGTCGACCGAGTAGATTCCGTACGTCTCGCCGACCGACCCGCCGAACCACTTGTACGTCACGTCGGTTCCCGAGCCGGTCCGGCCCGGCGTCACCTCGAACCGCGGTTTCTCCGGCGCCTGGACCTTGAACCCTACATCCCCGCTCGAGAGGCCGACCTCCACGGGAATCGTCGAAACCCGCGCAGATCCGCCCGCCTTCGCGTTCGGCAGGTAGATCTCCTGGCTCCCGTCGGCAGTAAGGACCGCCTTCTCGTCTGGGTTCTCCCACGTCTCCTCTTTCAGGTAGTGAACGCGGTCGCCGTTCGCTGAGGTCCCGACCCCCAGGTGGAACCCGACGCTCCGATTGTCCACTCGGAACTCGGTGTTCAGGCCGTCGTCACCGGGGTCCGTCGGGTCCGTGACGGTTATCTCTCCGTCCACGACTTTCACCTTGAACCCACTCGTCCGGACCGCCAGCTCGTCGCCAGCCTCGTAGCCCGGCGTTCCGTCCGGGTCGGGTGGCGAAATCTTCAGCGTCGTGTGTTCCACGAGGTTCCAGTTCGCCTCCGAGACTGTCGTCCACTCCCCACCGTTCACCCGGTACTCGAGGTTCTGTACATCGTACACGTGCCTCGAGAACGGGACCGTCACGGTCGCCTCGGAGCGATCGCCGGCGTACTGGTGGCTGACGTTGTACGATTCCTTCCAGCCGTCCGCCGCGTACGAGCTCGTGACCTTTACATCCGCGTCGTGGGTGACGTTCAGCCCCACCGAGGGCGTGGGTGCGTCCGCCGTCAGCGAGCCGTCACCGACCGAGACCGAGAGGTTGTTCTGTCCCTCCCGGAGGTGGGTTTTGTCCACGGTCCGCTCGACCGTCGCGCCGTCCGCCAGCACGCCGGAGTAGCTGGCTACCGTCTGATTGTTCAGCGTCAGCGTCGGGTTCCGAGTCTGCGTGACCTCCTGGAGGCGAACCCCCACGTCCACGGTCGAACTGCTTGCTGTCGAAACCGTCAGCGAATCGTCCGACAGCGATAGTTCCGACGCTTGATACGCCACGGTCTCGCCATCCGAAAGTAGCCCGGAGTAGGTTATGTCGTCCACGCCGTCCCCGTCCAAGTCTACGGCGGGGTCCTCGGTGGCCTTCCGTTCCTTCATTTTCAGCGTCCAGTCTTGGATTATTCCGGACCCCGACCAGTCGATACTTGAGGCGGAGGACGACAGTCCGAACTCTTTGGTTACAGTTTCACCATAGTCGAGAGTTCCGAACGACGCCGACGCGCCGTCTGCGCTCGCGTAGATATTCTTCGCCTTCGGAGGGGAGAGTCCAAGCTCGACGTGCGCCGAACCGCTTTCTCCGAGGGAAGTTGTATAAACTGTTCCTGACTCGTCATTTCCATCATTCCACACGGTATAGGACTCGTCAGTGTCAAAGTTCTTTGACACCAACTCTACCGTTATCGGATAGGACGAGGGACTATAATCCTGAATATCAATTACACTCCCGCTCATGTCCCAGTTCTGCTTAACTAACGTCCCTTCTCCATAATACCCGTCAGGGCTGTCCTCCTCGATGTACACGTCTATCGTCCCCGACGCGCCACTCGGAGACAAATCCTCGAAGTAAATTTCGTCGATAGTTGCCGGTCCGCTATCCATCCTGATCTCGCTTTCAATCTCTGTGCCGCCATCGTCTCCAATCATCGCCCAGCCCTGCGTCTTAGAACCGAAATGTGAGAAATTCGACGGGGCAGTTACCTGTAGTGTCGGTTTCCCGTTCGCGCTCAGCCCGGTCGGATCGAGGTTCCCTTCGACGCTAATTGACTGACTGCTCGACGCCGAGACATCCGACACACTCTTGTTATCCCATCGCATGAACCCATCGCCGGTGAACACGATCTCCGGCTTCGAGCCGTTCGGCCCGCGCAGGTCGGTGTTCCCTGCGGGGTTCACCGCCAGCGTGTCACCGTCGCCCAGAGAGGTTCCGCTGACGTTATCCCACTCGGTCGCCGTCCAGCCCTCAAATGTCACGTTTGGATCGCTCGCCGCGTCGTAGCTCCCGAGCTCGTACGTCGATTCCGTTCCGTCCGTCGCCGGCGAGAACGTCTGTTCCACGCGCCCCGAGAACGTCACCGCGTTGCTCGAGAACTTTGGTACCTCGAAGATCAGCAGCCCATTCCGACCGGTGACGTTGGACGCCCACCGCTCGCCATCCTCGTGACGGCCGTACACCACGCGCGGCTTGTAGCCCAGCGCCGTCCGAACCGCGTCGGCCGGCAGCGCCACCTTCCTGCCGTCGTGATTCGTGTCGTCTTTCACCACCAGCGCCACGTTGCCCGCACCCGAAATCTTCGTTCCGACGTACTGCCCCGCGCGCTCCGGCGTCGTCACGATCACCTGGAGCGAGCTGGCGTAGTCCGACGCCATCACCGAGCCCTCCAGATCGTGCGCCTCGAGGCCCACGTCGGCGCCGACCGGAACGTCCTCGACGATGTTCGTGTCCGGCACACCGACGTACCCGTCCGGTGCCGTCACCTGCTGGGCGCTGACCGACGCCGCGCCGACGATCGGCGCCGCCACGAGCAGCAGCACTGCCAGCATGGTCGCTGCCCCCGAGGTCGTCCTGGTCATACTCGCCTCCCGTTCGTTTCCGGCAGCGACACCGTTAGCGGCACTGTACTGCTTATATTTGCGTTATAGACTCTCTCGCTCTTAATTTCTGGAACCATGGTAGGGGGGAGGGGGGTTGACTCCCGTAACGTAACTACGCGCGGGCGCGTACTGCCAGCCAGCGCCGGCCGCGCGGAATATCGCCGAATCGTTTGCGAACCGACGCCTCGAACCGTCTCGACGCCGAAATCGGCGGAAATCACCGCGAGCATTGTTTGATCGCCTCCTGGAGCTCCGGAAACCGGATATGCAGCTGGCCCGGAACCTTCGCCCAGGCCGGAATGTCGTCCCACGAGAACTCCGCGTAGTCCTGACTATTCCAACTTAAAGCCTCCCCGAGCTTCATCCGCTGGGTCAGGTTCTCGTCCATCGGAGCCTCGCCCATCCCGACGGTCTTCCCCGTCGGGTTGTCGACCCCCGCCATCGTGATTTGCCACCGCTTTTTCTTCCGCATCAGGTTGTGAACGTCGTCCACGTCGTGGCCGATCCCGTACTGACTGAACTTGTTGCGGCGAGCGTCCACGTACTTGTCACGGTAGGCGCTGATCCGGTCGTGGAGCCGGTGGAAGTCGTTGCTCGCGTGCTCCGGCATGACGTTCCCGATCTCGTCACACACCCAGCTCGTCCAGATCGGCGGCCCGTGGTCGATCTTGTCGATCGCCCAGGCGAACCACCACATCTTCGTCGGCGTCACCTCCGACGGGTCCGGCTCGGCGATCTCGGGGTACCGACCGTTCAGCACGCCCCAGGCGTCGTAGTGCCGGATCTCCTGGATCTCGTCAGCCTCCCGGTACGCCTGTGTCGCCCCTCGGAACTTCGGATCCGGGTAGACGACGTGGAGCATTCCCTCCTGGAGGACCTCGTGGTTCAGGTCCCGGATGTTCTTGTACCGGACGACCTCGTACACCATCTTCTCGAGGTCGACAGGGATGGGCTCCATGTCGTCCGCTGGCGGGTCCAGCACCGCTTCGACCTCCAGTCCCTTCGGGAGGCACAGCCGCGTCCAGGCCCGGAGCGGGAGCCACTCGGCCCGCGCTGGCGAGCCCCGCCAGACCACCGCGTCCGGGTTGATTCCGAGGTTCCGGATCACCGGGAGCGCGATCGTCATGGTCGACTTGCCGCTCCCTTTCGGCCCGTAGGCGAGCCAGTCGGTCCCGCCGTTGCGGAGGTCGCGGACGATCTCGGGGTGGTCCTGGAGCCAGCGGAACACCTCGCGGCGCTCCCTCGAGAGCCCGCCCAACTCGTCGTGCTCGATTCGGAGCTTGTCCATGTCGTCCAGGTGGATCAGGTGATCCAGGAACGCCCGCGGATGGTGGACAATCGGATGGGGCGCGCCCTCGATCGCCGGGTGAGGCTCGTCCTCAAGGTCCTCGAGGACCGCCGCCCAGCGCCGGAAGCCGAAGGCGCGCCGGAGGTTCTCGCCGACCGTGTGGTGGTCGCCCTCTCCCGTTACCTCCCGCGTCTGGTCCAAGTTCGGCGCCTCGAGACCTTCCAGCCGTGCCTTCAGGAGTTGGCGGTCCTGGACGACCTCCAGGAGATTGTGGGCCTGTTCGTCCTTCTGTGCGACCCCAGCGGGCCGCGCGTCTCGGTCTGACTTGCTCATGTGATAGATCCGCTCCCCGTGTCAGCGTGGTACTTCTGACCGGCCGTGACCTCCGAGGCCCGCTGACCCAGCTGGTCAGCGGCCCGGTTGAACGCCGGCAGCAGGAACTCGGCCGCCCAGCTCTCGCGGATGAACCGGTCGCGGCCGTCCGGGTCCTGGCCGACGAGCCGCCGCCGAAGCGGCTGCTCGAAGTACGGCGTCGTGACCGTCTCTCGGTCGATTTGGGCGTACGACGCGCCGACCACTCGGAGCGTCCACCCGAGCAGCTCCTCGGCCGATCTGAATCCCTCCAAGAGCGCCTCGAGCGCCGCCGCCTGCTGGCCCGCCACCTCGCCGAACGCCGGTCGCATCAGCGGGTACTTCTGGGCCTGCGGGTCGATCTCGTCCGGGCCGTCACCCTCGGCGTCGTCGTCCAGGTGGTCGACCCGCTCCACCGCCGCCCACCTGGCGACCTCGTGGGCCGCGTGGAACGCCGGCAGCAGGTCTTTGGCGACCATTCCACGCCGGATCTCCACGGCGAGCTCCGGCGGCATGGTCTCGCATGGCCCCCAGGGCTCGCCGAGCAGCGCCGCCACGGTCGGAGCGTCCGAGGCTGTCCGGGTGTACCACTCGTCCTTGAGCTGACCGACCGTCTGGATCACGAGCTCCTGTTCCCACTCGAGAATCGCCCGCCGACTGTCGAACCCCGCCAAGAGGTCCACCAGCAGGTCGGCCTGGTCGTGGGTCAGCTTCGCCGTGGCCGGGCGGGTGTGCGTCTCCACGCCCGCCGTCTCCAGCGCGTCGTGGAACTCGTCCCGGAGATCCTCCGGGTCGACCTCAAGGCCGGACGCGCCCGCGCCGTTGGCGGCCTCCTGGGCCACCCCCAAGACCGTCCGGAGCCCGTCGGTAATCGTGACCTCGCCGCGGGGCTCGTCCGGGAACGCGCCCTCGGCCAGCACGTCCTGAGCCTCGCTCTCGGCGTTAGTCGTCACTCGTCACCTCCTGGCCGGCGTTGCCGTTCCGGACCGGCGCGTCAGACGAGCCTTCGCCCACGTACCGGTCGTACAGCTGTTCCAGCTGGCTCTCGCTCCGGTCGTCCAGCAGTTCCTTCCGGTCGGCGTGGCTCTCGGCCTCGCTCTCCGCGTAGTTCTTGAACCAGTCCTCCCAGCTCTTCGCGTCGGCCAGCCCTCGAGCGTGGGTCAGCATCGTCCCGACCGCGTGATGGTAGTGAACCGGCGCGAGGTTGGCGAAGAACCGGCCCTTGCGGGGTTTGGCGATTCGGGTAGCAAACAGGATCACGCCGCCGACGAACAGGCCGAGCAGTCCCGAGCCCGCCGCCAGCTGGCCGGCGACCCACGAGAACCCGAGCGCCCCGATCCCCATCAGGTACGGGACCGGGTGGTACGTCGCGTTCCCCTCGTCGTCGTAGGTCACGAGGTCCGGGAACTCGATTGCGTGGTGCTCGGGTTGGTACTCCATCGGGTCCGGGTCCTCGGGGTCAAGGAGGTACAGCTCGTCGATCGGGCCGTCCACCTCGATTTTCGTCTGCATGTTGCCGTCGGTCTCGAAGTCCGCGGTCGCCCCGCGCGCTCGAGCCCAGAACTTCCGGATGCCCTTCCGAATCACCGACCGCTCGCCCTGATCGCCGCGGGCGAACCGCGCGATGTTGAACGACGCCTTGAGGACGCCCGGCGCGTCGGTGTCGTTCTCGGGGTCCTCTGCCTTCTTGGCCTGCTGCTGGGCCTCCTGCACGTCGTTCGGATCCGTCGGGTCGAACCCTTCGGCGAGCTTGAACTGGAGGAATCCGGCGCCGTACGTCCGGCGACCGAACCACTCCACGGCGATTACGCCGAGCAGGATTCCGCCGGCTGCTGCCACGAGCCACGGCGCCCGGATCAGTCTGGCCGAGATCCAGTTCCAGCCCACGACGATAAACAGGATCCCGCCGATCGCCGCCAGCACCCACCACAGCGCCGAGACCTGCGGGCCGGCCTTCGCCTTCTCCACGAACTTCTTGCCGGCGTACAGCGTCGTCACCGTCGCGCCGAAGAACGGGAGCAACAGCGAAAGGATGCCCCACGCCAGCCGCGCGCCGGCGCTGTTGGTCTCGATCGGGAGCGTCGCCTTGCTGGACTTGTGGTAGAACGTCCAGCGGGTATCGCCGGGGTTCTCGAGGCAGCTGGCCTCGCCCGGCGACCGGACGCACATGACTGTCCGGACCTTTTGGTCGTAGTGCTCCCGGAGGTCGATTCGGGCGAAGTCGTAGCCGCCCGAGAACGTCACGGTTCGTTCGTAGGTCGTAACGTTCAGCGCCGCCTTCCGGGTGGCGGTCCCGCCGTCTTCGGTCTGGTACCGCTCGGGGCCGACCCGGTAGTGGGCGATCTCCACTACGTAATCCTCGCCGTCCGCCCCGTAGGGGCGCTTGCTCCACAGCTGGAGGTAGTTCCGGGAGATCGTCTGACCCGACCTCATGTACCGCCAGCTCGGCGACCGCTCGCCCTCGTTGACCATGAGGCCGGTCGGGAGCTGTTTCACGGCGAACTCGCCGTAGCGGCCGTTCGCGCGGATACTGTCCGGTGCGTTCGTCGGTTTCGTGCCTCCGGGGGTCAGCTCCTCCAGGGTGAGATCACGGGCCGCCGCGCCCGTGTCGCCGTCTTGGGCGAGCACGATCGGCGCGGCGGCTCCACTCACGACAAGCCGACGAGCGCCACGAGCGCGGCGGTCCGTCTCACTGGAGGCTAACCTCCCCGAAGTCCGTCCGGAACGCCAGTGCGATCAGGACCGCCAGCGCGCTGAACCCGATGAAGTGGATCGCCTTCAGCTCGATCACGCCGCCGAGGCCGAGCGCTCCGAGTCCGATCGTGAAGATCGTCGAGCTCAGTAGCGGGAACTGCGGCGCGACCCCGATCAGGAACTGGACGAACTCGCCCGCGGTACCGAACCACGTCGCCGCCCAGCCCACGAACGCTACCAGGGACGCCAAGACGACGTTCAGCGCGCCGCCCGTCCCGCTCTTCGCGTTCTCGGCGAAGCCGCCCAGCGCCTCCTTGCCGTCGTCGGCGTCCTCGTAGGCGTCGTACGCCCAGACCACCGCGATTAGGCCGAGCGCCGCGGTCAGCACCAGCGCCGGGTGCGACAGCGCCCAGTGGACCGGGCTCACCGCCATGCTCTCACCTCCTTCTTTCCGCTCGATACGCCGCTTCCGTGTCTGTACCGGTTGGTTTCGGGTTTCATATCGTGTCCTCCAA
This sequence comes from Halorussus rarus, assembly GCF_003369835.1. Lineage (NCBI taxonomy): Archaea > Methanobacteriati > Methanobacteriota > Halobacteria > Halobacteriales > Haladaptataceae > Halorussus > Halorussus rarus. The sequence continues at coordinate 704,105 of NZ_QPMJ01000002.1, read as the reverse complement.
GTCGTCTCGTCTGTCCCACAGGTCCCCGATCCGGAGGCCGATGTACACCAGCGTGATGAACAGGAACGGGCCTCGGAGGTCGGGGAGGCCGGTGGCGGGAGCAACGTACCGGACGTATGCGCCCGCCATCGGCATCCAGATCTGTTCGGTGTGCGATACCCATGCGAAGCCGTGGCCGAGGACGGCGAGAACGCCCGCGGCGAGGTCTCTGCGCGCCATTACCGTAGTGCCTCCATGCCGCCGCCGAGTGCCTCCGTGACCGGGAGCGCCTTCCAGACCGCGAACACCACGGCCGCCAGCGCCGCCGAGACCAGCGCGACAGCGAACGCCGCTGCTGGCGGGCCTGTGAACCCTGCTGCATGGGCGGCGGCGAGCGCCACGCCGTACACCGTCTCGACAGCGCCGACTACGGCGTCCCCGATGATCTCGAACGGCGTGGCGACCGGGCCGAGCGCATCCAAGATAATCGACGCGATACGGTCGAACGCGAAGACGACCCAGCCGATTATGTACGTCGCCCCATCCAGGATCTGGTTCACAATCCATTCGGCGATCAGCGCAAAGACGTTCTCTCGAAGCCAATCCCGTGGGTCTGTCGCTATCGTCACGAGGGTTCCCACGATACCGCCGCTTCCCGCTGTCGTCAGCGTTTTTAGATCACCAACCCAGTCCGGGACACCTGTGAGGCTGGACCAGGAGACAGACTTGTCTCCCATCTACGTCCACCTCCGGCGAGCGTACAGTAGCAGCGCCGAGACCAGGATAATCTCGAGCGTCATCAGCGCCGGCGCAAGCAGCGGGTTCGCGGCCACCGCCGCCCTGTACGCCTCGGCCCAGGCGACCCGGATGGTCTCGGCCCCGCCACCACCAGCCGCCTCGACAATTCTGACTACCATTCCCGCCGCCGCGTCCAGGATCTGGATGTGGACCCGATTGATCGACTGCATGACGGTGATCCAGCCCCCTGCGACGGCCAACCACAGGCCGCCGAGCAGCGAGCTGACCAGCTTCCCGACGAGGATTTCGCCGTCCTTGATGTACGTGGTCGCCCAGAGGTTCATGCTCCCGCCCTCGTTCAGGGTGGTTCGGGACGACTTACTCACAGGAGCCAGCACCTCCGGGGGGCCGGTGAGTAGCACTCGGTCGAAGGCGGCGGTAGCCAGTCATGGTCAGTCGTTCTCGTCTTCCATGTCGCCGCCGGTGTCCAGATTGATGAACGGGAGGTTGATCCCGGTCGGCGTGTCCGCGTCGATCGCGTCCAGGAACTGGATCAGAACCCAGAGGGTGGCGACGAACGCCACCATTGCGACAGTCGCCAGAAACGGCCCAAGTTGCAACCACGGGTCCATCCCGAGCGCGACCGCCGCGGTGTTCCAGGCCGACTGGAGAAACCTCGCCGGCGCTCCGAACCCGGCGTCGATCAGCAGCGCCGTCACGCTGCTGAAGGCGTCCGTTGGCCGAATGATTAGGCCCGCGAACGCCTCTCCGATACCGATGATGATGGTGAACAACGCCATGACGAGCCCGCCGGCACCGTACACGAACGACTCGGCGAAGCCGCCGTACTGCCTGGACGTACTGATGTACGTCATGGCCTTCGTCAGCCGCGGTCCTTCGTCAGGCATCGACGATCAGCTCCCGGCCTTGCTCTTCAGGCCCAGCGCGGTCAGCAGGCCGACGAACCCGCCCGCGACCCAGTTGTAGAGGCTCATGAACGGGTTGCCGCCACCGCCGCCGCCCCAGAAGCCACCACCTCCGGCGGCCTGCTCGAGCGCGCTCTGCTGGTCGTCGGTGACCTTGATTTCGGCGTCGATCACGTACGTCTTGTCGGCGCTCACGGTGCTGTCGGCGGTCAGCCACGTCCCAGCCTCGCCGAGCGAGCCGGTGAGGTCGATCCAGGAGCTGTCGGAGATCTCCGAGGTCTCGGTGTCGCCGACGCCTTCGGCGACCCGGAGCTGGACGTACCGCTCGCTAAGGAACGTCTGGTTGGTCTCGAGCGTCAAATTCCCGTGCGTGATGTCGTACGCCGCGGGAATCGTCCGCCGGTACGTGAAGTCGAACACGTTGAAGTTCGGGTACCGGTTGTCGGCGTCCCGGAACTCCGCCGAGACCGCGCTCGGCTTGTCCTGCATCCGGTACTCCACGTCGTAGTAGGTCAGCTTGTGGACCACCGCGTCAGACGCGAAGCTCCCGAGACTCGCCAAGTCCGCCAGCATGATTGCCCCGCCCTGGGGCCGGTCGATCACTCGCTCAGTTGTGTAGTCGCCGCTGTCGTCCGTGCTCGTGTCCGGGACCTTCTCGTCACCGAAGTCCCACTGGCTCTTCTTCTGGACGTTCAGCCCGACCACCGTGGCCGTCACGTCGCCATCAGTGGCGACCACGCGGACCTCCTCCACACCGTCCAGGCTACCGTCACCCGAGCCCTGAACTTCGAGCTGGCCGAGCTGCTCCTGGAAGATCACGCCGGAGGCAGTCTGGTTGGCGATTACGTTCGCCTTCGAAGCGTTCGCCGAGCTATCCACGGTCGCCGCCACGTAGTCGCCGCCGCCGTCGCGGACCTGGACCTCGAGGACCGCGCTGCTCTCAAGCCTGTCGACGTTCATGACGAGCTGGAGGTACCGCTTCTCGGCGTCGTCGGTGATTGACTGCTCGCCGTAGGCGACGTGGCCGCTACTTCCCGAGGTGAACGAGCCGTCCGTGGCGATCTCGACCGACTCCACGCCGGAGGCGGTCGACCCGGCGCTATCCGAGACGGTGACGCCGCCGGAGCTCGTCCAGTTGCCGGCGTTCAGCCAGGTGACGCTGTTGTTCTCTTCGTCACCCTGGCGCGGGTACTTGCCGAACTCGGCGAGCTCAAGCTGGTCGGCGCGGTACGAGACCTTCGCGCCCGACTCGGTACCGTTCACGTGGGCGTCGATGGTCTCGATCTTGCCGTTGTCGTTCTCGTACTGGAGCCACGACATGCTCGAGCGGTCGTGGCTCTCGATCGTCAGCTGATCTTCGACGATTCTGGTTTCGGGGTACTGGTCGGCGTCGGGGTTCATCCCGAGGCCGCTACTCGGTGCGGTGGCCGCCGCGAGTGCCGGAGCGGTCATGTTGGTCACGACAGCGAACACCGCGAATACCGCCAGCAGTTGCTTTCTATCTATCATCTGTGTGCTTAGTTCCGTTCTGAAGTAGTGTGTCGGCGGTTCCGGCCGCCACCCGCGTTCAATCCGCCCTGTTCGATCGCCCAGGCGATCGCGTCGTCCTGGACGTTTTCCGCCCCGTGCTCCCGAACTGCATCCGCCACCTCGGCGGGTGAGAGCCGGGTTGTCCGGCCGCCATCCGTCGCCGCTTTCGGCGACTGATCGGGGCTCAGGTCCAGCGGCTCATCGTCGATCCGCGCCTTCTCGATCACGAGGCTCGAGCCGGCCCGGCCGACGAGCGCCAGCGTCCCGAGCACGAGCGGCAGGGCGAATACCCAGCCGAACGTGCTCCAGCTGGCCGTTCCGAGGATCAGCGCGAGCGTCGAGTAGCCCACGAGGTGGGCGTAGGTCTCTCGGTTCACGCGCTGGCCTCCACATCTTCTCCAGGTTCGTTGGTGTACCAGCAGAAGCCGACGAACAGCAGAGCCCCGACAGCCAGGCTAATCACGGCATTGGCGTTTAGGATGCCCAACAGTGCGAAGCCGACTGCCGTCAACATCCACGCCCCGACGAGAATCTCTGCATCGGATCGGGTGAACCACCACGGCCAGCTCAAGCTCGAGCCCTCCTGGCGAGCCGGCCCCGCGGCGATCGCGGCGGCGCGGCCAGGTCGTTCTCGTAGAGAACGGCCTCGAGGTGGCCGTGGCAGAGCTTGAGGCTGACGCCACCGACCTGGTGGGTCACGCCAGCGTCGCCACACCGGCCGCCCGGCGTGACGTACTGACAGCCTCTGCCGTTCTCTTGGGCGGTTCGTCGTCCCGTTTCCTCCGAAAAGGAGGTGTTCGGGCCAGGAGGCCCGCGTACTCGGGTCATGGTTTGATACCCCGACCGCCAGCCCGGAGCTACCGGACCGCGGCCGTCACTCTCCACGTTCCGTTCATTCGAACCTAAAATATCGGAAAAACAATACCTGTGCGGGGTAAGGTACAGTTGTCGTGAGTTGTTACGTTTTATTTATCCGAGGGTACACTGCTGTACACATGAGTATAGAAAAAGGGCGTTCGGAGCGGAATACCGGCGGACTTCTCTCGAAGAACGTCATGGAATCGATGATCGTCCAGCAGAATGATGGGACGTATCACGTCTCACTCCCGAAGGGAGCTGTCGAAGATCTCGGGCTTCAGAAAGGCGACCGCGTGCTGATCACTGGCCCCGAAGGCGAGCGCACACTCCAACTCCGCCCCTCCGGCGCGGTCCTGGCTGACGACTGATTCTCAGACTGCGTACAACTCTTCTCGGTCCAGCGCCCGGTTGATTGTCGGCCGAGACGTATCCAATCGTTCCGCGGCCTTCCGTTTCGAGAGCTCTCCCTTCGCCACCATGTCCAGGACCGCCACCACGTCGTGGTAGTTCTCCGCCTCTACGAGGCGGCCCGAGTCCTTCTCAAAACCGAGCGGGGCCGGACCGTGGTGGTAGTCATCGTTCGCTTGGCGGGCTGCGATTCCTTCTTTCGTCCGCTGCTGGGCCATGTTCGCCTCCAGTTCCGCGAAGACGCCGAGCAGTTGGAACAGCGCCCGCTGGAACGGGTCTTCGTCACCGGGGCGGAGCGTCAGCCCTTCGCTGACGATGTGGAGCTCCACGTCGGCGGCCTCGAGGCGGGCGGCCGTTCGCTCCAGGTCGGAGATTGACCGGCAGATGCGCGAAACGCTGTGGACGACCACGGCCTGGAGGTCGCCGGCGTCCGCATCGTCGATCATCTTCTGGTAGCCCGAGCGGTCGGTGTTGGTCCCGGTGCTCTTGTCGCGATAGATCTCGAGGTCGGCCAGCTCCGCGCCGAACTCTCGCTCGGCGAACTCCTGGGTGGAGGTCAGTTGGCGCTCAAGGCTCTGGTCGGCGGTGGACACGCGACAGTAGCAGGCGATGTTGCCCATGCTCTCGTACACCCTGGGCGCTCATTTAAACAGACACAATTGCGTACGGTCTGTACGGGAACCAGGGTTCTCGTACAGTCCCTTTCAAATCCCTTGGTACAGTTCGAGCAGTTCACCAGAGGACTTCTACGTTGAAGCTATCGCTTCGATTGCTGTCACTACCAGGGTAGCGTCCGAAAAATGGGGGCTGCAATCGAATCGAACCCGGAAGGGTTCGGTGGTTAGTCAGCTATTCAGTTGCTGCGGCGGAGTGCCAGCAGCGCAGCCGCGACGAGGGCGACCAGCGAGACGGCCACGCCGAAGCCGGGGATGCCACCGTCACTCGACGTGGTGGTGGTCTCCTCGGTCGTGGTCTCCTCGGTCGTGGTCTCCTCGGTCGTGGTCGTCGTGGTGGTCGTCGTGGTCGTGGACGTGTCCTCGCCACCGTCACTGGTGGTGGTCTCGTCCGTGCCATCGTCGACCTGCTCGACCACAACGGCGTCAGCCGTCGCCTCGGTGTCGGAGTCGGCCGACAGCAGCGCCGAGAGCTCGGTGCCGACGTCCTGACCGCTCAGGTCGAACGTGGCGCTGATCGTGCCATTGTCACCGACCTCGACGGTCTTGGTGAACAGCTGGCCCGACGACTCGAGTTCGACGTCGACCGCCGTACCGGGCGCGAGGTTGGTCGTGCCCTCGACGGACGCGTTCTCACTCGCTTCGACCTCGAGGATGTCGCTCGAGTTCAGGTTGCTGAACTCGATCGAACGCTCGGCGACCTCGAACTCCGCAGACGCGTTCTGGTCGTTCTTGTACGCCGCGTTCTCCTCGGGGACGTGGAAGTCGGCCTTGTACTCCTGACCGTCGGAGAAGTCACCGCTCTCGTCGGGGAAGACCGCGTAGACGGTGTTGTTCCCCGCGTCGAAGTACATCTTCTCAGCGTCGCCGCCGTACAGCGTGTTGCCGTTCGTGTTCGGGCCGGCGTTGGTCTGGGTCAGGTTCAGGTAGACCGTGTCGTCACCGGGGGTGGTCTCGTCGTCCGCGAAGCCAGCGTCACCGATGTAGCCGTAGATACCCGAGACCTGGGTTTCGACAACGACGTAGTCGCCGTTGGCGATGGTGTCGGTCTCCGCGACACCGTTGAGCAACTCGTCGAGTTCACCGCTGTCAGGCAGGTTGGTTGCACTGACGCCCTCGTGGACCCACGTGTTGACCTCGTCGACCGACGGGTCGCTCACGCTCAGGATGGTCTTCGAGTCGCGGTCGTCGTTGGCCTGCGCAACAACGAGGTCGTAGTTACCCGCCGCCATCGGGTTGTCCAGCGCGTCGACCTCGTCCTCGCCGTCACCGACGGGCTCGAGCGGATTACCGACGTAGATGCCGTGGTCGTCGCTCATGGCGTTCGCGCCGGAGGTCGAGATGAAGTCATCATCACTGGTGACGCTGACGAAGCCGTTGTCACCGGTGATGGCGGTCGCACCCATCGAGTCGTAGGTGTTGATCGAGAGGTTGACGTAGCCGTTACCGTCCTCGTCAACCACCGTGAAGTTCGCCATGAAGTTGCTGGAGTCGCCACCCAGTTGGACGTAGGCGTCGTCACGGTTCTCGAGTTCGATCGAGACGTTCGCTACGTCACCGCGCTCCTGGTAGATGGTGTCCTGGGGGACACTCACCGAGGCATCACCAGCTTCAGTGACGTTGAGCGTGTCGGTGGTCACCTCAACACCAGTGGCGTCGTGGACGACACGGACGACGTACTCGCCAGCGCCCTGGTCTTCGATCTCGGAGATGTTCCCGAGGTTGACGGTCGCCTCACCCGTGCCGTCGAAGGTCTCGTCCTCGCTAGTGAGCGCGTCGTTGTCCTCGAAGTCCGTGCCTTCCTCGTAGAGCTCCGCGGAGAAGTCACCGCCGAAGTCCGCAGAGGAAGCGTCAACCACGATGTCCTCTTCGGTCGTGATGTTGACGTCCTGCGCGGTCGCTTCGAGGTCCAGTGGGTTGACCTCGAGCACAGTCTGCGAGTTCGACGAATCGTCCGAGTCCGGCTCCTCGTCGTCGTAGGTGACGACGAACTCACCTTCGAGGTCGGACGTGTCGTAGTTCACCAGGTTACCGGGCGCGGTCGAGAATCGGTCGACCTGCTCCCAGTCGGTGCCGTCGTCAGCAGTGTTCTCGTAGATGGTGACAACGTTGGTCGGCTCACCTTCGGTGTTGAAGGTGATCGTCTCACCGGCGTAGATGGTCGCCGAGTCGCCGCCACCGAACGTGCGGTCGGCGGACGCCGAGTCGATGACCTTGAACGAAGCAGTTGCACTGCTGCTCAGCGAATCACCGTCGGAGCTGATGCCGTAGCGGATCCGACTGTCTTCCTCGACATCGTCGCCCGTCGCGTCGAGGGACAGTGTAACCGACACCGTTTCGTTGTCGGTATCGTCCGCCAGGTCAAGCGTCAGTGTATCGCCGGACAGACCAGTCTCTTCGTTGTCCAGAACGTTAGCACCGAGGGAGTCGACGCTAACGTCGAGACCAGCGTCGGTGGCTTCGCTGATGTCGATGGTGACTGTGTCGCTGTTACCAGCGTCAGTCACGCCAGCGACGTTGATTATTTGGGTTTCGGTACTTCCGATTTCGATCTCGCCGTTGCTGGTGTTTGCGTAGGCGTCGCCGTCCAGGTCTGCACTCGCAGACATGGGGACGACGGCAAACACCGACATGACGAGGAGTGCAGCGAGGAATACGCTGCGAACCTTCTCGGTTGTGTTTGTCATGGTTGGGGGTTGTCTTCGTTGACAGGAGTCTTTCGGTTGCGCAATCCTCTGGGGAGGCGAGCAACGTTACTTAACACCTGTCGGGTAGGGGTACAGTCGGAGAAATGTAATCCTACCATTAAGTGTTTTGTGTTTCAATTTTTACTTCGACAACTACCCGCATAGTATCAGAATACATAACTTTTAAACGTTGTCGTTCAAACAAGTAAGATGCACGTCAGTACTGACTGCATAGGTTTGGTTGGTCACCTCGATCGGTGACCACATGCCTGCCATGGGTAGGGACTTCGCGCCGGTGCGACGGCGTGAAGCCATGGTTTTCAACGACAGACTACAACTCGATAGCGATTAGACTGCCAGTCGACACTGTGAATCAGTTAGGGTATCCGGTCACAGAAGTCGGGATGCACCCAGACATACTCTTGATTCCGGGACGTCTCGTTGATGGATGTTATCCGCGCGCGACCATCTCCGACTCGCCACCGTAGACATCCTCGTCATCGAACGGAACCGCTGACGCGAATCTAGTGTATTGCCAGTTGTAGACGGCGTGGCCGTCGGGCTGGAGTCCGACGAAATGGGGCGCCGACCGAAGGACCAGGTGGCGGGCGGCGAGAATCGGGTGAGGTCCGGGCGGAGGTCGACGAGCTCGTTCGCAATCTCACCGAGTAGGTCGGCCTTTCCCTTTGGCGCGAGCGCTGCAAGTCGCGACCTAGGCATCCGTAGTGTCGAACTGGTCGGCGATTGTGGCGGCCATGTCCTCTGTCGCTCGCGCGGCGGACGGCCCGGTCCCGACGACGTCGAGGCCGGGCTGGGTCGCCTCCCACGTGCCGTCGGGGCGCTTGGCGAGCTCGACCATGGTCGCGCCGTAGTCGGTCCTCTCACTCTGCGGTTTCTGCGTTTGCTGCGACATATCTGGCTATGCACGGGAGTGTGACTAAGAGGTGAGCCATACCCGGACCGGAAGTGAAAGTAAGATGGGTGCGTCCAAGGTCTGGACGTGATCTGCGCGGCGGGGTCGGTCTCCTCCCCGCCCGGTATCGAAATCCCCGTACTACGCGCAGTTAGACCATATCAGACCACTAGTATGAATGTTCGGCATTACGACGCAGAGAAGGCAACTGAAAGGAACTTTTGGTCCGAAGGAATCACCATCTGGCTTGGCAGCAAGCAGTCAAGTGGCTTCCCGACACTATTCCAGTACAGACGTGACCAAGACGAGTCTATCGATTATATGACCGCTGAATCCACAGAACTACAAATCCGAGCAGTGCGAGGAGCGTCGTCGGTGCGGTGAATCCCGGAACACCGGAAGTCTCGGCCTGATCGTCACTGGTTCCCTTCGACGTCACTTGCTCAGATGTCGTCGAACCCCTGAGCGTGGAAGTCTCCGATTCCGGGTGTGTTGACGGAATCGGTGTTTCTGGCCGTGTTGTCGTCTGGGACTGTGTGGTCGTCAGCTGAGACCGTGGTTGGAATTCGATGATCGGACTCGACGGAACGGTCGCCCGTGACCAGGTGTCGGGGAGGTCGTATCCGAACTGAACGGCGAATCGATCCCCGCTGTCGAACTGCGTCTCTCGAAGGACGCGGCGGTATTTGACCGTAAGGTTCTCCGTCTCGACGACAGCGTACACGGTCGTCCCGACGCGGTGAGCTGTCACGTTCTCCTGACCCATCGCCGCGAACTTTCTGTTTGCCTCTGGGGTGGGGTTTGTCTGGATGATGCGGAACTCCGCTTTGCCATTCAACGCGGTGAAGAACTGCTCTGTGGTCGAACCGTTCGTGGTATTCATCGCGTCGGCGAGTTGTTCGGATTCGATGGCAACGATGAGGGTATCCCCGACAGCGACGGCGTCGGCAGGCTCGGCCCTACCCGTGGAAATCGCGTCTTCGATAGACGCGACGCTCTCGAAGCTGGCGTTCGCCGCCCGATACACGGTCGGGCCGTCACCTGTCACGTTCGTTCGGGACTGCGGTTCGTCGAGCTCGAAGGTGATCGTATCGGCAACGTCTCCGCTCCCGTCGCGGATCGTGACGGTGTAGTTTCCGGGCTCGAACGACCCGTCGCCGGTCGCGTTCATCGGTACCGAGTCAAGTCGGTCGGAGGTGACGTCGAAGACGGCTGAACCGTTGACGCCGGTGTCCAGGTGTAGGGTGACGTGTCCGGAATTGTTTCCATCCCCGAGCGTCGCTTTGCCGCTATACCCCGGACCTTCGATGGTGACTGATCCGGTGAAACAGAGTAGCATCTTCATTTCGACTACGTCACCGACGGCTTCCCCACGCTCTATCGAGTCCACGCCGGGGAAACATCCCGTCGCGGCGTTGTTGGTCGTTCCGTGGACAACTCCGAACGAGGCAATAGCGGTGCTCGAACAGACGCAAACGAGGACGCTGAGGGATACCACTCGATAGACGAGGCGTGTGGAGGGCATCGTCCGGCGATTCAGACGACTGTCACAAAAGCCTTCTGTGGATGGTCTCAAAGGGGTATCCTCGCCTTTGTCGAACGCACCATCCTCGAGCTCGCCCTGCTCGATCTCCTGGAGTTTCGCCGTCACCGCGTCGGACATGGTCTTGTGCTCGAGACCCCTCACCGCTTGAATCGGCAGTGGCACACCGTATATCGCGCTCCCGGCATCAGTCGGAGCTCAGGTCAAAACAGCGAGCAAACCGTACACTGCTGCTACCTTCTTCCACTGTAAGGCGACAGGATCACTCAACACGCTCTGCGCTCCCGACGAACAATTCGACGGTCGAGGGCGACGATTGCGACCCCGAGGCCAGCGATTCCAGCGCCGAGCCCGAGGGTATAGAGCCGCTGGCCGGTCGCAGGTTCAGTCGTCCGGACGCAGTCGGGTGTCGGGTTCGGCACGGTGGTGTTCACCGAGGACGACGAGGTGCACTCGACGGAGGTGATCTCCGGGGAGACGACGAGGCTCTGCACGACGAGCAAGAGGCCGACGAGCAGACAGCCAGCGGCGACGGTGTAGCGAAGCGTCATTGGGCATTGGAGGGCTGTTCGTCAGCAGAGACTAATCTGAACCTGCGCTTCAGCGCCCGACCGAGGGCGACGGTGGCGACCGAGAACAGGTAGTAGGTGACCAGTAGGCCAGCGTCCCACAAAGAGGGCGACTCGCCGACAATACTTTCGAGCGCGTAGACGACGGCTTCGAGGCCGAAGAAGCCGTCGTAGAACACCATGTTCACCAAGTACGAGGGGATGATCAACAGGACTAGTCCCGGAATCGAGTAGATGTCGACGACTTCGGGGAGGAACCACGCTATCGAAAGGAACGTAAACAGACCGAGCGTCTCCACGCCGACGAGGACCGACTCGGAGTCGGTCTCGGAACCCCCGTCACCGTCGCCGCCGGCGAGGTAGTCATCGAACGTCCGGAGTTCCGCCGGGCCGACGCCGAAGGCGTGTACGTCGTTCGCGTCGGAGTCGCCCCCGCCGACGGTGTTGTCGAACCGGAGTGATCGGTACTGGTCGGGCCCCATGGGGAAGCCCGGGACGGCCCCGCCGACGGTGAGTCCGAGTTCCGCCAGCGGCATCGGAATCGGGAGTACCCGGAGTGACTTCCCCTCGGCGGCGTATATCTGGCGAGCTACGTCCGCGAGGGTTAACACCTCGGGCCCACCGAGCTCGTAGGTCTCGCCCCCGCGGTCTTCTTCGTCGACGCAGTCGGCGAGCATCGGGGCCAGGTCGCCGACCCAGATGGGCTGGAACCGGGTGCTCCCGCCGCTGGGGAGGCCGGAGACGTACGGCGTCGTTAGCAGTCGGGTGAAGTCAACGAACTCCCCGCCGTCTCCGAAGACCACGGAAGGGCGAACGATGACCCAGTCGAGGGCCGAGTCGCGGACGACCGTCTCGGCCCGACCCTTCGCCCGTATGTAGTGGGTGTCACCGTCGGTGTCGGCGCCGAGGGCGCTTATCTGGACGAACCGGGAGATACCGGCAGTCTCGGCGGCGGCGATAAGGGCTTCGGTCGCGCCGAGGTGGACCGTCTCGTGCATCTCGTTCCCGCCGCTAGGGGTGAACAGCGGCGAGAGTGCGATGAGATTGACAACGGCGTCGTGGTCGGCGAGGGACTCCCGGACCGCGGTGGCGTCGGCGCTCGTCAGGTCGAGGGTAACGCGGTCGACCCCCGCGGGCAGGTCCGCGTCCTCGGGCGAGCGCGCAAGGACGGTCACATCGTGATTGCGGGCAGTCAGTTCCTGAACGAGGGCGGTACCGACGAAGCCGGTGCCGCCGGCGACGAGGACCTTCATACTCGGAGGAACACGCTGTCGGGGCTTTACGTCACCTCCGGGCCTACGTGACAGGGGCTGTCACCTCAGTGGCCGGGTCACCATTGGCGTCGAGGACCGGCCTACTGCGAACCGAGACCGAGGGGGAAGCCACCCGACAGTTCGACCTTCACCGAGCGCTCGCGGTAGCGCTCGAAGAGATCACCGGCCCATGCGAGAAGGTCGGGGTCGTCCGAGGTGAGGCAAGCTTCCAGACGTCCCTCCTCGTTATAGGCCGCGAGCAATAGGCGGTCCTCGCCGACGGTCAGGCCGAACGGAACTGGGTCGGAGTGGGCATACAGGTCGAGGACGCCGACGCGGAGAACGGTCTCGAACTCCAGGGGATTGAGTTCGCGGGCCTTCTCGGCCGTCGCTTCCGAGAGCACGAGCTCGGTGTGGACCCCTCGCATTGCCAGCGAGGCGTGGGCCTCGTGGAAGATGCGCGAGAGGACGGGCGAACACATCCGGACAGTGTCACCCTCGAACCGCTTGAGGCGGTCGACGTAGGTGTGGACCGGTGCCTGCGGGTTCTCCGGCGTCGCGACGACAAGGTCGGCGTCCCCGAGCATCGAGAGCGGCGGGGCGTGGTCGGCGTCGAGGTGGCGCAATAGCGGAGCGAAGCGGTCGAGGCGCTCCAGTCGGTCGAGGTAGTCCGCGTGGGTCGTCGCGACGAGGTCTCCGGCGGTGGTCAGCCGGTAGCCGCCGTCGCTGCGTTCGACCCAGCCCCGATCGGCGAAGGCGGCGAGGTTGCGCTGGACGCTTCGACGCGTACAGTCGAGGTCATCGGCGAGGGTCGCGGGGCCGGCGACACCCTCGCGGAGTCGGGTGAGGAGGGCGAGCCGGTCCGGGGAGTCGGCGAGGAACCGGGCGTCATCCTGCATGAACGGAGGGTCACCGTCGGTCGTTAAAAGTCTGACCTGCGCGAGTGGACCGACGAGTGAGTTCCGGAGAACCGAGCCAGGCAGAGATACGCTCTTCTTCGTCTGATTGACCCTCTACGAGCTTGCCTTGCTCGATTCCGTTGAGCTTTGCTTCCACCGCGTCGGGCATGGTGTTGTGCTCGCGGCCGGCGGCCTCGACTAGGACGTTCTTGGTGTTGCCGAACAGCGAGCCGGAGATGTCAGCACCGAACCTCTAGCGGACGGGCGAGCGTTAGCAGAAATTCTGCGTCGCGTACACCCTCGTCTTGTCGTCTACCTCAACCACGTAGATCCCGATACCCTCGTTCTTCCAGTACTCTTTGAGGATGTTCTTCCGATGCCCCGTAGAGTTCATCCACTGATTGATGAGGCCTTGCGCGAGCTCCTCTTCGTTGGAGTAGTGAACCACTTCACCGTTATCGCGGACTACATCCTCGTCGAAATACGTGTATGCAATGTTCTCCGCACCTGTCGCATATTGGTTTCCGCCAGTAGAGACTCGACAGGAGTAATCGTACTTCTCGTATCTGTCCTCCATCGATTCACCATCCGGTGACGTGTGAGAGAAATACTGTTCCTCGCCCATATCGCGACTGTGATACCGAGCGATAGTTCGGAGGTCCGTATCGAATGCAATGGGCTGGAGGCCGTGTTCCTGCCGCCGTTCGTTTATCCCTTTGTGAATCAGATACTCGACTCGCGTTCGATTGAGATCTTGATCGAAGAAGCCAGAACTTCCGCCGTTGGTAGAACCCCCTGACGCTCGTGTTGTTTCGTGAGTACCGTTTGCTGCTGGACTCATCGCATCATCGACGAGGGACTCCGCTGGAGAGGTATCGACCGGGAAGCCTGGGACGGGCGCGAAGCCGAGCTGGCCGGCAGTGAGCATCCCGATAGCGAGAACGAGGACGAGTGTGCGCAGACGAGGAGTCCCGAGCTTGATCTTGAGCCAGAGACGTCCGAGTTTCTGCGAGAAACCATCGAAAAGTCCCTGCTCAGTGGTCGCCGATTCGCGGATTCGGTCAAGTTCGGCGTTTAGGTCCTCGTCGTTGATCGAGCCGTCCGGGTTGACGTCAGGACTGGACGAAAAATCGGCCTTCTCTCGATCTCGTCCAGACCCGCCGTGAGTCCGTGGATTGTCGACCGGCTCGGGAGACTCCTGACAGCAGTGCTGGGCGTCGGCGAAGTACTCGTACGACTCGCCACAATCGCTACACTCGAACGTGTCTGAGTCGCTGGACTCGTTGTCGGGATCGCGACGAGCGTCGAGGTCGTTCTGCAGGTGTTTCGAGTTCTTTCCGAAGAAATCGACTGCAGCGCAGTTGTGTTTCTCGGGAAGAGTACAGTTACTGCAGACCTCTTTCCCGCAGTGGTTGCAGTTGCGGGTCAGGGCATCTGTTGTGCCACAGTGCGAGCATTCGCCCATTTACCGCCTCCTTTTCATGTCGTAAGTTAATGGTTTTGTTCATCCTCCTGCCGAGGGGCTACACGATTTGGCTCAGTGGGAAGGTTGAGCAACAGTACGGGACCCGAGGCGGATTTCTAACATTGGTCTGGAAGCGTTACAAGTACGAATTGTCAGTGAGGATTACGGAATCGTATCTTCTATTCTTACTCCCCAATCTGGAAGTGGGCTCTTTCCTTCAAAACCGTAATCTCGCCACACCGGAAGTGAAAGTATTACTTTGAGTGCTCTTCCTACGATTGCCTCTCAAAGTAGTAGTCCTGAAGCAAGCTATCTGGAATCAACAATTTACTACACAAGAGCACCGCTTCATTCCTGAAGTTGAATGTCGGCGTTTGGATTTTGGTCGGGAAGCGCGCGTAGGTCTCCGTTCCGTATGTGATTATCGAGTTGCTCCTTGACAGTCTCCGGGTCTTCACCTCCGAACACGGATACTGCTCGAATCAGCAACTGTTTGGGTACTCCAGCTGTATGTAGGTTCCCATCGTCGCCATGAAAGCCCGAGTCGGCGCTTTGGATGTAACGCACGTGTTCTCGCACGTCGGTTTCTCCATCGAGTTTATCGTGCCAGCGCGCCGGAAAGAGGCTGATTCGATTCGGTGCGATCTGATAGAACGCATGCGGGACCCACGTCCGAGAGTCCGTCAGCCGTGAGTCGATGACTGCGCGCATTTCTTCGGCGGTGTACGGGACCCGGTCGTTCGCCTCGATAGCCTCCGCGTACCTGTCGTATCGATCGCGGGGGATTCCTGGCTCACCGTCGGAATCGTAGTACTCGATTAAGAACAGGATTCTTTCAGTCGAGATGGAACCACCAGTGTGGCTAATCTCCTCAAGGGCGTGTTGGTTGATATCGTCCATTACAGTGGATAGGAAGTGCTTTTCGTTAACATTTATGGCTCTGGTAGATTGTTGTACCATCGACATCGTAATTTCGGGGTCATCGCGTAATCTCTCTTTCTTGACGTCGGCCTTGTCGTAGCCTCAGCGTCGAGGAATTGGGCCATGTACTTCGTCTTCGAGCCGTCGACGACGACGACCTCGAGGAGTACCTTGAAGCGAACGGGAATCCCCCGACGTGGAAGGGCTCCCGTCAGTTCCGCCGACGTACGACCCATCTGGGTCTAATGTTAAGGAGAAGTTCGGTACCTCTCCTCAGTACCGGAAGACCTTCGGGAAGCCTCGTAGACTCGCGCACGTCGCAGAGGCCCAACAGTTCCGAAAAGAGCGGGCGAACGGTGCGACGAACCCCGCGAGGGAGTATCTGCGAGACTCAGAGAATCCGTACATACAGTTGTAATTCAGCAGCGCGAGCAACTGAGGATATGGCCAGGCGGATTGCGGAGTTGGGGGAAGCTGGGGAACCCTGAGAATCTG
The DNA here is from genome assembly GCF_003369835.1 of Halorussus rarus. NCBI lineage: Archaea > Methanobacteriati > Methanobacteriota > Halobacteria > Halobacteriales > Haladaptataceae > Halorussus > Halorussus rarus. Next base: position 688,247 of record NZ_QPMJ01000002.1, on the reverse strand, counting down.
CTAATCAATTCTCAGTTGACGTACTGGTACTCGACGTCGAGGACCTCCTGGCGGAGCTGCTCGGCGGTGTACTTCGCAAGGCAGGTCTTCCTGACTCCCGAGGGACCGAGGAGGAGAGTGGTGTCGGCGGGGTTACCGTCGGTGAGTGGGGCGAAGATTTCGGTGAAATGGGTGACTTCGGCGTTGCGATGCTCGACTTCGCGGGGGACGAATCCGGTCCGGAACCGATGAGTCGTGAATATCGAACTCTACAAAAAATGGAACGTCGTCGCTTATCTATCGTTGACAGTAACAGTACGGCCACACCCCTTGCAACGAATGCGGGTACTATGCTTGCCCTTATTCAGCACTTTGTACCCTTTGCGGCGTCCGCTAATCCGTGCTCGCTTGAAATTCTGTCCACACTCTTTACAGTGTCCGAACTTTTTTGCCATGCGTTATCACCCCACGCACACCCAAAGTGGCAATTCAGAGTATATTCAGTTTATTCCGTGCACATCGTGCAAGGGTCGCTCAAAATACAGTAGATGCAGAAAACCATTCCTTTGAAATGCGTGATGTTTGCCCGCTCGATTTCGGCCCGAGAAATCACCGAGTAGATCGGCGTCAACGATATCGGTTCATTCCCGAACACGCGAGCTGTCATCCGGGAACTCATCCTCGAGGAGAACATCCCAATCACTTCCGGCGGGAACGGCTACTTCGTGATCGAGACCGAGGACGAGCTGAAGGAGTACATCGACAGCCTCGAAAGTCGGATGTTGAGTATCGCCGACCGGAAGTACGGGATTCGGCAAGCGGCCCAGGACTGGGATGGGGAGATCGAGTCGTCTGAGGATGCGGACCTGCTCTAGATTGCCGTAGGAGAGAATTATCTGACAGGGGAGAGCAACTCACTCAGACTCTTCGAGAACACCACTTAGTCTCTCTACCAACGACCTCATCGATTCTACCGTCTCCTCGCCGAGGTCGTCCGCCTTATACTCTCCACTCGTTATCCGGTCGCAGATCGTCTCCGCGATTTTGCCCTTGTCGAATGCACCCTCTTCGAGTTCGCCCTGCTCGATTTCTTGGAGCTTCGCTTTCACCGCGTCGGGCATGGTGTTGTATTCGTGGTCTCAACCAGTTCGTTGGGGTCGGCCTCGGCGGCGACCTAGGGCTCTCGCTCAATTTCTGTAGAATTGATGTTCTTATTCGCATATTATTGGGAGAAAAGTTCGTGCCAGACAGGTGGATTGGTTTCCCAGAGAGCTATCAGTAGAGTCGGTAGTGGGACAGGAGAATAGTTTATTTGTCTATATCTAATGGAACTGAAGCATCTGGTATGAATCTTGATACTCGTCTGGTTCAAAGGAGTCCGTTTCTGCGGAGGCTAAGATGATTTGATATTCGGGCAGGATATCAGGGAGGCGAATTAGGAAATTAGAGATTGCCTTCGCATTGTTCTCATCCACTTCATTTGCAAATGGTGAATCGATAGTGAACAAGCGAATTGGAGGGCTATTGAACGACTTGCTCAGTTGCTTCAGAACGGCTGTGTGGAATAACAGTGCATGGAGATTGATTTCTGCAGTACTCTCGTCAGCTACTGATGAATCTAAGATTCGTTCCTCTGTGTGGATATCAAAGTGATAGGACCCGCCAGACTTGAACCTGATTTCATAAGCACTTTCTAGCGTTCCATGATTGAAGTCCTTCAAGAAGCTCTCCATAGTCTCGGCTAAGTCTTGTTTCAAATCTTCTCGTTGAGCTTTTCGTGATTTTTCAACAATATCTCTAAACCGCTTGTATGCATCCCGTTTATCTTCTTTTGAAGCAACAATATCTCTAATGTGTCTAACCCCCAACTTCTCTTTCTTAACTCTTCGTAGCTCTGTTTCTAAGGAGTCAATTTCAACATCGACATCCACAACTCGATCTTGGAGATTCCTTACTTCACGCTGTAACTCCTCTTGTTCCTCTACAACGTCGGTGATCTCATTCTCCTCAATTCGCTGTTTAACTGTCTCGAATTCAGCTTCTGCCTCCTCTAAACGCGTTTCAATACTTCTTTTTTCTCTTTCTAATTCCTGTTTTTCCTCCTGAAGTTCCTCTAACTCCTCTTGGTGCTTTTGTGCACTGGTATCTGTAATTGATTCAGTCTCCACATGCTCAGCCTCTTTCCGATATCGGTCCTCTGGCATATCTTTTGCACAGAGAGGACAGTCTTTCTCATCCAATAACCTCTGTCGTTGTTCCTTATCGACGCTATTAGTACAAATTGGGCAACGATTTGGAATGGTCATGAAATTCCGGAGTTCATCACCAATTCCCTCCAAATCATCCAACATTTCTGTATCCTCATAGCGTTCGATTACACGTTTCACGCTAGTAAGCTTTTCATAGACCTCCTTTCGATCGTATCTTAGATCAGCAATCTCTGCGCGAAGCTCGTCTCTGCGAGATTTCAAGCCGTGAGGGATTTCTTCTCCGGCAAGCGTAGCATTTAGGGACTCTAACTGACCCCGTTTAGCTTTCAAAGTGTCAACTATACTCTGTCGCAAATCTTTTTTGATTTCTAAGTGGTGTTCCAAATCATCTTGTTTAGAACCATAACCTAGTGATTCTTGGAGGAGAGACTCTCCAGATTCATTTAGTTCGTAATTTTTGATCTGGGTATCAATTTCATCAATTTTGTCTTCTATGACTGATATGACCGTCGTGATATTGATTCCAAATAGTAAATCCATCAGCTCAGAATGGCTACTTCCTAAGAACCGGGTGAAATCTTCGGACATTAAGAAGAAGATAGTGAGAACTTCATATGGGTCGTGCCCACGGGTCCGAAGGTCCTGAAGCCCAAACCGTTCTCTGACCTCAGAAGGATCTGTGTACTTTGAAGTTATTGAGGCATCAGTAGTATGTCCTTCAGAAAGGTATGGCTTATCAGCCATTGAAAGTGCACTTCCTTGTCCAGATTGTCGAAGAGATCGTTCTAACGTATATGGTTCGTCATTTATTGTCCAATATCCTGTGGTAGAGAGACCAGAATATCCAAACTGAATGAGATTAGTCATCTCAAAATCGTTGTTCTCAGGAAGTCCTGCAATATTGAAAAGGACTGACTTCACTAAGCTGGTTTTCCCTTGAGAATTCTCTCCGTACAGGATGGTACTTCTTTTGTCGAAATCTACTTCGCGTTTATTGATTGTCCGAAAGTGTTCAACAGCCATTCGGTCCAAACGAATGTCTGACGATTGGAAATCTATCTCATCATAATGCTTTAGGAAGAAATCCTTGAGCTCTTCCCGTTGACTGTCCGAGAATTCACTTTCTCTATCGACTTTCTCCGCTACTTGGTCGAAAACGGGTGGTTCTTCAGACATTAATGGCAGTCACTCTTTCTGTTATTTGATTGGTTGATTCAAAACGTTTTGGCCGTCCATTCAAGATGGTCTCTCCAGCATCATGTTCATTATACCGGTCTTGCGATTCTAACTGGTCCTCAATTCCAGTCATCGAGCTATCTGCGAAGTCCTCCAAGACTTTGCGCTGCTTCAAATCCCATTCCTTTAGTAACACACTATCGAAGTTTTCCAGCTTTGATTCGAACCTTGTCAGAAACATTTGAGCTGCATCTCCAAGTGAAACGGAGTAGGAGATGTCCCAACTTTCTTGACTTTCTTCAAGAGGGCTTGAATCAAGCAAATTCCATGCAAAGAGACGGTCTCGATCACGCTGTAAGCTAGAGGACCAAGGGTAAGACTGTTTTTTCCTGAATGAATAACGGTATCCCGTTCTTTCTAACATACCAAACTCCAAATCGCTATTACTAATTTGGGGATTGTCCTCCTGAGATAGGCGGTTGTTCACCATGTAAACTAAACTATGGAATTTCTCTAATGGTTTAATGTGTTCCTTCCCCGTTAATTGTTGGTGTTTGTCAATGAGTTTGAGAAGCATAACGAAGTCTGCAATCTCATCAATTCCATAATCAACTACCGTGTGCGCTTGGAAAGCTTCCTCAATTGGAACCGAGCTTTCTTCAAAGTGAGATACTGTAATTTCACTGACCTCAAACTCCTTGAGTAGAACCTGGATTTCATCCTTAGAAAATACTTCTTGGTTAAGGAACTCGAAGTACTGACTATCCAAATCAAATTCGCCTCCGCGATCTTCGAGGGCATCTTCGTGGATTTCGCGAGCTGTTTTAAGGTAGTCATCTAACTCTTGGCCTTTCAGCCCGGCCCATTCGCCAACCCGTTGGATAGCCAGCCATTCATTAACCATATCAATCGATCTTGTCTATCTTATTAGCAGCATTGTGGCTCCACGCAATTACGTTTTGCTCCGCCCCATTTGGATTCACTTGAAATCCGAGATATCCCTTTATGTTGTCTTCCAATTCTGATTTACTCGTAGCTACTTGTACACTAGTAAACTGTGAGGAAATCTCAGTTTCGATACTTTCCCGATCTCCTTCTGAATCAACCCACGAGAAGACCGCAGTCTCGTCAGGAAGCCCGCGGACTTGGTAACAGAGTGCGGTATAGAGGTCATCTCGGAGCAAGGTCTCATACCGAATAACCCACAAACTATGGGTGATGAGCGATTTTTCTGCATCTCGCTGTTCATCTGGGGTAGAACTCCCCGTAGGACAGGATCGTTCAACTAATTCAATTGCATTATAATTATCTGCCGTATCTATTGTATTCCCATAATCGGTTATCTGAGAGCACACATTATTTAAGAAATCCTCAAGTGGTTCCCCAAAACAAGTCGCACTGGGATCACAGATTACAGCAATATTCTCTTTGTGATTAGTGAGAGTTTTGTCGCGGGGATACGGATCAATGTATGCTCCCCCAGTCATGGACCGGAAATCTGTGCCAACGCACTTAAATTATTCGTAATATACTCGATACGATTATCTTCGTCTGGGTCCACCAATTTCCTCTCTTGGGGAAGATTCCGTGCCTCATCGAAATCGGCAAGCCAATCTTTCAAATAGGTATGCAAGGAACCTTTCCCGGATATCGGCTCCTCTTCAATTTCAGTTATGATTTCGTCTCCTAACTCACTAATTGATTCAGAAACGCCATCTAATTCGCTCCCAGATTCTACTTGGAGCTTCTCTATATCTGAGAGAAATTTACTAATCATTTGATTTCGTTGTTCACCGTTTACTGACGCCTTTATCCGTACTGCCTGTGGTAGTGCAATATACTCCGAATAGAGAAGGCCCATTGCAGCTCCAGTTGTGTAATCATCAAGGCCAACCGGTACATGAACATTCGTGGGGAAAATGAACAAGAGATACGCAATAATAGCCGAGCACAAACCAACGATAGAATAAAGTCCGACCGAGATCAGTTTGTTACTCCTTTTCTGCATCTCAATGGAGAGAAGGGATTGGGAAATTTGGTCAATAGTCCGATATAGGGCATAGGCTAAGAGAAGAGCTACTGACGAGGACACTAAAACAGCAATTTTCTGACCAAAAGGCCACTTAATAATTGGTGGACTTCCGGGTAGTAAGGCGAAAAAGATCGGAACAGATTGCAAGAAGATTGCAACAGCAGTACCTTCTGGCCGACCGAAGGTAAAATAATCCCTTATACGCATTCTATCCTCACTCGCATATATCTAATTAATCATCTGTCACTTTCTAACTCGCTCTCGTCAAGGTCACCAGCAAGATATTTCCGACCTTTGTTGGTAATTTGATAGAGCGAACCATGAGGTTGTTCTACTAAGCCAGTATCTCGTAATCCTTTGAGTGCCCGTGTAATCGTTGACCGAGACGGAGGACGCTGTAGTAGTTGCTCTAAATTATAGTGAATCGCCGTAGCGGAGAGGGCAAGATCATGCTCTTCCAGAAATTTTAGAGTTGGTTCAGTGGCGCTATTCTTCCACTCCGGCCCTCTCGACATCGTAAAAGAAACTCAGACCACTGTTTATTACCTTTGACGATATGTCTATCTGTGCGACATTATTAGGCTCAATTGAGCCATAAAATGCTCAAGTTTTATTACGGTGGCATGAACATCCGCTAATCACGGAGACAAAATCGCGGACCCGTCGCTCGCCGATGGGTCCTCAGAAAGCGGACCCCGATGTTTGGGCCATCGGGTCCGCGTGAGCCTCCGTAACTGAGGTACGGAAGCCATGTACGCAATCGCTACGCGGGGTCTTGAAAGCCCCGACCGACGGTCTGCATCGCCGCGCCGACGATTCGAAACTCGTCGGCGCGCACGAGTTACAGTTTCACTTCCGCTTCGGACGAGGATTCGGCCTTTTACAGGTGGGTTCGTCAGCCCGAGTCGGATGTCGGAGCGAATTCATCTCGACGATGAGGTAGATCGGTGGAAGTGGGTGTGTCCCAACGGCCACCGCAACTGGGAGCCGACGAACCACCACTTCTGGTGCGAGACCTGCGCGCGCCACTACGACACCGACGGGGTGTTCCACGACCTCCTGAACAAGCAGACCGGCGAGACCCACGAGCGCGACCAGCTCGAACTCGTCACGCCTGTCGGCACCTACCGGGACGTCCACCAGGAGGGGTCGGCGTGAGTCCCGCGACCGACGGCGGGGTTCCGAGTCAGGAGGGCGAACTCAGACCGCACCACGAGTTCGGCAACGGAACCGGCATCGCGGTCAAGCTGAACGGCGAACGGATGGAGTTCCGAGACGCCTACGATACCGCGATAGCGGTCCATCAGGACTACGAAGACGGTGTCCTCGTAGCCACCGTCGGATGGGGGACCGGCGAGTGGACTGTCGATGCCGTGCATCTCGACGAAGACGAGCTCGAAGAGAAAGCGGTCATCGACTGCGTGCCGGAAGTCGAAACCCCGGACGGTGACGCGGTGCTCTACCTCGCCGACGATGAACGGTACGCCTTCAAGCTGGAGGTGATCCGAGTCGGCGAAGCAGCGGACGCCGAATACAGCTGCTACGTCCCGGAGCACCTGGTCGACGCGGTCGAACCCGTGGCGGACGCGCAGGGCTACCTCCACGTCGGTATCGACCCCGACTATCACCCGTTCGGCGGATACTGGATCCCGGTCGACAAGGAGCACTCGGAGATCGTCGCGCCGCCGAACGGCGAGAAGGTCCACTTCCCCGCGGACGAGGGCCTCGACCCCGTCGTCCGTGGCGAGGACGCGCTCCCGGGAGGTGATGCGCCATGATGCTCGGCGCCGTGACGAGCCGAGTGTCCGACTGGTCGCCGCTGAGTGGTCCGGCGCCGGAACCCGAGGTGACGTTCGACGAGGCGTTCCAGCTGCTCCGGAACAGTCGGCGCCGGCACGTCGCGGAGTACCTGGCGGACTTGGAGCCGGGCGAGACGGTGAGCGTCGGTGAGCTCACCATCTACATCGCCTCGCTGGAGTTCGACGTCGAGCCGGACATTGTCTCGGCCCGTCAGAAGAAGACGGTCCGGTCGGCGCTCCACCAGACGCACCTACCGAAGCTGGACGAGATGGGCGTCATCGAGTACGACCAGCGGGCGAGCGAGGTGACGCGGTCGTCGGACGTCGAGGCGCTGACGGCGGTCATCGCGTCGGCGCGCGAGCAGTTCCCCGTGGGAGAGTACCGATGAGGTCGACCGCTGAGGCCGACAGTTCGGCGGTCTTCTCGGCGATGCTGGAGGAGTGCGACGACTGCGAGCGTGAGACGCCGCACGAGGTGGCGGTGGAGATTCGGACCGAGAGTGAGCGCCGCGAGAACGCGGAGTTTTCGCGCGAACCGTACCGGGTTAGCGAGTGCCGTATCTGCGGGACGCAGACCACGACGAGGATGAACGATGCCTGAGACTACGGACGACAACGGCGAGCGGAGCGCAGCGGAACAGATCATCGAGGGCGAGACCGCGACGGAGGGGTCGGCGTGACGGGTCTCGATTGGCCGAAGGGGTTCGAGCGGACCGACCCCGCCGAGCGGACGCGGAACAACCACTACGGCACGACTCTCCGGGAGTCCATCGATGACCTCGAGACAGAGCTTGAGCGAATGGACGTCGGAGACTGGAATCTCTCGACGGCGGCGCTTCACCAGTCGCAGAACCCGAAGTACCCCTACGCCGACGCCTCGCCGGACGACCCCGGTGCGGTCGTCCGCTGGACGATGAACGGGAAGCAGTTCGCGGTTGCCTGCGACGCTTACTCGCGACTCCGCGACAACGTCCGGACGCTCTACCTCTACGTCCACGAGAAGCGCAAGATGGAGCAGCGTCCGGTCGAGACCGGTGCATCCGAGTTCGCCAACGCACGACTCCCCTCCGGTGACTCCGAGCTCGTTGTCGACGAACAGCCGCCCCACATGGTGTTGGGCGTCGACCGGAATGCTACTCCCGATGAGGTTCGGCGAGCGTTCCGCCAGCAGGTTCAGGAGAGACACCCCGATCACGGCGGCAGCGAGGCAGAGTTCCGCCGGGTGAAGAACGCCAAGGAGGCGATGCTGGATGAGTGAGGACGATCTCCAACCCCTCGGCCCCCGAGAGGCGATGGAGATGTGGCTCGAACGTCAGCGGTCGGAGAAGGCGGCCGAGTCCGTCAAGAGCTACGGATACCGCATCAACCAGTTCGTCGAGTGGTGCGAGCGCGAGGACATCGAGAACCTGAACGAGCTCGACGGTCGCGACCTCTTCCGCTTCGACACGCATCGGCGTGGTCAGGACCTCAGCATCACGACGCTGAACAACCAACTCGGGACGCTCCGGTTGTTCCTCGCGTTCTGCGAGGACATCGAAGCAGTTGAGAGAGGTGTCGCGGCGAGCCTCGACGTGCCGGAACTTTCGAAGGCCGAGCGCGCGAACGAGGAGAAGCTCCCGGCGGCCCGTGCGGACACGATAATGGAGCAACTGGAGCGCTACGAGTGGGCCAGCACCGACCACGCCCTGTTCGTCACGGCGTGGCGGACGGGCTGCCGCCTTGGGGCGCTCCGAGCGCTCGACGTCCAGGACTGCTATCTCGATAAGAGTGACCTCGAACGCCTCGCCCACGAGGAGGACCTCGACGAGGCGGGCCTGTTCAAGACCCCCGACCAGAACGACGTGGAGTCCCTCTTGGACGAGGTGAGCGTCCCGTTCATCTTCTTCCGGCATCGCCCGGAGACTGAGACGCCGCTGAAGAACAAAGAGGAGGGCGAACGTCCAGTCTCGCTGAACGGCGACCTTGCTGAAATTCTCCGGGACTACATCGAGGTGAACCGGCCGAACGTCACCGACGACTACGGCCGTCGACCACTGTTCGCGTCGAAGAAGGGCAATGGGCGATTTACGAAGGGTGCGATTCGGCGGCGGTTCTACATCAAGACCCAGCCCTGCCGGTACGGGACGTGCCCCCACGACCGCGATCCGGACGATTGCGAGGCGCTCGAGCACGGTCGCGAGCAGCGGTGTCCGTCCGCGCGGTCACCCCACAAGATCCGCACCGGATCGATCACCTGGCATCGCGATTGTGATTGGCCGCCTGAGGCGCTTGCGGAGAAGGTGAACGCGACCCCGGAGACGATTCGGGCGCACTACGACCACCCCGAGAAGCTTCGCCGGATGGAGTCCCGCCGGAGCTACCTCGACGATCTTGAGTAATCATGAATCCCTACTCCCCCAGCAGTACGAAACTCGCATCGGCATGCGCAGAAACCGGCACGCGGACCTCGGCGGTCCCACTACAACCTTCTACTGCGTGAGATACTCTGCGAGTACCTCGCTCGCAAAACGTCGATGGAACGGTCCAACCCTGGTTCCGTCGGGTACCGGCGGTCCGCTGGGCGTCTTGCGGTTCAACCTCCATCTCCTCCGGTCGCTCCGGCACGAAAGCCACCACTGTGGCGTCGTCGTGCTGTATCCCTCGGTGGTGTCGAGTGGGTGGGAGCCGCTAGAGATTACGAGGGTGTCGGTGACCGAGGTGCTGGACGTGGTTGATGGTCGGTGGTATCCCGAGACCGACGAGTACGAGCTTCTCTGGCCGGTACCGGCTACCTTGATGTGGAAGCCCCCGCTTAATCTATCGGCTTGCGCTTGGCGTTCTCGCCCATCGCGTCCGGAAGTTACTCCTACTCGAGCTACTCCCCATCACTCTCCGAATCGTACGTCGCGAGCGCCTCCCGCCAGGCCGTCGGCAGCGACGCCGGTCGACCGTCTTCGCCGAGGTAGACCGACACCGTCCGACCCGTCGCCGCGACGTCGTCGCCGTCACGGAGCTCGTACTCGATGGTGAGACTGGTCTCGCCGGTCTCGATGGGCCCGAGCGCCGCCGTGACGGTCCGGTCGGGGCCGATGGGCGCCACGTAGTCGACCTCCAGCGACCGCACGACGGTGGGTGCCTCCGACAGCGGGACGCCCAGCACCTCCTCGAACAGGCGCTCCTTCGCCCGCTCGAAGTAGGCGGCGTAGACGACGTGGTTGACGTGCGCGCGGGTGTCGAGGTCCCGGAACTGGACCTCGACGTCGTGAGTGAACGTTCGCGGAGTCACGTCCGGAACGACGCCGACGGCCGATTTGAAATCACCTATCTCGGCCGTCGCGGCGGTTCGGGCAGAGTCGCCCCGACTCGGTCGCCGTCCGGTCGGATGGCTTTCATTTATTGCTCGGCCGGCCGACTGGTCGACCACGATGCCCGGACCGACGTTCCTCGACGGCGACCGCGTGACGCTTCGCGTCCCCGACGAGTCCGACGTGGACTTCCTGCTCGATCACGAGAACGACCCCGACGTGCGCGCGACGCGGAGCGTCACCGCGCCGTCGGGTCCCGACGACGTCCGCCGCCGACTCGGCGGCACGCTCGGCCGGAGGGACGACACCCTCGCGCTTGTGGTCTTCGCCGACGGCGACAGGGTCGGCCAGGTCTACCTCATCCGAGAGAAGCCCAACGACGCGACATACCGGCGGGCGGAGCTCGCCTACTGGGTCGCGCCCGCCGCGCAAGGCAACGGCTACGCCACCGACGCGGCCCGGACGGTCCTCGGCCACGGGGTCGACCGCCTCGGCCTCCACAAGGTGACCGCGAAGTCGTTCGCATCCAACGAGGCGTCGGTCCGTGTGCTGGAGAAACTGGGATTCGAGCGGGAAGGCGTCTTCCGCGAGGAGGCGTACGTCGACGGCGAGTTCGTCGATCTGCTCCGGTTCGGACTGCTGGCAGAAGAGTGGCGAGCGTAGGCGGGTCTCCGATACTTCCGTCTCCGGTCCGCGCCCGACTTCGCTACTCCCCGTTCCGCCGCACGCCCGGGTTCGTCACCGCGCCGTTCGCGGCCGACCCGAACGTCGCGCCGTACTTCGCCAGTACGCCGTTCTGGTAGGCCGGCTCCGGGTCGTCGCGGGCGTCGAGGCGCGACTCGATCTCGTCGTCCGAGAGCTCCGCGTCCAGGGTCCGGTCGGGGATGTCGATGGTGACGCGGTCGCCGTCCTCCACCGCCGCGATGGGACCGCCCGAGAACGACTCCGGCGCCACGTGGCCGATCATCGGCCCGCGGGTCGCGCCCGAGAACCGACCGTCGGTCACCATCGCCACGTCGTCCTCGTGGCCCGCGCCGACGACCGCGGAGGTGACCCCGAGCATCTCGCGCATGCCGGGGCCGCCGCGGGGGCCCTCGTTCCGGATGACGATGACGTCGCCCGACTCGATGTGACCCTCCTGGACGTACTTCATCGCGTCCTCCTCGTTCTCGAAGACCCGGGCCGGCCCCTCGTGGTGGAAGTCGTCCTCGCCGGTGACCTTCAGGACCGCGCCGTCGGGCGCCAGGTTGCCCCGGAGGATCTTGATGGCGCCCTCCTCGTGGAAGGGGTCGTCGACCGGCCGGATGAACTCCGCGTCGACCTCGTCGTCGTCGGGCAGGTCGAGGTGTTCCAGTTCCTCAGAGATCGTCCGGCCCGTGACCGTCATCGCGTCGCCGTCGAACAGCCCCGCCTCGACGAGCCGCCGGATGATGACCGGGACGCCGCCCTGCCGGTAGAGGTCGTACATCACGCGCTCGCCGCCGGGCTGGAGGTTGGCTATCTTGGGCGTCCGACGGGAGATTTCGTCGAACTCGCCGATGTCGAGGCCGATTCCGGCCTCGGCGGCCAGCGCGAGCAGGTGGAGCACGCCGTTGGTCGACCCGCCGACGGCGACCTGGAGCGCGATGGCGTTCTCGAACGACCGCTTCTCGAGGATGTCGGAGGGCCTGCGGTCGTTCTCGATGCAGTCGAGCGCGAGCTCGCCGGCGCGCTCGGCGACCTCGTAGCGCTCGTCGAACTCGGCGGGCGCGCCCGCGCTCCCGAGCGGCGCGAGGCCCAGCGCCTCCGAGACCGACGCCATCGTGTTCGCGGTGAACATCCCGCCGCAGGAGCCCGCGCCGGGGCAGGCGTGGCGCTCGAGGTCGTCGAGTTCCTCCTCGCTCATCTCGCCTTCTGCGACCGCGCCGACGCCCTCGAAGACGTTCTGGACGGTGACCTCCCTCCCCTCGTGCTCGCCGGGCATGATGGACCCGCCGTAGAGGAAGACCGACGGGAGGTCGGTCCGGATGGCGGCCATCATCATCCCCGGCAGATTCTTGTCGCAGCCCGCCACCGTGACGAGGCCGTCCATGCGCTCGCCGAACGCGACCAGTTCGACCGAGTCGGCGATGACCTCCCGCGAAATCAGCGAGGCCCGCATCCCCTCGGTCCCCATCGAGATAGCGTCGGAGATGGTGATGGTGCCGAACTCGATGGGCATCCCGCCCGCGTCGTCGACGCCGTCGTACGCCGACGCGGCCACGTCGTCGAGGTGGACGTTGCACGGCGTGATGTCGGCCGCGGGGTTGGCGACGCCGACCATCGGCGACGAGAGGTCCTCGTCGTCGTAGCCCATGGCCCGGAACATCGACCGGTGGGGCGCGCGCTCGACTCCTTCGGTGACCTCGGTGCTCGGGAGGTCGGCCGGTTTCTCGGACATACCCGGGGGTAGCCCCGGAGAGGCTTAAGTTCCACCGCTCCAACAAACGTTGCTGTCGGACCCGAATCTGTTCGGTTGCCGTCTCTTGCCGGCGCACTCCCCGGCGACGTTCTCGGGGCGGTCGCTGCACGCGCATCTCGTTCGTGTCCCATCGCCGCCATCTCCCTGGACCTCCGGTAGTTTCCTGCCTCGAAAACGGGAAACGAAGCCGGAGCGGTGTGGTACAGGAACTCGCGGCAGCCGGTCCGAAACGCCGCCGAAATCCTAGAATGAGAACATACTTTTCGGGCGGCCGTCGAAGGGACGCCATGGACCAGACGGTGGCCGTCGCCCACTACCCGGAGGGCGCCGGCCACGCGACGCGGATGCTCGCGGTCGCTCAGGCCTTCGAGGACGCGGGCGCGGAGATCGCGCTGGCCGGCGGCGGTCCGGGCTCGCGGTTCATCGAGCACAACGGCTACGACGTGTTCCGGGCCGCGCCGGTCGACTACATCGGCGACTACCAGGAGGGGTCGCTCGGCCGAGTCCTCACGCGGAGCCTCCCGTACAGCGCCAAGCGCGTGATCGACCTGATCCGGTGGCTCCGCCGGGTCGACCCCGCAGCGCTGGTGACCGACGACATGTTCGCGGCGATGGCCGCGTCTGTGACCGGGACGCCGCTGTACGTCGTCACCCACAACGCCGCGTCCTACTACGACGCCGCGGTCGAGCAGGTGTTCACGTGGCTGCTCAACCGCTACCAGCTCGGCGCGGCCGAGTCGTTCCTCTACCCCGCGGTGTGGCCGCCCGACGACGGGGATCCACCGGGCGTGACCCACGTCCCGCCCATCGCGCTCGACCCCGCCGGCTGTCGGTCGCCCGAGCGGGACCTGGAGGTGCTGGTGGTCCCGAGCGTCTACTCGACCGACTTCGACGTGCTCGCCGAGACGCTCCGGACCGAGGGCCACGACGTGATCCACGTGGGTGCAGACGGCTGGGAGGCGGTCCCCGCGCTCCTGCCGTGGGTCCGGGCCGCCGACGTGGTGGTCTGCTCGGGCTACTCCACCGTGATGGAGGCCGCGGTCGCCGGCACGCCCTGCGTGGTCTACCCGTTCACCGACGAGCAGCACGGCGTGACCCGCGTCCTCGAACGCCGGGGCGTCCGGGGGTTCCAGGTCGAGCACTCGGTCGCCCACGTGGCCCGCGCTGTCCGTCACCCGCCCGAGTCGCCCGACCACGAGAACGGCATCGAGCGCGTGGCCGACCACGTCATCTCCGACCTGGCGTGAGCGCACACCCGACAATGCGGCCAGTTTTTGCCACTGCCGGAACGGGCAACCCCCTCTGGAAGTAACTCGCCGCCATGGCACGGGTCTCGGCCGGAGCGCGCCTCCACTTCGGCTTCCAGAACCTCTCGCTGGCCCACGAGCGTCTCTACGGGTCGCTGGGGGTCGCGCTCGACTCGCCGCGGGTCGTCGTGACCGCCGCCCCCGCCGGGAGCGTGCGCTGCGACCACGACGTCGCCCGGGCGCACGTCCGCCGGGCGGTCGACCTGCTCGGCGTGCCGGGCGCGGACGTGGCGGTCGAGCGCACGCTCCCCCGGCACGTCGGGCTCGGGAGCGGGACCCAGTTGGCACTCGCGGTCCTGGCGGCGGTCGCCCGCGCCCACGACCGGGAGCCGCGGGTCCGCGAGTGCGCGCCGAAACTCGGTCGTGGCGGCCGGAGCGGCGTCGGTGTCGCCGCCTTCGAGGCCGGCGGGTTCGTCCTCGACGCGGGCCACCCCACCGAGCGGTTCACGGCCGACCGACCTCCGCGCGGAGAGTGGACGGTCCCGGCGGTCGCGGCTCGCCACGGCGTTCCCGGCGACTGGCGGTTCGTCGTCGTCCTCCCGGACGCCGACCCCGGCCGGAGCGGCGACGACGAGGACGCCAGCATGCGGTCGGTCGTCGAGCGGGCCGACCCGACCATCGGCGACGAGATCGCCGCGGTCGTCACTCGGCGCGTCCTCCCCGCGGTCGCGTCGGGCGACGCCGAGTCGTTCGGCGCGGCGGTCGCGGAGGTCGGCCGGCTCAACGGCGCGTGGTACGCCGACGAGCAGGGCGGCGTCTACCGGCCGCCCGTCGGCGAACTGGTCGCGGAGCTCGGCGACTCGCCCGCGGTCGCCGGCGCCGGCCAGTCGTCGTGGGGGCCGGCGGTCTACGGCGTGACCACCGAGCGCCGCGCCGACGCGGCCCGCGAGGCGGCGGAGGCGGCGCTCTCGGCGGCAGGGGTCGGCGGCGACGTGCTGGTCGCCGGACCCCGGAACCGCGGCGCGCGGGTCGAGGCGAGCGATGGCGCAGTCCTCTCGGAGTAGTCGGACTGGCGGTCCCGTAGTGCGCGACGGTACGCACGCCGCCCTCGTCCGGGACCGCGCGGGGCGTCCGGTCGGGATTCGTTCCGTTTTCGCACTTGAACCTTCGCGCGGGACGTTCGACCGGATGGCAGCTCGGTTACAAAATGACAAAGGGATCGCCCCGCGTCTCTCCGCGTGAGCATGACCGTCATCGCACTCCTGAGCGTCGCACCGGTCGTCGAAGGTAGTATGGCCGAGGAAGTGGCCAAGGCAGTCGCCGCGCTCGACGACTTCGACGTCTCCTACGAGACCAACCCGATGGGAACCGTCATCGAGGCCGACACCGTCGACGAACTGTTCGCCGCCGCGCAGGCCGCCCACGAGGCTGTCGACGGCGACCGGGTGAGCACCGTCCTGAAGATAGACGACAAGCGCACGCGCGAGCAGCGCGCGCACGAGAAGGTCGACGCCGTCGAGGAGGCGCTGGGTCGCGAGGCCAGGCGGGAGCGATAGCTCGGCCGACCGGAAGCGGAGTTCCCCGGACTCCGCGACCCGGTCGCGTCGGGACTGATAAACTGTTTACGGGGTGACGCCCAACCCACGCCCATGGACAGCCTGAACCGGAACGCGCTGGAGCTCGCCGACGAGGCGCTGGACTTCGCCGAGGAGCTCGACATCGGGGCGCGGGAGCTCGACAACGGGGCGACAGTGCTCGACTTCGGCCACGAGTTCGACGGGGGCGTCGAGGCCGGCCTGCTGCTGGCCGAGCTGCAGACCGCCGGTCTCGCCACGGTCCAGACCCGGCTCGACGAGGTGGCCGGCGCGCCGCTCCGGCACGTCGAGCTCACGAGCGACCACCCCGCGCTGGCGCTGCTCTGCTCGCAGAAGGCCGGCTGGGAGGTCTCGACCGACGACTTCCAGGGCCTGGGGAGCGGTCCGGCCCGGGCGCTCGTGGCCGAGGAGGACGAGTTCGCGCGCGTGGGCTACGAGGACGTCTCGGAGTTCGCGGTGCTGGCGGTCGAGAGCGGCGACTACCCCACCGAGTCGGTCGCCGAGCACGTCTCGGACCTGACCGGCGTCGAGCCCGGCAGCGTCTTCATCGCGTCGGTCCCCACGGCGAGCGTCGCGGGCAGCGTGAGCGTCGCCTCCCGGGCGGCCGAGATGGCGGTGTTCCGGCTCTCGGAGCTCGGCTACGACCCCCTCGACGTGGTGAGCGCCACGGGGTCGGCGCCGGTCGCGCCGGTCGCGGGCGGCGAGGAGGCCGCCATCGCGCGGACCAACGACGCGCTGGCCTACGGCGGCCGGGTCCACCTCACCGTCCGCGAGGAGTTCGACCGGTTCGACGAGATCGTCTCGACCGCCACCGACGAGTACGGCACCCACTTCGCCGACATCTTCGAGTCGGTCGACTGGGACTTCTACGAGGTCGACGAGAGCGTCTTCGCACCCGCGCAGGCGACCGTCGACGTGGTCGGAGGCGACACCTACGTCGTCGGCGAGCGCGACGAGGACCTGCTGGCCGAGAGCTTCGGGTTCTGAGACCGAGGTGGTGAGAGAACGATGAAGTTCAAACTGGTTCCGGAACCGCCCGCGGACCTCGACTTCGTGGCCACCGCCCAGCGGGCGGTCCCGCTGGTGCCCGGCAGCGAGGACGACTGCTGCGCCCGACTGCTCGACCGGACCGACCTGCCGAGCCGGGACGCGGCCCGGACGTGGCTGACCTTCCTGCGGGCGCTCGGCCTGGCCGAGGAGCGGACGTCGGGGTTCACCCGCACGCGCGAGGACCCGGAGGCCCCATTCCTGCGCGAGCAGTTCCGCGAGGACGTCTTCGGCGCGGACGCGGTGCTGGCGATTCTCTCGGAGGCCGGAGAACCGCTGTCGGCCGACGAGGTGTTCGAGCGGTTCCGCGACGAAGTGCCGACGTGGGAGCACCACAAGAACCCGAACTCGTGGGCGGAGATATGGCGCGAGCGCGTCGAGTACCTGCTGGACTGGGCCGTGCTGCTTGGACTGGCCGAGGAAGCGGACGGGACGTACGAGGCCGAGTGATCCAACCGAGACTCACAACGACGACACTCGCAGTCGGTGCGGTCAGACCGTCGCACAACCGGAAGCGGTGGCACGGTCGACAGCGAGTCGAACACCTGACGCGTGCCAGCGGCGTTCGGGTTGCAAATTCGACAGGAATAAGAGGGTTTCCGACGGGAACGTACGCATGTTCGTTGCCCTCCGGCGAGTCGCGGTCGGCCTGTACGTCCTGTGGCTCGTCGCCGTGGTGCTCCTGATGCTGGGGCGCTACACCCTCGCTCCGCTACTTCCGGGCGTGCACGCCGGCGTAGTGGTCGGGGCCGCCGCGCTGACGGTCGTCGGCGCGGGGAAGCTCCTGCGCGACGGGTACGACCGGCTCGCGGGGTGACCGTCTCGCAGGGATGCGGGCTCGGCGGTGTCACCGGATCTTCCGGACGTTGCTGACGTCGAACCCGCCGTCGTGGATCTCGGTCTCGAACCGGACGATGTCCTCCTCCTCCAGCCGCGAGAGGACCCCGCGGAACTCCCGGACGAACATCACCCGGTCGCGCTCGCTGCCGCCGGTCTCCCACTCGAAGGCGATGGTGCCGTCGGCCGCGCCCATCAGGCTTCCCATCTGGATGTCGGTCAGCGCCTCCTGGTTCACGAGCACGAGGATGAGGCCGTTCCACGCCCGGGAGGCCTTCTGGAGCCCCTTGACCAGCAGCGTGATGTCGCTCCAGCCGAGGTGCCCGCTGGGCGCGCGGGCGAGGTCGGTGAGCGAGTCGATGACGACCAGGTTGGCCGCGGCGTGCTCGTTGAGGTAGCCGCCGAGCGCCTCCAGCACGCCCCGACGGTCGTTCCCCCTGCCGAGGTCGGTGATGGTCTGGGTCTTGCGGGTGTACCACTCGCGGGGGATGGCCGACAGCTGGAAGTACTCCTGGCTGAAGTCGGCGAAGTCCACGGCCTCGACGCCCGCGCGGACGAGCTCCTCGCTCATCGTGAACTCGATCTCCCGCCGGAGCTCGTCGCCGCTGGCGGTGAACGAGACGTAGTGGATGTCCTCGGGCACGGCGGCCTCGTCGGACACCTCGCCGTAGTGGAGCTCGAACGTCTCCTCGTCGGTGTGGGCCAGCCCGTTGATGGTCGCCGCGGTGTAGCAGAACTCGCGGGCGCCGGCGCCGGCCTCGCCCGCCAGCAGGACCACGCTTCCGGGCGGGGCGCCGCCGTCGATGATGTCGTCGAGCCGGGAGACGCCGAACGGAACTCGGTCCATGTCCTTCCTAGGGGCGTCTCGAGCGGGGTGCTTGGGTCTTTCGTCTCCGGGGGTCAGCGACTGCCGCGGTCGGTGTCCGCGTCAGCGTCCGCGATACTGTCGGCGTCCCCACTACGGTCGGCCAGTCGGGTCGAACACCACTGGCAGAAGTCGAGGTCGGCGTCGGCTGGCCGACCGCAGTCGGGGCACATCGTGCGATCCTCGTCGTCGTACTCCGCGCCGAACCGCTTGCTCACCGCCAGGAGGTACGCGTCGACGACGCTGAGCGTGCTGACGGCCACGACGGGGAGGAGTTCGACGAACGGGAGCCGCTCGCCGGTCGCGAACGCCTGGAGCGCCGCGTCGGGCACGAAGAGGCTGCCGGTCGCGAAGACCGCGAGCAGCCACCCGAGCGCACGCCGCCACCGGCGGAGGTAGAGGTGGCCCAGTCCCGTGACGGCCACGCCGAGCACCGCGGCGAGCCAGGGTCGCGTTCGAGATTGCGTCCGTCCCATGTAGTTAACTGAATGGTCAGTCACAAATCAATGTTTCGTCGCCGCGCTCCGTCGCGTCGGGAGGGACGATACACCGGTGGCTCACCGGTTCGCGTCCGAGAGAAGTGCGCCGGCTGGAATTGTGAACCGGAGCCAGACGTTCTTGCTCGTTCCCTTCGGTCACTGCGCGAGCGTGCGACTGGCGGGGTTCAAATCCCGCAAACCGAATTACTCGAATTCCGTGAATACGAGGAGATGAAACTTCGCGAGCGTGGAATCCGAGAGAAGTGCGCCGGCTGGGATTTGAACCCAGGTTGCGACCATGGCAAGGTCACGTGATACCACTACACTACCGGCGCCCTGCGATTGCATTTCCAGATAACGCCCGGCCAGTAAATAAGGCTTCCGAAACGAGCTAGAATCGGGGGACGGTGGCACGGTTCAAGCTCCGATTTCCGCCGGCACGAGCTTTGTGACCGGCTCCCACTCCCTGACGGAAAGCGGCACCCTTTTAAGACCCAAGACGGTACGATTCGCTACAGTCTAGTGACGGGGCGTCGAAGCGTCACGGTATGACCGTCAGCGTACTCGTTCCGTCATCCCTCGTCCGGGAAGCCGAAGACAAGCGGGAGGCGACCCGCAAGATCGGCTACGTCGCCCGCGCGGCGACGGTGTTCCGGGCCGACCGCCTCGTGGTCTTTCCCGACCGCGACGGCGAGCGGCGATGGGGTGGCGGGTTCGTAAGCACCGTACTGGAGTACGCCGCGACGCCGCCCTACCTCCGAAAGGAGGTATTCGGCAAGCGGGACGAACTGGAGTACGCGGGCGTCCTGCCGCCGCTCCGCGCCCCCTCACTGACCGGCTCCGAATCCGAGGGTTCGGGGTCGTTAAGACAGGGAATCGTGACCGAGGTCGGACCTGAAGGGCGCGTTCGGGTCAATTGCGGACTGCAACACCCGATCTCGCTCGTCGTGCCGCCAGAAATGGAGGTCGGCGAGGGGGAGCGCGTTACCGTCAGGATCTCTTCGCGAAGTCCGGTCCGCGCGAAGCTCGTAGACGAGCCCCTCTCGGGCTGGTCGGTGACGCGCGCGGACCTCCCGGCAGCGCTCGACCGCGACGACGCGGGCGTCCGAATCGCGACGTCCCGCCACGGGGTCGAGCTGACGACCCGGCGGCTGACCGACGTGGTCGGCCGCGTCGAGCGCGACGGTATGACCGTCGCGTTCGGCTCCCCGGGTCGCGGGCTGCCGGAGATGCTCGACCTCCCGACCGACTCGCTGGGCCGCGACCGGCCCGGCGACCTCGCGTCGGGGGACGAGGCGGACGCGGAGTCCGGAGTCGAACACGGCGCACCCGGCCGGTTCGACCTCTGGCTGAACGCGGTTCCGAATCAAGGCAGCGAGGTCGTGCGAACCGAAGAGGCGATGTTCGCCGCGCTCGGCTGCCTGAACCTCAAAGAGAAGTGATACGATGCCAGAAACAAGCAGACCACGCAAAGGTTCGCTAGGGTTCGGCCCCCGCAAGCGCGCGTCCAGCGAGGTGCCGCGCTTCAACTCGTGGCCCGACGGCGACGGCAACCCGTCGCTCCAGGGCTTCGCGGGCTACAAGGTCGGCATGACCCACGTGGTGATGGTCAACGACGAGTCCGACTCCCCCACCGAGGGGATGGAGGAGACCGTCCCCGTCACCATCGTGGAGACGCCGCCGATGCGGGCGGTCGCCCTGCGAGCCTACGAAGAGACGCCGTACGGCAAGAAGCCGCTGACGGACGTGTGGGGCGACGAGTTCCACGACGACCTCTCGCGCACGCTCGACGTGCCGGAGGACCACGACGCCGACGCCGCGGAGGACGAACTCCGCGAGGCGCTCGAGAACGGCGACGTCGCCGACGTGCGAATCGTCACCCACACCGTCCCGGACCAGATCCCCAGCGTGCCGAAGAAGAAGCCCGACGTGATGGAGAGCCGCGTCGGCGGCGGGTCGCTCGGCGACCGCGTCGACTTCGCGCTGGACCTGCTCGCCGACGGCGGGGAACACGCCATGAACGACGTGTTCCGCGCGGGCGAGTACACGGACGTCAGCGGCGTAACGAAAGGCAAGGGGACGCAGGGTCCCGTCAAGCGATGGGGCGTCCAGAAGCGGAAGGGCAAGCACGCCCGCCAGGGATGGCGCCGACGGATCGGCAACCTCGGTCCGTGGAACCCGTCCCGGGTCCGCTCGACGGTGCCCCAGCAGGGCCAGACCGGCTACCACCAGCGCACCGAGCTCAACAAGCGCCTCATCGACCTGGGTGAGGGCGACGACATCAACGTCGACGGCGGCTTCGTCAACTACGGCGAGGTCGACGGCTCGTACGCGCTGGTCAAGGGGTCGGTCCCCGGTCCGAACAAGCGCCTCCTGCGCTTCCGCCCGGCCATCCGGCCGAAAGACCAGCCGCGCCTCGACCCCGAGGTGCGGTACGTGAGCACCGACTCGAACCAGGGATAATCTATGCAGGCAACAGTACGCAACCTCGACGGCGAGGAAGACGGCTCCGTGGACCTGCCGGACGTGTTCGAAGCGACCGTCCGGTCGGACCTCATCAAGCGAGCCGTGCTCGCCGCGCAGGCAAACCGGAAGCAGGACTACGGCGCCGACGACTACGCCGGGATGCGGACCTCGGCGGAGTCGCCCGGCAGCGGCCGCGGGATGGCCCACGTCCCCCGGACGAACGGCCAGGCGGCGCGCGTGCCCCAGGCCGTCGGGGGTCGCAAGGCCCACCCGCCGAAGGAAGAGAAGGACCGAACGCTCGACATCAACACGAAGGAGCGCAAGAAGGCGGTCCGGTCGGCCGTCGCTGCGACGGCCGACGCCGACCTCGTGGCCGAGCGCGGCCACCGCTTCGACGAGGACCTCGACCTGCCGCTGGTCGTCAGCGACGAGTTCGAGGACCTCCTCAAGACCCAGGAGGTCGTCTCGTTCCTCGAAGCGGTCGGCGTCCACGCGGACGTCGAGCGCGCCGAGGAGAACAAGTCGGTGCGGGCCGGCAAGGGGACGACCCGGGGTCGGAAGTACCAGACACCGAAGTCGATCCTGTTCGTGACCGGCGACGAGCCCTCGAAGGCCGCCCGCAACCTCGCGGGCGCGGACGTCGCGACCGCACGAGAGGTCAACGCGGAGGACCTCGCGCCCGGCACGCATCCGGGCCGGCTCACCGTCTGGACCGAGAGCGCGCTCGAGGAGGTGGCCGACCGATGACGTCGGTCATCGAGTACCCGTGGGTGACCGAGAAGGCGATGAACGAGATGGACTTCCAGAACAAGCTCCAGTTCATCGTCGACCTCGACGCCGAGAAGCCAGAGATCCAAGCGGAGATCGAGGACCAGTACGACGTCACCATCGAGAAGATCAACACGATGGTCACGATGAACGGCGACAAGAAGGCGACCGTCCGGCTCTCGGAGGACGACGACGCCCAGGAAGTCGCCTCGCGGATCGGGGTGTTCTGACACATGGGACGACGAATCCAGGGACAGCGACGCGGACGGGGCGGACCGACGTTCCGCGCCCCGTCGCACCGGTACAAGGCAGATCTCACGCACAAGAAACCCGAGGACGTCGACACCGTGGCCGGCACGGTCGTCGACATCGAGCACGACCCGGCCCGGAGCGCGCCGGTCGCCGCCGTCGAGTTCGAGGACGGCGACCAGCGGCTCATCCTCGTGCCCGAGGGCGTCGGCGTCGGCGAGCAGATCCAGATCGGCGTCAGCGCCGAGATCAAGGAGGGCAACACCCTGCCGCTGGCCGAGATCCCGGAAGGGGTCCCGGTCTGTAACGTCGAGCGCCAGCCCGGCGACGGCGGCAAGTTCGCCCGGGCTTCGGGCGTGGCGGCCAACCTCGTCACCCACGACCGCAACGCTGCGGTCGTGGAACTGCCCAGCGGCGAGGTCAAGCGGCTCTCGCCCGACTGCCGGGCGACCATCGGCGTGGTCGCCGGCGGCGGCCGGACCGAGAAGCCGTTCGTGAAAGCGGGCAACAAGTACCACAAGATGAAGGCCCGCGGCACCAAGTGGCCGAACGTGCGCGGCGTTGCGATGAACGCCGTCGACCACCCGTTCGGCGGTGGGGGCCGCCAGCACCCCGGCAAACCCAAGTCCGTCTCGCGGAACGCGCCGCCGGGACGGAAGGTCGGGGACATCTCGTCCCGGCGGACGGGACGGGGAGGCAACTAGCATGAGCGAAGGCGAATACCGAACCGGCCGCGAGGGTGAGTTCACCTACCGCGGTCACGACCTCGACGAACTGCAGGACATGAGCCTGGACGAAGTCGCGGAACTGCTCCCCGCACGGCAGCGGCGAACCATCGAGCGCGGTCTGTCCGCCCAGCAGGAGAAGCTGCTGGAGGAGGCCCGCGAGGCCGGCGAGGAGGAGACGGCCAACGACCCCATCCGGACCCACCTCCGGAACATGCCGATCCTCCCCGAGTTCGTCGGCCTGACGTTCGCGGTGTACAACGGTCAGAGCTTCGACCGCGTGTACGTCGAACCGGAGATGCTGGGCCACTACCTCGGGGAGTTCCAGCTGACCCGCAAGTCGGTCGAGCACGGACAGGCCGGCATCGGCGCGACCCGCTCCTCGAAGTTCGTGCCACTCAAGTGATATCATGGGAATCAGTTACAGCGTCGAGACCGACCCGGACACCACCGCCAAGGGGATGCTCCGGGAGCGGCACATGAGCCACAAGCACAGCAAAGCCATCGCCCGCGAGATCAAGGGCAAGACCGCCGCCGAGGCCACGGAGTACCTCGAGGCGGTCGTCGACGGCGAGCGGTCGGTGCCGTTCAAGTCCCACAACAGCGGCGTCGGCCATCGGAGCGACATCGACGGCTGGGACGCCGGTCGCTTCCCCGAGAAGGCCAGCGAGGCCTTCCTCGACCTCATCGAGAACGTCGTCAACAACGCCACCGAGCAGGGCTTCGACGGCGAGTCGATGGAGATCATGCACGTCGCCGCCCACAAGGTCGGCGAGGTGCAGGGCCGCAAGCCGCGGGCGATGGGACGGGCGAGCGCGTGGAACACGCCCGAGGTAGACGTCGAACTAATCCTCGAGGAGGTCGAAGAATAATGGCTGACGAACAGGAGTTCATCGACCAGGGCATGCAGCGGTCCCAGATCGACGAGTTCTTCGCGAACGAACTCGGTCGCGCGGGCTACGGCGGCATGGAGATGGCGCCGACCCCGATGGGTACCCAGATCGTGCTCAAGGCCGAGAAGCCCGGCATGGTCATCGGCAAGGGCGGGAAGAACATCCGGAAGATCACGAGCCAGCTCGAGGAGCAGTTCGAGCTCGACGACCCCCAGATCGACGTCCAGGAGGTCGACGAGCCGGACCTCAACGCCCGCATCGTCGCTGACCGGCTCGCCAACGCGCTCGAACGCGGCTGGTACTTCCGGAAGGCCGGCCACACGACCATCGACCGCATCATGGACGCCGGCGCGCTCGGCGCCGAGATCGTCCTCTCCGGGAAGGTCACGGGCGCCCGCTCGCGCGTCGAGAAGTTCAACCGCGGGTACATCAAGCACAACGGCGAACCCGCCGAGAACATCGTCGACCACGGCCAGGGCGTCGCGGTCCTCAAGCTCGGCACCATCGGCGTCGACGTGAAGATCATCCCGCCGGGCGCCGACCTGCCCGACGACTTCGAGGTCTCTGAGGGCGCCAGCCCCGAAGAGGTCGTCCCCGAGGCCGTCGAGGCCAACGAGCAGGCCGGCGTCGAGGAACTCCTCGAGGAGCCGACCGACGAGGAGCTCGAGGAGCTCCGCGAAGAGGAGGACGCGGGCGAGGAGCCCGCCGAGGCCGGCGAAGAGGAGATCGACGAGGAAGTCGTCGAGGAGGTCATCGAGGAGGAGACCGCCGAGTCCGAATCCGAATCCGAGGCCGAGGCCGAGGAGTCGGAGGAGTCCGACCAGTCGGCCGAGGAGGAACTCGACGAACTCGAAGAGGAGGTCGAGCAGGAGGCCGAGGAACTGATGGACGAGATGGACGACGAGGACGACGAGGAGGGTGAGGAGTAATGGCCATCCTCCACAACGAGGAGATCCGCGACATGACCCCCGCCGAGCGGGAGTCGGAGCTGGACGACCTCGAGACCGAACTCCTCAACGCGAAGGCAGTGAAGGCGGCCGGTGGCGCCCCCGAGGACCCCGGCCGGTTCAAGGAACTGCGCCGGACCATCGCGCGGATCAAGACGATCCAGCGCGAGGAAGGCGACCTCGAAGAAGAAGCTGCGGAAGCAGAATAACCGAACCATGCCACTCACACCCGAGACGCTGACGCGACACGAGCTCAACGGACTTCACGTCCGCGTCGTCGACGCGGCGAACCCCGACCTCGTCGGAATCGAGGGCCGGGTCGTCGCCGAGACGCGGGGCACGCTGAGCGTCGCGTCCGCCGACCGGGTGCGACAGGTGCCAAAGCAGGGTTCGACGTTCGAGTTCGCGCTCACAGATGAACCCGCCGAGGGTTCCGAGTCACACTCGGAGCCACGTCGCGCTTCGCGCGACGATGTCGAGAAGACCTCGGGGACCGCGTCCAAACGTGGGTCGGAAACTGCCGGAGTCCGCTCCGGTCAGTCCGGCCCTCGCGAGGGCGTGGCCTACGTTACGGTGGATGGCGCGCGGCTGCTCTCACGACCCGAACTGCGCACCGAGAAGGCAGGTGACTCTCAATGGCAATAGGACTGAACGTATCAGAGCCGGAGGGGACCTGCTCCGACGAGAACTGTCCGTTCCACGGAACGCTTTCCGTGCGCGGCCAGACCCTCGAAGGAGAGGTCGCCTCCACAGACATGGACAAGACCGTGATCGTCGAGCGAGAGTACGACGTTCCGGTTCCGAAGTACGACCGGTACATGAAGCGCCGGTCGCGCGTTCCGGCCCACGCGCCGGACTGCATGGAACTGGACGTCGGCGACACGGTCCGTATCGCAGAGACCCGACCGCTGTCGAAGACCAAGAGCCACGTCGTCGTCGAGCAGTTCGAGACGACGCGGAGCTTCGGCGCGGGCGGCACAGACCACGCGGAACCGTCGGGCGAGGAATCGACCGGCGACGTCGAGGAAGGAGGCGAAGAGTAATGGAAGCGCTCAAAGCCGACGTGACCCAGGGCCTCGAGAAGGGCTCGCTGCTCAACTGCGCCGACAACACGGGCGCACGCGAGGTGAAGGTCATCAGCGTCTCGGGCTACTCCGGCACCAAGAACCGCCACCCGAAGGCGGGCATCGGTGACAAGGTGACCGTCTCGGTCACCAAGGGGACCCCCGAGATGCGCCGGCAGGTGCTGGAGGCGGTCATCGTCCGCCAGCGCAAGCCCATCCGCCGCCCCGACGGCACCCGCGTCAAGTTCGAAGACAACGCGGCCGTCGTCATCGACGACGTCGAGGAACCGCGCGGGACCGAGATCAAGGGTCCCATCGCGCGGGAAGTCGCCGAGCGGTTCGGAAGCATCGCGAGCACCGCTACGATGATAGTATGACTCAGCAACCACGCAAACAGCGAAACCAGACCGAGCGCGCCCCGCTCCACGAGCGCCACGAGCAGGTCAAGGCGACGCTCGCCGACGACCTCCGCGAGGAGTTCGACGCCCGCAGCGTCCGCGTCAACGCGGGCGACACCGTCGAGGTGATGCGCGGGGACCACGCCGGCGAGGAGGGCGAGGTCGTCGACGTCGACCTGCGCGACGCGGTCGTCCGCGTCGAGGACGTGACCCTCGAGAAGGCCGACGGCGAGGAAGTGCCCCGGCCGCTCGACGCGAGCAACCTCCGGGTCACCGACCTCGACCTCGAGGACGACCGGCGCGAGGCGCGCCTCCGAGGTGAGAACGAATGACGAAGCATCAGAAGCGACTCTCCGTTCCGAAGTCCTGGCCGGTCGAGCGAAAGACCGAGACCTTCACCGTGAAGGCCGATTCGGGCCCCCACGGCGAGGAGGGCGTCCCGCTGCTCATCCTGCTGCGGGACGTGCTGGGCTACGTCCAGTCCCGGAAGGAAGCCCGGTACGCCCTCGACCAGGGCAACGTGCTGGTCAACGGCGACGAGAACGTCGCCGAGGACCGGCCCATCGGGATGTTCGACATCGTTGGGTTCGACGAGCGCGAGGAGTACTACCGCGTCTTCCCCGACGAGGGCGGTCGGCTCGCGCTGACCCCCATCGACGGCGACGCCGCGGGGAGCAAGCTCGCCAAGATCGAGGACAAGACGCTGGTCGACGGCGGCCGGGTCCAGCTCAACCTCCACGACGGGCAGAACCTGCTCGTCGAGGACGACGAGTACGGCACCGGCGACTCCATCGTCGTCGACAACGACGACAACGAGGTCGTCGCCCACTTCCCCTACGAGGAGGGCAGCCTCGTTACCGCGGTCCGGGGCGCCCACGCGGGCGACATCGGCGAGGTCACCGAGATCCAGGTGACGCCCGGCAGCGGCTCGAACAACGTCATCGTCGAGCGGATCGACGACGAGGGGACCTTCGAGACGGTCGAGGAGTACGTCGTCGTCATCGACGAGAACTTCGTCGGCGGCGACGAGGCCGAGGCGACTCGAACCGACGAAGCTGACGGAGGTGAGGCCGCATGAGCGAAGCAGACGCCGACTTCCACGAGATGCGCGAGCCGACCGTCGAGAAGGTCGTCGTCCACATGGGCGTCGGCGAGGGCGGCCGCGAGCTCGCGGACGCCGAGGAGATCATCGAGGACGTGACGGGGCAGCAGAGCGTGCGGACGCTCGCGAAGGCCACCAAGCCGGAGTTCGGCATCCGCGAGGGCGACCCCATCGGCGCGAAGGTGACCCTGCGCGACGAGGACGCCGCGGAGTTCCTCGAGAAGGCGCTGCCGCTGGCCGACATCGCCGCTCGTCAGTTCGACGAGACCGGCAACTTCAGCTTCGGCGTCGAGGAGCACACCGAGTTCCCGAGCCAGGAGTACGACCCGAACGTCGGCATCTACGGGCTCGACGTGACGGTCAACCTGGTTCGACCGGGCTACCGCGTCAGCAAGCGCGACAAGATCACCCGGTCGATCCCCTCGGGCCACCAGCTGACCGCCGAGGACGCCATCGCGTACCTCGAAGCGAACTACGACGTGGAGGTCAACGAATGAGCGAAAGCGAGACCGACGCCGAGGCGACCGGCGAGCACGCCGCCAAGCGCACGGGCCAGATCGAGGAGTGCCAGCGCTGTGGCCGCAAGCAGGGCCTGGTCGGGAAGTACGATATCTTCCTGTGCCGGCAGTGCTTCCGCGAGATCGCCCGGAGCATGGGATTCAAGAAGTATCGATAACAATGGCAGGAAACGATCCGCTGGCCAACGCGCTCTCCGGCATCGACAACGCCGAGAGCGTGGGTCATCTCGACCACACGGTACAGCCCGCCTCGAACGAGATCGGCAGCGTACTCGAGGTCTTCTACGACCGCGGGTACATCGACGGCTTCGAGTTCGTCGACGACGGCAAAGCCGGGCAGTTCGAGGTCGAACTGAAGGGCGCGATCAACGAGTGCGGCTCGGTCAAGCCCCGCTACTCGGCGGGCGCCGACGAGTTCGAGAAGTGGGAGAAGCGGTTCCTCCCCGCCCGCGACTACGGGGCGCTCGTCGTCACGACCAGCCGCGGCGTCATGAGCCACTACGAGGCCCGCGAGGAGGGCGTCGGTGGCCAGGTCATCGCGTACGTCTACTAGAACAATGGCACGAACAGAACTCGAGATTCCGGACGACGCGACCGCCGAGATCGACCACCTCGACCTGACCGTCGAGGGGCCGGAGGGGTCGGTGACCCGACGCCTCTGGTACCCCGACGTGAACGTCGACGTCGAGGACGGCGACGTGGTCATCGAGACCGACGTCGAGGACGCCAAGACCAACGCGACCGTGGGCACGTTCGAGAGCCACGTTCGCAACATGTTCCACGGCGTGACCGAGGGCTGGGAGTACACCATGGAGGTGTTCTACTCCCACTTCCCGATGCAGGTCCGCGCCGAGGGCGACGAGGTCGTCATCGAGAACTTCCTCGGCGAGCGAGCGCCGCGACGAACGAACATCCACGGTGACACGACCGTCGAGGTCGACGACGAGGTCCTCTACCTCCGCGGGCCGAGCATCGAGGACGTCGGCCAGACGGCCGCGGACATCGAGCAGCTCACCCGCGTGCAGGGCAAGGACACCCGCGTCTTCCAGGACGGCGTCTACATCACCGAGAAGCCCCAGACAGGAGGTGTCTAACGCATGGCAGACGACGAACTAGCAGAACTCGAAGACATCAGCGGCGTCGGCGCGAGCAAGGCCGACGCGCTCCGCGACGCCGGCTACGACTCCGTCGAGGACGTGAAGGCCGCGTCGCAGGACGATCTCTCCGAGGTCGAAGGCATCGGGAACGCCCTGGCGGCCCGCATCAAGGCCGACGTGGGCGGGCTCGAGGTCGAGGAGGAGACCGAGGCCGAGATCGAGGAGGAAGAGCCCGAAGAGCCGGCGGAAGCCGAGACCGAGGCGGCCGAGACCGAGCTCCGGCCCCGCGGCCTGGTCGAGAAGACCCCCGACCTCACCGAGCGCGAGGAGGAGCTCCTCGCCCAGCGCAAGCGGGTCGGCAAGCCGCAGTTCAACCGGCAGGACTACCACAAGAAGAAGCGGACGCCGACCTCGTGGCGGCGCCCCCGCGGCAAGCTCAGCAAGCAGCGCCGCGGCGTCAAGGGCAAGGGCCCGAAGGTCGAGGCCGGCTTCCGGACGCCGACCGAGGTGCGGGGCAAGCACCCCAGCGGCTTCGAGGAAGTCCGCGTCCACAACACCGACGACCTCGACGGCGTCGACGGAGACACGGAAGCGGTCCGCATCGCCTCGAAGGTCGGCGCTCGCAAGCGCGAGCGCATCGAGGAACAGGCCGAGGAGAACGGCATCCGCGTCCTGAATCCCACCTACGTCGAAGTGGAGGTCGAAGAATGACTGACCTGAGCGCACAGAAGCGACTCGCGTCGGACGTGCTCGACGTCGGCGAGAGCCGCGTGTGGTTCGATCCGGAGGCCCAGGCCGACATCGCCGAGGCCATCACCCGGGAGGACATCCGCGAACTCGTCGACGAGGGCACGATCCGGGCCGAGGAGGCGAAGGGCAACTCGCGCGGCCGCGCCCGCAAGCGCAAGGCCAAGCGCGACTACGGCCACCAGAGCGGCCCCGGTTCCCGGAAGGGGAAGTCGGGCGGCCGCCAGCAGCGGAAGGAACAGTGGCAGCAGACGATCCGAGCGCAGCGACGGAAGCTGCGCGAACTCCGCGCCGAGGGCGAGATCACCCAGTCGCAGTACCGCGACCTCTACGACAAGTCCAAGGGCGGGGAGTTCCGTAGCGTCCAGTACCTGCTCAACTACATCGAGAGTAACTACTAACCATGGCAACAGGACCACGATACACGGTGCCGATGCGCCGTCGCCGCGAGGTCCGGACCGACTACCATCAGAGGTTGCGCCTGCTGAAATCGGGCAAGCCCCGGCTTGTCGCTCGCAAGAGCAACAAGCACGTCAGGGCGCAGCTGGTCACGATGGGTCCGGAGGGCGACGAGACCGCCGCGAGCGCCTTCTCGGGCGACCTCGCGGACTACGGCTGGGAGGCCCCCACGGGCAACCTCCCGGCCGCGTACCTCACGGGGCTGCTCGCCGGCAAGCGAGCGCTCGACGCCGGCCTCGACGAGGCCGTGCTCGACATCGGCCTCAACACCGCGACGCCGGGCGGCAAGGTGTTCGCGGTGCAGGAGGGCGCGATCGACGCGGGGCTCGACATCCCCCACAACGACAGCGTGCTGGCCGACTGGTCGCGCAACCGCGGCGAGCACATCGCCGAGTACGCCGAGCAGCTCGACGAGCCGCTGTACAGCGGGGAGTTCGACGCCACTGAACTACCCGAGCACTTCGACGAAGTGCGAGAGACAATCATGGAGGACTAACCTATGTGTGCTAACCACGACGGCTGGGAACCCCAGACCCGTCTCGGCCGCAAGGTCGCCGAGGGCGACATCGACACGATGGAGGAGGCCCTCAACTCCGGGCTCCCGCTGAAGGAGCCCGAACTGGTCGACCAGCTGCTGCCGGGACTCGAGGACGAGGTGCTGGACATCAACATGGTCCAGCGCATGACCGACTCCGGTCGGCGCGTGAAGTTCCGGTGCGTCGTCGCCATCGGCAACCGCGACGGCTACGTCGGCTACGCCGAGGGCCGCGACGATCAGGTCGGCGGCGCCATCCAGAAGGCCATCGAGATCGCGAAGCTCAACCTGATCCGGGTCAACCGCGGCGCCGGCTCCTGGGAGGACCGCAGCGAGCGGCCCCACTCGCTGGCCCGCCGGACGACCGGCAAGGCCGGTAGCGTGGAGGTCGAACTGATTCCGGCGCCGACCGGGCTGGGCCTGGCGGCGACCGACACCGTCCGGAAGATCTTGGAGCTTGGCGGGGTCGAGAACGCCTGGACCAAGAGCCACGGCAACACCCGGACCACGCTCAACCTGGCGAAGGCGACGTACAACGCCCTGGAGAACGCCGCGGAGTCCCGCGGTCCCCGGGGTCGGACCGACTTCAGCGAGGAGGTGGCCGACTGATGGAGGCCGTCGTCCAGATCCGCGGCGAGGTCGACATGAGCGGCGACACCCAGGACACCCTGGAGATGCTCAACCTCCATCGGGTGAACCACTGCACGCTCGTACCCGAGACCGACGCCTACCGCGGGATGATCACCAAGGTCAACGAGTACACCGCGCACGGCGAGCCGAGCCAGGACGTCCTCGAGACGGTGCTGGCCAAGCGCGCCGAGCCCCTCGAGGGCGACGCCGACGTCGACGACGAGTGGGTCGCCGAGGAGACCGACTACGACGACGTGGCCGACCTCGCGGCGGCGCTGCTCGACGAGGAGACGACCCTGCGCGAGCAGGGCCTCTCGCCGGCCATCCGGCTCCACCCGCCCCGCGGCGGCCACGACGGGCTGAAACACCCCACCAAGGAAGGGGGCCAGCTCGGCAAGCACGAGACCGAGGAAATCGATTCGCTGCTGAAGGCGATGCGATAACCATGACCGACAAGAAACGACGACAGCGCGGCTCCCGCACGCACGGCGGCGGTAGCCACAAGAACCGGCGCGGCGCCGGTCACCGCGGCGGTCGCGGACGCGCGGGTCGCGCCAAACACGAGTTC
Source organism: Halorussus rarus (assembly GCF_003369835.1). Classification (NCBI taxonomy): domain Archaea; kingdom Methanobacteriati; phylum Methanobacteriota; class Halobacteria; order Halobacteriales; family Haladaptataceae; genus Halorussus; species Halorussus rarus. The sequence goes on along the minus strand of NZ_QPMJ01000002.1, from coordinate 656,091 downwards.
CACAACTACGAACCGCTCGGCAAGCACGGCTTCTCCCGGCCGGACAAGGTCAAGGAGGAGGTCCTGACCGTCACGGTCCAGAAGCTCGACGAGGACGCGGCGCTGCTGGCCGCCGACGGCGACGCCGAGGAGACCGACTTCGGCTACCGCCTCGACGCCCGCGACGTCGTCGAGGACGGCTGGGACGCCGACGCCGTCAAGGTGCTCGGCGACGGCCAGGTCCGCAACCAGCTCGAAGTGACCGCCGACGCCTTCTCGGCGAGCGCGGTCGAGCTCATCGAGGAGGCCGGCGGCGACGCCGTCCTCAGCGACCGCGGCGAGGAGGCCGAGGACGACGGGGAAGCCGAGGCCGAATCTGACGACGAGGAGTAGTGACGTAGCTACGGGGTCTGTTTTCCCGTTTTCCCGCGTCCTTTCGATTCTCGGAGCGCCGAACCATTCCTTGTGCGGCGCGGATTCGTTCTACCGGTGTCACCGCCAGCGACGGCTCCGAGGCCGCCCGTCTCCCGAACCGCCGGCAAGACGACCGGTGGGCGCGGAAACTGGGTGAAATACTTATAAGCCCCACTCCGCAATACGTAGTATGACCTACGATACCGTCGTCTTCGACAACGACGGTGTCCTCGTCGGTCGCACGAGCTTCGACGTCCTCCGGCAGGCAACCCAGGAGACGTTCGCCGAGTTCGGCGTCACCGACCCGGACCCCGACCACGTCGACGACATGACCGTGGGAGCGACCCCCGGTCGCGTCGCCGAAGTCTGTACCGAGTACGACCTCCACGCCGAGACGTTCTGGCAGGCGCTCGACACCGCGGCCTCGAAGGCCCAGCAGCGCGAGGCCCGCGAGGGCCGCAAGACCCCGTACGACGACATCCACACCCTGGCCGACCTCGACGCCTCGATGGGCATCGTGAGCTCGAACCAGCAGGAGACGGTCGACTTCCTGCTCGACCACTTCGACGTCGGCCACCACTTCGACACCGCCTACGGCCGCGAGGCGACCATCGAGAGCCTCGACCTCCGGAAGCCCAACTCCCACTACGTCGACCGGGCGCTCGCGGACCTCGACGCCGACTCGGCGCTGTTCGTCGGCGACAACGAGTCGGACGTCCGTGCCGCCGAGAACGCCGGCATCGACTCGGCGTTCATCCGGCGGCCCCACCGGAGCGACTGGGACCTGAACGTCTGGCCCACGTGGGACATCGAGTGCCTCGACGACCTCCACCGGGTCTGTAGTACCTGAAGGGACGGCCAATTCGGAAGGCTGCGTCCAGATCCGTACTGACGAACGGAGCGAGGTCCCCGAAAGCTCTCGCGCTGTGCAGAGCCAGAAGCAACGCGGCAGCAGTGTCCCCGAAAGCCCTCGCGCGGCCCGCGCTCGCCCTCTCAGTGCGCCAAGGATGCCGGTGGGGTCGCCGAGCGCTCGCTACGCCAGCGGCTCGTCCGGCCGCGGGCGGTCGTACGTCTCCCGGAGGGTGTCCGCGAACTGTCCGCCCTTCCGGAGCGCGATGACGACGGCGACGAACCGGCCGTCGGCGGGCCGCAGGACGAACGCCTCGCGGGGCGCCGGCCTCTCCTGCTCGTTCACCCTGTCGACCAGCGGTTCGACCGGGCGGGCGCCGTCGCGGAACGCCTCGAACGTCCCGTTGCGCTCGTCCTCGGCGAACACGTAGAGGACGCCGTTGACCTCGCTGTCGGTGTTCCTGGTCACGCGGCCGTTCATCGAGTCGCCCGCGGCGCGGGCGTCGTTCCACGCGTCTCTGGCCGCCTCGAACATCGGGTCGACGTCGTCGGCGAACGCGTACAGCGTCGGCCGGACGACCGACGCCGACCGAATCGTCGGCTCGGTGGTCGACCAGTCGAGGTCGGCGTCGACGAGGTAGCCCGGACGGAGGTCGGCGACAGGCGCGTCGTGGCCGGCGTCGGCGGTGACGACCGGCTCGTACGTCTCCAGGTCGAGCAGCCGGAGCGGTCCCCCGTCGGGGGCGGCGAGCACGCGGTGGGTCGCCTCGTCGCCGTCGGACGGGTCGGCGTCCGCGGTGCGGTCGGTCATGGGGATCGATAGGGCTCGGCCGCGGGAAAAGGACTCGCATCGACGCGTTTCTCCGCCGGTCGAGGCCGACGCGGGACGTGGTTCCCCGGGTCGTCGTGATATTTCTTCACACGCACGACGTGGTTCAAAGCGAAGCACATACAAACCCCCATCAGGTGTATGCAGATACATGAGTTGGAAAGAAGCCGCAGAACCAGTACTCACCCGGATGCCCTCCGTGAGGCGTCCGGAGGGCCACGTCCCGTTCAAGCGGAAGCTTGGATGGACGGCGGGCGTGTTGGTTCTGTATTTCTTCCTCACGAACGTCTACCTGTACGGGGTCAACGTCGGCGGTACCGACGCATTCGGGCAGTTCCGCTCGATTCTCGCCGGCGGGCAAGGTACAATCCTCCAGCTGGGCATCGGTCCGATCGTCACCGCGAGCATCGTCCTCCAGCTGCTCGGCGGTGCGGACCTGCTCGGCCTCGACACCGACGACCCCCGCGACCAGGTGCTCTACCAGGGCCTCCAGAAGCTGCTGGTGGTCGTGATGATCTTCCTGACGGGTCTCCCGATGGTGTTCGCCGGCGGGTTCCTCCAGGTCGACTCAGCGGTCGTCCAGAGCCTCGGCATCGGCACGGCGGGCGTCCAGTGGCTGATCTTCGCCCAGATCGCGGTCGGGGGCGTCCTCGTCCTGTTCATGGACGAGATTATCAGCAAGTGGGGCGTCGGGTCCGGCATCGGGCTGTTCATCATCGCCGGCGTGAGCCAGAAGCTCCTGGGCGGCATGTTCGCGTGGCCGGGGCTCCCGGGCCAGACCGGGCTGGTTCCGACGTGGATAGCCATCCTCACCGGGAGCGCCCAGAACGTCCCCTCGCTGCTGACCGGCAACGGCATCCAGTACCTGCTGCTCGACGGCGGGCAGCTGCTCGCGCTCGTCACGACGCTGCTCATCTTCGGCATCGTCGTGTACGCCGAGAGCGTCCGGGTCGAGATCCCGCTGAGCCACGCCCGCGTGAAGGGCGCCCGGGGTCGGTTCCCGGTGAAGCTCATCTACGCCAGCGTCCTGCCGATGATCCTCGTCCGCGCGCTCCAGCAGAACATCCAGTTCCTGGGCCGCATCCTCTACAGCCAGCTCGGTCCCGGCGGGATGCCCAACTGGCTGGGGACCTACGGGTCGGCCGGCAACCCGACCGGCGGGCTGTTCTACTACCTCGCGCCCATCCAGACCCGCGGGCAGTGGATGTGGTGGACCGGCGCTGTCACCCAGGAGCCCTGGCAGGTCATCATCCGGGTGCTCATCGACCTGACGTTCATGGTCATCGGGGGCGCCATCTTCGCCATCTTCTGGGTCGAGACCACCGACATGGGCCCGGAGGCGACCGCGAAGCAGATCCAGAACTCCGGGATGCAGATCCCCGGCTTCCGGCAGAACACCGGCGTCATCGAGAAGGTGATGGAGCGGTACATCCCGCAGGTCACCGTCATCGGCGGCGCGCTGGTCGGCCTGCTGGCCGTGCTCGCGAACATGCTGGGCACCATCGGCGGCGTCTCCGGCACGGGCCTGCTGCTGACGGTCTCCATCACGTACAAGCTCTACGAGGAGATCGCCGAGGAGCAGCTGATGGAGATGCACCCGATGATGCGCGAGATGTTCGGATAACGGCCGCGGCGCCGTTCTCTCGGACTGCGGACGCGGGTGGGACCCCGGGGACTACTGTTCGGTCCCGTGGTTTCTGTCGTCTCGCTTGACGCGTCCACGTTCGTCTTGCTCCGGACGCGTCCGCGCACGTCTCGACGCCTCTGCTGAGACCGCAGTCCGTCGCGGCCTCGGCGAGGAGTTTCATTTGGCTCGCTCCCGACACTGTTCGCATGACCGAGTTCGACCTGCTCGTCCTCGGCGGGGGTACCGGCAACGTCGTGGCGTCGGCCGCCGCCGAGGAGGGGCTGGACGTGGCGCTGGTCGAGCGCGACCGGCTCGGGGGCACCTGCCTCAACCGGGGCTGCAATCCCTCGAAGAAGCTCATCCACCGGGCCGACGTGGCCGAGACCGTCCGACGGGCCGGGGCGCTCGGCGTCGAGGCCAGCGTCGAGGACATCGCGTTCGCCGACGTCGTCGACGAGGTGAACGAGAAGATTACGAACGCGGCCGAGTCGAAGGCCGAGACCGCCCGCGAGAGCGACCGCATCACCTTCTTTCAGGCGGAGGGCCGGTTCGTCGACGAGCGCACGGTCGAGGTCGACGCCGGCGAGGTGTCCGGACCGACGAGCGACGCAGGAGCCGGGGTCGGCGACGACGCGACCGGTCCCGAGGAGCTAACGGCCGAGAAGGTCGTGCTCGCCGGCGGCTCTCGGCCGATGATTCCGGACTCCATCGAGGGCACCGACGACGTCGACTTCCTGACGAGCGCCGACGCCCTCCGACTCCGCGAGCGCCCGGACCGCCTCGTGATAGCGGGCGGCGGCTACATCGCGGTCGAGCTGGGCCACTTCTTCGGCGCGATGGGGACCGACGTCGCGATCGTGGGCCGCGGCGACGTGCTCCTGGGACGCGAGGACCGAGACGTCGCCGAGTTCGTGACCGGCGCGTACGCCGAGCGCCACGAGGTCCACACCGGGTACGAGGTCACGGAACTGGCCGAAGGCGAGGTGGACGACGCCGAGGAGGGAGCGGACGAGGGCACCAAGCTGGTACGCGCGGAATCTGAGGGCGGCGAGGAACTCGAACTCCGGGGCGACGAGGTGCTGCTCGCGACCGGCCGGCGGCCCAACTCCGACTCCTGGAACGTAGAGGCCGCGGGCGTCGACACCGACGAGAAGGGGTTCGTCGAGACCGACGAGTACCTCCGGACGTCGACCGACGACGTCTGGGCCATCGGCGATATCGCGGGCAACTACATGTTCAAGCACTCGGGCGACCGGGAGGCCGAGTTCGCGGTCCGGAACGCGGTCCGGGGCGAGCGCGCGAGCGTCGACTACCCCGGGATGGCCCACGCGGTCTTCGGGTCGCCCCAGGTCGGGAGCCTCGGCGAGACCGAGGGCGACCTCAACCGCGACGACTACGACGTCGGGACCTTCGCGTACGACGACACCGCGCTCGGGTCGGCGCTCGTCGAGGAGGGGTTCGCCAAGGTCCTCGCGGCCAAAGACGGCGAGGTGCTCGGGTTCCACGTGGTCGGGCCCCACGCCTCGATGCTGGTCCACGAGGTCGCCACCGCGGTCGCGGCGGGGGCCGACGCCGACCGCATCGCCGAGACGATTCACGTCCACCCGGCGCTCTCGGAGGTCGTCCAGGGCGCGTTCCGGGAGGCCAGGGGACACCCGCCGACGGGCATCTGAGACTGTCGCAGCCGGAGGGACGCACAGCGGCCGCAGCTATATCCGGTAGAGCCGGGTCGTCCAGAACTCCCGGAATGCGTCGTCGAGGGCTGCCTCGGGCTCCCCGGTGGCGTCGACCGGCCGGGTCGCGTCGGCGCGCTCGGCGAACTCGCCCAGCAGAGTGCGCTGGCCCGCGACGAACAGGCGGTCGGGGCCGTCGCCCGCGAGGGCTTCGTCGACGGCGTCCTCGCACTTCTCTACGTGCTCGTCGATCTGGGCGTCGCGCCGGCGCTCGAACCGGCCCTGCGAGAAGCCGCCCTTCGAGTGGTCGCCCTTCACGTCGCTCTCGAACCCCTCGAAGGCGACCCGGTCGCGGCCGTCGTAGACGCCGAGCGCGAACAGGTCCGACCGGACCAGCGCCAGCGCGAACCCGCCGGTCGGCAGGAACCACTCCCGGTCGAGCCGGAAGCCCTCGGCCCACTCGGCGAACGGGTCGGGGCGGACCGGCGGCGCGAGCGCGGCGCTGACGAGGCCTGCGTCGTCAGTGACTGCGAGGCAGGGCCGCGCACGGTCCACGAGGGCGGCGTGGTCGCCGAAGGCGTCCCGGACCGGGTCGGGCAGGTCGCCGTCCTCGCCGACCATCGCGGTGAGCGCGGCCTCCGGGCCGGTCGCGACCGAGTCGAGTCGGTCGAGGACGTCGACGAGGCGGTCTCCGCGGACCGACTCCGCCCCACGGAAGTCGAGGCCGGCGTCGCCGTCGCCCTCGGTGCGCTCGACGCGGTCCTCGAGCTCGGCGATGCGGTCCTCCAGCCGGTTGACCCGCTCCTCGGCCGCCTGGCGGGCGGTGGCGGCCTCGGCCCGGCGCTCCTCCTCGGCCTCCAGCTGGCGCTCGAGGTGACGCTTGTCCTCCTCGAGGTCGGCGATGCGCTCCTTCAGCTCCGCGCGCCCGAGCAGCTCGTCGAGCATTCGGCGGAAAGACCGGGCGGAGGCGCCTTGTAGTTTCTGTTCGGCCGGGCCGTCCCGGGCCAGTTCGGGACGAGGATGAGGCCGGGTAGGGTCGGCGTCGACGCGACCGGAATCCACGCCCAGAAATATATAGACTATGGTGCTAAATATATACTTTCTGCGGCACGCTTAAGGGCGTCAGTCGGCTAGCTCCGACCGAGCAATGACTACCGAGGGAACCGCAGTCACCAGACGAGACGCCGCAACGTCGCCCGACGACGGCGAAGACGCGGAGTTCGAGTTCCGCGGCGAGCCCGCCACGCTGGCCCGGTTCGCCGCGCCGCGGGCCGAGACGCCCACCGCGCTCGCGATCTTCTCCGACCCCCACGTCTCGACCCGCGAGGAGGGGACCTGGAAGGCGTACCACCGGACCGAGGACCGGCTCCGGGCCGCGGTCGCCGACGCGAACGACCGCGGCGTCGACGGGGCGGTGGTCGCGGGCGACCTGACCGGGGACGGCCTGCCCGCGGACTTCGACGCCGCGGCCGACGCGCTGGCCGACCTCGACGGGCCCGCGGTCGCCGTCCCGGGCAACCACGACGTGCCCAAGGCGTTCGACGACCACGACACGCCGCCGGTCGCGTCGTTCGCCGACCGGTTCGCGCCCGACGAGTTCCCGTTCCGGAAGCGCCTCGGCGGCGTGGACGTGCTGGGGCTGAACTCCGCGTCGGCGCCCGACGGCGAGCTCGACGCCACCCACGACGGCGCGGTCTCGGCGGACCAGCTCTCGTGGCTCGACGCGACGCTGCCCGAGACCGACGCCGCGCTGGTGGTGAGCCACCACAACCTGCCGGGGCTCGACGCCGCGGTCGGCCCGGACGGCCACGCGCCCCACCCGCCGGTCGGCGACGCGCCCGCGCTGGTCGACGCGCTGTCGGGCCGCGACGCGCTCCACGTCTCGGGCCACGTCCACCTGCCCGCGGCGATCACCGGCGACGTCCGGGGGCTGGTCTGCCCCGCGCTCTCGTCGTATCCGCAGTCGTACGTCCTCGCGGAGGTCGGTCCGTCGGGCACGACGCTCCGGTTGGTACCGGTCGCCGACGACGAGGGGTTGGCGGAGGCCTACGACCTTGCGCAGACCCACTCCGACCGGAGCGCGAACATCTGTGACCTGGTCGAGAACCAGCTCGCCGACCTGCCGCTCGCGGACGAGCGGTCGCGGTAATCGTCGGCTCGGCCGTTCTGATCTTCGCTGCCGCTGTTCTCGTCGGTAAGTGCAGGCGAGTCCCTTCACGGACAAACATATATTATATCCCCTACAATTTTCCATCGCATGGGTGAACAATCCCGTTCGCGTCGGCTCGCGCGGGCAGTGGCCGTCTTCGGGATAGGTATCCCGCTCGTCGTCCTCGCCGCCCTCTATACCGGCAGTCGCGTGACTAACATCGAGTTCGGGACCGTGCTGTTCGTCTCCACTGGAGCGGCTGCGCTCGCGTGGGTTGCCTTCGTGGGCGGGGGACGACGGATGGACGCCGCACGCCCGAGTGGTGAACTCTCCCGCCAATCGGCTACAACGTATGGCATGGAGGTCTCCCGGGGGACACACGCCGACCTCCCACTGCCGACCCGGGTACTGTTCGCGCTCACCGGCACGGTTATCCTCGGATGGACTCTGTTCTTCGCAACGCTTTGAGCGGTTCACACCACCACTCCGCAGGTTCCGATTCCTTCGATCGGCGTGCCGGTAGAACCGGTGGAATTCGACCGGGAACTGTCCCGACCGATCACCCCGCGTTCTCGGGAGCCAGTTCCTCGACGGTCCGCTCGACCGTCTCGTCGTCGGCGTTGCTCGGGATGGTCACCATCGGTCGGGTCACGCAGTCGATGTCGGCCACGGCCCGGAACTGTTCCCGGGCCTCGTCGGGCGTCCCCGCGACCCCGAGCGCCGCGACCATCTCGTCGGTGACGCGCTCGGCGGCGGTTCCCCGGTCGCCGTCCCGCCACGCCTCGGCGACCGCCTCGGCCTCGTCCGGGAACCGCCGGCCGACCGCGCGCTCGTACCCCCGGCCGTTGCCGACGTAGTACGCGACGTGGCCGCGGATGACGTCCTTCGCCGCCTCGGGGTCGTCGTCGACGGCCGCGGGGACGTACGGCGCGACGTCGATCGACGCCTCGCGGCCGGCCGCCTCCATCCGCTCGACGATGTAGGCGTAGGCGCCGTTGAGGTCCGGAAACGGGACGTTGTGCGGGATCCAGCCGTCGCACAGCCTGGCGACCACGCGCCGGTTGGCCTCCCCGAGCGCGGCGTGGTAGACGGGGACGTCCGCATCCAGGGCGGGGAAGTCCCGCACGTCGAACACCTCGCCGTCGTAGCCGACCCGGCCCTCGTCGCCGAGGAAGGCCTTCGCGAGTTCGATGGTCTCGTGGGCGCGCCGGACCGGGTTCGGGTCGTCCCAGTCGGCGCCGTGGAGGTCCTCGACCGCCTTCCGCGTCGAGGTGCCCACGCCGAGCCGGAACCGGCCGTCCGAGATCCGGTCGAGGGTGGCGGCAGTCATCGCGAGCACAGCGGGCGACCGCGAGAAGACGTTCAGGATGGCGGTCCCCAGCGCTACCTCGTCGGTCCGGGCCGCGATGTCGGTCAGCCGGACCACGGCGCTCTCGCCCCAGAGTTCGCCGAGCCAGAGGCCGTCGTATCCGAGTTCCTCGGCGCGGACGCCGAGGTCGGTGGTGTCGAGGTCGGTCGTCTGCGGCAGCAGCAGGTCGGTCGGCATGGAACTACCCACCACGTCGTCGGTGAAAAAGCCGCGCCGTCGCTCCGCCGACGATCCGCTGGATCGGATTCTCCGTATTCGGCTCGCCGAGCCAACGCTTTCTAAAGTGTTGGGCGAGAAGGGGATACCGACTGACGATGACCCCCATAGAGCTCGGTCTCCGCCTCGTCGCGGGCGTCCTGCTCATCCTCACGAACGGCTTCTTCGTCGCCATCGAGTTCGCGCTGACGCGTGCTCGGCAGTTCACGGAGGACGAGTTCGTCGACGGCGACTCGCGACTCGAACGGGCGTGGGAGATGACCCAGGACCTCGAACTCTACCTGACGACCTGCCAGGTCGGCATCACGGCGTCGAGCATCGCGGTCGGCATCGTCGCCGAACCGGCGCTCGCGGCGCTGTTCGAGCCGCTGTTCGCGGGCACGACGCTCGCGACGATCGGGGCCGGGGCGATCATCGCGTACGCTATCATCAACCTCGTCCACCTCACCCACGGCGAGCAGACCCCGACGTATCTCGGCGTCGAGCGCTCGCGGATGGTGAGCCGGTACGGCGCCGCGCCGCTCTACTGGTTCTACAGGCTCATCTCGCCGCTCATCACGTTCGGGGACTGGATCGCGAAGTGGACGCTGCGACTGTTCGGCGTCGAGATGACCGGCGCCTGGCTCGAAGCCGAGGAGGACGCCATCGAGAGCCGGGCACAGCTCCGGAACCGGCTGAGCTCGCTGCTGGAACGCGGCGAGATCTCGGGCGAGCGCCACGACGAGGTGGTGAACGCGCTGGCGGCCGGCAACATCGAGGTCCGGGACGTGATGGTCGACGAGCAGGACGTCGTGTTCCTCTCGACCGGCGACTCGGCTGAGGAGAACCTCCGGCGGGTCTCGGACACGCCCCACACCCGCTATCCGCTCGTCGGGGCGGACGTCGAGGAGGTCGTGGGGATCGTCTACGTTCCGGCGGTCGTCGACAAGATCGAGGAGCTGAAGGCCGGCGAGGTGACGTTCGAGGAGATCGCGGCGCCGCCGATGACGGTCTCGGCCGACACCACCATCAGCGACGCGATCGACCGGTTCCAGGCCGAGGGCCAGGAGCTCGCGCTGGTGCTCTCCGACGGCGACGTGGTCGGCCTCGTCACCGCGACCGACGCGCTGGAGGCCGTGATGGGCGAACTGGAGGACCCGCTCGACGGCGAGAGCGGGTCGGAGTGGACCGGTCGGGGCCAGGCCACGCCCGAATAGCAGCCCGAGCACTCCTGTTCTTCGACAGGAACCGAGAAACGAAAAGAAACGTCCGCAGCGAAGCGCCTCAGTCTGCGGCGACCGGCGCTCGACACTCGTCGCCGGCCATCGCGAGCACGTCCTCGAAGAAGTCGAGGCTGTCGTGCGGGCCGGGGTTGGCCTCGGGGTGGTACTGGCGGGTGATGACGCTCAGGTCCTCGCTCTCCAGGCCCTCGGCGGTGTCGTCGTTGACGTTGACCTGCGTCACGTCGAGCTCCGGGCCGGGCTCGGCGACGGTGTAGCCGTGGTTCTGGGTGGTCATCACGACCCGGTCGGTCCGGAGGTCCCGGACCGGCTGGTTGACGCCGCGGTGGCCGAAGTCCATCTTCTCGGTCGTGCCGCCGAGCGCCCGGGCGACGATCTGCTGGCCCAGGCAGATGCCCGCCAGCGGGACCTCGCCGGCGAACTCCTCGACGAGCGCCTGGGCGGCTTCGAAGTTCGCAGGGTCGCCCGGCCCGTTCGAGATGAACAGCACGTCGGGGTCGAGGTCGGCGACCGTCTCGGACGAGACGTCGTAGGGCAGGACGTGGACCGTCGCGTCGCGCGCGAGCAGCGAGTCGGTGATGCTGCCCTTCGCGCCGCAGTCGACCAGCGCGACGTCGGGACCGTCGCCGCCCTCGTAGGTCGTCGCCTCGGTCACGCTGACCTGGGCGCCGATGTCGGTGTGGTCGCTCATACCCGGACAGTCCGCGAGCGCCGCCTTCGCCTTCTCTGGCGACGCGTCGGGACCGGCCGAGATGCCGCACTTCATGGCGCCGCCCTCCCGGATCTGGCCCACCAGGTCGCGGGTGTCGAGGTGGTCGACCGCGGGCACGCCCTCGTCCGCGAGCCACTCGGCCACGTCGTCGGTGAGTTCGCGCGCGACGACCGCGCGCGGGTGGACGCGGTCGTCCTCGAATCGATCGGTTCGGACGCCGTAGTTCCCGATGAGGGGGTACGAGAACGTCAGGACCTGCTCCTCGTACGAGGGGTCGGTCAGGCTCTCTTCGTACCCGGTGTACGCGGTCGTGAACACTAGTTCCCCGTGGGACGTGCCCGGAGCGCAACAGCGTGCCTCCACGACACTGCCGCCCTCCAGCGCGACGTATGCGTCCGGCATTACGAGATTCATACGAAACCCGGCCGTATAAACCTTGCTTTCGTAGCGAGATTACGAATTTCGTAATCATCAAGTGGACCCCCGGTCTACTCTCGCATCTCCATGGACGAACTCGACCGCGACATCCTGAGCATCCTCAGGCGAGACGCCCGAAAACCGTACACGGAGATCGCCGAGGAGGTCGGCACCAGCGAGGGGACCGTCCGGAACCGGGTCGAGCGGATGACCGACGAGGGGGTCATCGAGCGGTTCACCGTCGCGACCCAGACCGGCAACGTGAAGGCGATGATCGAACTCGACGTGGCGGTCGACGTCAACACCTCGTCGCTGAGCCGGCGGGTGGCCGACTGGGAGCAGGTCGACTTCGTCTGGCAGGTCTCGGGCGAGGAGGACATCGTGCTGGTCGTGGACGCCGCCGACACGCAGAGCGTCAACCAGCTCATCACCCGCGCCCGCGAACTCGAGGAGGTCGTCAACACCAAGACCAGACTGATTCTCAACGAGAAGCTGGGGTGAGCCGGGAACGAGGCCGAGCCGGGGGCGACCGACTCGCCGGAGGACTGGGGATGTTCTGTCTGTGCGAACGCGGCCGACTCGTTCTGCCGCGTGGGGTGATTTCTCTCCTGGTCGACCGTGCGTCCGTAGCCCTATTTCGGGGGGTCGCCCACGCCCGGCGACTCGAGCCACTCGGGCCGCTGGAGGTAGTCCTTCTCCTCGTGGACCCGGCGGTAGAGCGTCCGGACCGTCCGGTTGAGCGCGCCCCGGTTGACCTGCGGCCGGACCCGGCCGTCGCGGATGGCGTCGACGACCGCCTCGGGCGAGAACTCGGCGACGTCGACCTCGGTGTAGGCCCGGCCCACCTCGACCGGGAAGTGGGCGTCGCTCCCGCCGACCAGCGGGAGGTCGTGGCGGTCGGCCAGCTCCCGGACCCACTCCTCGGTCCGGGGGTGTTTGCCGTTGATCTCGATGGCGTCGAAGTCGGCGTCGACCTGCCGGACCGTGCTGTTCCGGTACGGGTGGGCGACGATGGCCGCACACCCCCGGTCGTGGGCGAGGTCGACGGCCTCCGCCGGCGAGAGGTCGCCGGGCTCGGTGCGGCGGGGCGGGTCCGGACCGACCACGAGAACGTGGCCGTGGGTGGTCGAGATCTCGATACCGGGAACCGTCTCGGCGAACCGGCCGTCCGGCCCCGCGTCGCCCAGGTCGAACTCGCGGTAGTAGTCGTGGTTGGTCAGCGCCACCCCGTCGAGGCCCCGCAGTCGGGCCGCTCCCGCCAGCAGTCGGACGCCCAGCGGGTCGTAGTAGGCGGCGGCCCGCTCGCGTCCGTGGAAGAACCGCGTGTGCGCGTGAAGGTCGACCGTGTACACGCCGAACCGTAACAGCCGGTAGACCTTTTGTTTTCTGCCCCCAATTCGCTGTCACATGCCCGACAACGGGGTCGATCCCACGGGCGAGGCGGTTCTCCCCGACGGCGGCGTCCAGAACGACCGAGTGCTCGTTCTCAATCCGGTCAGCGGGAGCGGAGACCACCGCGACCGGGTCCGGAAGCTGGCCGACAGGGTCGGATTCACGGTTCTGGAGACCCAGGCGAGCGGCGAGGGCGTCGCGTTCGGTCGGCTCGCGGCGGCGGCCGGCGCCGACGTCGTGGCCGCCGCGGGCGGCGACGGGACCATCAACGAGGTTGCCCGTGGTATCGACGCCGCCGACGCCCTCGACGAAGTGACGTTCGGGGTCGTCCCGACCGGGACCGGCAACAACTTCGCGTCGAACCTCGGAATCGAGGGCGTCGAGCACGCGTTCAAGGTCCTCGCGGACGGCGAGCGCCGCCGCATCGACGTGGCGACCGCCGGCGAGGAACTGTTCCTCAACTCCTGTATCGCGGGGCTGACCGCCGAGGCCAGCGCCTCGACGTCCCCGGAGCTGAAGGACCGGCTCGGCATGCTGGCCTACGTGGTCACGGGCCTCCGCACCGTCCGGGAGTTCGACGCGCTCCCCCTGGCGGTCGAGGCCGACTGCCCGGCGGCCGAGAAGACGTGGTCGGGCGAGGCGGTGATGGTGCTGGTCGGCAACGCCCGGCGGTTCCCGTCGTCGGGTCGGACCCAGGCCGACTGCGAGGACGGCCTGCTGGAGGTCACCATCGTCGAGCAGACGCCGCCGAGCAACCTCCTGGGGGAGACTGCCCTCCACCGACTGTTCGGCGACGAGACCGAGCACGTCACCAACCTCCTCGCGTCGGAGCTCCGGCTGGACGTCCGCCGCGAGGACCCGGTCGGGTTCAGCTTCGACGGCGAGACGGAGTCCTACGGCTCGCTGACGATGCGAACGGGCGAGAAGACGGTCGAACTCCCGGTGGGCGAGAACTACGACCCGTCCCCCGGTTGAGGTCGGACGGTATCGGTTTCGGAGAAGCGGAGTCGCCGACCTACGCGTCGAGCCGGTACCGGTACGGCGACGACTGGATGACGGTCACCTCGCCGTCGCGGGCGCGGCGTCCGAGCACGGTGGCGACGCGGTGGGCGCTCTCGATCGGTTCGCCGCGCGCCTCGAGCAACTGGAGTATCTCTCGCGCGGTCAACGGCTCGTCGGCGTCGACGTCGGCGAGGACGGTCCGAATCCGGTCGTACTCCCTCGCGCACTGAGCCATGCGTCTACTTTGGTATGTGAGACGTTCTCACTTAATCCCCGGTCAGACGAGCGTCAGACAAATGTATTTGTATGGATAAATATGAGGTGTCGATCGACAGGACGCTGGGTCGGCGGGCCTCAGATCGCCTGGTCGTGCGGGCCGGAGAAGTCCCGCTCGCGGCGGTACTGTGCGACGAACTCCGAGACGTCGAAGTCGAGCATGTCGTCCTCGAACTGGGCCATCGCGGAGTCGTCGTCGGCGTGGCTGACGGCGTGCTCCATCAGTTCCACAACGAGCTCGACCACGATCTCGTGGAGGCGACGCGAGTCGAAGTCGGTCACCCACACCAGCGCGTAGCCGACGTCCTGGTCGTCCTCGACGTTCTCGCTGACGACCGACTCCGGGAACTCCTCGAGCACGACGCCCATCACGTGGGGCGTGCCAAACTCGCCGAGGTCGTCGTCGGTGTCGATGGTCGCCCGGAGCACCTCCACGAGGAACTCGGGGAAGAAGCGGGAGGGCGGGTGGACGTCGGTCACGACCGCGTGGGCCTCCCCGCACGCGCAGTCGTACTCGCGCATGCCCATGTCGAGGTCGTGGACGTGGACCGACTCGCCGCAGGGGAGGTCGAGTTCGGCCCCGCGGCCGCCCGGAACGCGCGGTTCTGCCATGTCCCGGGATTGGTGACTCGGGCGTTTAAAGGCCGCGACTCGGGGGAGGGGTCGCTTCGGGGTTCCTGTGACGGGTCAAGTACGTGACCGAGACGACTCCGCTCCATCCGACGCCGTGGCGAAGAAGATCTGTATCTCCCGCGAGGCCCGCGACCGCCTGAAGGCGCTGCGGGACGACGGGAGGCGTTTTCGGAGGTCGTCCTCCGGGTCACGGAGAACCGAGTTCAGGGCCAGTCGTCGCGCTGGTCGGCCTCGCTCTCGACCGCCTCCTCGTCGACGTCGTCGGCGAGCTGCCACTCGGCGGCCTCGGCGGCGTCGGTGACGTCGAGGAACTCCCAGCCGCGCTCGTCGGCCAGGTCGCGGTCCTCGTCGTTCGTGCTGACGAAGACGTGGCGGTCGGTGTCGAACTGCTCGCGGACGCTCTCTAAGCTCTCGGCCTTCCCGCGCGGGCCGGAGAAGAAGTCCTGGCGGATGCGGTTCTTCCGGGTGAAGTTGGTCACGACGTAGGTGGGCTTGTCCGAGACCACGCCGACGTACTTGCTCCACCGGCGGGCGTCTTCGAACACCGCGCCGGGGTCGGCCAGCTCCTCCAGCGCCGAGAGCTCGAAGGCGAGGGTCATGTCGCCGCTTCCGTTCATGCCTGTTCCTCGGCCCGTGGCGGGCAAAACGCCTTCGGTCCGGAGCTCTCCCGTCTCCGGACCGGCGCCGACGCTGGCGACGAGCGGTCGCGTCGGAGGACGAAGGCGGCGCGGGAATCGGCGGCGAACAGTGGGGCTCCCCCGCGACCGGGCGACCCGCGTCAGGCGAGTTCGACCCGCAGATACTCGGAGAACACCACCACCGGTTCGTCGGCGAACTCGGCGGCGAGGTCGGGCGTCACCGCGACGTGGGTTCGGTCGTCGGTCTCGGCGAGCAGCTGCTGGGCCCGGTCCGACAGCTCGTCGAAGTGTCGCACCGGCGTGCCGGGCGACACGCCCGTCGTGGGACGGAGGTGAAGGGTGCACCCGTCGCTGTCGGTTCCGGAAGTCGTGTCCAGGGACATTGTGCTACACGGTACCAAATGTCTCGGAGTATCTTAAACCTTCTGGCGAGCGGAACCAAACTCTCCGAGAGGTAGATATTCCTCGCGAGCGAGGCTTCGGAAAAGGGGGCGCGCGGGCCGTCCGAGGCGGAATCGAGCGGAACGAGCTCTCAGAACCGGTAGCCTTCGTCCTCGTCGCCCAGCGACCGCTCGGTGGTCTCCATCATCTCGTCGGCGAACTCCATCTCGTCGCGGGTGTCGCTCTCCATCGTGGTCTGGTACTCCTTGATCCCGAGCGAGAGTATCTCCTCGAGCGCCTCCTGCCGGTCGACGAACTCCTCCTGGGAGACCAGCTGGTCGATCTGCATGTCGACGTCGTCCGACAGGGCGATTTCGAGTTGGGGCATGTGCGCTCGGTAGCGGTTCCACGTATAACAACGTTGGGTACGGTTGCAGTTCGTTCCGCTTGCGGCGACCAGGGTTTTAGGCGTCGAGACCGTCGAATTTCGCATGACGAGCGTCGACACCCACCTGGAGGAGATCGCGACACTCGCGGACGAGGAACTCGACGAGCGAATCGGTCCCGCGCCCGAGGACCACGAGTACCGCGAGGCGTTCGAGGCGGTGCGCGCGGTCGGCGGCGAGTCGGCGGTCGACCGGCTCGCCGAGGACGTCGCGCGGTCGATACGCAAGTCCGGGACCCTGCCCCAGGAGCAGTCGGTGCGGTCGCTCGCGCGCGACATCTGCGACGACGAGGGGTACGAGATACCGGCCGACTCGTGGTTAGCCGAGTAAGTCGCGTCAGTCGGTGAGTGCCGTCGGTCGGTGAATCGCGTCGACTGACGAGCGGGTCAGTCGATGAGGAGAGTCGGTCGGTGAATACGGTCGGTGAACCCCGTCAGCCGAGGCGTCGAACCGGTCGGTGAGTCGGCCGCGGACCGCTACTGTTCCTGGGGAATCGCGAGTTCGTCGGGGTCGAAGTCCTTCTCCAGCAGGACCTCCTTCTGGTCGGCGACCTCCGCCTCCTGCCGGATGAGGTCCTTGTACCTGCCCTGCGGGGCGATGTCGCCGATGAGGACGCCGCCGACGAGCTTACCGTCCTTGAACGCGAGACGGCGCCACTCGGTGTCGCTGTACTTGCGCTCGCACTCGTCGTCGCCCAGCGTCGGGAAGCCGAAGCTGAGGAACGGGAAGTCGAAGTGGGTGATGGAGTACGAGGACACCCACCGGAACGCCTCGGCCTCGCCGTCGGCGACCATGTTCTTCGCGGCGATCTGGCCCTGCTCCTTCGCGGAGCCCCACGAGCCGTTCTGGGCGTACTCGTCGAGGATGGTGTCGTAGTACCGGGTGATGTCGCCGCCGGCGTAGATGTCGTCGACACTGGTCTGCATGTACTCGTCGACGACGATACCGCTGTCCTCCTCGACGCCGGTCCCCTGGAGGTACTCGGTGTTGAAGTTGAGGCCGATGGCGACCCCCACGAAGTCGCTCTCGTACTCCTCGCCGTTGGCGTCGACCGTCGAGACGACCCGACCGTCGTCGTCGGTCCGGAACTCCTCGACCCCGCTCTCGAGGACGGGCTCGACGCCCTTCTCCTCGAGCGCGTCGTGGATGATCTCGGCGCCGTCGAGGCTCAGCCCGTAGCGCCACCAGCGGTTGCCTCGCATGATGTACTTCGCGTCGACCTCCTGGGCGGCGCAGATGGCCGCGAGGTCGATGCCCAGCAGCCCCGCCCCGACCACGACGCCGGTGTCGGCCGACTCGGCGTGCTCCTGGATCTTCCGGGCGTCCTGGAACGTCCAGAAGTGGTGGACGCCCTCCGCGTCGCTGTTCTCGACCGGCAGCTGGGTCGGCGTCCCGCCCGTCGCGACCAGCAGCTTGTCGTACTCGTAGGTGCCGCTGTCGTGAGTGTGGACCTCGTGGGCGTCGGGGTCGACGTCGGTGACGAACGTGTTGAGTTCGAGGTCGATGTCGCGTTCGGCGTACCAGCCCTCTTCGTGGATGGAGATGGGCGCTTCGGGGAGCTTTCCTTTGGCGAACTCCTTGATGAGGATGCGGTTGTACAGGGCCTCACCTTCGTCTGTGATGACGGCGACGTCGGCGTCGGGGTCCTCCTCGCGGATGGTCTCCGCGGCGGAGCTCCCCGCGATGCCGTCTCCGATTATCACGTACGACTCGCTCATAGCCGAAACTTCAGCATCGGGGTTAAAGTGGGTTGCTATCTGGGTATCGCTTGTGGGAGAGCCGACCGAGTACCACGCGAACTGTTGACGAACGGACGGACTTTTGGGGGTCGGGTCCCAACTTCCGCCCGATGAAGATAAACCAGAACGTCCGTCACTTCGCGTCCCGGAAGGCGCTGGAACTGCCGGTGGTCTCGGACCTCGTGAAGGACAGGCTGGTGGACCTCCACACCCGCATCTTCCTCGAGAAGGCCGACCCGGACCACCGGGAGGAGCGCCGCGAGCGCCTCGACGCGTTCTTCGACGCCACGATGGACACCTACCTCGCCGCGCTCCAGCAGGGCGCCCCGGAGGCCGAGGCCCGCGAGATCACCCACGTCCAGGCCAACTTCGACTTCTACAACCACGGCTGGACCGAGATGATGGAGTTCCCGAGCGACGAACTCGACGACCACTACGACCGCTACGCCGAGTTCTTCGAGCGACACGGCATCGCCATCGACGACCCGCTCGGGGAGTTCGAGCCCGCGGGCGGCATCCCCGACGCGCCCTCGACCCCCGAGAAGCTGGAAGAGCCCGAGCACCCCTACGCCGAGGGCGGCTTCGCCGACGACGTGTACGTCGAGGACGCCGAGGGCAACGTCCACGTCGGCGGCCAGGACGAACCGGCCGACGTGGACGTGACCCAGGCGCCCGGCGTCAGCGACGAAGACGCCGAGGCGTAACCCGTTCACGCGAGCTACACGCTGCCGAAGGCGGATCGCCCGAAAAAGTCTGCGTTCCCACCAGTCACCGCGAGGAGAGCGTTACTCCTCGCTCTCTTCGTCGTCGCCGTTCCCGTCGCTCGACATCTCGTCGGCCTTGTCCTCGGCCGTCGATTCGGCGTCCTCGGCGGTGTCCGCGGCCCCCTCGATGTCGTCCGAGACCTTCTCGCCGCCCTCTTCCACTCGGTCGGCGGCCATCTCACCGCCCTCTCGAACCTGCTCGGCGGCGGTCTCGCTGCCCTCCTGCACTCGGTCGGCGGCCATCTCGCCGCTCTCCTCGATCCGGTCTGCGGCCTCTCCGGCGACGGCCTCCGTCCGCTGGGCGGCTTCGCCCGAACGCATGGCCGTCTCGTCGGCGACCTCACGGGCGCGGTCGGTCGCCTGACTGACGGCCTGACCGACCGAGTCGGACCGCTTTCGCAGCACGTACCCGAGACCGACGACGGCCCCGAGGAGGAACAGCTTCGACAGGGCGCCGCGGCCGTCGCTCTCGCCGCCGTCGCGTCCCCGGCTCTCGTCCCGCCGCCGGCCCCCGTCGTCGGTCGCCGTCTGAATCGCCTCTTCGACGTGCCCCTCGGCGATCTCGGTCGTCTTCCCGCGGTTCCCGCGGACGTAGTCGAGCACGGCCTTCAGGTCGACGAGCAGGAACGGCCGGCCCAGCGAGCGAGCCACCGCCCGGCCCTCGCCGTCGGAGTCGGTCTCCTCGACCAGCTCGACCACTCGGAGTATCGAGCCGCGCGCGCCGTCGTCCGTCAGTTCTGTTCGCGCCGCGTCTGCCGCTTCGGATAGGATGCTACTCATTGGTCTCCCCGGCGGGGATAGGCCGAAATCGCGGAAAAGTATTCTGGGCGTTCTGCCGGCAGACCCGGCCGATTCCGCCGGCGAGCCCGGGATGTGTCCTCGGACTATTCCGGGCTGACGACCCGCTTGCGGCCCGCGATTCGGTCGGCGCACTCGTAGCCCGCGACGATGCCGCCGTTGAGGCTGCGCTCGGGGTACTGCGCCCGGCTCGCCATCCCGGCGTAGTAGAGCCCCTCGGCGACCTCCTCGGAGAGGTCGTACGGGATGACCGTGTCGAGGTACCCCCGCTCGTAGATGGGCGCCGCGCGGGGGTTCTTGGCCAGCCGGAACTCCTCGACGTGCGAGCGGTCCCAGTCGGGGAACATCTCCTCGATGTGGCCGAGCCAGAGCTCCTCGATCTCGCCCTCGTCCAGCTGCCAGAGCTCCTCGTCGTAGTCCTGGATGTAGCTGGCGACGTACAGCAGGTGGTCGCCGCCGTAGTTCTCCGGCGGCATGTAGTTGGTGTGCTCGATGAGCGCGCCGAACGGCGCGTCGTGGGCGATGTTGAGCCAGTAGGTGTCGGTCAGCTGCTCGTCCATCGTCACGAGCGCGCAGACCGCGCCCTGGAAGTCGATGTCGCACTCGTAGCCGCAGAGGTCCTCGAGCACGTTGGGCATCGCCGCGACCACGACGTCGTCGACCGCGTGGGTCTCGGTGGTGACGCCGGGGTCCTGAGCTTCGACTCCACCGTCCGCCTCGGCCTCGACAGCCTCGCCGCTTTCGGCGTCCGCGGGTGGCCTCGTCTCGACGGTCATCCCGCTTACGCGGCCGTCATCGAGGTCCAGGCCGGTCACGCGGGCGTTGGTCGTGATGTTCTCCCTGCCCACCGCCTCGACGAGTGCGTCGAGCAGCTGACCGAAGCCGCCCTCCAGGTAGCCCAGGGGTTCGCCCCGCAGGAGGTCGCGCTCGCCCCGGAACTTGATGCGGCCCAGCAGCCAGGCCGCGCTCACGTCGTCCTTGCGGTCGCCGAACTTCGCGTCGAGCAGCGGCTCGAAGAACCCCTCGTACACCCCGTTGGTGGTGTGCTCGCGCAGGAACCGCTCGATGGGGACGTCCTCGAAGTCCTCGAGGTTCTCGTAGGTGTCGAACTTCGGAATCCCGCCCCGGACGTCGATCTCCTGGGTGAGCATCGTGAGCCGGAACTTGTCGTAGACGCTCATATAGGGGTAGGCCAGAATCTCCCACGGCTTGTCCATCGGATAGACGGTCCCGTCCCAGTAGTAGGCGTTCTTGCCGATGGGCCACTGCAGGTCGTCTTCCAGCCCCAACTCCTCGATGAGGTCCACGATGGTCTCCTCGGTCGCCGAGAGGTGGTGGTAGAACTTCTCTATCGGGTCGCCCGCGGTCTCGTACACCGCGGCGAGCCCGCCGACCTGGTCGCTGGCTTCGAACACCTGCACGTCGTGACCGTGCTGCTGGAGGCGGTAGGCGGCCGCGAGACCCGCGATTCCCCCACCGACGACACCTTTCATACCACGCCGTTCGCCGCGGGCGGCCAAAGGTCTTGTTGAACGTTCCGGAGTGTCGGACGGAGAACACGTCGGTCCGGCCGGGAATCCGCACCGGTCCGCGCTTCCCCGCCAAGCGAAGGGTAGTTAGGATGCGAGGGCTTCCCTTCGGCCATGAAGGCCGCGCTGATAATCCTCGACGGCTGGGGATTGGGAAGCGAGGACGGCGGAAGAAACGCCATCGAGGCCGCCGACACGCCCAACTTCGACCGGTTCGCCGACGCGGGCGCCTACGGAACCCTGAACGTGACCGGGCGACGCGTGGGCCTGCCCGAGGGACAGATGGGCAACAGCGAGGTCGGCCACCTCAACATCGGCGCGGGCCGGGTGGTCAAGCAGGAGTACACCCGCATCGAGGACGCTATCGAGAACGGCGAACTCGGCGAGAACGAGGCCGTCGACTCGGCCTTCGAGTACGCCCGCGAGCACGACGGCCGGGTCCACTTCATGGGACTGGTCAGCGAGGGCGGAGTCCACTCCGACCAGAAGCACCTCTACGCCCTCATCGAACTCGCCGCCGAGCGCGGGGTCGACGCGGTGACCCACGCGTTCACCGACGGCCGGGACACCCCGCCGCGGAGCGGCGCCGACTTCCTCGCGGACCTCCAGCAAGTTATCGACCGGGAGGGGACCGGCGAGGTCGCGACCGTCTCCGGGCGGTACTACGCGATGGACCGCGACCAGAACTGGGAGCGCACCCGCCGGGCCTACGAGGCCATCGTCGAGCGCGAGGCCGAGTACGCCGCCGACTCGGCGGTCTCGGCGGTCGAGGAGAGCTACGACCGCGACACCACCGACGAGTTCGTGGAGCCCACCCTGGTCGAGGGCGTCCCCGCGATGGAGGATGGAGACACCGCCGAGCAGAGCTCGGCGAGCAGCCATCTCGCGATGCGAGATGGCGACGCCGCGCTCTTCTTCAACTTCCGGGCCGACCGCGCCCGCCAACTGACCAGAATGCTCGCGGAGAACGCGGAGCGAAGCTCCGCGACCCATTCGAGCGGGCAAAGCCCGCGAGAAGACATCGACCCCGTCTGGACGTTCGAGACCGACCCGCCCGAGATCCGGCTGGTCACGATGACCCAGTACGACGAGGAGTTCGACCTGCCGATCGCCTTCCCGCCCCACCAGCCCGAGGACGTGCTCGGCGAGGTGCTGGCCGAGAACGGGCTCACACAGCTCCGCATCGCCGAGTCCGAGAAGTACGCCCACGTCACCTACTTCCTCAACGGCGGCCGGGAGGTGGAGTTCGAGGGCGAGCGCCGCGAGATCGTCCCCTCGCCGGACGTCCCGACCTACGACCAGCAGCCCGAGATGAGCGCGCAGGAAGTGACCGACACCGCCGTCACTACCATCGAGTCCGACGACCCGGACGTGCTGGTGCTCAACTACGCGAACCCGGACATGGTGGGCCACACCGGCGACTTCGACGCCGCGGTCGAAGCCGTGGAGGCGGTCGACGCCCAGTTGGGCCGACTGGTCGAGGCGGCCGAAGCGGCGGGCGGGCACGTCCTCGTCACCGCCGACCACGGCAACGCCGACGACATGGGCACGCCCGAGGACCCCCACACCGCCCACACCTACAATCCGGTCCCGCTCGCCTACCTGACGCCCGAGGGCGACGACGGGGGTAAACGAGTCCGCGAGGGCGGGTCGCTCTGCGACATCGCGCCGACCCTGCTTTCGCTCATCGGCGTCGATCAGCCCGAAGCGATGACCGGCGATAGCCTGCTGGAGTAGGGTTCGCGGGATTTTCTCGTCCAGTTTTAGAGGCTCGGTTCCACCCGGCGCGCGCTGGCGGACCCTTAGGGTCCGCCAAGCGCGCGAGGGACGAGTAGCGCAGTGAGCGTAGCGAGCGAGCAACGCAGGAGGCTGGGGAGGTGTGAGGCTGCGGTGCCGTGCGGTCGCTGTAACTCATAGGTGACGGCAGTAGCTAGCGTCTTGCCGCCAATCACCCTCGTCCCGGCCGTTGACGGGAATCAGAAGAGCAGTCAGTAGCCAGTCAGTGTCGGGGTACGGCAGTTCCAAAGGAAGAGAAAACCGCGACAGGAAAGCAGTTCTCTGTCACTCCTCTCCGGTCCGGAACGACAGGTCCAGGCTCGGCGCCGAGTGCGTGAGCGACCCCATCGAGATGACGTCGACGCCGGTCGCCGCGTACTCCGGCACGTCCTCGATGCCGATGCCACCACTCGCCTCGGCGAGCACGCCCTCGGGCAGCAGTTCGACGCCCTCCCGCACCGCCTCGGGCGTCATGTTGTCGAAGAGGACGATGTCGGCCCCCGCGTCGGCGGCCCGGACGCCGTCCTCCGGAGCCTCCACCTCGACCTCGATCTTCGCGGCGAACGACTTCTCCTCGCGGAAGTGTGCGATAGCCTCCTCAAGGCCCATCTCGGCGACGTGGTTGTCCTTGACCATCACCATCCCCGAGAGCGTGAGGCGATGGGTGTCCCCGCCCCCCGCCGCGACGGCGCGCTTCTCGACGCCGCGGAGGCCGGGCGTTGTCTTCCGAGTGCCGGCGATCGCCACCTCGTCGGTGACCTCGCGGGCCGCGTCGACCGCCCGCCGAGTCTCCGTCGCCACGCCAGAGGCGTGGGCCGCGACGTTGACCGCGACGCGCTCGCCCCGGAGGACCGACTCCGCAGGCCCCGCCACTTCCAGCACCGCGTCGCCCGGGTCGATTCGGTCGCCCGCGTCGACGGTCGCCGCAGCGTCCACGTCCAAGTAATCGAAGACGGCCTCCGCGGCGTCGAGACCGGCCGCGACGCCCGACTCCTTCGCGACGAGCCGACCGGTCGTCTCGCCCGGGACGTGGTTGGTCACGTCGCGGTGGCCCACGTCCTCGCGGAGCCACGCCTCCACTTTCCGGTCAGTCACCCGCACGGGCCTCGACCTCCTCGGAGCGAGTTTCGGACTCCCCCTCTTCGAGCGCGTGACAGCCCACCGGGTCGGCCTCGGTCGCGTGCCGGGCGACCAGCAGCGCGACCACGCTGGCGTTCCGGAGCTCGTAGAGGCTCCGGCTGGTCCGGGTCCGGGTGTAGGCGTCGACCTCGCCCTTGAGCCGCCGGAGCACCGCGGTCGCGCGCCGGAGGCCCCCGGGCGTCCGGCGCAGCCCCACGTGCTCGTCCATCACCCGGCGCAGCCGGACGAACTTCTCGCGGGCGAATCCCGCGGGCAGGTCGGGGTCGCTGTCGCGCAGGTCGGGCGCCTCGACGCGCTCGGGTTCGAAGCCGGCCGCGGTCTCGCCGGCCCGCAGGCCCCAGACCAGCCCCTCCAGCAGGCTGGTCGACGCGAGCCGGTTCGCGCCGTGGACGCCGGTCCGGGCGCACTCGCCGACAGCGAACAGCCGGTCGAGGTCGGCCCGGCCGCGGTCGTCCACCGAGATCCCGCCGCAGAGGAAGTGCTCGCTGGGTTCGACAGGAATCCCGTCCCGCCAGTCGACGCCGCGGGCCTCGCACTTTTCGGCGAGGTCCGGGAACTCCCCGACGAAGTCGAGGGGCGAGACGTCCAGTACGACCTCGCCCGTGCGCTCGCGCTCGTCGGCGACCGCGCGGGCGACCACGTCGCGCGGCCCGAGCTCGGCGTCCGCGTGGTAGTCGGGCATGAAGCGCTCGCCCTCGGCGTTCCGCAGGACCGCGCCCTCGCCGCGCACTGCCTCGCTGACGAGGAAGGGGTCCTCACCCGAGTAGGCCGTGGGATGGAACTGCACGTAGGCCATGTCCGCGACCGTCGCGCCCGCCAGCGCGGCCATCGCGATACCGTCGCCGGTCGCGGTCTCCGGGTTGGTGGAGTGCTCGTAGAGCGCGCCGATGCCGCCCGTGGCGAGGACGGTCGCCCCGGCGAAGACCGGCTTCGGTGCGGTTCCGCCGCTTCCGTCGACCATTGCGCCGTGGACGCGCCCCTCGTGGGTGACCAGGTCGAGCGCGGCGGTGTCCTCCCGGACGGTCACCCGGTCGTGCGCGTCGAGGTGGTTCAGGAACGGCGCGAGCACGTGCCTGCCGGTGCTGGCGTCGACGTGGAGGATGCGGGGCTCGGAGTGGGCGGCCTCGCGGGCGTAATCCAGTTGGGTGCCCTCGCGGTCGAAGGGCACGTCCAGCGTCTCGACCAGCACGTCCTCGACCGCATCCCGCGACTCCTCGACCAGCACTTCGACCGCCTCGGGGTCGGCGGTGCCGGCGCTGGCGTCGAGGACGTCCTGTGCGAACGAGTCGGGGTCCGACCGCGCGGTGGCGACCCCGCCCTGCGCCCAGTGGGACGTGGTCTCCTCGGGCCGGGTCGCCTTCGTGACGACCAGCACCTCCGCGCCCTGGCTGGCGGCGGCGAGCGCGGTCGCACAGCCCGCGACGCCGCTGCCGACGACCAGGACGTCGGTCTCCGCGGGAATGGCAGTTCCGGTCATCGTCAGATCTCCAGCATGCGCTCCATCGCCAGTTCGGCCAGTTCGGCCTCCTGTGGGTCGACCTCGATGACGTTGCGCTCGCGACCCGCCACGAGCTCCTCCAGCACCCACGTCAGGTAGTTGGGGTCGATCTGGCGCATCGCGTTGCAGTCCATGCACGCCTCCCCACAGAGCGGGACGACGTTCACCTCGGGGTGCCACCGCTGGAGGTGGTTCGCGAGGTGGATCTCGGTCCCGATGGCCCACGTCTCGCCCGGGTCGGCCTCGGCCACGGTGTCGCAGATGGTCGCCGTGCTGCCGGCGACGTCGGCGGCTTCCACGACCTCGCGGCGACATTCGGGGTGGACGATGACGCTGGCGTCGTCGTACTCCTCCCGTACCCGCTCGACGTGGTCGACGCGGAAGCGCTCGTGGACCTGGCAGTAGCCGTCCCAGAGGATGATGTCGCTCTCCGCGACCTCGTCGGCGTCCTTGCCCTCGGGGTCCCAGGGGTCCCACTCGGCGATGCTGTCCGCCATCCCGAGGCGGTGGGCGGTGTTCTCGCCGAGGTGCTTGTCGGGGAGGAACAGCACCTTGTCGCCCCGCTCGAACGCCCACTCGAACACCTCGTGGGCGTTCGAGGAGGTGCAGACCGCGCCGCCCTGCTCGGCGCAGAACGCCTTCAGGTCGGCGTAGGAGTTCATGTACGTGACCGGGACGATGTCGGCGTCGGGCGCCGCTTCGGTGATCTCGGCCCACGCCGCGTCGACCTGGAGGGCCTCGGCCATCCCGGCCATCGGGCAGGAGGCCTCCATCGACGGCAGGATGACCGTCTGGTCGTCGTCGGTGATGATGTCGGCCGACTCGGCCATGAACGTCACCCCGCCGAACACCACGTACTCGGCGTCGGCCTCCGCGGCCTCGACGCTCAACTGGTACGAGTCGCCGACGAAGTCGGCGTGCCCGACGATCTCCCGGCGCTGGTAGTTGTGGCCGAGGATGACGAGATCGTCGCCGAGCGCCGCCTTGGCGGCCTCGATGCGTTCCGTTCGCTCCTCCTCGTCCAGTCCCCGGTACGCTTCGGGTAACTGTTCGAGGTTGTCATACTTGAAGAGACTGAGGTCCGTTTCGATGTCCGCCGTTTCCATCTTTGGCACAGTAAGCCACCTACGATTGTGACTGACTTCGGTGTCCGTCATTGAAAATATTTTCTCTTCAGAAGTCCCCGGTGAAGCGACTCGACGTACTACTCGGTCTCGAGAGAATACGATGTAGTTCGAGGGGCGTCGCGAAAGGGAACCACTGCAGAGTACGAGCAGACAGCAGCTAAATCCCGTCTACGGGCGAAGAGTAGCGGAAACAGTCGGGGTCAGTTCCGGTCGTCGTAGACTATCTCGCCGTCGACCACGGTCAGCGCCACGTCGACGCTCTCGATGTCCTCGGAGTGGTCCCACGGCGACCGCTCCAGCGCCACCAGGTCGGCCTTCTTGCCGACCGCGACGGTGCCGAGGCGATCCTCGTCGAACCCGGCGTAGGCCGCCCCGCGGGTGTACGCCCGCAGCGCCTCGGTCACCGAGAGCCGCTGGCGGTCGGCCGGCGCGTCGACCGTCTGGTGGACGCCGAACAGCGGGTCCAGCGGCATGCAGTCGCTCCCGAACGCGAGGTGCGCGCCCGCCTCGAGCAGATCCGCGAACCGGTCGGCCCTCCGTCGGCGCTCGGTTCCGATGCGGTCGTCGTACAGGCCGCCCGGTCGGGCCCACTTGAGGAAGTTGGGCTGGACCGAAGCGACGACCCCCGACTCGGCGAACCGCTCGACCGCCTCGTCGTCGGCGAGTTCCGCGTGTTCGACCCGGTGGCGGGCGGCGCCGGGGTCGCCGGTCGCCTCGTAGGCCGCCAGCACCTCGTCGACCGCCTCGTCCCCGATGGCGTGGGCGGTCAGCTGGAACCCGGCGTCGTCGGCCCTTGCGACGAGGTCCCGGAGTTCCTCGGGCGGAACGACCCACTGGCCGGTGGCGTCGTCGTCCACCGGTTCTTCGCTTCCGGCGTCGGCGTACGGCTCCGAGAGCTTCGCGGTCCGGCCGCCGAAGCTCCCGTCGGTGAACGTCTTGATCCCGCCGACCCGGACGAACTCGCTGCCGTGGTTGGTCCGGAGGCCGACCTCGTCGAGCGCGTCGAGGTGGTCCGACCAGTAGTTGATGCGCACCCGGAGCGCGAGGTCGCCGTCGAGGTCCATGCGACGGTACACTTCAGGAGCGCGCGACTGGCGGACCATGTCGTGGACCGCGGTCACGCCCTGCCGGTGGGCCTCGCGCTGGGCGGCCGTGAGGAGTTCGCGCATCTGGTCGGCGTCGGGTTCGATGGCCTCGTAGACGACGTCGACAGCCTCCTCGACGATGACCCCCGTGGGTTCGCCGCTCTCGGTCCGGACGTCGTCGTCGGGCATCGCGTCGGCGTGGCGGTCGAGCGCGACCGAGTTGACCGCTGCTGTGTGCATGTCCTCGCGGAACGCCGCGACGGGCCGGTCCTCGGAGACGGCGTCTAAGTCCTCGCGGGTGAGGTACCGCGACTCGTCCCACGCGCTCTCGTCGTAACCGAAGCCGAGCACCCACTCGTCGTCGGGGCGGGCCTCGCCCGTCTCGCGAAGCAGGCCGACGCCGTCGGCCGGCGAGTCGGCGGCCGACAGGTCGGCGTGGACCAGCCTGGCTCCGAGGTGCTGGAGGTGGGTGTGTGCGTCGACGAACCCCGGGAGGAGGACCCGGCCGCCGAGGTCGACCACGTCGGTCCCGACGCCCGCCAGGAAGTCCACCTCGTAGGCGTCGGCCACGCGGACGATCTCGCCGTCCCGGACCGCCACCGCCTCGGCGACCTCGTCGGGGTCGCCCAGGGTGTGGACCTCCGCGTTCGTGAAGATGCGGTCTGCCGGCGCTGTCATGTCCGAGATGTGCGCCCGGGAGGCGATAACCGTTGGGGAATCGGCGACCCGGCGGCCGGCCTACCGGCCCGCGTCGAACACCGAGACGAGGCCCGTGCTGTTCACGACGACGCCGTACCCGCAGAAGGAGAACTCGGTTCGGCCGGCGTCCCGGGGCGTCCCGTCGAGGTGGGCGGCGAACAGCGCGTCGAGCGCGTCCGGGTCGACGACCTCGGCGAGCGGATCTATCTCGGTGGGGTCGGCGTCAGCGGCCGCCGCAACGGCCGCGACCACCCCCTCGCTCAGTCGCTCGTGTCCGTTCAGTTCGTAGGTCAGTACCGTCTCGCGGCGCGTCGTCGATTGCTTCTCGCTCATGATAACTCGGCCTCGAAGAGCGCGGGGTCTTCGGAGCGTTCCTACCCGGAAATCGGGACCCAGGGGTGTACCCTATCACGTTCGCCTCTGAACGCCTTTAAGAGGCGGTCACTCTTCGGTCGCGAGCGTCGCCGCGACCAGATTCCGGAGGCCGCGGCGCATCCGCTTCGAGACCGCCCGCGGGGAGATGTCGAACTCCGCCGAGAGCTCCTCGAGGGTCGTGCCTCGGGGCTCGTCGAAGTAGCCCGCCCCGAAGGCCGCCACGACTGCCGCGCGCTGGTCGTCGGTCAGGCCGTACTGCTCGCCGGCCTCGACCGCCGCGACCGAGTGGATCCAGTTGAGCCGGAGGTCGATGTCGTGGGCGGCGCAGTAGCGCTGGAGGTCGGCGACCGCCTCGCGGTCGGGCGACCGGAGCTGGAACCGCCACTCGCCGTCGCGCCGGGCCACCGACAGCAGGGTCGCCTCCGAGTCGACGACGGCCTCGACGAGCCCGGCCTCGTCGGTCCAGGTCGCGCGCAGGAGCGCACCGTCGCTCACCCGGTCGAGCACCGTCACCGAATCGACGCCGTCTTCGTCCTCCAGCGCCGCGACGAACGCCTCCACGTCGTCGCCCCACACCCAGAAGAACGGCAGGGTCGCGTCGCCCGTCGGGACGATGCGTTCGAGTTCGACCTCCAGCTCGGGCGTCGCGGCGAGCGCCCGGCCGAGCGGGAAGTCCTCGACGGGGACCGACAGTTCCGCGATGACACTCATTCCACCCCGGCTTCGCCTCGCTGCGGTAAGGTCGTTTGGGACGCGAACTGTCCGACCCCGGCGACTCCCGAGACGTGTTCGAGCGCGTGTACGCCGACCTCCAGCCGGAACTTCGCGACCAGAAGGCGAGCTCGACTCGTTCCTGGCCGACCACGAGGTGCAGGAACTCGATTGCTGAGCGGCACGGACGCCGCGGCGGTGCTCCGTTTCGCGAACCCGCCACTTTCGGGGAACAGCGGGCTTCTGTGCGCAGAGAACGAGCGTTGCGGCCGCCCTAGTCGATCGCCATGTAGGTCTTGGTGTCGGCGACCCCGTCCATCCCGGAGATGTCCGTCGAGGCGGCGTGCAGCACGTCGTACACCTCGTCGGCGTCGGCCTCCGCGATGACGTCGAACTCGCCCGCGACCACGTGGGCCTCCGTGACGCGGTCGAGTCTCCGGATGGCTTCCAGCACGTCGCCGGAGCGCCCGGCAGCGGTCTCGATCATGATAAACGCGTGGACCATCGCACTGTGCCATTCAGTACCATACAAGAAAAGCGTTTGGGGTGGAGAAAACTTATTCAGGCAGTGCCGCGTAAGCGTTACCATGAAATTCGTTATCATTGGTTCCGGCCGGGTGGGACTCCGCACGGCCCGGGTCCTCCGCGAGGAGGGCCACGACGTCACGCTGGTCGAGCGCGACGCCAACAAGGTCGAGCGCGCTCGCACCGACGACTTCGAGGTGGTCGAGGGCGACGGGGGGCGCGAGGAGATACTCCGGAAGGCCGACCTCGAATCCGCCGACGCGGTCGGGGCGCTCACGGGCGACCTCAACGTCAACTTCGCGGCGTGCATGGTGGCCAAGCACTTCGACTGCCGGACGGTGTTGCGCATCGACGAGGACTACCGCGAGGACATCTACCGGAAGTTCGCCAGCGACGTCGACGAGGTGGTCTACCCCGAACGGCTCGGCGCCATCGGCGCGAAGAACGCGCTGCTCGGCGGGAACATCCGGGCCATCGCCGACATCGCCCACCACCTCCAGGTCGTCGAGCTCACCGTCACCGACGACTCGCCGGTGAAGGGCTACTCCATGGGCGAGCTCTCGCTGCCGGCCGACTCCCGCATCCTGGCGTTCGGCAAGGCCGACGAGGCGATGGGCATCCCGCTGCCCGACGACTCGCTGGAGGTCGGCGACCGGCTCGCGGTGCTGGCCGACTTCGACGTGCTGGAGGACGTGCGCAGGATTCTGGTCGGCGACGCCAGCAGGGCCAGCGCCCAGGCGATGACGGGGGGAAGCTGAGATGGTCACCGCGTACGTCATGGTCAAGGCGAACACGGGCGAGGCGGACAGGCTCAAGGGGGAGATCCTCGACGTCGACGGCGTGGTCGACGCCCACATCGTCGCGGGCGACGTCGACCTCGTCGCCAAGCTCGACGTCGAGACGCCCGCGGACGTGAAGGACATCGCGGCCGACGCCATCCAGGGCATCCGGGGCGTGGAGGGCACCCAGACCTACATCGCGATGGAGTGACCGCCGCGGAGTGACCGGCGATACGTCGACCCCGTTCCGGATTACAGCGGGGTGCCCCCGGACCCGCCGGACGGTCCGCTCGGTCCGGACTCGCCGCCGCCGTTGCCGTCGCCCCGACCGCCATCGTCGTCGTAGTTCTGCCGGGCGCGCTCGCGCAGGCCCGCGGCGGGTTCGCGGTAGTCGTACCCTGGGATGATGCCCTGGACCCAGGTCCCCTCGACGTACTCGGCGATCGCCAGCGCGTCCTCGACGGCCCGCTCGGGGTCGGACGACGCGAACTCGACGGTGACGACCGCCTCGTCGCCCTCGCGCTCTATCGCCGGCGGCTCGGCGTCGTCGGCCTCGGCCACGGTGTGGGCGTCCTCCAGCCGGAGCTCCAGCGTCTCGAACCAGCCGTCCTCCACCACGTCGGCGACAGTCTCGCCCTCGACTGCGGCGTCGAGCATCGGGGTCCGAACGACCACCTCGTACCGTCGGGAGTCGCCATCTTCCTCGACGGTGACGACGTTCTCGAAGGGCTTAGCGGGCGTCTCGAACTCCCCGTCGTCGGTCGGCTCGAAGTCCGGATGCTCTCGGAACGCACGTTCGACTCGCTCGTCGGTCATTTTCGAGTGCGTAGGTTGTTGAGGGGAATGTGGGTTTCGACTGCCCGCGATGAAAAGGTCGGATGCGAGGGATGGGATTCGAACCCATGGACGTCTACACGAGCGGGTCTTAAGCCCGCCGCCGTTGGCCAGGCTGGGCAACCCTCGCGCAGGAGTGGGTTGACGGTTCTGTCCGAAGTGGGTTTCGGTACGCGGGTAACTCCGGCTCCGGACCCTCCGGCGGTACGAAGGTTCAAGGCCGAAGCCGGGACGAGTCCCGTCCGGACGCCTCGCGCGGTCGTCCGGCGTCGCGGCCGACCCCGGGCGGTCGAGACCGGGGACCGCCAGTCCGACTAATCGGAGACGGCTGAGTTACGCGAAAACAGCACCGACTAGTCGTGGATCTCGACGGACTCCAGCACCGCCTCCTCGGTCGGCCGGTCGTTGGCGTCGGTCTGCAGCGAGCCGATCTCCTCGACCACGTCCATCCCGTCGGTGACCTCGCCGAACACGGCGTGGCGGTCGTCGAGGTGCGGCTGGGCGTCGAGCGTGATGAAGAACTGCGAGCCGTTGGTGTCGGGGCCGCTGTTGGCCATCGAGAGCTTGCCCGCGTCGTCGTGGCGGAGCTCCTCGTGGAACTCGTCCTCGAACTCGTAGCCGGGACCGCCGCGACCGGTCTCGGTCGGGTCGCCGCCCTGAACCATGAAATCCTCGATGACCCGGTGGAAGGCGACGTCCTCGTACAGCGCGTCCCCGCGAGTCTCGCCGGACTCGGGGTCCTCCCAGGTGGTGGTGTCGGGCGCGGGGTCGTCGTTCGCGGCCGGGTCGTGCTTCGCCAGGTTGACGAAGTTCTCGACGGTGGTCGGCGCCCGCTCGTCGAACAGTCGAACCTCGATGTCGCCGCGGTTCGTGTGGAGCGTCGCGGTCAGATCGTCTGCCATGCTTCGGGGAAGGGTCGCCGGATAGAAAACGGTGCCGGACGCGTTCCGAGCGGCGCCGGGCGAAGCGGTGACGGGTCCGGACCGTCCAGCGTCGCGCTACTGCAGGTCCACGCCGCCGGCCGCCTGGAGCGTGTCGACGAGGCCGGGCGAGTCGACGAGGCGGACGACCCCCTCGCCGCTGTCGTGGTCCACGATGCCGGCCTCCGACAGCTTCGGGAGGTGCATCTGGAGGACCTCGGCTCTCGTCTTCTCGATCTCGGCGGACGTGAGCACGGCGCGGGTCTTCTCGGTCATCGACGCGGCCAGCAGTTCGGCGAGCTCGTCGACCCGCATCGGCTCGTCGCTCCGCGCGAGGTAGTGACAGAGGCACCGACGCCGGTGGTCCGAGAGCGCCCGGAACACCACGTCGAGCGACTCGCTGTCGCTGTCGACCGGCAGTACGTCCTTCTCCGAAACGTGCGGTGGGGACGGCGTCCCCCGGTTGTGATCCTGGCTCATATCTATCGTGTGACGCTCCGGGTGCGACCGCGCCGCGTTCCGCGCTCGCAGTCGCTGTCCTCCCACGGCGGGAGAGCCACACCGGGCGTCGTCCCGTGGTCTGACAAACACACTCACGGGGATAAGGGCCCTGCCCGACTATTCAAGCAGAGACAGTCAGACCGACGAAATCGGCCGCGAGAGCCGTCAGTCGTCCGCGGCGGTCCCGGCCGTCCGCTCGTCGACGTCGAGCGGCGGGCTCGACCAGTACTCGTGGTCGCTGGCTCGACGGAAGCAGGCCGCCCGGTGGTCGGCGTCGGCGTCGACCTCGTAGTCCTCGGGGTCCGCCTCCGCGCAGACCTCGCGGGCGTGCGGACAGCGCGTGTGGAACCGACAGCCCGATGGCGGGTCCCGCGGCGAGGGGACGTCGCCCGACAGCGTCTCGACCTCGCGACCCTGCTCGCCGGTGTCGGCCCGCGGGACGCTCTCCAGCAGCGCCTCGGTGTACGGATGCCCCGGACTCTCGAAGATCTCGTCGACCGGGCCGACCTCGACGATCTCGCCGAGGTACATCACGGCGACCCGGTCGGAGATGTGCCGGACCACGCTGAGGTCGTGGGCGATGAACAGGTAGGTCAGCCCGAACTCCTCCTGAAGGTCCTCCAGCAGATTGAGAATCTGGGCCTGCACGCTCACGTCGAGCGCCGACACCGGCTCGTCGCAGACGATGAAGTCCGGTTCGAGCGCGAGCGCCCGGGCGATGCCGATGCGCTGGCGCTGGCCGCCCGAGAACTCGTGGGGGTAGCGGTCGACCTGGCCGGCTGACAGGCCGACCCGCTCCATCAGCGCCGCCACGCGCTCGTTCCGGTCGTCCTTCGTCCCGACGCCGTGGACGTCGAGCGGTTCGCGCACGATCTCGCCCGCGGTCATCCGCGGGTCGAGGCTGGAGAACGGGTCCTGGAAGACGACCTGCGCGCGCTCGCGGAACTCCGTGAGGTCGTCGCGCTCGAAGACGTTCTCCCCGTCGAAGTACACCGCGCCGCCGGTCGGCTCGCGGAGGTCGAGCAGGGTCTCGCCCGTCGTGGACTTGCCGCAGCCCGACTCGCCGACGAGCCCGAGCGTCTCGCCCTCGCGGACCTCGAAGCTCACGCCGTCGACCGCCTTGACGCTCTCGGGTTCCCGGCCGAGCAGCCGGTCGGTGAGACTGTCGCGCTCGTAGTAGTACTTCTCCAGGTTCTCGACGCGGATCAGCGGGTCGTCAGTCATCCGCGCTCACCTCCTCTTCGCGGTCGGACGCCCGGCCCGATTCGGCGTCGGCCTCCCGCTCGAAGTAGTCGTCGGGCAGCGCCCGCGAGGGGTCGTACTCGTGCTGTGCGAGGACGCACCGGACGCCGTGCTCGCCGGCCGGCGTCTTCACGTCCCGCGGTTCGCCGGTTTCGGTGTCAAACTCCGGCGGGTGGTCCTGGCACTCCTCCATCGCCTTCGGGCACCGGTCGGCGAAGTAGCACCGGTCGCCCATCTCCTCGTCGTAGAGGTCCGGCACGTTGCCCTCGATGGGCTGGAGCCGGGGCGCGGGGTCGTCGAGGTCGGGAATCGACCCGAGCAGCCCCCGCGTGTAGGGGTGGACCGGATCGTCGAACACGTCGGCCAGCGTGCCGCGCTCGACGATCTCGCCGGCGTACATCACGCCGACCCGGTCGCACATCCGGGCGATGACCCCGAGGTTGTGGGTGATCATCACGATGCTCATCCCGGTCTCCTCCTGGAGGTCCCGGAGGAGGTCGAGAATCTGGGCCTGGATGGTGACGTCGAGCGCGGTGGTCGGCTCGTCTGCGACCAGTAGGTCGGGTTCGCCGGCGAGCGCCTGGGCGATCATCGCGCGCTGGAGCATCCCGCCCGAGAACTCGTGGGGGTACTCCTCGGCCCGCTCGGCCGGGTCGGGGATGCCGACCTGCTCGAGCAGGTCGATCGCCTCGGCGCGGCTCTCCTCGTTGACGTAGCTCCGCGAGGGAAGCACGGTGCTCGTGAGCAGGTCGGCCAGCCCGTACCCCTGCGTGCGCGACCGGGTCGACCGCGGGTTCGCTCGCGCCCGGCGCTGGACCTCGACCGCCTCGGCGATCTGCTCGCCGACGGTCAGCGAGGGGTTGAGGCTGCTCATCGGGTCCTGGAAGATGGTGGCGAACGACGGCCCGCGGAGCGCCCGCCGGACGTTCTCGGGCACCCGGCGCACGTCCACGAAGTCGCCGTCCACGGCCTCGGGGTCGTCGTCGCGGACCTCGTCGGCGAGGTCGGGGTTGCGGTACCAGACCTCGCCGCTGGTGATGCGGCCGGGCGACTCCACGAGGTCGATGACCGACAGCGCTGTCACGCTCTTGCCCGACCCCGACTCGCCCACGATGCCGAACACCTCGCCGTCGCGCACGTCGAAGTCGACCGACTCGACCGCGTTGATCTGGCCGTCCTCGGTGAAAAAGCGGGTCGAGAGATCCCTGACCCGCAGCAGATCTTCGGCCATCAGACGCCACCTCCCTCGCCCTCGATGCCGGGGTCGAGCGCGTCCCGGAGCCAGTCGCCGACCAGGTTGATGCCGATGACCGTCAGCACGATGGCCATGCCCGGTACCGTCGATATCCACCACGAGGAGGCCAGATAGTCCCGGCCCTGCGCGATGTCGAAGCCCCACGAGAGGCTCGTCCCCGAGAATCCGAGGAACGAGAGCGCCGATTCGAGCAGGATGATGGCCGCGATCTGGATGGTCGCCAGCACCAGGATGGGCGTGACGCTGTTGGGCAGGATGTGCTTGCGGATGATGAACCCGTCGTCGGCACCCACCGACCGGGCGGCCTTGACGTACTCCTGGCCCTCGACCGACAGCGCCTCGCCGCGGGCCACCCGGGCGAACCACACCCAGTTGACCAGCCCCACGACGATGATGACCGTCCCCGGTAACGCGAACGTCTCGGGCATGTTCGGCGCGACGCCGGCCACCACGAGCGGATCGGGAAGCTGGACCACCGCCCGTCCGAACAGCCCGACCAGCGCGACCGCCAGCACCAGCGACGGGAACGCGAGCATGACGTCGGCGCTCCGCATCAGCGCGTCGTCGATCTTCCCGCCGTAGTAGCCCGCGACCAGCCCAACGGTCACGCCGACCGTCCCCGCGATGACCGTGCCGAACAGCCCCACCAGCAGCGAGGTCCGCGCGCCGTAGATGACCCGCGAGAGCATCCCCCTGCCGAGCGCGTCGGTCCCGAGCGGGTACTTCGGCGTGGCCGAGACCGTGACCGTCTCGTTGACGACCTCGATCGAGCCGTTGACCATTTCCGAACTGGTCTGGGTCGTGGTCTTGGAGAACCCGAGCGGCGGCAGCTGCGACTGGTCGAGGTGCTGGTTCGTGGGGTTGTGGGGCGCCAGCAGCGGCGCGAACAGCGCCACCAGAACGATGGCGACCACGACGACGATGCCCAGCTTCGCCAGCGCGCTGCTGCGGAGCTCCTTCCGAAGGTTTCGGACCGTCCGGGGCGAGACCCCCTTCCGAAGGCCGTTCCAGAAGACGCTGCCGAGCCGCGCGAGGAGGTCGTCGAGCATCAGTGGACCACCTGCGGGTTGATGTAGGCGTACAGCGAGTCCACCAGGATGTTGATGAGGACGAACCCGACGCCGATGACGATGAGCGACCCCTGAATCAGCGGCCAGTCGCGCGCGTTGATGGCGCCGATGAGGAGGGTACCGAGCCCGGGCCACGCGAAGACGGCCTCGGTGATGACCGCGCCGCCGATGAGCGTCCCGAGCTGGAGTCCCAGCACCGTGATGACCGGAATCAGCGTGTTCCGGAGCGCGTGCTTGTACCGGACCAGCGTCTCGGGCAGCCCCTTCGCCCGCGAGGCCCTAACGTAGGGCTTGCCGAGCTCGTCGAGCATCCCGCTGCGGGTGAGTCGGGTGATGAGCGCGGTGAAGTAGGTGCCCAG
The DNA here is from genome assembly GCF_003369835.1 of Halorussus rarus. Lineage (NCBI taxonomy): Archaea > Methanobacteriati > Methanobacteriota > Halobacteria > Halobacteriales > Haladaptataceae > Halorussus > Halorussus rarus. The sequence goes on along the minus strand of NZ_QPMJ01000002.1, from coordinate 619,143 downwards.
CGTGATGGCCGGGAGCGTGATGTGGGCGAGCCAGTTCACCAGCCCGGAGATCCGGAACTCGGTGAACAGCATCGCCACCGCCGGCAGGAAGCCGATGCCGCGCCGGCTGGTCGGGAACAGCCCGAACTGGACCGCCAGTACCAGCACCAGCATGATGCCCAGCCAGAAGTTCGGCGTCGAGATGCCGACCAGCGAGAAGCCGGTCGCGGCGTAGTCGGCCGGCTCGTGTCGCCGGGTCGCCGAGACGACCCCGAGCGGAATCGAGAGCGCGACCGCGACGATGCTCGCGGCCACGGCCAGTTCGACCGTGGCCGGGAGCCGGGCGAAGATGAGGCCGCTCGCCTCGACCCCCCGGATGTACGAGTAGCCCATGTCGCCCTGGACCAGCCCCGCGATGTAGTCGAAGTACTGGACGTAGAACGGCCTGGTCAGCCCGAGTTCCCGGGCGATCTGCTGGCGTAGCTGCTGGCTGGCGTCAAGCGGTGCGACGAACGTGATCGGGTTGCCCGGCGTTACGTACCGCAGGCCGAACACCACGGTCACGACGCCCCAGACGACGAACACGCCCTGCGCGCTGCGTTTCAGCAGGAACCGTCCAATCGCCATCAGCCATCACTCCGTCGAGGCGGGAGCATCGATCGGGATGTTACTGGCCGTCCGCCGGCTCCATGGCGTAGGCGTCGATGCGCTCGTCGCGCCGGGCCTGCCACTGGATCCGGTTGCGCACGCCGTAGACGCTGTACTGACGGTTGAGGTAGATCCAGGGCGCCTGGTCGTGGAGCGTCTGGTTGACCTGCTGGAGCGTCTGGTCTCGCTGGTCCTGGTTGGCCTGGCTCTGGGCCTGGTCCATCTGCTGGTCGACCTGCTCGTTGCAGTAGGACGTGAGCGCCCCGTCGCAGGTCAGCAGCGGGATGATGGTCTGGCTCGCGTCGAACGTCGCGTTCCCCCAGCCGATGAGGTAGAAGTCCGGCCCGGTCTCGATGTTCCCGTCGGTGAGCTCGCCCGCGAGGGTCGCGAAGTCCCGCTGACGGACCGAACACGAGACGTTCGAGAGCTGGTCGATCTGGTTGGCGACCGCCTGGGCGATCTCGACGTCCTTGAGGTAGCGGCCGACCGGCGTGTGGAGCGTGATCGACGCGCCGGCGTGGCCGCTCTCCTCGACGAGCTGTTCGGCCTGCGCCGGGTCGTGCGGGTAGAGGCTCGTGTCGGGGTTGTACCCGAAGAACCCCTCGAGGGTGGGCTGGCCGGTCGGGTCCGCGAAGCCCGACAGCACGTTCTCGATGATGCTCTGGAGGTTCACCGCGTAGTTCATCGCCCGCCGGAACTCCACGCTGGAGAACGGCTCGACGTTGTACTTCATCGCGTTGTAGATGATGCGCGTGCTCGGCGCGGCGCTCACCCGTGCGCTGTTCGCGTTCCTGACCCGGCCGATCGCCTGGGGCGGGACGTTGACGATGACGTCGCTCTCACCCTCCAGAAGCTGGTTGACTCGGGTGCTCGACTCCGTGGCCGCCCGGAACGTCAGCTGAGTGACCGCTGGCGGCCGGCGCCAGTAGTCCTCGTTGCGCGAGAACCGGACCAGGACGTCGGACTGGTACTGTTCGAGCACGAAGGGCCCGGTGCCGTTCATCTGCTGGGCGACCTCGGAGCTCGAGCGCTCCTGGACCCACGACTTCTGCATGATGTCGCAGTAGGTGGCGAACAGCGAGAATACGATGGGGTTGATGCCGTCGGACATCACGTCCACCGCGCGCTGGCCGTCGACCACCTGGGCGCCCGTGACCCCCGCGAGCTGGTCGGCCTGCGGGCTCGCGATGCTCACGTCCTGCTGGACGACGCGGTTGATGCTGAACGCCACGTCCTCGGGCGTGAGCTGGCCGCCCTCGTGGAACGTGACGCCCTCCCGGATCTGGAACCGCACCCGCCCCGGCTCCTGGCGCTCGTACCCGGTCGCCAGCTTCTGGACGATCTTGCCCTGTTGGTCGCGACCGAGCAGCCCTTCGTAAGCGTGCAGGACCACGTTATCGGTCGGCGTCGACCGGTGGTTCTGCGGGTCGAGCGTCGTCGGCATCTGGCCCTGCGTGATGGTGACCGGGAAGTCGTCGGGCAGGTCGCCGCCCGACGTCGTGGTTTCCTGCCCGCCGCTCCCCGACGTCGTGGTCTCCTGTCCGCTCGCTGCACCCGTCGCGGCGGCGGCCGCCGCCGCACCGCCCACTGCTTTCAGAACTGACCGCCTGGTCGCGTCGTTGTTCTCCCCCATGAGAGGGTAGCCACGACATTATCCCCATTAAGCGTAGGGGTAAGTTGCCGCCGACTAACGCGATAATGGCTCCATTTTCCGAACCGACCGTTACGAGCCGTAGCTTTAAGACATGCCAAACCGAAAGTGTGGTATGGCCGTTCACGGCCGTTCCTCCCCACTTCGGGCACTGTTCGACGAATCGCCCACGCCCCACATCGCCCACCCGCCGCGGACGCACCACCGCGATTTCTACGTCGCCACCGACGGTTCCTACGACCTCCGGAGCGGCGACGGCGGACTGGGCGCCATCATCGAAACGCGCGACGGCGAGCGGGTCGCCCGCCTCTCGATTCCCGACGAGACCGTCGCCGACAACAACATCGCGGAGTACCGCGCGCTCCACCTCGGTCTCGACGTCCTGGCGGCCCGCGCGCCGTCGGGGTGTCGCGTCGGGGTCCTGGTCGACCACGACGACCTCGCCGCGAACGTCAACAGCGCGGCGCTGGCGACGCGTCGGACCGACCACACGCCCCCGCGGGAGCTGACGGTGCCGACCGCCGGCAGGAACCACTGGCGGGGCATCCGGGCCCGAATCTGTCGGTTCGGCGAACTCCGGGCCGCCGTCCTCGACAGCGGACAGAATCCCGCCCACGCGCTGGCGAACGACCCCGAGGAGTACGCCCACGTCAACCGCGAGACCGACCGGTGTCTCCTGCCCGAGCGCCCGGCGTCGAGCGAGGCCCAGATTCCGCCGCCGTCCCGGGCCGACCGCCGGGCGAGCGACTCCCGGGCCAGCGACTGACCCCGGGCCAGCGTCCGGTCGAATCGCGCCGCTCGGTCGCGGGCGCCGTCGATACCGGCGGGCCGCGCGACCTACTCCACCAGCCCCACGGCGTTCAGGTGGTCGCGGAGTTCGGTCTCCGAAGCGAACGACTCCCCGCACGCCTCGCAGACGTACCGCCCACGCTCTCCCGGATCCTCTCGGTTCCCCATGGCGGGAGGAACGGTCGGCTGCCGGGTAAGCGTTGCCCGAACCTGTCGCGCGACCGGAAACGATACGGCGCGCCGCCGCCTCGGCTTCGAACATGAACGCCCGCGACCTGATGACGACCGACGTGGAGACGGTCCACCCCGACGACGAGATCAGCGAGGTGCTGACGCGCCTCGCGCGCGCGGACTTCAACGGGTTCCCCGTGGTGGACGACGACGAGCGAGTGGTCGGCATCGTGACCCAGCACGACCTGGTCCACATCTTCCAGCCCAGCGACCGGACGCTCTGGATCCCGGTCGGCTTCCCGCCGTTCCTCGAGACGCTGGAGTACGCCATCGACCTCTCGTGGGACGACCTCGACACGGAACTCGACATGCTCAAGCACGCCGGTAAGCCGGTGCGCACCGTGATGACCGACGACGTGGTGACGGTCGAACCGGATACGGGCTTCGACGCCATCCTCGACCTGCTGGCCGACGACGAGCGCGACATCAATCGGCTGCCGGTCGTGGACGACGAGGGGCGACTCGTCGGCATCGTCGCCCGCCAGGACGTGCTCCGGGCCGTCCGCGACGAGCGTCGGACCCGGGACGAGCAGGTCTCGTAGCGCCGGTGGCCCCTCGACCCGACGGCTCCTCGAACCGGCAATCCCCGTCACCATTCGAAACGTTGACTCTCCGGCGGCGACCAGTTCGGTCGTGAGCAGATACCGGAACGTCGCGCTGTTCGTCGCCCTGGCCGCCGTCTGGGGGTCGGCGTTCATGGCCATCAAGGTCGGGCTCGAGTACTTCCCGCCGGTCCTGTTCGCCGCCATCCGGTACGACATCGCGGGCGTGCTGATGCTGGGCTACGCCGCGTACGCGACCGACCGCTGGCGGCCCCGGACCCGCGGCGAGTGGCAGCTCGTCCTCGTCGGCGCGACCCTGCTGATCGCGGGCTACCACGCCTTCCTGTTCGTCGGCGAGGGGTACGACGGCGTCACGAGCGCGGTCGCCGCGGTCGTCGTCAGCCTCAGTCCCGTCCTGACGACCGGGTTCGCCCGCGCCCTGCTGCCGAGCGAGCGCCTGACGCCGGCGGGCGTCGCGGGGCTCCTGCTCGGGCTGGTCGGGGTCGTAGTCCTCAGCAACCCGGACCCGAACAACCTCGTCACCTCGAGCATGGTCGGCAAGGGGCTGGTGTTCGCCGCCGCGGCGTCGTTCGCGCTCGGCAGCGTCCTGACCCGACGCATCGACGCCGAGCTCCCCATCGAGACGATGGAGGCGTGGTCGATGGTGCTGGGCGCGGTCCTGATGCACGTCGCCAGCGTCGCCCGGCCGAGCGAGTCGCTGGCCATGGTCCGGTGGACGCCCGAGGCCCTCTGGGCGCTGGCGTACCTCTCCATCGCGGCGAGCGCGCTCGGGTTCCTGGTCTACTTCGACCTGCTCGACCGGCTCGGCCCCATCGAGATCAACCTCGTCTCGTACGTCGCGCCGGTGTTCGCGGCGGTCTCGGGCTGGTGGTTCCTCGGCGAGGGCATCGACCTGACGACCGTCGCTGGCTTCCTCGTCATCTTCGCCGGGTTCTGCCTCCTGAAGCGCGACGCGCTGGCCCGGGAGCTCCCGAAGCTCAGGGCCGCCGTGACCCGGCAGTGATCGGCGACCCTCGTCCTCTGCCTCGGTGACGACGCGGCGGTCCGGTCGATGACGCGAACCCGGGGCGGCTGCGCTCCACAAGGACTTTAACACCCCGCCGAATGGGACCGAGCAATGACCGAACGGGGGACACAGTACGCCGAGGTCGCGTCCGGACCCGAGCGGTCGCGGGCCGCCACCGCGCTGTTCGTCGTCGGACTGGTCGCGGTTGTCGCCAACAGCGCGCTCTACTTCTTCGGCGTCGAGTCGGTGTCCCACCCGACCGTCTCGGTGCTCGCGCTGGGCCTGCTGGTGCCGCTGTACCTCAAAGAGCGGTAGCGACGGACCGCTCCACTGCGGCGAACCACCACTGTTCCAGGGATTCCCCGAGGGCGGAGTGCGAAGGGGTCGAACGAGTGGACCGAGGATGACGGTCGAGTAGTTAGACGATCTGTGGAACGGTAGTCGAGAGAGGAGAAGCGTTGGACAGGGGAGGAGCCGGACGAGAGAGCAGCGGTGAGGTTCGCGGGGACCGGCGGCGGGGACCCAGGGGCGAGGACAGCGAGTGGGAGGGCCGAAGCGGTGCTACTCCTGCTTGTGACCGTGGCCGGCGAGGAAGGCCGCGAGGTTCAGGACGATGAGGCCGACGAACGTCAGCAGTTCGCCCTGGGTCGAGATGCCGGACAGCAGGAGCGGCAGGTAGAGGAACGGGAGGGCGATCGCCGACCAGAAGCCGACCACCTCGAGCGGGGTCGTGAGTGCGTGCTTCCGGTAGCGGTCGTACAGCGCGGCGAGTCGCTGCCTCCCGCCGGTCGCCTCGCCGGCGTCCGCGGGGGAGCCGATGGCGGAGTTGTTCTCGTTCTGGAGGGTGGATTCGGGCATGGGCGGTTCGACCTCGACGTATCATTCCACCGGGAGGGTCATATAACGCCGAGAGTGTTAGCGCGATTTCATCACAGTTCACCCGCGAACGCGCAAAAACGAGTGAGAACGGTACGTTTCAAAAACGTCTCTGACGCCCGCATAAAATTTAGAACCGTCTCTGTGCGTTTTTCTCGATTCGTATTTTCGCTCAGAAATGGGACGATACTCGGGACCGGACCGATGGTAATCAGGCGTTGTCTAGGCGACGTCGGGCGGCGTCGAAGGGACCGCCTGACCGGACGTGTCAGCGGTCGACCACCGGGTGCCGAGCCGGGCTATCCGTCGCTCTCCCACCAGTCGTCGCGGCGGTCGCGGTAGGTCGCGTCTCGAAACGGCGACGGACGCTCGTCCTCGGTGAGCCCCAGCGCCTCGGTCAGCCAGTATCCGACGTGCCAGCCGACCGCGTCGTCGTCGACGCCCCGGAGCCGAATCGTCCAGTCCGAGTAGTACTCGAAGGCGGCGTCCGCGTCGGTGTTGTACCCCCACGACGTCCCGCAGGACCCCTCGTCAGTCTCCTCGCCGTAGCAGTCGAAGGCGTCGTCGTGGAACGCGATTCGGATGTCCGCGTTCGTCCGGTTCTCGGTCCGGACGAACGTGACGTTCTCCGGGACGCTGCCCTCGGCGCCGGTCTCGAAGTAGCGCAGCGCGTGTCCGATCTGGGCGTCCACCTCGTCGCGCGAACCCGACGAGACGTTGCTCGCGTCGACGTGGACCGACAGCGTCGGGTCGGCCCACGGGACCGGTCGCTCGGTCGCGTTCGGCCGGGCGAGGTGCCGGTACCGGCTGAGCGCCCGCATCGTCGGCATCGGCTCCTCGCCGTGTTCGATGCCGAGGACGTGGCCGAACTCGTGTCTCATGATCTGGAGGGTCGATTCGTTCGAGTAGCTCGCGACGATCCGGACGGTCTCGAACGGGTCAGCGGTCGTTCCCGACTCCAGCACGGGCGCGCATCCGACGGAACGGTTGCTCCGCTCGTGACCGCACTCGGCGATCCGGTGGACGTACTCCAGGTGGATGTCGGCGTCAGCACCCTCGGTGAGCTCGAACCGCACCGCGTAGTCGCCGTACCGGGCGGCGTTCTCGTTCCAGTACTCCAGGGTTCGTTCGACGAGCGGCGCGACGTGCCGCGACTCGTTCGCGTAGTTGTAGACCGCGACGGTGACCGTCCTCTTCCCCCAGGGATTGCCCGACGAGGGAGTCCCCGGTGGGGTCGACGGTGGACGGGTGGTCGTCGTCACGGTCGGTGTTCCGCCGGTCGTCGCCGGGACCGTCGTCTCGGCGTCCGCCGTCGATGTCGACGTCGCCGGTGCGGGAGGCGACGTGGTCGTCGGTTCGGCGGTAGTCGTCCCGGGTCGCTCTTGGACCATCCCAGAACACCCCGCCAATGCGACCAGAAGAACGGCGAGCACTGCTCCAGAATTCCTCATGTCGTAGCGTAGCGTGAAGAGTGAGACAGCATAAAAATAGGCATCTCCGACGGTGACCTCTTCGCGCGTTCCGACACGCCGTCGTCGATACTCGGCGGGGATTCGACGTCGGAATGACCGCGACAGAAACGGACGGATGCCCGGGGAGGGCTCCGAACCCTCGATCTCCGCATGACCCAGGTACGAGGCTCGGCGGGCCTCACGGGCATGGGAGGCTTCCAAGGCCTGAGCACCGAATCTCAGTAACCCTATGAGTGCGGCGCTATGTCCAGCTAAGCCACCCGGGCTCAGTCTTGGGTAGGCGGGTGCTGCTCTTTAAAGTTCTCATCTCCCGCCGGTTCGGGACTCCGGCGCACGGCGATTTCCGCGCCGATCGACCCGGCGGATTCGACCGCTGAGGGGCCGTAATCGGTCCATCTCGCGGAGACGAAACCGCCCCGGTACTCACCCGGCGGATTTAAGCCGGGGGGCTAATCATACGTCTGCATGGACGTTCCCGGAATCGTGCAGTCCCAGCTCGACGGCGAACAGGTCGCGGCCCACGTCTCGCTCGGCAGCGAGGACGGCCTCTACGTCACCCGGACCCGGACGCTCATCTACCACGCCGACGGGCTGCTGAGCGACGAGTCGGTCGAGGAGTACCCCCACGAGGCCGAACGCATCGAGATCTCGGAGGGGCGCCGCAAGTCGGCGGTCGAGCTCGACTACGGCATCGACGGCGAGGCGAAGTTCAAGGTACCGAGCAACCGGCTGTACGAGGCGCTCCACCCCGTGCTGGCGGGCGTGCTCAACGCCGCCGGCGTGACCGGCCCCGACGAGACGGTCAAGCAGACCTACCAGTTCAGCGAGCTCACGCTGGTCATCACCAGCGACCGCGTCGTCAAGCACGTCGGCGCCGCGGTCTGGGACGAGGACTACGAGGAGTTCCACTTCGACGACGTGACCGCCCTCGACGTCGAGGAGGGGAGCGTCTCCTCCCAGATCATCATCGAGAGCGACGGCCGGCCACAGCGCATCAAGACCCCGAGCGACCAGACCCGCGAGGTCCGCGAACGCATCGAGCGCGCGCTGCTCGACCACCACGGCCTGAGTTCCTACGAGGAGTTCGCCCGCCAGCACGCCGACCCCGAGGACCACGCCGAGGCCGAGCGCGACCCCGACGAGGCGACCGAGCCCGCCAACGAGAACGACCCGCTGGCCGGCGGCGGCGTCGACCCCATCGACGCCAACCCGCCGGAGCTCGACGAGGACGGCGCCATCATCGAGGAGGAGACCAGCGTGACCACCGGCGAGCGCGGCGACGCCGAGCGCTCGACCGCCGGCGAACAGTCGGCCGCCGCCGAGTCGGGCGATGCGACGGCGCAGGCCGCCGCCGCGACCGCGGGTGCGACCGAGGAGACCGCGAACGACGGGACGAACTCGACGAGCGTCGCGACGACCGAAGCCGGCGCGAGCGACGCCGCTGCGACTGACGACGCGTCGGCCGATGCTGCGGCGACCGATGACGAACCCGCCGACACGTCGGCGGGCGACGACGCCGAGCGGTCCGCCGACGCGGACGAGGCGCCCCTGACCGCCGGAGACGCCGGGTCCGTCGACGCCGGAGAGGACGCTGGGAGCGCGACCGACAAGTCGGCCTCGTCGAGCGGCTTCGCCGACTCGGGCTTCGAGCCCGCGAGCTCGTCGGTCGAGACCGACGACACCGACGAGCAGCTCGCCGCGCTGACCGAGGCGGTCGAGCGCCAGAACGAGCTGCTGGCCGAGCAGCAGCGCACGCTCGAACAGCTCATCGAGGAACTGAGCCGCGGTCGCTGAACTCCCGTCCGGTCGCCGGCGGGCACACCCCGGACGTTCGCTTTCTGTTCTCTCAGTCAGTCCCGCCCCGTGACCTTCCGGATGCACTCGGGACCGAACGCGCCGTGTTCGCCGGCGTCGAGTTTTATGAAGTAGCCCGTCGAGATGCTCGCGCCGCAGCGCCGACACGAGAACTCGCCCTCCTTCGTGACGACCTCGCTCTGAAAGCTGACGTAGCCCCCGCCGGTCGTCTTCACGATGCCGTCCTCGCGCTCGATGACGCCGCGCTTCTCGGCCTCGTCGAGGATCTTCCGGGTGGTCGCGGGATGGGTGGTGACGGTCTCGATCCGGTCGACCGCCTCGGCGACCGACAGCTCCGGGTGTTCGAGCTTCGAGAGGAGTTCGACGCCCAGCTCGACGGGGTCGGGGTCCGAGCCGGTGTCGGCCCCCTCGCGGTCGCCCCCCGCCCTGGCAGCGGAGCGCCCACCTCCGGAGTCGCCGGCGCGACCCCCGTTCGCCGGGTCCTCGTCGTCGGCCATCACTCCCGATTCGCCCGCGAGCCGGATTAAACCTTGCGCGAAGCGGCCCGGACCGCCGTCGCGACCCAAAAAGCAGTTACCTGCCGGACCGAAACCCCCGGCGATGACCGCGTTCGTCCGCCGGCAGGCCGTCGGCCTCGCCCTCCTCGCCGCCGTCGCGGCCGCGAGCCTCCTCGCCGGGCCGGAGTACCTCCTCGGGACCGCCCGGGGGCTCGCAGACCGGCCGGTCGCCTTCGGCGCGCTCCTGTTCGGCGTCTATCTCGTCCGCCCGCTGTTCGCGTGGCCCACCACGCTGGTCGCCATCCTGGCGGGGTACGCTTACGGCCCGGTCGTCGGCTTTCCCGTCGCGCTCGCGGGGACGACCGGGAGCGCGCTCCTCCCCTTCCTCGCCGCGCGCTACGTCGGTGCGGGGTCGGGGCTGGTCGGGCGCCTCGGTGACTCCGGCGAGCGGTTCTTCGCCGCAACCGGCGACCTCCGCGGGATGGTTGCCTCCCGACTGGCGCCCGCGCCCTCCGACCCCGTCTCGGCCGCGGCTGGCCTCTCTGGCGTCTCGACCGGCGCGTTCGTCGCCGGGACCGCGGTCGGCGAGGTGCCGTGGACCGTTGCGGCCGTCCTGGCCGGCGGGTCGCTCGACCGGCTCTCGACCGCGGGCCTGAGCGCCGTCGGGTGGGAACTCATCGCCGCGGCGGGCGCGGTGGCGGTGGCGCTACTCGCCGGGCCGGCCTACCGGGCCGCGTCCGCCCGGCGGTAGCGACGCGGTGAGTGCCGCACCGATACGACGCCGACCGCCCGCGGCGGTCGCACTCGGAACGAAATTGGAAGAGAGTCTCACCCGACTCCTCACGAAGTGGGCGAGAGTCCGAAAAATTCCTTTTAGGGTGGCTGTCGCCGGTAGAACCATGCGTTTCGCAACTCCGATCGCGGTGGCGCTGGTCGTGCTGACGGCCGGCGTCGCTCCGGTGGCGGCCCAGACGACGACCGAGTGCGCCACGACGACCAGTGACGGAACGATGGGCGACGAGACGACCGCGCAGATGATGAACGAGACGACCCAGATGATGGGCGACGACTCGATGGCCAACGAGTCCACGGGGAACGAGTCGATGGGCGAGATGGCGAACGAGACTACCGAGTCCATGGCGGACGACTCGATGAACAACGAGTCGGGCGAGATGATGGGCAACGAGTCGATGAGCGAAACGACCGAGTCGATGGAGAACGAATCCATGGGGAACGACTCGATGGCGGAGACCACCGAGATGATGGGCGACGAATCGATGAACGGGACGACCGACTCGATGGCCTCCGAGACGACCACCTGCGCGTCCGGGTCGATGGCCGACGGGTCGATGAGCGGTGACTCGATGAACGACACCACAAGCGAGATGGGCGACGGCTCGATGGACGAGACGACCGAGCAGGGCATGGACGACTCGATGAACGACGGCACGGCCACGCCCGACGACGGGTCGAGCGCGTTCGTGCCCGGGTTCGGCGTCGGCGCGGCGGTCGTCGCGCTCGCGGCGGCGCTGTTCGTCGCGCGGAGGCGACCGTGACCGGCGACCCTGGTTCGGGCGACGCGTCCCGCGTGCGGAGCCTGCTCTCGTCCGGCGTCGTCGCGGTCGCGGCCGGCGTCGCGGCGGTCGGCGGGTCGTACGCGGCGGTGGGTCGGACGCCGGCGTTCGTCGCCGCACCGGTCGCCGACCTCGTCGTCGCGTCGACCCCCGACGCGGTAATCACGTGGTCGATACAGACGCTCGGCGACCTCGGCCACCAGCTCGGCTTCCTGCTGGCGCTCGCGCTCGCGGTCGGGCTGTTCGCGGCGACGGCCGCGGCCGGGGCCGCGCTGGCAGACCGGTTCGCGGTCCCGGCGTGGCCGGTCGCCGGCGTCGGCTGCGTCGCCGCTGCGGTGGCGCTGGTCGGGGCAGCGACCTCCGCGCTCGCGGCCGGCGCGGGCGCGGGGCTCGTCGTCGGCATCGCCTCGGTCGGCCTCGGCCCGAGCCGCGGTGACGCCGCCGCACCGACCGTCGCCCGGCGGCGCGTCCTCCGGGCGATGGCGGGCGCGTTCGCGGTCGGCGGCGTCGGCGCGGTCCTCGGCTCCGGCAAGGGAGGCGAGGTGCCCGCCCCGGCCGACGACGGCGAGGTCGCGGCCGACGTCGACTCGCTGCTCGGCGAGGCGGCGTCGCGCTCGCTCGACGTCGAGGGCATCGAACCGCTCGTGAGCGAGCAGTTCTACCAGGTCGACATCAACAGCGTCGACCCGACGGTCGACCGCGAGGAGTGGACGCTCGGCGTGACCGGCGCGGTCGAGGAGGAGACCGAGTTCGACTTCGAGCAGATCGCCGGTATGTCCGACTCGGTCGAGCACCGGTTCGTCACCCTCCGGTGCGTCGGCGAGGGGCTGAACGGCAAGAAGATGGACACTGCGCTCTGGACCGGCGTGCCCGTGATGGACCTGCTCGAGTCGGCTGGTATCGACGCCTCTGGCAACTGCTGCGTGATGCTGCGGGCCGCGGACGACTACTTCGAGGAGTTCCCGCTGTCGGCCCTCCGGAACGGCTTCCTGGCCTTCGAGATGAACGGCCGGCCACTCCCCCGCGGTCACGGCTACCCGGTGCGCGCGCTGATTCCGGGCCACTGGGGCGAGATCAACGTCAAGTGGCTCACCGAGATCGAGGTGCTCGAGGAGGAGATGGATGGCTACTGGGAACGGCGCGGCTGGCACGGCATCGGCCCGGTCAACACCGTCGCGAAGCTCCACGCCGTCAACCACCGCGACGACGGGTCGATACAGGTGGGCGGCCACGCCTACGCCGGCACCCGAGGGATACGGACAGTCGAGATTTCGACCGACGGCGGCGACTCGTGGGACGAGGCGACCCTCTCGGACCCGCTCCCGGCCGGCGCCGGACGGAAGGACTCGGCAGGCGGCGCGTCAGGGACCGAGTCCGGTCCCCGACTGCAGTCCGCCGAGGACGCGTGGCGCCAGTGGGAGTACACCTACGAAGCTTCCGACCCCCATCAGGTCGTCGTCCGGGCGACCGACGGCGAGGGGAACCTCCAGCCCAAGAAACAGCGCGACGCCTTCCCGAGCGGGCCGACCGGCTGGGTATCGCGGCGAATCGAGCCGTAGCTATAAGGTCCGTGGTTGAGAATCGAGGGGCAGCGCGATGGACAAGGCGCTCTGGTACCTGCTCACGGCGACCCGCGGCGGGGAGAACCGCGCGCGGCTCATCCGCGCGCTTTCCGAGCGCCCACGCAACGCCAACCAGCTCGCCGACGAGCTCGACGTCCGGTACAAGACGGTCCGCCACCACCTCGACGTGCTGGAGGACCACGGCGTGGTCGAGCCCGGCGACAACGAGTACGGGAAGCTCTACTTCCTCACCGACCGATTCGAGCAGCACCGCGAGGCGTTCGAGGAGATCACGGAGCACATCGAATGAGAGGGACATAGCATGAGCACGATACAACTCGCAAGCGGAATCGCGGTCGTGAACATCCTCCTGCTCGGTCTGCTCACGACCGTGTGGGTCCGCAACTACCGGAAGTTCCGCTCGTCGCTGCTGCTCGGCCTCGTCGCCTTCGGCGGCGTCATGCTCGTCGAGAACGTGGTCGCGCTCTACTTCTTCTTCAGCATGAAGATGCTCTACTCGGGCGATCCGACCGTCCAGCAGGCCGTGCTCGTGCTCCGGACGCTCCAGCTGGTCGCGGTCGGGTTCCTGACCTGGGTCACGATGAAGTAGTCAGTAGAAGGTGTCGGCGCAGTCCATGATCACGCCGTGGTTCGGACAGACGTACTTGCAGTGGCGGTGGTACATCGGCTCCTCGCACATCGGACACGGGCGGCCGCCCGGCTCGGTCTCGTCCGGTCGGACGTCGGACCGCGCGTCCTCGCTCATGGGGCACAGTCGCTCGGCGAAGGCCATCACTGTTTCCCTAATCCGGCGCGGGCCAGCAGGTAGCCGCCCCGGAGCCAGAGCGCGGCGGCGACGACCACCACCACGAGGTGGAGCTCCGACACCCAGTACGGGAGCGCGACGACGTGCCGGGCGCCCGCGAGCAGCGTCGAGAGCACCGGAACCTCCTCGTCGGACGCACCGACCTCGGCCAGGCTCCCGTTCCCGTAGGCCGACACCGACCCGGCCGACGGTTCGCCGTAGGGCTCGCGGTCGGCCTCGTAGGGCAGCGACGGGACGGTGTAGCTCGCAATCAGGCTCCCGTTCCGGTCCACCTCGACCACCCGGTTGTTCCGGCTGTCCGTGATGAGGGTGTTGCCGTTGGGCAGCCGGTCGGCGTCCCGCGGCCAGTCGAGCGGAATCCCCCCGACCTCGCCGATCGACCACGCCACCGCCCACTCGCCGGTGGCGTCGTCGCGGTGGAGCTCGACCGCGCGGTGGTTCTCGGAGTCGGCGACCAGGACCGCGCCGTCGCCGAGCCAGTGGGGGTTGTGCTGCCTGTTCAGCACGGACGGGTCGCCGTCCTCGTTGACCACCTCGACGACGCCCGCTCCGCGCTCGACGACGAGGAGCTGGTTCCTGTTCCGGATGGAGACGAGGTAGCGGCCCTCCCCGATGCGGTCGACGTCGTTGAGGTGGAGCCAGTCGGCGGTCGTGGGGTCGGCCGGGCCCTCGTAGTAGTCGCTGGCGTTCCACGTCCAGACGCGCTCGCGGGTCTCGGGGTCCAGCACGAAGATGCTCTCGTACTCCATGTCGGCGATCAGGACGTTGCCCGACGGCAGCATCTCGGCGTCGTGGACCTCGCTGTCCTCGCGGGTCCGGACCGGGTAGCTCCACTCCCAGGCGACGTGGACGAACGGGTCGTGCTCGATGATGCGGACGCCGGTCCGCTTGCAGGGCGGCTCGTAGGGGCCGCAGTTCCGGTAGTCGCCCGCGGCGAACGACGCCAGCACCGACCCGTTGTCGAGCCGCTGGACGCTCTGGTAGCTGATGATGTTGCCGATTGCCCACCGCAGGTCTCCGTGGCCCCCGAGCGCGGTCACGTTGCCGTTCGGACCCGGCCCCTGGACCCCGACCAGCAGCGCGTCCTCCGGGTCGACGGCGTCCGAGACGGTGTCGGTGTCGGGCGCGAACGCCCAGCTCGCGCCGAACGCCGCGACAAGGACGACCAGCCCGGCCGCCACGAACGCGACGCCCCGGACGCCGGGGCTCCTCAGCCCCCGCATCGGCGCGGCTCCCCTGCCGGTGATTCGGTCGTCACCCGCCGGACGGTCCCCTCGAACGTCCCGGCCCCTCCATTCGGACCCATAGCCGGAGAGGCTATGGCATCGGTTCACGTAATCCCTCCGGCCGTCGAACGAAAAGCTGCAGAAAGAGACGGCGTTAGACCGACCTTACGCCCGGTTCAGCACTCCGACCAGCCGCAGGACTCGCAGGTCTTGCAGCCCTCGGAGTAGTACAACGACAGCGACCCGCAGCTGGGACACTCGGGGCTCTCGCCCGACTCGATGATGTCCTGCTGGTCGGCCGCTCTGCTGTCCGCGGTCCCGCTCATGTCGGGTCCGGCGTCGGCCGGCGTTCCCGCCGAGTCGGCCGGCGTTCCCGCCGAGTCGGCCGGCGCCTGCGAACTGTCGGCTCGTGCGCCGCCGTCGGTCTCGCGGTTCGGGTCGTCCTCGATCTCCTCCTCGACCTCGGTGAGGTTCTTCTGCTCGGGGTAGGGCTTGTCGATCTCGTCGTCGAGGTAGCGCCGCATCGCCACGCCGACGGCGTCCGGGATGGAGTTTATCTGCTCGCCCTTGTCCCAGGCGACCTTCGGGCTCCGGATGCCCTGGAGGTCCTCGGCGATCTCGCGCGGGTCGACGCCCGACCGCAGCGCGTAGCTGATGACCTTCGCCAGCGCGTCGGTGAAGGAGTTGGTGAAGCCGCCGGAGTTGCCGATGGTGATGAACAGCTCGAACGGCTCGCCGTCCTCGTCCTCGTTGATGTTGACGTACATCTTGCCGTAGCCGGTGTCGATGCGCTGGGTCACGCCGTGGAGCACGTCGGGACGGGGGCGCTCGCGGGCGTACGCCCCGCCCGTGCCGCCGCCCTCACCGGACGCGGCGTCGACCGACCCGAGCAGCGACTCGACCTCGCGGTCGAGCGCGGCCCGCACGTCCTCGTTGTCGAGGAAGCCCTCGATGCCGCCGAAGACCTCCTCGATCTGCTCGACCAGCGCGGCCGCGGCCTCGGACTCGTCGGCGAACTCCTTGTTCTCGGCGCGGGTGGTGAGCACCTGCTTGCTGCGGGTGCCGTCGCGGTAGAC
This sequence comes from Halorussus rarus, assembly GCF_003369835.1. Taxonomy (NCBI): domain Archaea; kingdom Methanobacteriati; phylum Methanobacteriota; class Halobacteria; order Halobacteriales; family Haladaptataceae; genus Halorussus; species Halorussus rarus. Next base: position 603,352 of record NZ_QPMJ01000002.1, on the reverse strand, counting down.
GGTCACGCCCTTGCCGCCGTTGTCGTAGATGTACTCGTAGACCTCGCGCATGTCCTCCTTGCTGGCGTCGTTCGGGAAGTTGCAGGTCTTCGAGATGGCCGAGTCGACGCCCTCCTGGCAGGCGCACTGGACCGCGGCGTGCTCCTTGCCCGTGAGGTCGGCGGTGACGACGAACAGCTCGCCGATGGCGTCCGGGACGGTGTCGAGTCCCTCGACGCCGTCGAACTCGTTGTTGGCCATCTGCTCCTGGGCCTCCTGCTTGACCGCCTCGACGTCGATGTCGTTGTCCTCCAGCACGCGGAGGAAGTAGTCGTCGAACTCCACGAGCATCTCGTCGCCCTGGACGTCGTCGGAGACGTTCTTGTAGTAGGCGACGTTGTAGATGGGCTCGCAGCCGCCCGTGGTGTTGCCGACCATCGAGGTGGTGCCGGTCGGCGCGATGGTGGTGGTGTTGTGGTTGCGGATCGGGAAGCCGTCGGCCCACTCGTCGGCGTCGAGGCCGGTCTGCTTCTCGAACCACTCGCGGTACTCGGTGGGGTTCGCGTACTTCGAGTTGTCCCACTCGGCGAACGAGTCGCGCTCCTCGGCGAGCTCGTGGGAGGTCCACTTGCTCTCGTGGTTGATGTACCGCATCAGCTGGCGGGCGATCTCGTTGCCGGCCTCGCTGCCGTACTCGACGCCGAGCTGGACGTAGAGCTGGGCCAGCCCCATGACGCCGAGCCCGATCTTGCGCATCTCCCGGACCTTCTGCTCGATCTTGTCGACCGGGAAGTCCGACATCGTGACGACGTTCTCGAGGAACCGGGTGCCGTACTCGATGCGGTGGTCGAACTCGTCCCACGCCATCGCGTCGGAGAGGAAGGCGTCGACCGCCTCCTCGAAGTCGTCGTACTCGTCGCCGTGCTCGTCGTACCAGACCCGCCAGTCGGGGGTCTCGGTGTCGGCCAGCGTCGAGAGGTTGATGTGGCCGAGGTTGCAGGCCTCGTACTCCTCGAGGGGCTGCTCGCCGCACGGGTTGGTCGCGAGGATGCGGTGGTCGGGATGCTCCTCGACGTCGAACGAGTGCTCCTTGTTGACTCGCTCGAGGTAGATGACGCCGGGTTCGCCGTTCTCGTGGGCGCCGTCGACGATGCGGTCCCAGACGAGTTCGGCCGGGACCGACAGCTCCTCGCCGACCTCGACGTGCTCGCCGAGGCCGAACATCTCGTAGAGCTCCTTCGTGTGTTCGGTGGCGACGTGGGGCTCGCCGGTCCGCGGGTTCGTGAAGGTGAACTCCTCGCCGTTCTTGACCGCCTCCATGAAGTCGTCGGTGACGCCGACCGAGATGTTGAAGTTCGAGAGGTGGCCCTCGGCGGCGTTCCGGAGGTGCTTGGGCACCCGGCCGTCCTCGTCGATGAGCTCGCGGGCCTCCTCCAAGGCCTCGACGAAGGAGTTGTGGGTGTAGTCGTCGGGGTCGTTGAGCCGGAGGGTCCGCGCGAGGCTCACGTCCTTGTTCTTGGCGTGGATGAACTGGATGACGTCCGGGTGGGAGACCCGCATCACGCCCATCTGGGCGCCTCGGCGCGCGCCGCCCTGCGCGATGGTCTCGCACATCTGGTCGTACGTCCGCATGAACGTGATGGGGCCCGAAGCGATGCCGCCCGTGCTCCCGACGGCGTCGCCGTAGGGGCGGAGCCGCCAGAAGGCGTAGCCCATCCCGCCGCCGCTCTGGAAGACCTGGGCGGCCTCCTTGGCGGTCTGGTGGATGTCGTCGATGTCGTCGTCGGGGGAGTCGACGAAGCAGGCCGACAGCTGCTGGAGCTCGTCGCCCGCGTTCATCAGCGTGGGTGAGTTCGGCATGAACGAGAGGTCCTCCATCAGCGTCTGGAACTCCTCGCGCACCTCCTCGACGTGCTCGCGGATGTCGTCGGGGAGCTCCGGCACGACCGTCTCGTACGCGAACTTGTTGACGTTGTAGACCGAGAGTGTCGTCTCGGCGTCGTCGTCGGCGGCGGTGCCGGCGCCGAACACCTCCTCGGCGAGCTCGTCGCGCCGGGGGTGGTCGGGCTTGAGCTGGCCGGGCGTGACCGCGACCTCCTCGTCGCGCTTCTCGGCCTCGTAGACGGCCTCGGCCAGCGCGATGTTCTCGGCGACGCGGGGGAAGAGGTCCTCCTGCTCCTCGATGAGATTGCCGTCGGCGTTCTTCCGGAGGTAGCGCGCCGGCAGGATGTTGTGGTAGGCGTTGCCGGTGAGTCGCTCCTCGAGCGTCTCCCCTTCGGTTCGCTTGATCGGCAGCGTGATCTCGTCGGCCGTGAGTTCGCCCGCACCGCTCATGGTCGGGTCACCTCGGCGGTCTGTCCGTCGATTTCCGCTCCTACTGGTGGCGTCGTCTGATTCATTCGTGACGGCGATTGCATTCTGAAGCCTCCTAAATAAGCATTTCTTTCACTACTTCAAATCAATTTGCATTGCGATGCCTCTGTCGGAAATGAGTCTTGCCGTACCCCGGACTCCCACGGGCCGGATTCGGGGCTGTTCGTAGTCGCTCATAGGTAGTATCCGGTCCCTAATAAGAGTATGCAGACCGGAGCGAAAGTAGTCAGGTAACCGGACGGGTATTTTAGTAGGAACGACGTAACTCCGCCTCTGCATGCGGTTTTCCTCGGCCACTTCGGTGTCCACTAGCCGATACGTTTACGAGGCCGGAGACCAGTTGATTTTACTATGAATATCGCCCTCGCCGGCCTGCTGGCCACCCCGCTCGGACAGCTCCTCGTCGGACTCGTCGCGCTGGCCGCGGTGGTGCTCGTCGGTCGGATCCTGCTGAACCTCGCGTGGAAGCTGCTGCTCGTCGCCATCGTCGTCGTGGGCGGCGTCTACACGGCCGGCGTCCTCCTGTGATTCAAGTGCGAAGGCGGAACGAACCCCGACCGGACGCCTCGCGCGGTTCCGAACGAGGGCAGTCATGGTGTGCGCGCGCTGCGGGACCGCCAGTCCGACTACTCCGAGAGGACTGAGCCAAGTGAACAGCCGTCGCTCCGCCACGGAACCCCGTCAGTCGACGTCGGCGAGGAAGTTCCGGATGACGTCGTGGCCGACCGCGGTCAGCACGCTCTCGGGGTGGAACTGGACGCACTCGATGGGGTGCTCGCGGTGGCGCACGCCCATCACCAGTTCCTCCTCCCCGTGGTCGGTGGTCGCCGTCACCTCGAAGCAGTCGGGCACCTCGGTCGCCACCAGCGAGTGGTAGCGCCCGGCGCGGAACCCCTGGTCGAGCCCCGCGTACACGCCCTCGCCGTCGTGGGAGACCGGGAACGCCTTGCCGTGTATCGGTTCGGGCGCGCGGCCGACCGACCCGCCGTAGGCGTACACC